>NZ_DAMBEF010000017.1:0-61699 GCF_032061965.1 Stenotrophomonas sp. | reverse complement strand
CGGCAGGGGCTTTACCGGTAAGGCCTCAGCCGAGCATGGCTCGGCTCTACAACAGCGCGGCGTTCGCTTTGCTGTATCGGCCGGCGAAGGGCTTCCCCTTCCCCTTCCCCTTCCCCTTCCCCGGCCGTCCCCTTCGCTGCGCGAAAAGGAGGGGGCAAGAAAAAACCCGGACGGTTTCCCGTCCGGGCTTTCATTCAAACAACACTGCGCTCGAACTTACTTCGAGGCAGCGTCCATTTCCTTCAGCAGCTGCGGTGCCGGCGCCACTTCCTGCATGATCCAGCGCATGTAACGCTCGTCGACCGAGATCATGCGGGTCATCACCGGGTCGAACACCCAGTTGCTGGCAACCGATTCCCAGATGCCGTCAAACGCCAGGCCAACCAGGCGACCGTGCGCGTCCAGCACCGGCGAGCCGGAGTTGCCGCCGGTGATGTCCAGGTCGGACAGGAAGTTGACCGGCACGCTGCCGATACGCTGGTCTTCAAAACCGCCATAACGCTTGGCCTTGACCGCATCGATCAGCGCCTGCGGCGAGTCGAACGGGTCCTTGCCGGTTTCCTTGGCAACCACGCCTTCCAGGTCGGTGAAGGCCGGCTGCACCTTGCCGTCCAGGCCGGTGTAACCCTTCACGTTGCCGAAGGTGATGCGCAGCGAGAGATTGGCGTCCGGGTAGACGAACTCACCCTTGGTCTTCTTGTAGTCGGCAATGGCCTGCAGGAACAGCGGGCGCGCCACCAGCTCTTCACCAGTGCGGATCTTGCGCTGGTGTTCCAGTTCCAACAGGGCCGGCATCACCGCCACTGCGTACTGGATGGCCGGGTCGGTGCTGGCTTCAAACGCAGCCTTGTCGGCGCCGAACCACTTCAGGCGCTCGTCCAGATTGCCCAGCTTTGAACCATCCAGGCGGGCAACCGTGGCCTCCACGGCCTTGGCATCGCTGCCACCAATCCACTTGTCGAAGGCCGGCAGGTGCTGTGCAGCCGGCAGGGCCGAATACTGCTGCAGCCAGTACTGCTGGAACTGACGGTCCATCGCCGGCACATAACGGCGATCCATCTGCTTCAGGCCACCTTCGATCGAAGGCAGGTCACGTTCCTGGTAGCCCTCTTCGCGCTGCGCGTCCGGCTTGGCCTTCTCGATGGCCAGGCGGTACAGGCGCACGGCGGTGCCCAGGGTACCGGTGCGGTTGAGCATGGCCAGGTTCAGGTCACGGGCCTGGTTCACGCGCGACTGCTGGCCCAGTGCCTGCAGCTGTGCGAACGCATCCAGCGCCGGCTTGCCGGCATCACCCTGGCCGCGCAGCCATTCCAGCACGGCGGTTTCCGCCGCCTGCTTCTGGCCCAGCACGTTGTTGCGCTTGAAGCCGTCCAACTGGCCGTCGTAGTTCTTGCTGGTGTTGTTCCAGCCGGCCATGCTGGCGGCGTACTTCACCGCGATGTCGGGGTTGTCCTTGCTGGCTGCTTCCACCATCGCGATCTGGTCCTTGTAGGCCTTGGCGATCGATGGGTAGGTCCAGGTAGCGGTGTTCTCGAACTCGCTGACCAGCGCGTAGCGGTCGGTGCGGCCCGGGTAACCGGCCACCATCACGAAATCACCTTCACCCAGCGGCTGGTTGGCCAGCTTCAGCCAATGCTTGGGCTGGTACGGCACGTTGTCGGCAGCAAATGCGGCCGGCTTGCCGTCCTTGCCGACGTAGGCGCGGTAGAACGAAAAATCGCCGGTGTGGCGCGGCCACATCCAGTTGTCGACGTCGCCGCCGAACTTGCCGACGCTGCCCGGGGGCGCATAGGCCAGGCGCACGTCCTTGATTTCCATGTTCTTGAACAGGCGGTAGGTGTTGCCGCCGGAGAAGCTGTACAGCGTGCAGCTATACGCATCGTCGGCCTCACAGGCGGCGATGGTCTGCTTTTCGAAGGCTTCCAGCGCCTCGGTGCGCTTGAGCGGATCGTTACCGGCGCCGGCGATGGCAGCGTTGGCCTGGGCGGTGACGTCGGTGATGTCGTCCAGCACGTAGATGCGGGCGTTCGGGCCGGCGCTCAGCTCGTCCTTCTGGGTCGGCGCGTTGAAGCCGTCCTTGATCAGGTTCTTCTCGGCAGTGGAGTTGAGCTGGATCGCGCCATAGGCACAGTGGTGGTTGGTGACCACCAGGCCCTGCGGCGACACGAAGCTGGCGGTACAGCCGCCCAGCGCCACCACGGCGCCCATCGGGTCGCCGGTCAGGTTGGCCAACTGCTGCGGGTCCAGCTTGAGCCCGGCCTGCTTCAGCGGGCCGGCAATCTCGGGCAGCTGCTGCGGCACCCACATGCCTTCGGCAGCCTGTGCGCCTTGGGCGGCCAAGCCGAGGCCAGCGACGATGGAAAACGCAAGAAGATTCACGCGCATGTGGCAGATCCGAAAGTTTGGAATGGCCGATTGTAGCCGTTGTAACTGTCCCTGCCCCCTGTCATCGGTCAGTGCAGGGCGGTTACGGTCGAAAGCATATAATTGGGACCTTTCCTCACACTGCGGTCCCCTGCAATGGCACAGACGATGAAGGCGCTGGTGAAGCGCGAAGCGACCAAGGGCATCTGGATGGAAGAGGTGCCGGTACCGACGCCAGGCCCGAACGAAGTCCTGATCAAGCTCGAGAAGACCGCCATCTGCGGTACCGACCTGCACATCTACCTGTGGGACGAATGGAGCCAGCGCACCATCAAGCCAGGCCTGACCATCGGCCACGAGTTTGTCGGCCGCATCGCCGAGATCGGCCCGGGCGTGACCGGCTATGAAATCGGCCAGCGCGTTTCGGCCGAAGGCCACATCGTCTGCGGCCACTGCCGCAACTGCCGTGGCGGTCGCCCGCACCTGTGCCCGAACACCGTCGGCATCGGTGTCAACGTCAACGGTGCCTTCGCCGAGTACATGGTGATGCCGGCCAGCAACCTGTGGCCGATCCCGGACCAGATCCCGTCCGAACTGGCCGCGTTCTTCGACCCCTACGGCAACGCCGCGCATTGCGCGCTGGAGTTCGACGTGATCGGCGAGGACGTGCTGATCACCGGCGCCGGCCCGATCGGCATCATCGCCGCGGGCATCTGCAAGCACATCGGTGCACGCAACGTGGTGGTTACCGACGTCAATGATTTCCGCCTGAAGCTGGCCGCCGACATGGGCGCCACGCGTGTGGTCAACGTCGCCAACCAGTCGTTGAAGGACGTGATGAAGGAGCTGCACATGGAGGGCTTCGACGTGGGCCTGGAAATGAGCGGCAACCCGCGCGCGTTCAACGACATGCTCGACTGCATGTACCACGGTGGCAAGATCGCCATGCTCGGCATCATGCCCAAGGGTGCCGGCTGCGACTGGGACAAGATCATCTTCAAGGGCCTGACCGTGCAGGGCATCTACGGCCGCAAGATGTACGAGACCTGGTACAAGATGACCCAGCTGGTGCTGAGCGGTTTCCCGCTGGGCAAGGTGATGACCCACCAGCTGCCGGTGGACCGTTTCCAGGAAGGTTTCGACCTGATGGAACAGGGCAAGGCCGGCAAGGTTGTGCTGAGCTGGAACTGAGCCGTCCGCACAGTCAATCCGTGATGGAAAAGGCGCCTTTGGGCGCCTTTTTCTTATCCTGCATGGCGGCTGTGGTGCCGAGCCATGGTTAGCATTGGTCTTACCGGTAATGCCTCTTGCCGACCATGGGTCGGCACTACAGAAAAAGGCGCCTTTCGGCGCCTTTTTCCTTGCATCGATCACGCTGGGATCAGGGCACGTCCACCGACACGGTGAACACCACGCCCGGCTTGTAGTTGTCCGACTCGCGACGCAGGTCCGGTGCATCCGAACCGAAGGTGTCGTAGTAACCCAGGGTCGCGGTCGCCGGACCGAACGACTTGGACACCGAGATCGAACCATCGTAGTAATCCGCACGGCGCGGCCACTCGTTGGCTTCTTCCTTGATCGAGGTGTAACCGGCCGAAGCGCCGATGGAGAAACCGCTGTCGCCGATGTCGTAGCTGGCTTCCAGCGCGGCATAGGTCTGCTCGGCACCGGTGTTGCTGTAGTCGTCGGCATAGCCCAGCAGGCCGCTGACAGTCACCGGGCCCGACCAGGTCACCTTGGCCAGGTACTCGTTGTAGTCGATGTCACCGTAGCCGCTGGATGCACCTTCGTAGGTGTAGCGGTTCACACCCAGGTCCAGGTTCCAGCTGTCGGACAGGTCCTTGCTCCAGCCAATGTTGTAATCGACTTCGAAGTTCGGGCCACCGTCGCCGAAATCAACGTTGGAACCCCACACGCCGACATACAGGCCGAACGGTGCGGTGTAGTTGGCGCCGGCCTGGAATGCCGGGCCGCCGTCGGTCTGCGAGACACCGCGGAACACGTAGTCGGTGGTCACGCCGAAGCTGGCGCTGAACGGGGAGGTCGACTCCTCGCTGTCCTGGGCATTGGCGGCAAACGAAACGGACAACAGGGCGGCGCAGGCCACGGCGACAAGACGCTTGCTGTGCATCATGCAGATCTCTCCAGTAGTGGGGGTGACCGACACCCTGTATGGGGCCGATAACAAATTCTTAACTGGAATGATATTGCGATGCAACAATCATCGCTACCCCTGCCCCGGCCCTTACCCTGCTGCCGCCGGAAACACCCCGTAACGGCGGGCTCCAAGGCGTATCAACTGGCCCGTGGCATAGGCCGGCGCACCGGCCGGCAGCTCCACTTCCAGATCCGAGGTTGCGCCAGCCAGGCGCGCGCGCAGGCGCTGGCGCGGACCGCTGCGCTGTACCAGGCCGACCGTGGCCTGCCAGTCGCCTTCGGCCTCGACCACCAGGTCCTCCGGCCGCACAAAGACTTCCAGCGCCTGCCCTTCCGGCACCGAGGCCGCACGCGGCCATTGCGCCCCGGCCACCTCCAGCACCTGCCCCTGCGCCCGCGCCGGCAAGCGGTTGGCCTCGCCAACGAAGCCGTACACGAACGGCGAGGCAGGCTGGTCATAGACCTCGCCGGGCGTGCCCACCTGCTCGATGCGGCCACGATTGAGGATAGCCACGCGGTCGGCCAGCTCCAGTGCCTCTTCCTGGTCGTGGGTGACGAAGACCGTGGTCAGGCCGGTGCGGTCATGCAGTTCGCGCAGCCAGCGGCGCAGGTCGCGCCGTACCTGCGCGTCCAGTGCGCCAAACGGCTCGTCCAGCAGCAGCACGCGCGGCTCGATGGCGAGCGCACGGGCTAGTGCCACGCGCTGCCGCTGGCCACCGGACAGCTGCGCCGGATATCGCGCGCCCAGCCCATCGAGTTGTACCAGCGCCAGCAGCTCATCGACCTTGGCGTCGATGCGGGCCTTCGACCAGCGCTCGGCACCGCGCCGCACTTCCAGCCCGAACGCGATATTGCGGCGCACGTCCAGGTGCTTGAACAGCGCGTAGTGCTGGAACACGAAGCCGGCGCGGCGTGCCTGCACGCTCAGGCCGGTGGCGTCTTCGCCATCGAACAGGAGGTCACCGCGCTCGGGATGTTCCAGCCCAGCCAGCGCGCGCAACAAGGTGGTCTTGCCCGAACCGGAAGGGCCGAGCAAGGCCAGCAGCTCGCCGCTGCGGATATCCAGGCTGACGCCATCCAACGCAGGAAACGCGCCGTACTGCTTGCCCAGGTTTTGTATGCGGATATTCATAGCAGCCTCAATGGCGATGCGCGGCGGCCAGCGACTGACCGTGGCGCCATTCCAGGAAAGATTTCACCACCAGCGTCAGCAGTGCGGTGAGTGCCAACAGCGAGGCACAGGCGAAGGCTGCGCTGTAGGCATATTCGTTGTAGAGAATTTCAACGTGCAGCGGCAGCGTATTGGTGCGCCCACGGATATGCCCGGACACCACCGACACCGCGCCGAACTCACCCATCGCGCGCGCACTGCACAGCAGCACGCCGTACAGCAGGCCCCAGCGGATGTTGGGCAAGGTCACCTTCCAGAACATCTGCCAGGCGTTCGCGCCCAGGGTCAGTGCGGCCAGTTCTTCATCACTGCCTTGCTGCTCCATCAGCGGCATCAGTTCGCGCGCAATGAACGGGAAGGTGACGAACACCGTCGCCAGCACGATGCCGGGGATGGCGAATACGATCCGTGGCAACTGCAACAGGGTTTCACCCAGCACCGGCAGGTGCACGCGCACACCCTCCTCGATCCACGGCCAGAACCAACCATCGCGGCCGAACAAAAGGATGAAGACCAGCCCCGCCACCACCGGTGATACCGAGAACGGCAGGTCGATCAGCGTCACCAGCCAGCGTTTACCGGGGAAGCTGTGCTTGCTCACCACCCAGGCCGCAGCCACGCCGAACACCAGGTTCAACGGCACCACGATGGCGGTGATCAACAAGGTCAGGCGGATCGCGGACAGTGCGTCCGGGTCGCCGATGGCGATCCAGAACGCCTGCACGCCACCGCGCAACGCCTCAAAGAACACCAGCACCAAGGGCAGCAGCAGGAAGGACAGCAGAAAACCCAGCGCGCCCAGGATCAGCAACCACTGCACCCAGCGCGGTTCGGTGGTGACATCGCGCGGCTTGGCCACGGCGCTATTACCTGCAAGGGCCACTGGCAGTTCCGACAGCAATTCGTTCATCGCCCGCCCCTGCGCTGCAACCACGCCTGCAGGCTGTTGACCAGCAGCAACAACAGGAAGGACAGCAGCAACATCGCACCGGCAATCGCGGTGGCGCCGGCGTAGTCAAACTCTTCCAGCCGAATGGTGATCAGCAAGGGCGCGATCTCGGTCACGCTGGGCATGTTGCCGGCGATGAAGATCACCGAGCCGTACTCGCCCACGCCCCGCGCAAACGCCAGCGCGAAACCGGTCAGCATCGCCGGCCACAAACTCGGCAGCACCACGCGCACGATGGTCTGCAAGCGGCTGGCCCCTAGCGTGGCCGAGGCTTCTTCGTATTCGCGTTCGGCTTCGGCCAATACCGGCTGCACGATGCGCACCACGAATGGCAGGCCGACAAACACCAACGCAACCACGATGCCCAAGGGCGTATAGGCCACCTTGATGCCCAGCGGTTCCAACCACTGGCCGATCCAGCCCCGCCCGCCATACAGCGCGGTCAAGGCAATGCCGGCCACGGCGGTGGGCAGGGCGAACGGCAGATCGATCATCGCATCGAACAGACGCCGGCCCGGAAACCGATACCGTACGAACACCCACGCTACCCAGGTTCCCATCACGGTGTTGAACGCAGCCGCCGCGAACGCGGTACCAAAGCTCAGACGCAGGGCGGCCAGCACGCGCGGCTCGGTCCATATCTGCCAGATGCCGCCCAGGCCCAACCCGGCCGCTTTCAAGAACACGCCGGCCAGTGGGATCAGGACGATCAGCCCCAACCAGAACAACGTGATACCCATGCCAAGACCAAAGCCGGGGAGTACCCGGCGTTGGCCCCGCACCCGCGGTTGCAGTGTTTGTGCGCTTGCTGACACGGTCTACTTGCTCGCCTGGATCTGGTCGAAGACACCGCCGTCGGCGAAGTGCTCGGACTGCGCACGTGCCCAGGACCCGAATGCGCTGCGGATGGTCACCAACTGCACCTGCGGGAAGCGCGCCACATCGGCCGGATCGGCGTACTGCGCTGAACGTGGGCGGTAGTAGTGACGGGCGGCAATGCGCTGGCCTTCCGGCGAATACAGGTATTGCAGATAGGCCTGTGCAACCTCGCGGGTGCCATGCCGATCGACGTTGCGGTCCAGCAGCGCAACCGAGGGTTCGGCCAGGATCGACAACTTGGGCACGACGATCTCGAACTTGTCCGGGCCCAGTTCTTCCTGGGCGAGGAAGGCTTCGTTCTCCCAGGCCAGCAGCACGTCACCGATGCCACGCTGGACAAAGGTGGTGGTGGCGCCGCGAGCGCCGGTATCGAGCACCGGCACGTTGCGGAACAGCGCGCGCATGTAGTTCAGGATCTTGTCGCGGTCACCCTTGAAGATGTGATCGGCGTACGCCCAGGCCGCCAGGTAGTTCCAGCGCGCGCCGCCGGAGGTCTTCGGGTTCGGCGTCACCACCGACACGCCGCTGCGCAGCAGGTCGGGCCAATCACGGATGCCCTTGGGATTGCCCTTGCGGACCAGGAACACGATCGTCGAGGTATACGGCGCACTGTTGTCCGGCAGACGGCTTTCCCAGTTGGCCGGCAACAGCTTGGCCTTCTCGGCGATGGCATCCACGTCGTAGGCCAGCGCCAGGGTCACCACGTCGGCCTCGATGCCATCGATCACCGTGCGTGCCTGCTTGCCGGAGCCGCCGTGCGAGGTTTCGATGGCGACGTTATCGCCCTTGGTCTCCTTCCAGTGCTTGGCGAAAGCGGCGTTGAAGTCGCGGTACAGCTCACGCGTCGGGTCGTAGGACACATTGAGCAGCTGCACGTCGCGGGCGAACGCGGCGCCGGCCGTGACGGTCAAGCCAAAAGCCAGCGCAGCCGTGGCGATACGGGAAATAAGTGATTGCTTCATGAGGGCTCTCCGTCAGAAGGAAACTTGCAGGCGCGAGAAAACAGCTTTTTCATCAGGCAACTTCGCGCCACCGGAAGCCGCATCAAAACTGCTGTGCAGGTAGTTGGTGGCCAACTTCAGGTTGGCCGTCAGGTACCAGTTGGCACCGACCGTCCAGGACTGGATCTGCGCCGCCGATACCGTCGGGTCGGCGTAGAACGGGAAGGCCGCATCATCGATCTGCAACTCGCCATAGCGGGCGGTCAACTCCAGCGCGCCCAAGCCCCCATTGCTGCCAAATGGACGCGACGGCGTGACACCGCGGTAGCTGGCGTCTTCCCCGGTCAACACGTAACTGGCCGTTGCCTGCCAGGCCCGGTTGTCCAGCTGCTTGCGCAGGCCATCGCGCGCCACGTCCTGTTGCGAGGCGATGTATTCGGCCTGCAGGCCCAGGCCATTGCGGTAGAACCAGGCCTGCGGCGACCAGCGCCGGTGTTCGCCATCGGCTACCACCGCGCTGCGGTAGCTGAAGAAGGTGGCCTGCCCGGGCGAACGGTAGCGCGGCAGGAAGTTGTTGCCGCTGCCATGCTTGTCACCGGTGCTGGCGCCGATACCAAAGCCAAGTCCAGCCCAGGCGCTGTCGCTACCCTTGGCCGGTTCAAAGAACACGCGGCCTGCATACTCGAAATCATCGTCAGGATTGCTGGTGACCGCGTCGCGACCATCGACCGTGCCGTTGAACACGCCCAGCGCATAGCTGAACTTGCCCTTGGCGACCTCGCCCTGCAGCTGCACGCCGAGGTCGCGGTTGGGCGCCAGCTCGCTGGCCAATGCGCGCTCGACGTCGGCCAGGGCCGAGGACGACTGCAGGCGCTCCAGCCCGACCGGTGAGGTGAACTTGCCCACCCGCACCGTATAGGCCGGGTCGAAACGCAGATCGGCATAGGCATCGACGATGCTGGCGCTGTCACCGGCAAATTCCGGGGTGAAGCGGTAGGCCACCAGCTTGCCCAGCGAACCTTCCAGGGTCGGGCGGGCGGTGCGCAGCAGGAAGGTGTCGTTCTGGTTGGCATCGCTGCCCAGGAACACACGAGCGTCGCCCTGCAGCAGGCCGCGCAGCTTCAACTCGTAATTGCCATCGCCGGATTTGAACGACGCGCCTTTCTGGTCGACGGTGATCTTGGTGGCAGTCTTGGCCGCGGCCACACGCTCTTCTTCCTGCAGCTCAAGGCGGCGTTCAAGGATGCGCAGGCGCTGGTCCAGATCGACCAGGCCCACGCCTTCGGTTGCACCCTCACTGACGCCGGCCAGCCGCTCCAGCCGCTGCAGGCGCTGCTGCAGCTGTTCCACGGTGAGCTGCTGGGCCTGCGCCGATGACCCCGCCCCACACGCCGCCAGGGCCAGGCTGAGGGACAACAGCTTCCTGGTCGGCAGGGTGAATGGGGGGCGTGCATGGGTCATCGGTATCTCCTGGTGGGTGGGTGTGCAGTCGATGCTGCGGGTGCACACCCATTACCGAGAAATGACTTCGACCATGGCGCTTATAGCCTTTGCGCATGAAGACAGCGGGCGGACACGCGGAAGGCTAAAATCGGCGTTCCTCTTCACCGCAAGACCCTGCCATGACCGATACCGCGAACACCTCCCCGCTCACCCGGCACTACGCCGAGGAACTGGACGCCATCCGCGCGCAGGGGCTGTTCAAGTCCGAACGCATCATCACCAGCCCGCAGTCGGCCGAGATCACCCTGGACGACGGCCGTACGGTGCTGAACTTCTGCGCCAACAACTACCTGGGCCTGGCCGATCACCCGGACCTGATCCAGGCGGCCAAGGATGCACTGGACACGCACGGCTTCGGCATGGCCTCGGTGCGCTTCATCTGCGGCACCCAGGACCTGCACAAGCAGCTGGAAAAGCAGATCGCCGACTTCTTCGGCAAGGACGACACCATCCTGTATGCGGCCTGCTTCGACGCCAATGGCGGCCTGTTCGAGCCGCTGCTGGGCGAGAACGACGCCATCATTTCCGATGCGCTGAACCATGCCTCCATCATCGATGGCGTGCGCCTGTGCAAGGCCAAGCGCTTCCGCTATGCCAACTGCGACATGGCCGACCTGGAAGCGCAGCTGCAGGCGGCCGATGCCGCCGGCTGCAAGACCAAGCTGATCACCACCGACGGCGTGTTCTCGATGGACGGTTTCATCGCCCCGCTCGATGAAATCACCGCGCTGGCCAAGAAGTACAACGCGCTGGTGCATATCGACGAATGCCATGCCACCGGCTTCCTGGGTGCCAGCGGTCGTGGCTCGGCCGAAGTGAAGGGCGTGCTGGACAAGATCGACATCATCACCGGCACCCTGGGCAAGGCCATGGGCGGCGCGCTGGGCGGCTTCACCTGCGCCAGCGCCGAGGTGGTGGAACTGCTGCGCCAGCGTTCGCGTCCCTACCTGTTCTCCAACTCGCTGCCGCCGCACGTGGTGGCTGCCGGCATCAAGGCATTCGAGATGTTGGCCGCTGCCGATGATCTGCGTGAAACGCTGCGCGAGAACACCGCCTACTTCCGCGAGAAGATGACCGCGGCCGGTTTCGACGTGAAGCCCGGCGTGCATCCGATCAGCCCGGTGATGCTGTACGACGCACCGCTGGCGCAGAAGTTCGCCCAGCGCCTGCTGGAAGAAGGCATCTATGCGATCGGCTTCTTCTTCCCGGTGGTCCCCAAGGGCCAGGCGCGCATCCGCACCCAGATCAGCGCCGCCCACAGCCGCGCACACCTGGACCGCGCGATTGATGCCTTCACCCGGATTGGTCTTGAGCTGGGCGTGATCAAGGGCTGAGGGTTGGCCCGAAGTTGAAAGCAGAACAGGCGCCGAAAGGCGCCTGTTCTGTTTCTGTCCTGTAGTGCCGCGCCGTGCTCGGCAGCGGCCTTACCGGTAACGCCGCTTGCCGAGCAGGGCTCGGCATCAAGGTCGTCAGTTCTTCGCCGGCTCCGCCGAGGCGGCTGCGGTCGGTGCACCCTTGGCTACGCGGATGCCGTTGGCCTTCATCCAGGCGTCGAACTGGTCGGCGCTCATCTTGTTCTCGCCGTCCTGCATCAGGAAACGGTAATTGCCCAGAGCATCCTTTTCTGCCGTCGGCGCAGCCGGGACGGTCACGATCACCGGCAACTCCTCAGCCTTGGCAGCCGTCTTTCCCGAACTGGCACAGCCGGCCAATGCAGCCAACGAAGCGAGCATCACCGCAATACCGGAAACGCGAAAAAAAGCATGCATGGTCGTGGCCTCATCGAAGTTAGGGCCACAGTCTAATCAAACGCTACAACAAGTCCAGCCATTTGATTGAATTCATTGAAATTAATCCAAAAAACCAAACCTCATGCCTGCCCCAGCGCATTCAGCTCCGCGGCGTTCAATTCGCGCCACTGGCCTTTGCCGAGCTCCCCCAGCTGCACCGGCCCGATGGCAATCCGCATCAGACGCAACACATCCAGGCCCAAGGCCTTGAGCAAGCGCCTAATGTGCCGGTTCCGGCCTTCATCCAGGACCACCTCCAACCACGCACTGCGTTCGCCGTGCCGCAGCAGCTGCACCGAGTGCGCGGCGAGATGCTCGCCTTCGTCCTCTACGCCTTGTTGCATCTGCTGCAGCTGCGCTGCATCCGGCACCGCATCCACCTGCACCCGGTAGGTCTTCAACGGCCCGGTTGCCGGATCCGTCAGGCGCGCCGCCCATTCCGGATCATTGCTGAAGAACAACAATCCTTCACTGGCCTTGTCCAGTCGCCCGACCGGCGCGATCCATGGCAAGCCGGCGCCGTCAAAGCACTGGTAAACGGTGTCCCGCCCCTGCTCGTCCTGCACGGTGGTCACCAGCCCGCGCGGCTTGTTCAAGGCCAGGTAGATGCGGCGCTGCGCCTGCAGCGGTTGTCCATCCAGCATCACCTGCTGCCGCCCTGCAATGATCGGGAACTCAGGGTCACGCACCAGCTTTCCATCCACGCTGACGCGACCGTCCAGCACCCGCCGCGCGGCCTCGCTGCGCGAACACACGCCCGCTTTGGACAAGACCCGGGCCAGGCCATGGCGCACCACCGCAGGTGCGGTCTTTGCGGCGGCAGCCGGGCGGGTACGCGAAAGCAAACGCCCGCCGGTTCCAGCACGGCGGGCGTTCGGAGATTGCGGTGGCTTGCGCGAGGTCATGTTCGCTGCGGCGTTGCCGCCTTACTTGACCTCAGGAGCCGGCTGCGCGGCGGCAGGAGCAGCGGCAGCCTCGGCCGGTGCCGGGCGGGCCTTGACCACGCGCACACCACGGGCCTTCATCCAGGCATCGAATTCTTCGGCGGTCATCCGCTTGCCGTTCTGGCTCATGTCAAAACGCCACGGCGTGTTGTCGAATTCGGTCTGCGGCTTGTACGCCGCCGGATCGTTGGCATTGATGGCCGGACGCGCCGGCATGGCACTGGCAACGTTGTTGCAGCTTTCCACGCGCAGACGCATCAGCACACGGTCCAGCGACTGCTCTTCACCCGTGCTGCTGAGTACGCCCGAAGGCATGCCGAGCTGGCCGGGGCGCACATACAGTTCAGACGCCACCGGTGCGATCACCGTGGCAGGCAGCGGCGCCGGCGGCACCACCGATGCGGCCGAACAATCCACGGCTGCGTGGGCGGCAGGCATCAACGCCATCGCGACAAAACCAGCCAGGGCAATACGCAGCATCCGGATTTCCATTCAATGAGATGACGCGGCGAGTGTAGGCAGCGGCAGCGGTGCTTTCAACCGCTATCCGCAGGTAAAAGCGACTGGGTCGCTTATTTACCGAAAACCCCGGCCTGCAGATGCAACAAGGCCCGGCAATGCCGGGCCTTGTCTTGTATCAACCGAAGCGTCCGATTAGTTCTGGACGTTCAGCTCGGTGCGGCGGTTCTTTGCGCGACCTTCCGGGTTGTCCGAACCATCAGCATTGGTGTTCGGAGCAATCGGGCGGCTCTCGCCGTAGCCGATCGGGCCCTGCAGACGAGCAGCCGACACACCATTGGTGGTCAGGTAGTCGTACACAGCCTTGGCGCGACGCTCGGACAGCTTCTGGTTGTAAGCGTCGGTACCCTTCGAGTCGGTGTGACCGGCAACTTCAACGCGCAGATCCGGGTAACGCTTCAGGATCTCGGTGGCTTCGCTCAGGATCGAGACGGCATCCGGACGCAGGGTGGCCTTGTCGAAGTCGAAGTTCACGCCCTTCAGGTCGATCGAGACCGGAACCGGGCAACCGTCCGGACCAATGGTCTGGCCAGGCTGCGAGGTCGGGCACTTGTCGTCGCAGTTGTTGACGCCGTCACCGTCGTCATCCAGGTCTGCGCAGCTCGGAGCAACCGGAGCCGGTGCCGGAGCAACAGCAGCAACCGGAGCCGGGCCCAGCGGGATCACGACGCCGACCGAAGCCAGCACGTCGCCGAACCAATCCTGCTCGTCGCCAGCCAGGGCCGGAGCGATGCTCTGGTCGTCGAAGTCAGCGCGGTAAGCCAGTTCAGCACGCACAGCAACGCGCTTTTCGAAGGTGGTCTGCAGACCCACGCCGACCTTGGCGGCCAGGTTGCCGTCCTTGCGATCGTTCAGCACGGCGCCGGTCAGGTACTCTTCTTCAGACTTCTGGTAGCCCAGGCCTGCCAGCAGGTACGGGTTCCAGCCGCGGCCTTCCTTGATGAAGTGGCGACGCAGGTCCAGCGAGATGCCGTACTGCGACCAGTTCTGATCCTGGTTGTTGTCGAAGTTCGGGTTCTGATAGTTCAGCTCACCGTCCAGCGACCAGTTCGGGCTGATGAACTTGCCCAGGCCCAGCGTAGCGAACGGGGCATCATTGGTGCCGCGGTCGCCGTCCTGGAAGTTGAAGCCGGCCGAACCGGTCAGGTACCAGCGGTCGTCGAATTCCTGGGCCGAAGCGGCCTGGGCGAAAGCCAGACCACCGAGCAGCGCGGCAGTAAGGATCTTCTTGTTCATGAAATACAGCTCCTTGTTTCGGGGGTATGAAACCGGTAGAGGCATGGTCCAGCACAGCGATAATCGTCGCGTTCAGAGACGGCCGTTAATCCTCACGCCATCGCGGCTCACATTATGCGCTGGGCCGTGAAGACGATGTTAACGCACGTATAACAATTGAAGCGACCACCAGACCCCTACGTGTCCGGCTCGGCGCACCGTATACAGCTTGGTCAAAGTGCGCAAGAGCCTGCTACGTCAAGGCTTGCCGGCCGTTTGCTGCGCTGCGGTCGGTTTTGTCCGCGCAGCCCGCGGATTTACAGGGTTTGCATCGCCGTTACCGCCAGCTGAACCGTGGCCTGCGTATTATCTGTCTGCCCCCCACTATTACGGAACTTTCCGGCATGAAAGCGATCGGCCTGCGCCATTACCTTTCCATCGACGATCCGCAGTCGCTGGAGGACGTGGACCTGGCAGCCCCCACCAGACCCGAGGGACAGGACCTGCTGATCCAGGTTCGTGCGCTGTCGGTGAACCCGGTGGATACCAAGCTGCGCAGCCCCCGTCCAGGCGAAGAAAACCCACCACGCGTGCTCGGCTTCGATGCCGCCGGCGTGGTGTTGGCAGTCGGCCCTGACGTTACTGCGTTCGAAGTCGGCGACGAGGTGTATTACGCCGGGGACGTGACGCGTTCAGGCTGCAATGCCGAGCAACAGCTGGTGGACGAGCGGCTGGTCGGGCGCAAACCCAGCACGCTCGACTTTGCCGAAGCCGCCGCCCTGCCTTTGACCACGCTCACCGCCTGGGAACTGCTGTTCCAGCGCATGCCTTACCAACTGGATGGCCGCCGCAATGTCGGCAAGGTGCTGCTGGTGGTGGGCGGTGCAGGCGGTGTTGGCTCCATGGCGATACAGCTGGGCCGGCATGCTGGCTTTACCGTCGTCGCCACCGCCTCGCGCCCGCAAAGCCAGCAGTGGTGCCAGCAGATGGGCGCCGCGCACGTGGTCGATCACCGCCAACCATTGGCGCCGCAGCTGCAGGCCTTGGGCATCACCCAGGTGGATGCGGCCTTGAACCTGGCCGATACCGATCTGTACTGGCAACAGCTGGGCGAGCTGCTCGCGCCACAGGGCCACGTCGGCCTGGTCGTCGAACCGCGCGGGGAACTGCGCATCGGCGACCCCTACAAGGCCAAGTGCATCGGCATCCATTGGGAATTCATGTTCGCGCGGGCGCGCTTCCGTACCGCCGACATGATCGAGCAGCACCGCATCCTGACCCGCGCGGCCAGCCTGATCGATGCTGGCGAGCTGCGCACCACGCTGACCCAGCGGCTGGGCAGCATCACCGCCGCCAACCTGCGGCAGGCGCATCAGCAACTGGAAGCAGGCAGCACCATCGGCAAGCTGGCATTGGAAGGCTGGGAGTAAAACCCCAGCTGCATGGCCGGGGGCGCACCGCCCCTGGCCAGCCCGGCCAGTCCGCGTGCCGACTCAGTGGCGCCGTGACACGACCTGCTCGCGCAGATGCCAGTCCCGCAGCGCCATCCACCCAGTCACCCGCCTCACCTGCTGCCTCGTGGCCAGCGAAGCCGGCTGGCCCAGCGCCCGCACTTCAGCGCGCGTCGCATCCTCCCAGGCGTGCAAGAGCGGTGCATCCAACGGCAGCAACATGCCTTCGCGGGTATAGAGACGCTGGTATTGCGCCAGTGCCACGCCGCCATCTCCGGCCCCGTGCCACAGGTTGCGTCCCGTGGCGAAGTAGCGCTCACCCGGCAAGGCCAGGGAAACCAGCGTTGGAACCAGGTCGGCGTGGCCCGCCAGCGCAGCGGTATCGGGGGCATTGTCGAGCGGGATGAAGGCCGGCGGCACCCGCAGCCAGGCAAATACCCGGTCGACATCCGGCTGTTGGGAAGGCAGATCATAGGAATAGTGCGAGCGCAGGTTGTGGTCACCCGCCGCAGCGACCAGCGTGCGTTCGCCGAGTGGCTGCTCCCGCAGGGCCTGGAGGAAGGCTCCGAATTGATCGGCCTGGTACTGATACGTCGCCAACATCCTGCGCAGTTCGGCCTTGTTGTCCAAGCCACGCTCACCAAGCACAGCCGGGTCGAGGGGATATTCTTTGCGCGGCGTATCCAGGGCGAACGGCGGGTGGTTGGTGGTCGTCAACAGCACCATGAACACGCGTTCGCCCTGCGCGTCCGCCTGTTCCAACAGCTCCTGCGCGAACTGGAACAGCCAGGCATCGTACAAACCCCACTCAGTGCCGCGCGCCGCGGGGAAGCGCTGGCGGATGTCGCGCGCGTCATACACGTTGTCAAAACCCTGGTGGCGGAACGCAGTCCCGATTTCGCGCCAGTCACTGCCGCCGCCATAGATGAACACCGTTCGATACCCCGACCGTTTGAACGGCAGGGCCGCTGACGTATCAAAGGTCAGGCTGGCATTGCGACCACGCGTGAGTGGGCTGATGGCCGATCCCAGCAGCAGGCTTTCAAGCACGGGATGCGTGCCGTTCTGGGTGGCGATGAAATTTTCAAACTGGAAGCCGTGCTCCAACTCGCCACGCAGCCGCCCCAACATGTCATTGCCGGGACCATCGACGCGCAGCAGGTCCTGGCCGAAGGATTCCAGCAGGCCCAGTACCACATGCGGCGATTGCGCCAGTGCGCGCGGCGCACCTGGCACCTGGGGAAACAATGCGGCGCGCACCTGCGCCGGATCCCCGGAAGGCAATCCGGCTGCCAGCGCGGCATCGCGGAGGTCGGTGAAGCCCTGGCGACGCAGGCCCACCAACGGATCGCTGCCAATATCGGTTTCCTTGCCACGGACCCGCGCGGCGCGATACAGCGTCAACGGGGCATTGAGCACCAACGTATTGACGAAGGGATCTGTCGAGACAGTGACGTCGCGACGGATCAGTGGGAACGTACCCACGCTGCCGCGCGCCAACAGCACCAGCAGCAGGCATTGCACCACCACCACCGAAACCTGCAGCCAGCGCCTGTGCGGCCAACGCCAATGCTGCTCCAGCCACTGCCCGGCGTGACGGGTCAGCCACGCGATTCCGAGCCCGGCCACGACCAGGCCCAGCCCCCCGCGCACTACCGGGTAGTCGTTCCAGATCGTTTCCAGCACGGCCCCGGTATCGTCTTCGAACAATCCAAACACGATCGGGTCGAAGCGGGTCTTGTAGAACGCGTAATAGAAGTGTTCACAGCTGGCGGCCAATGCAAACAGCAGCAGCAACGCCACCAGCAGGATCTGCGCCAACCTCACCGCCCGCCGCCGTTGCCCAAGCAACCAGAGCGGTGCACAGACCAGGCCGACGAGGCAGGCAGCGGTGGCTCCGACCACAAGGTCATAGCGCAGCCCGGTGCCCAGCACAGGCCACAACATCGCAAGCCCGCGCTCCTCACCGGCATAGGCCCACCACAAGCCCAGCCGGGCGATAGCCCCCAGTACGACCACGCCAGCCACCAGCAGCCAGAGCCGTGGTGCGATGGCGTTAGTGGGGGTTGGGCGGCTGGGATCGTTCACGGGGGGTCGAACCTTGGGAAAGGAATACCCGGCGGACGGGCGGCGCGCATTGTAATGCGGACGTCACACTCCCGGAATCGGTCTCACTCCGGAAAAGGGCAAGGATTGAGTGACAGCCCAATGCCAGTCAGAATGCCGTTTCCGTACGCAAGCGTATCCATCATGACGCCAGCCACCGCTCCGCCCTACCCGCACCTGTTCGCGCCGCTGGATCTGGGCTTCACCCAGCTGCGCAACCGCATCCTGATGGGATCGATGCATACCGGGCTGGAAGACCATGCCCGCGACTTCCCCAAGCTGGCCGCCTATTTCGGCGAGCGTGCCGCCGGTGGCGCGGCCTTGCTGGTCACCGGCGGCTTCGCCCCCAACGTGGTGGGTTGGCTCACGCCCTTTGGCAGCAAGCTGTCCTGGCCCTGGGAAGTCAGCCGGCACCGCCAGGTGACCGCTGCGGTGCATTCACACGACGCCAAGATCTGCCTGCAGCTACTGCATGCCGGCCGCTACGGCTATCACCCGCTGCAGGTGGCTCCGTCCAAGCGCAAGGCACCGATCAACCCGTTTACTCCGCGCGCGCTGTCGGCCGGTGGCGTCGAACGGCATATCGCCGACTACGCCCGCGCCGCCCGCTATGCACGTGATGCCGGCTACGACGGCGTCGAGGTGATGGGCTCGGAAGGCTATCTGATCAATGAATTCATCGCCCCGCGCACCAATGGCCGCAGCGATGCCTGGGGCGGTGACGCGGCCAAGCGCATGCGTTTTGCGGTGGAGATCGTGCGCCGCATCCGTGAGGCCTGCGGCCCGGACTTCATCATCATCTACCGGCTGTCGCTGGTGGACCTGGTCGAGGACGGCAGCAACTGGCAGGAGATCGTGCAGCAGGCGCAGGCCATCGAAGCCGCCGGCGCAACCCTGATCAACTCCGGTATCGGCTGGCATGAGGCGCGCATCCCCACCATCGCCACCTCGGTGCCGCGCGCCGCCTTTGCCGGCGTCACCGCCAAGCTCAAGCCGCAGGTCGGCATTCCGCTGATCGCCACCAACCGGATCAACATGCCGGACGTGGCCGAGGGCATCCTCGCCGGCGGCGGCGCCGACATGGTGTCGCTGGCCCGTCCGCTGCTGGCCGACCCGCAATGGCCGGCCAAGGCCAAGGCCGGCAAGCCCGAAGCGATCAATACCTGCATCGCCTGCAACCAGGCCTGCCTGGACCATGTGTTCCAGCAGAAGCGCGCCAGCTGCCTGGTCAACCCGCGTGCCGCGCACGAAACCGAGCTGGTCTATCAGCCGACCATCGCCGCCAAACGCGTGGCGGTGGTGGGTGCCGGCCCGGCCGGCCTGGCCTGTGCCACGGTGGCGGCCGAACGCGGCCACAAGGTCACCCTGTTTGACGCGGCCTCCGAGATTGGCGGCCAGTTCAACGTGGCCAAGCGCATCCCCGGCAAGGAGGAGTTCCACGAAACCCTGCGCTATTTCCGCCACAAGCTGGCCGAAACCGGGGTCAGCCTGCGCCTGGACACGCCAGCAGATGTGACCACGTTGGCCGATTTCGACGAAGTGGTGGTGGCTACCGGCATCAGCCCGCGCAAGGTCAACTTCCCCGGCGCCGATCATCCGATGGTGGTCAGCTACCTCGACGTGCTGCTGGGACGAGTGAAGGCTGCCGACAAGGTGGCCATCATCGGCGCCGGCGGCATTGGCTTCGATGTCGGTGAGTTCCTGGTGCACGAAGGCCCCTCGCCTGCGCTGGACCCGGCACGCTGGATGGCCGAATGGGGCGTGGATGCCAGCTTTGAAAGCCGTGGCGCGCTGGCCACCCCGCAGCCCGAAGCCCCTGCCCGCAAGGTCTGGCTGCTGCAACGCAGCCCCGGCAAGCCCGGCGCCAAGCTCGGCAAGACCACCGGCTGGATCCACCGTGCCACGCTCAAGGCCAAGGGCGTGAAGATGCTCGGCGGCGTCGAGTACCTGGGCGTGGACGATGCCGGCCTGCGCATCCGCATCGACGGCCAGGAGCAGTTGCTGGATGTCGGCACGGTCGTGGTGTGTGCCGGCCAGGAGCCCCGCCGCACGCTGGCCGATGCGCTGCAAGCCGCTGGTCGCAGCGTGCACATCATTGGCGGGGCCGATGTCGCCGCCGAGCTGGACGCCAAACGCGCGATCGATCAGGGCAGCCGCGTCGCTGCGGCTCTTTGAGCAAGCAAGCAGAAGCTGGAAACCAGAAAACAGGAACCAGCAACGTAGCCCGGGTAAGCGCAGCGCACCCGGGATGATCGGCCAACGTGACCAACTGACAAACCACCACGCAATACATCCCGGGTGCGCTGCGCTTACCCGGGCTACCGATGGTTGGCAAAACCTTGCCGGCATTGCAGCCGGAGAGTGACCAGCGATGCGGCCGGCGGCAATGCGCTCGCACTGACTGCAACTCGCAAAAAGCGTGATGAATCTCGCAATACCTTGACGCCAGGGTCTTGATCAACACGGCCTCGAATCACCTCGACGGTGTGCCCGCAAAATCCTGAATGCGCGTACCCGGCCCAAAAAAGACCCTGACAACAAACCTGAATGTCAACAATCGCTGTTCAGGATGAGTTTTGGGTTCGCCCCCTAACTTGCGCCCACTTCCGCTCACCCACCAGTTCTGGTGAGCAAGGCGCAGCCCTCCCACAATCTATTGAGGGCTGCCCACGGGGCGGCCCCGATGCCACGGCCGCCTCCCCATAACGCCAAGTCGCAGTGTTGTCCGGCTCCTTTCATGGAGGCAGGTCGGCTGCGGCCCACACGGAGCAAGGAGATTTATGAAACTGGCTTGGATTCTCTGGCTGTCGCAGATGTTGCCGCAGCCGGCAGCCGACTCGTTGTGCTTGAGCACGACCGTTTACTTGGAAGCCCGCGACCAGACCCTGCAGGGACAGCAGGCCGTCGCCGAAGTTGCCCTGCGCCGTCTGGACAGTGGGCTTTGGGGCGATTCGATGTGCAAGGTGGTTACCGCGCGCAAACAGTTCGCCCCCACCCTGGTGGCGCCGGGCACCCAACTGCGCAATGACGATGCCTGGGCCGAGGCCGTGGACGTCGCCTTTGCCGCTGAACGCAACTGGGCCCTGCCCAATGGCCAGCGCAAGGAGATCGTGCCGGGCGCCAGCCACTTCGCAGCCCACGCCATCGCCAGCCCGAGCTGGCGCAACGCCTATCAGGTCGCCACCATCGGCGGGCACACCTTCTATAAGGTGCAGACGCTCAAGCCGCGCGCTTCCTGATCGAGCGGCTCTGGCCGCAGCCTCGCCTCATACCAATCACCACACCGCGCAACGGGGCTTGTGGTGATAATGCGGGAGTCCCTTAACTCCCGAGGTTACTGATGAAGCTCTACACCAAGCCCGGCGCATGTTCGCTGGCTGACCACATCACCCTGATCTGGTCCGGCCTGCCGTTCGAGCTGCAGATCGTGGATCACGCCATGATGAAGTCGCCCGAATACCTGAAGATGAACCCGGCCGGCGCGGTACCGGTGCTGGAAGACGGCGGTTGGACCCTGACCCAGAACGCGGCGATCCTGCACTACATCTGCGACAAGGCACCGGAGTCGGGCCTGGAAGGCGGCAATGACCTGCGTGCCCGTGCCGAGGTCAATCGCTGGCTGTCCTTCGTCAATGCCGACCTGCACCCGACCTTCTACCCGATCTTCGGCTCCACCAAGTACCTGGAGGACGAGGCGGTCATCGCCCGCACCCAGGAAAATTCGCGGCAGAAGCTGAAGACGCTGTACCAGCGCATCAATGACCGACTGGCCGAGGTGGACTGGCTGGGCGGCACGCCGCGCGCCGGCATTGCCGACGCCTACACTTTCGTGACCCTGCGCTGGGCCCGCGGCCTGAAGATCGATCTGGCCGGCATGGACGCGCTGGACCGCTTCGAGCAACGCATGCTGGCCGACCCGGCGGTGCAGGCGGCAATGAAGGCTGAAGGGCTGAACTGATCCCGGTTTCGCGTTCAACATACGGGCCGCCGGTTGCATGATCGGCGGCCCGTTGCGTTTCGGCATCACCGCAACTAGCGCGCCGACAAGCGCATGACCAGGCGCGGCCGCTCCCGGTACAAGGCCGGATACTGCTGCTTCAAGGCGGCAACCTTGGGTAGATCATTGATGCGGATATACAGGGCATCCGGGTGCAGCGTCAGGTAGTTCTGGTGATAGCTCTCGGCTGCGGTGAAAGCCTTGCCGCCCTCTACCTGGGTCACCACCGGCGCGGCAAAAACGGAACTGCGCTGCAGCTGGGCGATATAGGCGCGGGCCGCTTCACGCTGCGCGGCATCATCGGCATAGATGGCCGAGCGGTACTGGCTGCCATGATCGGGGCCCTGCCGGTTGAGCTGGGTGGGGTCATGCACCACCGAGAAAAACACCTGCAGCAACTGTCCATAGCTGACCTGCGAGGGATCGTAGGTCACCTGCACTGCTTCGGCATGCCCGGTTGCACCCCCACTCACCCGCATGTAGCTGGCATCGGCAGCGCTGCCACCGATGTAGCCGGACACCGCGTTGTCCACGCCCTTGATGTGCTGGAACACGCCCTGCACACCCCAGAAGCAGCCGCCGGCAAACACCACCCGCGCCTGGTTGACGCCGGCCTGCTGCAGATCAGCCGCCCCGGTCGGTGCCGGCACGCGTAGCGCCACCGGCGCTGCCTGCGCCGTACGTTCCAGGTTGAACACCGAGAACACCAGCAGCCCTGCAACCAGCGCCGCAATACTTCCAGCGACAAGTTTGTCCATCGCGATCTTCATCACGGACCTCCTCGCTCAACCAAACGTGAAGGCATAGGCGCGCACACCCGGATCGAGGAACTCGATCTCGAACGTACGTTCGCGCACCTGCCCGTCCTGGCGGATCAACTGGTACAGGCGGTTTTGATCCACCACGCCCTCGCCCTGTGCCGACACATCGGCGCCGGCAGCGGCCTGTGGCGCCTGGCCATCGATGCGCACGCGGAAACGCACCGGCCGCGCAGGATCCTGCGGCGCCAGAACCAGATGCAGGTCACGAGCATGGAAGCGGAAGGCGATGCGGCCACCGCCCTGCTCCAGCTGCGCATCCTCGGCACCCACCATCCAACGCCCGCCCAGCGCCCATTGGTTGAGCTGCAACGGTGCCGGCAGGCTGTAGTCGCCCACGCGTCCGCGCTGCATGCCACCGGGTGAAGCGAAGTGTTCGGCGCGGGCGTGGCCGATATAGGTTTCCGGCGACCTCAGGCTGGCCATATCGGCCTGGCGTTCAACCCCGCTGCCTTCCATGCGCATCGCCGGTGCCGCATCACCCGGCAGGCTGTTGCCGGCCTCGCGCAGCAGCTGGCGGATGATCTGCTCGGACTGCGCGTAATTGCCTTCGCCGAAGTGATGGGCGCGGATGCGTCCCTGCGCGTCGATGAAATAGTGCGCCGGCCAATACTGGTTGTTGAAACCACGCCAGATCGCAAAATCATTGTCGATGGCCACCGGGTAAGCGACCTTCAGCTCGGTCACCGCGCGCTGCACATTGTCCAGCTTGCGTTCGAAGGCGAACTCCGGCGCATGCACGCCTATCACCACCAGCCCATGCGCCTTGTAACGCTCGGCCCAATCGCGCACAAAGGGCAGCGCGCGCAGGCAATTGATGCAGGAGTAGGTCCAGAAATCGACCAGCACCACCTTGCCGCGCAGCTGCTGCGCATCCAGCGGTGGGCTGTTGAGCCAGGCGGTGGCGCCAGCCAGCGAGGGCATCTTCCCTTCCACCGGCAGCGCGCCGTTGGTGGCATCGCCCGCAGACATCATCATCGCCGCGCCTGCCGCCGGCGGCTGCGTGGGCAGCACGTCCAGCAACCGCTGCTCAAGCCTTGCCGTGCTGGCCGTCGACAGCCGCGTCAGCAGGCCGGTATCCCAGCCCATCGCAATCGCCACCACCGCCAGCAAGGCCGCGATGCCCAGGCCACGACGGATCCACTCGCCCACACCCAGCCGCTGCTTCAAGGCAGTGAATACGCGCCCACCTATCCATACCGCCAGCGCCAGCGAGGTCGCCGCACCCAACGCGTAAGCCAGCAGCAAACCGGTGGTCCCCACGTTTGCGCCCTGCAGGGCAGCCCCGGTCAGGATCAGGCCCAGGATCGGGCCCGCGCACGGCGCCCACAACAGGCCGGTGGCCACGCCGATCAACAGCGAGCTCAGTACGCCGCCCTGCCCCGCATCGGCTGCCGTACTCAACCGTGCACCCGCGCGCTGCAGCGGCGCCAGCAGGCGGTCGGCCAGCGCCGGCCACAGCAGCGCCAGCGCGAACAACGCCATCACCACCAGCGCGATCCAGCGCCCGATCTGGTTGGCCTGCGCAACCCACTGGCTGCCCACCGCCGCCAGGCTGGCAACCACCGCGAACATCAAGGCCATGCCCACCAGCAGGGGCAAGCCGCTGCGCAGGAACGGGCGGTCGGCACGCGCGAACACGAACGGCAGCACCGGCAGGATGCAGGGGCTGAGCAGGGTAAGTACGCCGCCGAGGTAAGCCAGTACCAGCAGGAACATGCAGGAGTCCTTCTTGAAAGATGGGAGCGCGGATCAGGCCACGAGGAACTGCAGGGCGACCCCGTTTATGCAGTAACGCAAGCCGGTCGGGCGTGGGCCGTCCTCGAATACATGGCCCACATGACCGCCGCAACGGCGGCAGTGCACGGCTACCCGCGCCATGCCGAAGCTGCTGTCGCGGTCCTCGCCCACCGCACCGTGCAGCGGCGCCCAGAAGCTGGGCCAGCCGGTGCCGCTGTCGAACTTGGTTGCCGAGGAGAACAACGGCAGCGCGCAGCCGGCGCAGGTAAACGTGCCGCGCCGGTGTTCGCTATTGAGGGGGCTGCTGAACGCCCGTTCCGTGCCTTGCTGACGCAGCACCGCATACTGCGCGGGGCTGAGCTGTTGGCGCCACTGCGCGTCGCTGCGCATCACTTCAAACACAGCCGAACGCGCTGGTGCCGCCGGGGCCGGGCCATTGCAGGCGGTCAGCCCCAGTACTCCGGCTGCGGCCGCCATGCCACCGATACCAAGCAACCTGCGACGGGTCAGGCTCATGAGCGGTCTCCAGCCAGGGACGATGTCGCCATGCTGCGCCTGCCCCGGTCAACGAATCCTCACGCAGAGTTAAATTCTTCGTGACACATCGGCGCGCCCTTCCAAGGACAATGCCAACCTTCCCCTCGGCCGGCCGCAGGCATCGATGAGCAGCACAAAACGCATCCTGATCGTCGAAGACGATGTGCATATCGCCAACCTGCTGCGCATGCACCTGCGTGACGAGGGTTACGAGGTCAGCCATGCCGCCAGCGGCGATGAGGGCGTGCGCCTGCTCGAAAGCGGCCACTGGGATGCACTGGTACTGGACCTGATGCTGCCTGGCGTGGATGGCCTGGAAATCTGCCGGCGTGCGCGCGCGATGACCCGCTACACGCCGATCATCATCACCAGCGCACGGGCCAGCGAGCTGCACCGCATCCTCGGCCTGGAACTGGGTGCCGACGACTACCTGGCCAAACCGTTCTCGATGCTGGAACTGGTCGCGCGGGTGAAGGCCTTGCTGCGACGTGTGGAGGCGATGGCGCAGAACGCACGCATCGACGCCGGCACCATCGATGTGGCCGGCCTGCGCATTGACCCGGTCGCGCGCACCGCGCAGGTGGATGCGCGCCCGCTGGAACTCACCCCGCGCGAATTCGACCTGCTTTACTTCTTCGCCCGTCACCCCGACCAGGTCTACTCGCGGATGGAACTGCTCAACCAGGTCTGGGGCCATCAACACGATGGCTACGAGCACACCGTCAACACCCATATCAACCGCCTGCGCAACAAGATCGAACATGACCCGGCAACGCCGACGCGCATCCTCACCGTATGGGGACGCGGCTACAAACTGGCCGCCGCCGGCGGGAGCACGGCATGATCCGGCTGACCCTCTCGCAACGCCTGTCACTGGTGTTCTGCGCGTTGCTGCTGATCTGCTGTGGCGCGCTGGCCTGGCTGCAGATGCGCAGCAACCGCATGCATGAGCAGGAAACCGTGCAGCGCCTGTCGCGCGGATTGGCCGAACACATCGCACGCAGCGGCGAACTGATGGATGCGCGTGGCATCCGCGATGGCGAAGTACGCGCGCTGTTCGGCAAGCTGATGTCGGTCAACCCCAGCGTCGAGGTTTACCTGCTCGACGATGCAGGCCGCATCCTCGGCCACGATGCACCGCAGGGGCATCTCAAGCGAGACAGGGTTGATCTAGCGCCGGTGCACGCACTGCTGGCCGGCGACAGCTTGCCGATCTTCGGCGACGACCCGCGCAGCAGCAGCGGCCGCAAGGTCTTCAACGCCGCACCGCTGTGGGTGCAGGGCCGCCAGGTCGGTTACATCTACGTAGTGCTGGTAGGCGAGCAACGCGAAGCATTGGCCGCCGATATCGCTGCCAATGCCACCGTGCGCAACACGCTGTGGTCGCTGGCCATCGTGGCGGTATTCGGCCTGCTCGCTGGTTTGATCGCTTTCCGCTGGGTCACCCGGCCACTGCGCCAGCTGACCCGCCGCATCCAGTCGTTCGACGTGGACAGCGGCGACCCGCAGCTGCCCTTGCCGCCTACGCCATTGCGGGCCGGGGAACGTGATGAACTGAGCATCCTGCAACACAGCTTCGCCCATCTGGGCCAACGCATCGGCGAGCAATGGCAGCAGCTGCGCCAGCAGGACCTGCAACGGCGCGAGCTGGTTGCCAACCTGTCGCATGACCTGCGCACGCCGCTGTCATCGCTGCACGGCTATCTGGAAACACTGGCGCTCAAGGATGCCAGCCTCAGCACCGACGAGCGCCAGCGCTATCTCGCCATCGCGCTGTCGCAGAGCCACAAGGTGGGCCGGCTTGCGCAGGCCTTGTTCGAGCTGGCGCGGCTTGAACATGGCGGCGTGGTGCTGGAGCTGCAGACGTTCTCGTTACCGGACCTGGTGCAGGACGTATTGCAGAAATTCGAACTGGCCGCACAGTCACGCCAGCAACGTCTGGGTGCGGATATTCCCGCAGGGCTGCCGTCAGTGGAGGCCGATCTTGGACTGATCGAGCGGGTGCTGACCAACCTGCTGGATAACGCAATCCGCCACACCCCGGCAGGTGGCCGCATCAGCATATCGTTGCGTGCGCTGGATGATGACGTAGTGGTTCGCGTTGCCGACAGCGGGCCCGGCATTCCACCCGAACGCCGGGACGGATTGTTCAACACGCCCGCTGCACTGGGCAGCCAACGCCCCGAAAGCGGCGGCCTCGGCTTGTTGATCGTGCACCGCATCCTGCAGTTGCACCATCGCCAGATCCGGCTGCTGGACAGCAATGAAGGCGCGGTGTTCGAGTTCTCATTGGCAATGGCCGCGCGCAGACAAGCGCCTCCGCTGGGCTGATTACGCAGCCTGCACGCGTTCAACCAATCTCGCGAATCACACCGCCCTGTCCATCGCGCAGCAATGTCGGTCGCACTTCGACCTGCAGCGCTCCACCCGGCAACGGATACACCCCGCGTTCGGCACGCACGCTGTCCAACAACGCCCTCAACGTGGCATCGGAAAGCACGCAGCGGGCGCTGTCGTCGTCGGTTTGCAGGTCATCCATGCGGCCCGGCTCAAACCGCCACTGGCGGTCCTTGCCGAGCAGCACCAGCGGCTTGTCGTGATGCAGCCGCAGCGGCAGCAGTTCCAGCACGCTGGGCACCTGTCCCGCCCCCAGCACCAAGGTCGTAACTGCGCCTTCGACGGACCACTCCAGCGTTTCCACGAACAACATGCCGGTGCCTGAACCTTCACGTTGGCTGCCCGCCTGCAGCTGCGCCGCCAGCGCCGGATCGCGCAGCAGCGAATCGCGCCCCAGCACGGTGATCCACAGCGGCATGGCCGGCTCCATCACCGCCAGTACGCCAAGCGTGGACCAACGTTTGATCGCCGCCATCTCATCATCGGTCAGGCCGACCATCTGCAGGAAATTCAGCCGCCCGTTGGCGGTATCGATAGCCGGCAACTGCGGATCAGCCACGAATGCCAGATGCCGCAATTGGGTCGGGTTATCCAGCGCGATGGGGCCATTGGCATCAAGGTGATGCCCGGCTTCGAACACGTTGCCGCTGCTGAACACATAGCGCGCAAGATTCTGCATCAGGTTCATCGGCCAGGCCGGCGGCTCACTGTGCCTGCCTTCGTCCGGCGCAGCCGCCAGGCGGAAGGTCAATTCGAAACCAAAGCCACTCTCCTGCGGATCGTCGCTCTGCTTGTCGTACAGCTCGGAAAAGCCGTAACTGACGTAATGCCAATGCGGGGTGGGCGTATCGATCCAATACACGCTGATCCCATCCAGGGGATCGTTGCCACCCAGCGTATGCGACAACACGGTGCCGAAGTGCCGCGGCTCCTGCCCCGCATACAGCGCTGCCATGGCCGCGTTGATCGCATCCCAACCCGCGGTGCTGATCTGACCGCCGTCTTCCTGCGCCATGCAGGGCACTCCAAATGATGGACAAGCCAACATCATAGTGCCCGCACATCGCAGCACATCACCGAGGTGCTGGACCACCGCCTTGGCAGGCAGTGGTCACCGAGGTTCAGCCCACCACCAGTGCGCGTGTCTCTTCCAGCCAGCGGCTGGCGAATGCGGGACTTTTGGCCTTGCCCAGGGCGCTGGCCAGTTCGGGCCAGAGCTGCTCCAGGCTGACGGCGGTCTTGCTGCGATCGATCTTCAACTGGATCAGGTAGCCCTTCAGGCCCAGGTGCTTGCGCACCGATTCGGCCATCCAGTCACGCAACTGCTGGTAGCGCAGCGGGTCATCGCCCAATTGCGTGGTCACTGGCAGCACCGGTGCCTTGTCGGCATTCCCCCCAACCGCTTCGATCAACTGCAAGGCCTGCAGCTGCGCAAGCACGTCATCCGGTGCCCGTAGGCCCTGCGCCATCTGCCCGAGCTCGCGCGCGTCGCGCTGCCCATCCACCAGCAACAGCACCGAGCGCAACGCCGGCGCCAGCTTCAGGCCACGGTTCTCGATTTCCAGGCGGCCAGCGGCCGTCTTGGCATAGATGAATGCCATTCCCCCTCCCACTTTTGTGCACCGCAATACGGTACGCGCGCATTCCCGGAGCCCCCGCCCCGGTCTGTGCAGCTTTGCCTGCCCGCGTACCGCCCCCTTGCGATCACCGCCGCACCGTGGCCTGTCGGCCAAACCGCGCGCTATTTCCCCAGCGCGCGGCGGATTTCATCCAGTGCGGCCGGGTCGTCGAGAGTCGACAGATCACCCGGATCGCGCTGTTCGGCCAATGCCTGCAGTGAACGCCTCAGCAGCTTACCCGAACGGGTCTTGGGAAGCGCATTGACGATATGCACGTGGGCCGGCCGCGCCACCGCCCCGAGCGAACTAGTGACCTGTTGCATCATTTCCGCCGCCAGGCCCTGGGCATCGTCGCCGGGCTGGGTCTGCTTCAGGGTGACGAAGACCAGCGGCACCTGCCCCTTCAGCTCGTCGTGGACGCCAATCACCGCCGCCTCTGCCACCCGCGGATGGGCCGAAATGGCTTCCTCGATTTCACGGGTACCCAGCCGATGCCCGGCCACGTTGATCACGTCATCGGTGCGACCAAGGATGAAGGTATAGCCCTCCTCATCGCGGATGGCCCAATCCAGCGAGCTGTACAGCAACTCCTTGAAGTGGCTGAAATAGCTTTTGAGAAAACGATCGTCGTCGTTCCACACCGTGCTCATGCAGCCCGGCGGCAACGGCGGCTGGATCACCAGCACCCCCTTCTGCCCGGGCGCCACTTCCGCCCCGGTCTGTTCGTCGATCACCTTCATCTTGTAGCCAAGATTGGGGAAGCCGGGTGAGCCGAACTTCACCGGCTTCATCTCCAGCCCCGGTAGCAGGGTCAACGCCGGCCAACCGGTCTCGGTCTGCCAGTAGTTGTCGATCACCGGCTTGCGCAGCGCGCCGCTGATCCACTGTGCAGTCGGTTCGTCCAGGGGCTCTCCGGCCAGGAACAGGTATTTCAGTTCCGACAGGTCGTGGCGGTTGATGAAGTCGACGTCATGCTTCTTCAGCACGCGGATCGCGGTAGGCGAGGAGAACATCGTGCGCACGCCGTATTGCTCGCACAATGCCCACCAGATACCCGCATCGGGGTTGATCGGCAGGCCTTCGTACAACAACGACGTGCAGCCGCCGATCAACGGGCCATACACGTTGTAGGAATGGCCCACCGCCCAGCCGACATCAGAGGTGGAAAACATCACCTGCCCCGGCCCGCAGTCGAACACGGTACGCATCGACTGCGCCATCGCCACCGCATAGCCACCGACATCACGCTGCACGCCCTTGGGTTTGCCGGTGGTGCCGGAGGTATACAGCAGATAGCTGGGTTCGTTGGACTCCAACCATTGCACCGGCACCTCGACATCACCGACCTGCGCGCGCAGCGTTGCGTAGTCTTCGTCGCGCCCGGCGATGCGCGGTTCGGCCGCATCCAGCCCACGCGAGACGATCAACACTTTCGGCGGCGGCGTGCAGGCTTCGGCACATGCCGCATCCACCATCGCCTTGTACGGAATCACCTTGCCACCGCGCATGCCGGCGTCGGCGGCAATCAGCAGCTTGGGCTGGGCGTCATCAATGCGCAGCGCCAGGTTGTGCGCGGCAAAACCGCCAAACACGACCGAGTGCACCGCGCCAATGCGCGCACAGGCCAGCATCGCGAACACCGCTTCGGCCATGTTTGGCATGTAGATGACGACGCGGTCACCCCGACCGACATCGAGTTTGAGCAGGACTGCGGCGAACGCATTCACTTCGCGGTAGAGATCACGATAGGTGAGCTCGCGGGTCACATTGGTTTCGGTGGAAATGGCGACCAAGGCGAGTTGGTCAGCGCGTTCAGCCAGGTGCCGGTCGACCGCGTTGTAGCAGAGGTTGGTCTGGCCACCGACGAACCAGCGGCGAAACGGGGGATTGCTGTAATCCAGGATCTGCTGCGGCGGGCGGTGCCAATGGATGGCCTTGGCTTCTTCGGCCCAGAACGCCTCGGGCTCATCAATGGAACGGCGGTAGATCTGATCGTACTGCACGACACCCTCCGACACCTGCCTGTTGTGTGCCGAGCATAGTCCGGACAGTGGGCTGGACTCCCTGCGACGATGGTCTTAAGACCAAAGCCCTAAAAGCCAACGCCTGCCCTCACCCCAACCCCTGCTTCGCGCCCCGGCCATTGCATTGGCGCAAGGGCGTTCAAGGAGCAGCGAACCCGTGGTTCGCAAGCTGCTCCTTTCACCCCCTGAACGGGAGACCGGTTCGGATCGCATCGGCTGCCAGTGCACCAGCCCGGCAAGCTTTTGCTTCTAGAAAGGGCACGCCGAAACAAACGCCAGCGCCACACCGGTCAGCGGATGCACAAACGCCAAGCGCCTGGCATGCAGGCACACCCGCATCGCAGGCTGGGCTTCGTACATCACGTCGCCCACGATCGGATGCCCGATGCTGGCCAGATGCAGGCGGAGTTGATGGCTGCGGCCGGTCACCGGCTCCAGCTCAAGCCGCGTGGTCTGCGCCGCGACATCACGGGCCAGCACCCGCCAACGCGTCAACGAAGGCTTGCCCAGTTCAACGCTCACCATCTGCTTTGGCCGGTTGGGCCAGTCGCAGATCAGCGGCAGGTCGATCTGCCCGGATTCGCCCTCGACCAGCCCTTCCACCAGCGCCTCGTAGCGCTTGCTTACTTGTCGCTGCTCGAACTGTTTGGACAAGGCAACCTGCATTTGCTTGCCACGCGCATACAGCATCAGGCCCGAGGTCACCTGATCGAGCCGGTGCACGGTCATCGCGTCCTCGTACTGCAGCTGCAGTCGCGTAACCAGGCAGTCCTTGTTTTCCTCCGAGCGCCCGGGCACCGACAACAACCCAGCCGGCTTTTCCGCCACCACCAGGGCCTGGTCCACAAAATGAATCAACTCGCTCATCACAATCGACATGGGCAAACACCTTGCCCTACGTTGCATAGTCTGGAGCGAGGCAGGAAGCACGGCAACCTACGCGTTCCAGGGCTGGTGCAATGTCCGGTGATCATGCAGGCTTGTGCGACGGCACCTGTTGCCCCTCCTATCGCCATGGCCCATCAATGCATTCGCTGACCTCGTCCAACCCCCTGCGTGCTTACAGCAAGCTGCCAGCCAGCTTGAAGGTCCATCTGCCCGATTTCGGCATGGCGATAGGCCTGATCCTGCTGATCAACGCGGCGTGGCTGTTGGTGGATCCGATCCTCAGGATCTACATGGGTGATTCGATGGTGTTCCTGCAATCCACGGTCATGCGTGGGTCTGCCGCCGAACGCTCCTACCTCTATGGCCTGGCTCTTTTCTATCTGCACAAGCCCTTCGCCTCGGCGCAGGCGATACTCGCTTTCAACCTGCTGTGCGCCATGCTCACTTCACTGGCCCTGTTCGGTTGGCTGCGGGTTTTCCTGCGCCTTCCCCTGTGGATCTGCCTGGCCGCAACGGCGCTGTTCTGCAGCGAACCGGCGCAGGTATTCATGGCACGCATGGTCATGGCAGAAACATTCGGCCTGGCTGCCCTGATTGGCACCTTTGGCTGCCTGGCGTTCTATCTGCGCACCGCTAACCTGTTGTGGTTCCTGCTCGCCGTGCTGACGGGCTTGGCTGCTGCCGCGCTCCGCACCAATTTCCTGCCCTTGGTGTTGGGAATGTCGCTGGTGGCTGCGCTGCTTTGTCTGTTTGAGCGGCCGCGTCGGCGGGCCCGCTTTGGCCGTTTCGCAGCGGCGCTGGCATTGCTGGTAGCCACCCATATCGGCTACACCCAATGGTATGGCCGTGCGGTGGGGCAACCGGCGGGCTATGTCGCACATACCGGCATGATGGCTATTGGACTGGTCGCTCCGCTGATCAAGCCAGAGCATTTCGAAGGCACCGGGGTCTCGGGCGAGATACTGAAGAACGTCCGCCTGCCACTGGACGATCATTGGCAACGCGGCAACCACATCTGGTCGTCCAAGGGCCTGTGGGCCGAGCTGAGCAAAGCCAGCCCCAACGCCGAGATGGTCGCCCGCACCGTTACCCGCAGGGCGATGCTCAGCGACCCCGTTGGCCTGCTGAAGATCAACGTCGCCACACTGGGTGGGTACTTCAACAAGAGGAAGTCCTACTTGCGCATGCAGGATGACATCGGGGTCATCGCCCCGGACCCGTACGCCATCCAGGTCATCCGTACCTGGTTCAACTGGGATGTCAGCAACTTGTCCAGGACCGAGAGCCCGGCACGCACGTATTTCAAGCATGCCGCCATCTGGTTCAAGTTCTGCCTGTTTGCACTCTTGCCGTTGGCGCTGGCCAGCATGATGATCGGCTGGCGCAGGCCCGAACGCACGCAGTACCTGCTGCTGGGCTTTACCTCACTCGGGTTGCTGGCCTGCCATCTGCTGTTCGTGCATATCGTGTCCTACCGCTACCTGCACCCACTGCCGTGGTTCGTGCTGGCACACATGGCGATCATCGCGAGCTGGCTGCTTGGCAGGCTGCCGACGAAGGACCCGCAACCCCAAGATAGGCCAGCGTCTTCATCTCACGCCGGCCACGCGTGACGACGTCCAGGATCAGGCCGACGGTGACCAACAAGGTGCTGAGGACCATCAGCGCCGAGGCCAGGATCAGGCTCGGGAACCTCGGCACCAGGCCAGTTTCAAAATAGGTCAGCAACACCGGCACCAGCAGTACTACGGCAAGCAACCCGACCAGGCCGCCGAGAATTCCATAGAAGGCCAAAGGGCGTTCGGCAGCGAACAACTTGAGCATCGTCCCCAGGATCCGGAAGCCATCCCCCCAGGTGTTGAGCTTGCTCACCGACCCGTCCGGACGCTCGGCATAGGGCGTAGCCACTTCAGCGACCGGCATGCGCAACTCCAGTGCATGCACCGTCAGCTCGGTCTCGATCTCAAAACCCGCCGACTGCATCGGGAAGCTCTTCACAAAGCGCCGCGAAAACGCGCGGTAACCAGACAGGATGTCCCGGCACGCGCGCCCAAACAGGCGCGAAAGGAAAGTGGTCAACATGACGTTGCCCCAGGCATGCCCACGCCGATAGGCCCGCTCGTCGGTGGCCTCGCGCAGGCCGACCACCATGTCATGCCCATCAAGCACCTGCTGCACCAGCAAGGGCGCGCTCGGCGCGTGGTAGGTCGCATCACCATCGACCATGAGGTACACATCGGCTTCGATGTCCGCGAACTGACGCCGCACCACATTGCCCTTGCCGCGCAGCTTTACCGACCGCACGATCGCACCGGCCTCGCGAGCACGTTGTGCCGTGGCATCGGTGGATTGGTTGTCGAACACATAGATATCCGCATCGGGCAAGGCCGCCCGCATGCCAGACACCACTTCGGCGACAGTCAGCTCCTCGTTGTAACAGGGGACAAGCACGGCAATTCTTGGAGCAGACATCGTCATTCCTGAGGTTGCGCGCAGACAGCACCGCGAAAATGGGCAGCCGCACGACGAGGACTTGGAAGCAGAACATGCTGCTGCATGCTCTTATCGGCGGACATGCTAACCAATCTGCCTGACCTACACACGCGCCCAGCGCCCAGCAAGACGAGCGGGCGCTCGGCCTGACCCATCCAGGCAACGCAGGTTCGGGCTGCGCGAAGCACGCGTTGTGCGCCCAGGACCACGGCAGGCTGCCTTTGCCAATAATACGTTCGGCGACGCAAGCCTCACCGCGGCGCAGCGAAGCTGCACGATGCGCCTCCCCACATGGAGGGCTGCCTGGCAACGCCAAGGACCAACAGCCGGGGGAATGGGCAAGCGTAATCCTTGCCTATAATCGCCCCAATTCAGTCGCCCGATCTCGAAATGACCCCCAACAATGCCTATCGGCCAGAAATCGATGGCTTACGTGCCATCGCGGTCCTGGCAGTGCTTTTCTTTCACCTGGATCCTAACTGGGCCCCGGGGGGATATGTAGGCGTAGACGTGTTCTTCGTGATCTCAGGCTTCCTGATCACCGCCATCATCGTCCGCTCACAGGCGGAATCACGCTTTTCCTTCGGCGACTTCTATCTGAGGCGGATCCGCCGCATTGCCCCAACCTACTTCGCTGTGGTGTTGGCGAGCCTGGTGGCCGGCTATCTGCTCATGCAGCAGCCCGATCTCAAGCAGTTGGCCGCGGCCGCAGGCTGGAGCGCGGTATCACTCCCCAACGTCTATGTCTGGCAGCATCTGGATACCAGCTATTTCGCAGCTGACAGCCGGCAACTCCCGCTACTGCACCTGTGGTCACTGGGTGTAGAAGAGCAGTTCTACCTGGTCTGGCCGCTGCTGCTATTGGCAGGACTGCGCTGGTTGCCACGCAACCTGTTGCCGTGGGTCCTGTTGGCGCTGATCGGTGCCTCGTTCGCCTATGCCCAGCAGCAATCCGTCATTGACCCCAAGTTCGCCTACTACATGCTGCCTACACGGGCAGGCGAACTGGCCATTGGTGGCTTGCTTGCCCTGTTTCCTGCCGTGCGCAACGCCCACCGCAGCAACCATCCGCTGTTTGAAGCCGTGGCACTGGCCGGCGTGGGCCTGATCATTGGCAGCATCTTGATGCTCGATGGCAACAGTCGCTTCCCCGGCTGGAACGCACTGCCAGGCTGCCTGGGCGCCGCATTCGTCATCTTGGCCGACAGCCAACGTCGTTGTCTTGTCCTTGCCCCGCTGCGCTCCCGGCTGATGGTTGGCATTGGCCTTGTTTCCTACTCACTCTATCTATGGCACTGGCCGGTGCTGGCCTTCCTGCGCTATCTGTCGATACCGTTCAACCCCATCGTCGTCGGCGCTGCGATCCTTGTGCTGGCAGTTCTCAGCTACTGGTTCATCGAGCGTCGCACGCGCCACCTGCGTATGGGCAAGGTCAAACAGGTGATCCTGCTGGCGATCATTCCGGTTGTCGTGATCATCGGGCTATCGGTGACGTTGGACCACAGGGCCGATCGCAAGATCGCAAAACAAGAGCGCGCCAATCTGGACAGTGCCAGCAAGCAACGTCTTCGACAGACCGCTGCTGCCTATGAGTTCCCGTACAACTGCCAGCTGGGCAAGCTCGATACGGATGTGTTGACGCGCCCGCTGTGCGTGCACGGCAAGCCCGCTGACCGGGCCGCGGACATCCTGCTTTGGGGGGATTCGCATGCCTCGCACTACGTTGGCGTGCTCGGCGCCATCGCCGAAGCCAATCATCTGCGGATCCGCAACGCGTCGCTGTCCACCTGCCCACCAGTCTGGGGCGCAGAGCCGTACGGGACTGGAACCTTCCAAGCCGGGTGTTCCCAGTTCCGGCCCTTCATCCAGCGCAACCTGGCGCCTTATCGCACGGTGATCCTGGGTGCGTCGTGGAGCGTGCATCGCCGCAACCACCATTTCGACCAGGATCTACGCAATACGCTGGCAGAACTGACCGGAGCCGGCAAACAGGTGGTGTTGCTGGCCCAAGCCCCCCGGTTTCCGGATTACGACCGCAACTGCGAGATCCGTCAGACCGGCCATCAAATGCTGGATTGCGAAGCGGTTGCCAGCCGGCCGGATTCGGACGAGGCCACGGCCATCAACCGGTTCCTGACATCGCTCGCCGCGGAGTATCCCAACACCTACGTACTCGACATCCATGACCTGCTGTGCAGGCAAGGGCGCTGCTCGCCGTACCTGGATGGAAAACCCCTGTATTTCGATAGTGGCCACCTGAGCATGGAAGGGTCCTGGCAGCTCGGTGCACGCCTGCTTGCCAGCGGCGCACCCCTGCCACCGCCGCTGCAGGCCAAGCCCTGAGACACCTGCAACGCAGATAAAAAAACGCCGGGCAATGCCCGGCGTTTTCTTGACCTGTGGACTGACGCTGCTGTTACAGCAGGTCGGCCACGCCAGCGCGTTCTTCTTCCAGCTCACCCAGGGTGATATCGATGTACTTCTTGGAGAAGTCGTCGATCGGCAGATCCTTGACGATGGTGTACTGGCCGTTCTCGGTGGTGACCGGGAAGCCGAATACAACGCCTTCCGGAATGCCGTAGGAACCGTCGGACGGCACGCCCATGGTCACCCACTTGCCATTGCTGCCCAGCATCCAGTCATGCACGTGGTCGATGGCGGCATTGGCGGCCGAAGCGGCCGAGGACAGGCCACGGGCGGCGATGATGGCTGCACCACGCTTGCCGACGGTCGGGATGAAGGTGTTGGCATTCCATTCCTGATCGTTGATCAGCTCGGCAACCTTGGCGCCGCCGGTGGTGGCGAAGCGGTAGTCCGGGTACATGGTCGGGCTGTGGTTGCCCCACACGGTGAAGTGCTCGAAGCTCTCCACGGTCTTGCCGGTCTTGGCAGCCAGCTGGCTCAGGGCGCGGTTGTGGTCCAGGCGCAGCATGGCGGTGAAGTTCTTCGGGTTCAGGTCCGGAGCCGACTTCATGGCGATGTAGGCGTTGGTGTTGGCCGGGTTGCCGACCACCAGCACCTTCACGTCACGCTTGGCGACGGCGTTCAGGGCCTTGCCCTGCACGGTGAAGATCTTGGCGTTTTCCAGCAGCAGGTCCTTGCGCTCCATGCCCGGGCCACGCGGACGGGCGCCGACCAGCAGGGCCACGTCGACGTCCTTGAAGGCCACCAGCGGATCCGCGGTGGTCACCACGCCGGCCAGCAGCGGGAACGCACAGTCTTCCAGTTCCATGACCACGCCCTGCAGGGCGGCCTGGGCCTTTTCGTTGTCGATTTCGAGCAGCTGCAGGATGACCGGCTGATCCTTGCCCAGCATTTCACCGGAAGCAATGCGAAACAGCAGTGCATAACCGATATTGCCGGCAGCGCCGGTTACGGCAACACGAACGGGTGCTTTCATGGGGGTTTCCTCTGCTAAGAAGCGTTTGTGGGGGTAAGGCCTGGCAGATGCGGACGCACCGGCCAGGCTGCAATCAGAAACGGCCACCTGTCAGGTGGCCGTCGGAGTCAATCAGGCGGCGAGGATCTTGTTCCACTCGGCGACGCGGTCGGCCTTGGCGGCCAGCACGGCGTCGGTGTCGCCTTCCAGGGTGATCTTGTTGATGGCATCGCCCTGCTTGATCGCATCAACCACGTCCAGGCCTTCAAGCACCTTGCCAAACACAGTGTGCTTGCCATCGAGCCAATCGGTCTTGATGTGGGTGATGAAGAACTGGCTGCCGTTGGTGTTCGGGCCGGCATTGGCCATGGACAGCACGCCGCGCTCGTGGCGCACGCCATTCTTGGTTTCGTCTTCAAAACGGTAGCCCGGGCCACCGCGGCCGGAGCCTTCCGGGCAGCCGCCCTGGATCATGAAGTCGGCAATCACGCGGTGGAACGCCAGGCCATCGTAGAAGCCATGCTTGACCAGGTTGACGAAGTTGGCCACGGTCAGCGGCGCCTTGTCGGCGAACAGCTCGACCTTGATCGGGCCGCGGGAGGTGTCGAAATTGGCGATCAGGGACATGGGAATCCTTAGTAAAGAAGACTTCTCTCGGTAGCCCAATAGTTTACACCCGGCCCCGCCGGACGTGCCGTCCTCCTCCCCTCACCTCCTGGCCTCACAGCTGAATGTCTGGCTGACCTGAACAGGCACTTTTCGCACAAGGCCCACATACCGGTATAATGGCGAACTCATTTTCCCCATTCACGGCACCGGCTGGCCGTCTTTCGCATGTCCATCGAAAATCTTCGCAACATCGCCATCGTCGCCCACGTCGACCATGGCAAGACCACCCTCGTCGACCAGCTGCTCAAGCAGTCCGGCACCCTGTCTGAGCGTACGGTGCTTGCCGAGCGCGTGATGGACAGCAACGACCAGGAAAAGGAACGCGGCATCACCATCCTGGCCAAGAACACGGCCATCAAGTGGAATGGCAACCGCATCAACATCGTCGACACCCCCGGACACGCCGACTTCGGCGGTGAAGTGGAGCGCGTGCTGTCGATGGTCGACTCGGTGCTGATCCTGGTTGACGCGATGGACGGCCCGATGCCGCAGACCCGCTTCGTCACCCAGAAGGCCTTCGCGATGGGCTTCAAGCCGATCGTCGTGGTCAACAAGGTTGACCGCCCGGGTGCGCGCCCGGAGTGGGTGATCGACCAGGTGTTCGACCTGTTCGACAAGCTCGGCGCCACCAACGAGCAGCTGGACTTCCCGATCGTCTACGCCTCGGGCCTGAATGGCTACGCCGGCCTGGAAGACACCGTGCGCGACGGCGACATGACCCCGCTGTACGAAGCGATCATGCAGTACGTGCCGGTGCCGGAAGTCGAGGCCGATGGCCCGTTCCAGATGCGCATCAGCCAGCTGGACTACAACAACTTCGTCGGCGTGATCGGCATCGGCCGCATCCAGCGCGGCAAGGTCAAGAAGAACCAGGCCGTCACCGTGATCGACCGTGAAGGCAAGAAGCGCCAGGGCAAGGTCCTGCAGGTGCTGGGCTTCATGGGCCTGGAGCGCATCGAAGTGGACGAAGCCCAGGCTGGCGACATCATCGCCATCTCCGGCATCCAAGAGCTGACCATCTCCGACACCGTCTGCGCCGTGGAAGCCCCGGAAGCGCTGCCGGCACTGACCGTCGACGAGCCGACCATCTCGATGACCTTCCAGGTCAACAACTCGCCGTTCGCGGGCAACAAGGACCTGTCTGGTGGCAAGTTCCTGACCAGCCGCCAGCTGAAGGAGCGCCTGGAGCGCGAGACCGTGCACAACGTGGCACTGAAGGTCGAGCAGCTGGAAGACGCCGACAAGTTCCTGGTCTCCGGCCGTGGCGAGCTGCACCTGTCGGTGCTGATCGAAACCATGCGTCGTGAAGGCTATGAGCTGGCCGTGTCGCGCCCGGAAGTGATCATCAAGGAAATCGACGGTCAGCTGATGGAGCCGATCGAGCAGCTGGTGGTGGACATCGAAGAACAGCACCAGGGCGGCGTGATGGAAAAGCTGGGCACCCGCAAGGCCCTGCTGGAAAACATGGAACCGGACGGCAAGGGCCGCGTGCGCCTTGACTTCAAGATCCCGGCGCGTGGCCTGATCGGCTTCCAGAACGAGTTCAAGACCCTGACCCAGGGTTCTGGCCTGCTGTTCCACGTGTTCGACCATTACGGCCCGAAGGAACAGGGCGCCATCGCCAAGCGCCTGAACGGCGTGATGATCGCCAATGCCCCGGGTGCCACCCCGGCCTACTCGCTGGGCCCGCTGCAGGAACGCGGCAAGCTGTTCGCTGCTGAAGGCGACAACGTGTACGAAGGCCAGCTGATCGGTATCCACTCCAAGGACAACGATCTGACCGTCAACGCCATCAAGACCAAGCCGCTGACCAACATGCGCGCTTCGGGCAAGGACGACGCGATCCAGCTGACCCCGGCCATCAAGTTCTCGCTGGAACAGGCACTGGACTTCATCGACGACGACGAGCTGGTGGAAATCACCCCGAAGGAAATTCGTCTGCGCAAGAAGTTCCTGACCGAAAGCGACCGCAAGAAGGCCTCGCGCGGCGGCTGATTGTCTTGACCGACAACAAGCCCTACAACCCGGATCCGCATGCGCATCCGGGACTGGCAGCCATCGCGCTGCTGGAAGCGGGAAAGGCCGTACTGGCCTTTCTCGCTGCGGCCGGCCTGGAAATCTCCGGGCCCGCCCCGCTCCGCAACATCATCAATGCCCTGATCCACCGCGTCGGCGGTGACCCGGAGAACGGCGCGTTCTCTTCGCTGCTGGGCATGATCACCCCCGATACCGTGCACTTGGGTGCGGCCGTTCTGGTCGGCTACGGGCTGCTGCGTGCGCTTGAAGCCTGGGGCCTGTGGCGCGCCAAGGCCTGGGCCTCATGGCTGGGCTGCATTTCGGCCGCGCTGTACCTGCCGCTGGACTTCTACGCCATCGTCAAACACCCCGGCTGGCCGTCCTGGCTGCTGTTGGCGGTCAATCTATTGGTCGTGTGGGTGCTGGCCCGCGACCTGCGCAAGCGCAACAAGCGGTAACCCGCCTCCTGTAGTGCCGAGCCATGCTCGGCATGCGGCCTGCCCCACAATGCAAAAGCCCCACCTGTAGTGCCGAGCCATGCTCGGCAATGGGCTTTACCGGTAACGCCCCAGCCGAGCATGGCTCGGCACTACATGACGGGTTCGCTTGTAACGCCTCTGCCGAGCATGGCTCGGCACTACATCAAAGCTGCCAGCCCCATCTGCACCAGGCATAGGGGTAATCCTGCGGCTGTTCGCACAGCCCCGCCCGCACTGGATTGTGCAGCAGGTAATTGGCTACGCCACGCAATGATTCATCGCGTCTGATCGCATGATCGTGATAGCCCGTCTGCCAGATCGAACCGACACCACCAATGAACCTTGCTGAGCGCGACTTCAACCGTTGCAAGCACGCGCCCAGCGAACCCGATTGAAGCTGCAGCAGCCAATGCAGATGATCTGGCATCAGCACCCAGGCAAGGCTGTAACTGATACCTGCAAGCTCACAATCGCGAAGCGCCTCGATCACCGCTGCCGCGTTTTCCGGCCGAGCAAACAGCGGCGCCCGCCCGGCGGTCACCGTAGTGATTGAATAGATGTTGTTGGGCAGCGATACGCGCCCGACGCGCAGTTTTGGACTGGACATCGCTGCAGCCTGAGGCCGGCGATCAAGAAGATCCGTCAGCACTTCACCGCTTCACCTGTAGTGCCGAGCCATGCTCGGCAATGGGCTTTACCGGTAACGCTCCTGCCGAGCATGGCTCGGCACTACCAATCTGACATTACCGGCAAGGCCCCTGCCGAGCATGGCTCGGCACTACAGATCTGGCATTGCCGGTAACGCTCCTGCTGAGCATGGCTCGGCACTAGAAATCTGGCATTACCGGTAACGCTCCTGCCGAGCATGGCTCGGCACTACAGATCCGGCATTGCCGGTAACGCTTCTGCCGAGCATGGCTCGGCACTACAGATCTGGCATTGCCGGTAACGTCCTTGCCGAGCATCGCTCGGCACTACCTTCAGCCTTGCTTGCGGACGATGGCCATGGCGATCTCGAGCGACTGCTCGTAGTTCAGTCGCGGGTCGACGCTGGAACGGTAGGCGCGCTCCAGATCGCGCTCAGTGAGCTCACGCGCGCCACCGGTGCATTCGGTGACATCTTCGCCCGTCAGCTCCAGGTGCACGCCGCCCAGGCGCGTGCCGGCCGCTGCATGCAGGTCGAACGACATCTCCACCTCGCTGCGGATATTGTCGAAACGACGGGTCTTGTAACCATTGCTGGTGCTCTCGGTGTTGCCATGCATCGCATCGCAAACCCACAGCACCCGGCGACCATCGCGCTTGATTGCATCCAGCAGCGGCGGCAACTTGTCGGCAATCTGCGCCGCGCCCATGCGATGGATGAAGCTCAGACGGCCCGGCTCGTCGTCCGGGTTCAGCACATCGATCAGACGCAAGAGCTGATCCGGCTGTACCGATGGCCCCACCTTGATCGCGATCGGATTGCGCACGCCTCGCAGGTACTCCACGTGCGCGCCATCCAGCGCTGCAGTGCGCATGCCGATCCACGGGTAATGCGTGCTCAGGTTGAACCAGCCATTCTGTCGCGGCACCTGGCGGGTCAGCGCCTGCTCGTAGGGCAGCAGCAAGGCCTCGTGCGAGGTGTAGAAATCCACCCGGTTGAGGTTGTGCACCTGCGAACCGGACAGGGTCTCCATGAAGCGCACGGCATCACCGATCGAGGCCACCATTTTCTGGTACTCCTCGGCCAGCGGCGAACAGCGCATCCAGGCCAGGTTCCAGTATTCGGGATGGTGCAGATCGGCAAAGCCGCCATCAATCAGCGCCCGCACGAAATTCATCGTCAACGCCGAGCGCGAATGCGCGATGATCATCCGCTGTGGGTCCGGCACGCGCGCCGCCTCGGTGAACGCCGGCGCATTGATCACATCGCCGCGGTAGCTCGGCAAGGTCACGCCATCACGGGTTTCGGTATCGGCCGAGCGCGGCTTGGCGTACTGGCCGGCGAACCGGCCCACCCGGATCACCGGCGTGCGCAGGCCATGCACAAGCACCAGGCTCATCTGCAGCAGCACCTTGAGCCGGTTGGAAATCGTGCCCGATTCGCAGTCGACGAAGTTCTCCGCGCAGTCACCGCCCTGCAGCAGGAAGCGCTTGCCTTCCTGGGCCTCGGCCAGTTGCTGCTTGAGCGCGAAGATCTCCCACGAGGTCACCAGCGGCGGCAGCTGCCGCAGCTCTGTCAACGCCGCCTCAAGCGCCTGCGGGTCCGCATAGGTCGGCATCTGCAGCGCAGTCTTGCCACGCCAGCTGTCCGGCGCCCAGCTGCTGGCAGTGGCGACGGGTGACGAAGACGGGGATGCGTTCATTGCAGATACCAATCAGGAAAGTGGAAGAATCAGATCAGGCGCTTCTTGCGCGTACGCAGGCCGACATACAGCGCCCAGCCGGCAAGCAGGACAAACCACACCAGGCTCCACATCGGCATGCTCAGGCCAAGGAAGGTCCAATCGATGTTGCCGCAATCGCCGGTACCGGTCAGCACGGTGCGGAACACCTCGAACGGCCCCATGGTTTCGGCAAGGAAGCTCAGCGGCGGGCCACAGCTGCTGCCCAGGTCCTTGGGCAACAACTGCACGTAGACATGGCGCCCGGCAATGCCGGCACCAACCAGGGCGGCAATGAAGGTCAATACGCCGTAACCGGCACGCCCGCCACGGCTGGCCGGGCCGTGCAAGGCACCCAGCAGGAACAGCACACCCACCGATGCAAAGGCGATGCGCTGGTAGATGCACAGCGGACAGGGCTCAAGCCCCATCTGGATCTGCATGTAGATCGCAAACGCCAGCAGCCCTGCACATACCAGGAAGCCCAGCAGGCACTGCGCACGGAAGCTCCAACGCAAGGGGTTCATCGCATCATTCCAGAGTAGACAATGCGGCAAGAGTAGCAGGCCATCCGCGCACGTTCAGCAGTGATGCCAGCTGCAACTTCATCAAACAGAAAGCCCGGCGTAGGCCGGGCTTCTGTTGCATCCGTCGATGGATCGCAGTGCGCGATTACTCGGCGACTGCTTCAGCCACGGCGGTCGGACGATCGACCAGCTCAACGTAGGCCATCGGTGCGTTGTCGCCAGCGCGGAAGCCGCACTTCAGCAGACGCAGGTAGCCGCCCGGACGACCGGCGTAGCGCGGGCCCAGGATGGTGAACAGGTTGCCGACGGCTTCCTTGTCACGCAGGCGAGCGAAGGCCAGACGACGGTTGGCGACGGAGTCGACCTTGGCCAGGGTGATCAGCGGCTCGGCAACGCGGCGCAGTTCCTTGGCCTTCGGCAGGGTGGTCTTGATCAGCTCGTGCTTGAACAGCGACGCAGCCATGTTCTTGAACATTGCTTCGCGGTGGGCGCTGGTGCGGTTGAACTTGCGGCCCGACTTCATGTGACGCATGGGTTTATTCCTTGGTTAATGGTGAGACGTTGGACTTCGTTGTCGCCATCCTGGCGTTGTAAGTGGACTGCGGATGGTCCTGGTCGCCCGTCCTGGACGACCGGCATTGCGGCGTTGTTTAACCGTCAATGCGGGTACTGCTGAAACGATATTCCCCCGCATGGTCGCCCATGCGGGGGAACAGGTATTGCTTATCAACCAAGCATGCCGTGAGCGGCGACACCGGCCGGCGGCCAGTTCTCCAGCTTCATGCCAAGCGACAGGCCACGCTGGGCCAGCACTTCCTTGATCTCGGTCAGCGACTTCTTGCCGAGGTTCGGGGTCTTGAGCAGCTCCACTTCGGTCTTCTGGATCAGATCACCGATGTAGTAGATGCTCTCGGCCTTCAGGCAGTTGGCCGAACGCACGGTCAGCTCCAGGTCGTCGATCGGGCGCAGCAGCACCGGATCCACGCCGTTGTTGGCCGGCTTGGCCGCACCGCGGTCGCGGTGGGTGAAATCGCCGAACACCGACAGCTGATCGCTGAGGATGTCGGCCGCAGTGCGGACAGCTTCCTCGGCATCGATCGTGCCGTTGGTTTCGATATCGATGACCAGCTTGTCCAGGTCGGTACGCTGCTCGACGCGAGCGGCTTCCACCGCATAAGCGACGCGGCGGACCGGCGAGAACGAAGCATCCAGCACCAGACGACCGATCGCACGCGACTCTTCGTCCGGACGGCGGCGCGAGGCAGCCGGCTGGTAGCCGAAACCACGCTCGACCTTCAGGCGCATGTTGATCGCTGCGTCCTTGGTCAGGTGGCAGATCACGTGGTCGCCGTTGATCACTTCGACGTTGTGGTCAACCTTGATGTCGGCAGCAGTCACGATGCCCGGGCCCTGCTTGGACAGGGTCACGGTGGCGCTGTCGCCGGAATGCATGCGGATCGCCACGTCTTTGAGGTTCAACAGGACTTCGAGAACGTCCTCCTGCAGGCCTTCAAGGGTGGTGTACTCATGCAGCACGCCGTCGATCTCGACTTCGGTAATGGCGAAGCCCGGGATGGACGACAGCAGCACGCGACGCAGGGCGTTGCCCAGCGTATGCCCGTAACCACGCTCCAAGGGTTCGATCACGACCTTGGCGCGGGTCTCGGTAAGGCGTTCGATCTGCGGACCGCGAGGACGCAGAACCTGGTTTGCGGTAACCGTCATGTTGCGGGTTCTCCTGCGAACCTCCGGTGCAACCCGGAGGTTCTCCATTGTGAATTACTTCGAATACAACTCGACGATCAGCGCTTCGTTGATATCCGCAGGCAGGTCAGCGCGATCCGGAACAGCCTTGAATACGCCGCTGAACTTCTTCGAATCCACTTCCACCCAGGACGGGCTGAGGTCGTGCTGTTCGGCGACGGTCAGGGCTTCCTGGACGCGCAGCTGCTTGGCAGCCTTCTCGGACAGGGCGATAGCGTCGCCAGCCTTGACCTGGTACGAAGCCAGGTTGACCGACTTGCCGTTGACCGTGACACCGCGGTGCGAGACCAGCTGACGAGCAGCCGGACGGGTCACTGCGAAGCCCATGCGGTAAACGACGTTGTCCAGGCGGGTTTCCAACAACTGCAGCAGGTTCTCGCCGGTGTTGCCCTTCTTGGTCGAGGCCTTCTTGTAGTAGTTGCGGAACTGACGCTCCAGCAGACCGTAGATACGCTTGACCTTCTGCTTTTCACGCAGCTGGGTGGCGTAGTCGGACAGCTTGCCCTTGCGGGCGGTAGCGCCGTGCTGGCCGGGCTTCTGCTCCAGCTTGCACTTGGAGTCCAGCGCACGGGCCGGGCTCTTCAGGGAGAGGTCGGCGCCTTCGCGACGGGCGAGCTTACAGGTAGGACCGATATAACGAGCCATTTCTTATCGCTCCTTTAGACGCGACGCTTTTTCGGCGGACGGCACCCGTTGTGCGGGATGGGCGTCACGTCGATGATGTTGGTGATCTTGTAGCCGACGTTGTTCAACGAACGTACGGCCGACTCACGACCCGGACCCGGGCCCTTGATGCGGACTTCCAGCGACTTCAGGCCGTAGTCCAGAGCAGCCTTGCCAGCCTTTTCGGCGGCAACCTGCGCAGCAAAGGGGGTCGACTTGCGCGAGCCGCGGAAGCCGGCGCCACCGGAGGTCGCCCAGGACAATGCATTGCCCTGACGGTCGGTGATGGTCACGATGGTGTTGTTGAAAGAAGCGTGGACGTGGGCAACGCCGTCGGTGACGACGCGCTTGATCTTCTTCTTGGTCTTAGCAGCAGCGGGCTTAGCCATTTTCTAGGGTCCCTTACTTCTTCAGAGCCTTGCGCGGACCCTTACGGGTACGTGCATTGGTCTTGGTACGCTGACCACGCAGCGGCAGACCACGACGGTGACGCAGGCCGCGGTAGCAGCCCAGGTCCATCAGGCGCTTGATGGCGATGCCGACTTCACGACGCAGGTCGCCTTCGACGATGTACTTGCCCACTTCGAGGCGCAGACGGTCGATTTCCGGCTCCGACAGGTCGCGGATCTTGGTGGTGGAAGTAACGCCTGCGGCTTCGCAGACCTTCTTCGAACGGGTACGGCCGATGCCGTAAATGCTTTGCAACCCGACCCAGACATGCTTCTGGGCTGGCAGGTTGACGCCTGCAATACGCGCCATGACGCGGTTCTCCAGCTGAGTGATGGCCGAATACGCACCGACAGGCGCGCCAATCCGGCAGGATGGATCAAAAAAGTGAACTAGCGATACTAACAAGGCTTCGGTTTGCTTGGAAGCCCGTGGAACGTAATGTTCCACAGACCCGGCGTGGGGAGTGTGCCCGCGCTCCAGCGCCGGATGTGCCTGGCAGGGAGATTGCTCTCCAAGCCGCCCGCGCTACTCCCGCGCGGAACAACCACATCACACCCCCACCCGAAACCGCTGCAGGGGCCGCCCTTCTGTTGTAATGCCGCCCCGGGAACCAGGGCAGCTTTTCGCTAAAGGAAGCGATAAGTATAACCGGTGAATCAGCCGCGTGCAAAACCGCCGCGATTGCCGCCCTTCAGGTTGGCCTTCTTCAACAGGCTTTCGTACTGGTGCGACATCAGGTGTGCCTGGACCTGGGCGATGAAATCCATCACCACCACCACCACGATCAGCAACGAGGTGCCGCCGAAGTAGAACGAGGCATTGAGCTGGGTGCGCATGATTTCCGGCAACAGGCAGACGATCACCAGGTACAGCGAACCGGCGGCAGTCAGGCGGGTCAGCACGGCGTCGATATACTCGGCCGTGGCCTTGCCCGGACGGATGCCCGGAATCAGCGCGCCCGACTTCTTCAGGTTGTCGGCGGTTTCCTGCGAGTTGAACACCAGCGCGGTATAGAAGAATGCGAAACCGCTGATCAGCGCAGCAAACACGATCATGTGCAGCGGCTCGCCCGGACCCAGCGCATTGGCCACCTTCTGCAGCCACGTGGCCGAGCTGGCCTGACCGGACCACATTGCCAGCGTCGCCGGGAAGGCCAGGATGCTGGACGCGAAGATCGCCGGGATCACGCCTGCCATGTTGAGCTTCAACGGCAGGAACGAGGTCTGGTTCATGTAGGCATTACGGCCACCCTGGCGGCGGGCGTAATTGACGGTGATGCGGCGCTGGCCGCGCTCGACGAACACCACGAAATAGGTGAAGGCCAGCACCACCAGCACGATGATCAGCAACGAGATGAAGCTCATGTTGCCGTCACGGTAAGCCTCGACGGTGTGAATCACGGCGGCCGGCAGGCCTGCCACGATACCGGCGAAGATGATCAGCGACACACCGTTGCCGATGCCACGCTCGGTCACCTGCTCACCCACCCACATCAGGAAGATGGTACCTGCGGTCAACGCCACGACGGCCGTGAGCACGAAGCCCATGCCCGGTGCGTAAACCACCGGTGCACCGCCCGGCGACACCTGGTTCTGCAGTGCCAGCGCGATACTGCCGCCCTGCACTACCGCCAGGAGCACCGCGCCGATGCGCGAATACTGCGTGATCTTGCGACGACCCGACTCACCTTCCTTCTGCATGGCCTTCAGGGCCGGGAAGATGTGGACCGCCAGCTGCATCACGATGGATGCCGAAATGTACGGCATCACGTTCAACGCGAAGATGCTGAAACGGTGCAGGGCGCCGCCCGAGAACATGTTGAACATGTCCACGATGCCGCCGCCCTGCGCCTGCATCAGCGCAAGCATGGCATCGGGGTTGACGCCCGGCACCGGCACGTAGCAGCCGATGCGATAGACGAGCAATGCCCCGAGTACGAACAGAAGACGCTGGCGAAGTTCTGTGAACTTGCCCATCCCGCCCGCGAGGTTACCGATGCCAGCTTGCGCCATGTTCCAGTTACTCCTGTACGCTGCCGCCGGCAGCTTCAATCGCGGCCTTGGCGCCGGCAGTAGCAGCAACACCCTTCAGGGTGAATGCCTTGCTCAGCTCGCCCTTCAGGACGATCTTGGCCTTCTTTGCGGTCGACGGGATCAGCTTGGCTGCACGCAGTGCGGCCACGTCGATCTCACCGGCTTCCAGGCGATCAAGGTGGTAGGACAGCACTTCTGCGGTGTCCTTGGCCTTGTGCGAGAAGAAGCCGATCTTCGGCAGACGGCGCTGCATCGGGGTCTGGCCGCCTTCGAAGCCAGCCTTGATCTTGCCGCCACCCTTACGGGCAAACGAGCCCTTGTGACCGCGGCCAGCAGTCTTGCCCAGGCCGGAGCCGATACCGCGGCCGACGCGGGTGCGCTCGGTGCGGGCGCCCGGTGCCGGGCTCAGTTCATTGAGACGCAGAGTCATGGTCGATTACTCCTCAACCTGGACGAGGTACTGAACCTTGTTGATCAGACCGCGAACCTGCGGGCTGTCCTTCAGTTCACGCACATCATTGAGCTTGTTCAGGCCCAGGGCACGCACCGACAGGCGGTGACGCGACTGGGTGCCACGCAGGCCGCGCACCAGGCGCACCTTTACGGTCTTGACGGTTTCATTAGCCATGGTTCAGATCCTCCACCTTCTTGCCGCGCTTGGCAGCAATACGTGCCGGCGACTGCGCTGCAGCCAGGCCCTTCACGGTGGCGCGAACCAGGTTGATCGGGTTACGCGAACCAACAGCCTTGGCCAGAACGTTCTTCACTCCCACGGCTTCCAGCACGGCGCGCATGGCACCGCCGGCGATGACGCCCGTACCTTCCGAAGCCGGCTGCATGAACACGCGAGCTGCGCCGTGACCATCCTTGATGGTGTGCCACAGGGTGCCGTTGTTCAGGTCAACGCTGACCAGGTTCTTGCGAGCCTGCTCCATCGACTTCTGGATGGCGACCGGCACTTCGCGTGCCTTGCCATAACCGAAGCCAACCTTGCCTTCGCCGTCGCCGACCACGGTCAGTGCGGTGAAGGTGAACTGGCGACCGCCCTTGACGGTCTTGCTGACGCGGTTGACCGCGACCAGCTTTTCGATCATGCCGTCGTCTACTTTCTCTTCGCGGTTACGGTCGCGATCGCGACCCCGCTGCTGACGCTCTTCTGCCATTTCGATTCCTTGATTGATTGGGTATGTACGGCTCGGGGCCGCTTATGGTTGTGAGGTGGTGCATTGAATCGCCAGCCGTTGCAAAAGAACGAAGGGCGCCCGGTACCAACCCGTACCGGCAGGCAGGCGGAAAGGGGCCAAAGGCCCCTTCCCTGTTTTACTTAGAACTGCAGGCCGCCTTCGCGGGCTGCTTCGGCCAGAGCCTTGATGCGGCCGTGGTAACGGTAACCGGAACGGTCGAAAGCGACCTTTTCGATACCGGCAGCCTTGGCGCGCTCGGCGATCATCTTGCCGACCTTGGCGGCGGCGTCGATGTTCTTGCCGTTCTTCAGGCCTTCCTTGACGTCAGCCTGGGCGGTGTTGGCAGCAGCCAGCACCTTGGAACCGTCAGCGGTGAACACCTGTGCGTACAGGTGCTGACCGGTGCGCAGCACCGACAGACGAGCCACGCCCAGGGTACGGATGTGCGAACGGGTCGACTTGGCGCGACGCAGACGGGCAATGTTCTTGTTCATGTTCTTTATCCTCGAAAGCTGAAAACCTAAGAATTAGGCCTTCTTGGCTTCCTTGCGAATGATGACTTCACCGGCGTACTTCACACCCTTGCCCTTGTAGGGCTCCGGCGGACGGTAACCGCGGATCTTGGCGGCAACTTCACCGACGACCTGCTTGTCAGCGCCCTGCACCAGAATTTCGGTCTGGGTCGGGGTCGACAGGGTGATGCCTTCCGGCGCCACGAACACGACAGGGTGGGAGAAACCCAGCGACAGGTTCAGGTCCTTGCCCTGCATGGCAGCGCGGTAACCCACGCCGACCAGCTCAAGCTTGCGCTCGAAGCCTTCGGACACGCCCTGCACCATGTTGGCCAGGATTGCGCGGACGGTACCAGTCAGAGCGTCGAAGGTGATGTCCTTCGGGTTCAGCGTGGCAACGCCGTTGTCGAGAGTGATTTCAACGCCAGCGGCCTTGTTCAGCGACAGGGTGCCCTTCGGGCCCTTCACGCTCACAACTTCCGGCTGGATGGTCAGTTCAACGCCCTTGGGCAGGTTGATCGGCTTCTTGGCTACGCGGGACATAGTGGACTCCTTCCCTTAGGCCACGAAGCACAGGACTTCGCCGCCGACGCCCAACTGGCGCGCCTGCGCATCAGTCATGATGCCCTTGGAGGTGGAAATGATCGAGATACCCAGGCCATTCATGACCTTCGGCAGCTCGGACTTGCCGCGGTACTGGCGCAGGCCCGAACGCGAGAAGCGCTTCAGGGTCGCGATGACCGGCTTGCCTTCGAAATACTTCAGGACGATTTCAAGCTCGGCCTTGTTGTTCTCGATGTTGTTGACGCGCAGGTCGGTGATGTAACCCTCGTCCTTCAGGACCTGGGCAATAGCCACCTTGACCTTGGACGACGGGGCTTTCACCGTCTGCTTACCAACCGCGGCCGCATTCTTGATGCGGACCAGCAGGTCGGCGATGGGATCAGTCATGCTCATGTAAATACCTTTGAGTGCACCGATATCCGCTTTCGCGAAAATCTCGTGTTTTCCTGGGATGGGCCAGGGCCCTTGACGCTCAAGCCGCCCTTTCGGGCAGGCAAGGAGCGGGATTATACGACAAAAAGTCCGACTTGCGTCGGACTCTTTGCTTTACCTTCAGGTTGCCCTGCCGGTGACCTGGCCGGGCCTTGCGGCCCGACCGGGGTATTGCTTACCAGCTGGCCTTGCGCAGGCCCGGCACGTCGCCGCGCATGGTGGCTTCACGCAGCTTGTTGCGGCCCAGGCCGAACTTGCTGTAGACGCCACGCGGACGGCCCGACAGCTCGCAACGGTTGCGGTGGCGGCTCGGCGACGAATCGCGCGGCAGCTTGGACAACTTGGTTGCGGCTTCGATCTTCTCTTCGTAGGTCGCGTCCACCGAGGACACGATCTTCTTCAGAGCAGCGCGCTTGTCAGCGAACTTCACTGCCAGCTTCTTCCGCTTGATGTCGCGGTTGACCATGGAGGTCTTTGCCATTTCGGTATCCTCGACGTATCAGTTACGGAACGGGAACTTGAACGCTGCGAGCAGCGCCTTCGCTTCCGCGTCGGTCTTGGCGGTGGTGGTGATGGCGATATCCATACCGCGGATCGCGTCGACGGCGTCGAAGTCGATTTCCGGGAAGATGATCTGTTCCTTCACACCCATGTTGTAGTTGCCACGACCGTCGAACGAACGACCCGACACGCCGCGGAAGTCACGCACGCGCGGCAGCGAGATGTTGATCAGGCGATCCAGGAACTCAAACATGGTGTCACGACGCAGCGTGACCTTGCAGCCGATCGGCCAACCATCACGGATCTTGAACGAAGCCACCGAGACGCGCGACTTGGTGACCACCGGCTTCTGGCCGGTGATCTTGGTCATGTCGGCAACGGCGTTTTCAAGAACCTTCTTGTTGGTCGCAGCTTCGCCCACACCCATGTTCAGGGTGACCTTGACCAGGCGCGGCACTTCCATCGGATTGGTGTAGCCGAACTGCTTGGTCAGCGCCGGCACCACTTCTTCCTTGTAAAACTTTTCGAGACGGGAATTCATCAATTCATTCCTCAGGCGTCAAGCGCCTCACCGCTGGAGCGGAACACACGCAGTTTGCGTCCATCCTCCAGCACCTTGAAGCCAACGCGCTCGCCCTTGCCCGAAGCCGGGTTCAGAACATTGACGTTGGAGATATGGATCGAAGCTTCACGCTCGACCACGCCGCCGGCAACACCTGCCTGCGGGTTCGGCTTGGTGTGGCGCTTGACGATGTTCACGTTGGCGACGATCACACGATCGCCGTCGACGCGGACGACTTCGCCCTGCTTGCCCTTGTCCTTGCCGGTGTTGACGACGACTTGGTCGCCCTTCTTGATACGGTTAGCCATGATTATCTCCTGGCGCTCACAGAACTTCGGGAGCGAGCGAGACGATCTTCATGAACTTCTCCGAACGAAGTTCACGGGTCACCGGTCCGAAGATGCGGGTGCCGATCGGCTCTTGCTTGTTGTTGAGCAGGACCGCAGCGTTGCCGTCGAAACGGATCAGCGAGCCATCGGCGCGACGCACACCCTTGCGGGTACGCACCACGACGGCGTCATACACTTCACCCTTCTTGACTTTGCCGCGCGGGATTGCGTCCTTCACGGTGACCTTGATGATGTCGCCGATGTGGGCATAACGGCGCTTGGAACCACCAAGCACCTTGATGCACATCAGTTCCTTGGCACCGGAATTGTCCGCAGCATCAAGGTAGCTCTGCATCTGGATCATGATTCAGATCTCCTTATTCAGCCGCACGCGTGATGACTTCCACCACGCGCCAGTTCTTGGTCTTGGACATCGGAGCAATCTCGGTCACGCGCACGACATCACCTTCATTGCAGGTGTTGTCGGCGTCGTGTGCGTGCAGCTTGGTCGAGCGCTTGATGTACTTGCCGTACAGGGCGTGCTTGACCTGGCGCTCCACCAACACGGTGACCGTCTTGTCCATCTTGTTGCTGACGACACGGCCTTCGACCGTGCGCAGCGTCTTCTTTTCAGTATTTTCGCTCATAGCAGCCATCCTTACTTCGTGCTGCCGATCAGGTGCTTGACGCGAGCAATCTCGCGACGCACCCGGCGGGTTTCGTGGGTCTTCGGCAGCTGGCCGGTGACCTGCTGCATACGGAGCGAGAACTGCTCCTTACGCAGGTCGGTCAGGTGGGCCTTGAGTTCGTCAGCCGACTTCTCGCGGAGTTGTTTGATGTCCATCAGCGCACCGTCCGGGTTACGAAAGTGGTGGTCACCGAGAGCTTGGCAGCTGCCAGGCGGAACGCCTCGCGTGCCACTTCCTCAGTCACGCCCTCGACTTCATAAATCATGCGGCCCGGCTGGATCTGAGCGACCCAGTATTCCACGCCACCCTTACCGGCACCCATTCGGACTTCGATGGGCTTCTTGGTGATGGGCTTGTCGGGGAACACGCGGATCCACATCTTGCCGCCGCGCTTGACGTAGCGGCTGATCGAGCGGCGAGCCGCTTCGATCTGACGCGCGGTCAGCTGGCCGTGAGCGGTTGCCTTCAGGCCGTACTCGCCGAAGCTGACAGCGTTTGCGCTCCAGCTCAGGCCGTCGTTACGGCCCTTGAACATCTTGCGGTATTTGGTTCGCTTGGGTTGCAACATTGCCGTTACCTCGCTTCACGAGCCGGGCGCGACGGACGGTCACCGCGGTCGCCGCGATCGTTACGATCGTTGCGCGGGCTGTCGTCCTGCTTTTCCTGGCCAACCTGGGAGAAATCAAAGACTTCACCCTTGTAGATCCAAACCTTGATGCCGATGATGCCGTAGGTGGTGCTGGCTTCAGCGAAACCGTAGTCGATATCCGCACGCAGGGTGTGCAACGGCACGCGGCCTTCGCGGTACCACTCCGAACGGGCGATTTCAGCGCCGTTCAAGCGGCCGCCGACGTTGACCTTGATGCCCAGGGCACCCAGGCGCATCGCGTTGCCGACCGAGCGCTTCATTGCACGGCGGAACATGATGCGGCGCTCCAGCTGCTGCGCGATCGACTCGGCAACCAGCTGTGCGTCCAACTCCGGCTTGCGCACTTCGGTGACGTTGATGTGCGCCGGGACGCCCATCATTTCGCTCACTTCCTTACGCAGCTTTTCGATGTCCTCACCGCGCTTGCCGATCACCACGCCCGGACGGGCGGTGTGGATCGTCACGCGAGCGGTCTTTGCAGGACGCTCGATGAGGATCTTGCTGACGCCAGCCTGTGCCAGCTTCTTGCGCAGCATTTCACGCACTTTCAGGTCGGCTGCCAGGTAACCAGCAAACTCGGCCTTGTTGGCGTACCACTTGGAGTTCCAATCCTTGGAAATACCGAGGCGGATACCAATCGGATGAACTTTATGACCCATGGTCTTTATCCTTTCCGCTTACTTGCCGGCGCCCACAACCACAGTGATGTGGCTGGTGCGCTTGAGGATGCGGGTACCGCGGCCTTTCGCCCGCGCCATGAAACGCTTCAGGGTCGGACCTTCATCAACCATGATGGTCTTGACCTTCAGCTCGTCGACGTCAGCGCCCTGGTTGTTCTCGGCATTTGCAATAGCCGACTCCACCACCTTCTTGATCAGGTGGGCAGCCTTCTTGTCCGAAAACTTCAGCAGGTTGACCGCACGCTCGGCCGGCAGACCGCGCACCTGGTCAGCGACCAGACGAGCCTTCTGCGCAGAGATGCGCGCGGAGCGCAGGATTGCTTTCGCTTCCATTGTCATCTCTCCTTACTTGCCCGACTTCTTGTCAGCGCCGTGACCCTTGAAGGTCCGGGTGACAGCGAATTCGCCAAGCTTGTGACCGACCATGTTCTCGTTGACGAGAACCGGGACGTGGTTCTTGCCGTTATGCACGGCAATCGTGAATCCAACCATTTCCGGCAGGATCATGGAACGGCGCGACCAGGTTTTGATCGGCTTCTTGCTGCCCGCAGCGGCCTCCACCTTCTTGACGAGGTGGTGATCGACGAACGGGCCCTTCTTGAGTGAACGTGCCATGGTCGATTAGCCCCTACGATCGCGGACGATGAACTGCTGAGTGCGCTTGTTATGGCGCGTCTTGTAACCCTTGGTCGGAACACCCCACGGGGTGACCGGATGCGGATTACCCTGGCCGGCCTTGGCTTCACCACCACCGTGCGGGTGATCCACCGGGTTCATGGCGGCACCGCGGACGGTCGGCTTGACGCCGCGCCAGCGCTTGGCACCAGCCTTGCCCAGCTTTTCCAGGTTGTGCTCATCGTTACCGACTTCACCGATGGTGGCGCGGCATTCGACCGGCACCTTACGCATTTCACCCGAGCGCAGGCGCAGGGTGGCGTAGATGCCTTCACGAGCGACCAGCTGCACGCCTGCACCAGCAGCACGAGCGATCTGAGCGCCCTTGCCCGGCTTCAGCTCGATCCCGTGGACGGTGGTACCGACCGGGATGTTGCGCAGCGGCAGGGTGTTGCCGGTCTTGATCGGGGCGTGAGCGCCCGAGATGACCTGGTCACCTGCCTTCAGGCCCTTCGGGGCGATGATGTAGCGACGCTCGCCGTCGACGTAGCACAGCAGGGCGATATGGGCAGTGCGGTTCGGATCGTATTCGATACGTTCCACGCGTGCCGGAATGCCTTCCTTGTTGCGCTTGAAGTCGATCAGACGGTAGTGCTGCTTGTGACCACCACCCACGTGACGGGTAGTGATGCGACCGTGGTGGTTACGACCACCGGACTTGCTCTGCGGCTCCAGCAACGCTGCGTGCGGTGCGCCCTTGTGGAGATCGGGCGTGACCACGCGCACGGCCGAACGACGGCCTGCGGAGGTGGGCTTGAATTTCATCAATGGCATGGGATGTACCTCAGGCCTTGGCCGTTACATCGATGGACTGGCCATCGGCGAGACGCACATACGCCTTGCGCCAATCGCCGCGACGGCCGGTGCGGTTACGGAAGGACTTGTTCTTGCCCTTGACGTTCAGCACATTGACCGACTCGACCTTGACGTCGAACAGCTGCTCAACCGCGGCCTTTACATCGGCCTTGGTGGCTTCGTTCGAAACTTCGAAGACGTATTGGTTGGAGATTTCCTGCAGGCGCGCGGTCTTTTCAGAGACTCGCGGTGCACGCAGCACGCTGAAGATTTTTTCGTTGGCGCTCATGCCAGCCACTCCTCGACCTTCTTGACCGCGTCAGCGGTGATGACGACCGTGTCGGCACCGACCAGAGCGACCGGATCCAGGCCCTGGACGTCACGCACCTGCACATACGGCAGATTGCGGGCGGACAGGTACAGGTGCTCGGTAGCCTCTTCGGTGACGATCAGCGGGCGCTTGCCCACTTCCAGGCCAGCCAGCTTGGTGATCAGAGCCTTGGTGCTGGTCGCGTCTACATCGAACGACTCAACGATGGTGATGCGGCCCTGACGGTTCAGCTCGGACAGGATGGCGCACATGGCGGCGCGATACTGCTTACGATTGACCTTCTGTTCGAAGCTACGCGGCTTGGCCGCGAAGGTGACACCACCGCCGACGAAGATCGGAGCGGTCAGGGCACCGTGACGTGCGCCACCACCCTTCTGCTTCTTCGACTTCTTGGTGGTACCAGCCACTTCAGAACGCGTCTTCTGTGCCTTGGTGCCGGCACGTGCGGCGTTGCGGTAAGCAACGACGACCTGGTGAACCAGATCTTCGCTGAAATCGCGACCGAACACGGCGTCGGAGACCGAGACCTTGTTGTTGCTACCCGTGATAACGAGTTCCATCGTCATCTCTCCTTATGCCTTGCTAGCCGGACGCACGATCACGTCACCACCGGCTGCGCCAGGCACGGCGCCGCGGATGGCAATCAGACCACGCTCGACATCGACCTTGACCACTTCCAGGTTCTGCGTGCTCTGCTGCACTGAACCCATGTGGCCGGACATCTTCTTGCCCGGGAAAACGCGACCCGGGGTCTGGCGCTGGCCCAGCGAACCCGGCGCGCGATGCGACAGCGAGTTACCGTGGGTTGCATCGCCCATACGGAAGTTGTAGCGCTTGATGGTGCCCTGGAAGCCCTTACCCTTGGTGACGCCCTGGACGTCAACCGTCTGGCCGACTTCAAAGATGTCTGCCTTGATTTCGCCACCGACGGCGAAATCGCCGATCTGCGCGTCTTCAACGCGGAATTCCCACAGGCCACGACCAGCTTCAACCTTCGCCTTGGCGAAGTGACCGGCTTCCGGCTTGTTGACCAGTGCAGCGCGACGGGCGCCGACGGTCACCTGCACGGCGCTGTAGCCGTCGGTTTCGACGGTCTTGATCTGCGCGATGCGGTTCGGGGTTGCTTCAATCAGGGTCACCGGGATGGACTGGCCATCTTCAGTGAAAACGCGGCTCATGCCAGCCTTGCGGCCCACGAAGCCCAACGAATATTTCTTCGTCATGGTCGTAGTCCTCAGGTCAACTTGATCTGAACGTCGACGCCGGCAGCCAGTTCGAGCTTCATCAGCGCGTCCACGGTCTTGTCGTTAGGGTCAACGATGTCAAGCACGCGCTTGTGCGTGCGGGTCTCGTACTGGTCACGCGCGTCCTTGTCGACGTGCGGGGAGACGAGGATGGTGTAACGCTCGATCTTGGTCGGCAGGGGGATCGGGCCACGCACTTGCGCGCCGGTCCGCTTTGCCGTTTCAACGATCTCGCTGGCCGAACGGTCGATCAGGCGATGATCAAACGCTTTCAACCGAATTCGGATCTTTTGGTCCGCCATGACGGTGTTCCTATAGGTCTAAAGAGCGACAGGCTCGGCCCCTTTGTGTGCCGAACCCCATGAAAACGACGGTTGGCGCCAAGGCACCTCCCGTCAACGTGAATCCCTTCAAAACAGCAAGGCGGCCCGGTTACCCGGCCCGCCCCAGACATATTCAAACGCACGAATACACCCCGATCTAACCGGAGTGCCCCATGCGACCTGTCCTTGTCTGGCGAATACGAGGTACGTCCTGTGCCTCATTTCGCTGGTTGCGAAGGCCCCGTAAACGGGACTTCCGCGAGTGGTCTTGCATTCTCTCAGTATTTTCAGCCGCTTGCAAGTCACCCCCTATCGAGGGACAGGGAGCTTCAGCTGGCAGTGGGCTTCAGCGACTCAAAGCGCCTGCGTCCCGCCGTGGCCGGCGGCCTCGGCGCCCTGCTTTTGCGCACGCAGCAGGCTATTGAACAGCAGCTTGAACGAGGCATGGGTCTGGGCGCGGAAGGTGATATCCGCGCCAAAGAACGCCAACCGCCCCTGTCCAACATCGGCCTCGGCCGCCAGCACCCCGCCCTGCAGGTGACCCTGGCCCCAGGCCCAGCCGCTACGCAGCGGGGTCGCCGAGTCGAAGCGCAGCAGCGGCCGGATACCGTCAGCTGCCTCGGGCAGATCGAATACCGGCGCATTATCCCAGCGCCCGTCCGAGAAATACACATCCAGCTGCGGCCCCAGCCCCCAGTTCAGCGGCTGCGCCTTGTCCACCGCCACCTGCAATACGCTGCCGGGAATGTAGTAGTCACGCTGCGTCAGCGCCTTGGCCTCGCCGCCGGCTGCATCGCCGTGCAGGTGATTGCGCACCGGCAGACCCAGCAGCTGCGCCAGCCCACTGGAAGAGCCCGTGGCGACCACATCACCGCCCGCATCCAGGAACGCCCGCAGCGCGACTACAGCGGCCTCGCCCTCCAGCGACCCCAATCGATTGTGGTACTCCACGGGAATGCGGGCAGGATCAAGCGCCGGCGGCACCCTGCCCGCCTTGCCCTCGATCGCCAGCGCGGCCGGCAGCGGCAAGGCACCACTGGGCAGCAGCAGGACATCGAAGCGCTGGCGCAGGTCGCCGGCCAGGATCTGCTGCGGATACACCAGTTCGTACTCAAAGCCGAAGGTCTCCAGTACCAGGCGGGTCCAGCCAGAGACCATCGATCCGCCGTATTGGTCCCACAGTGCGATACGCGGCTTGCGCACCGGCACGGCTCCCTCCAGCCCCGCATCGGCAACCTCGGCGCGCAGGCCCGTGCCCTGCAACGCTACAGCCATCACCTGGGCACTGGCGGCAGGCACCCAGAACGCACCATCGCGCGCAGGCAGGCGCCGCACTTCAAGCCCCTGCCCGAGCAGACGGTTCACTGCCAAAAACGTGTCATTGGCGCGAGCGTCCAGCACATACCCCCGGGCGGACGGGGGCACATCCACCGCGACCGGTTGTTGCAGCTGGCCGGACGGCAATGCGGCGAAAGGACCGTCCAACGCCTCGAATACCCGGTCAAAATCCACACCCATCTGGAACGCCAGGGTCCAACCCGCCGAGTCGTATGGCGCTATCGGCGGCCCGCCCGGATATTCGAAATCCTGCGGGTGATCCTGCGGCTCGAACATGTCCCGAAGATGCGGCCTGAAGGCCTGGTCTGCGCGCACTACATAGGAGCCGCGCGGATAGCGCTTGCCCGCCACACGGAAGGTATCGGTCGCCTGCTGCACCTCGATGCCCGCCAGTTGCAGCGCATTGATGAACTTCACCGCCGTGGGGAAATCCGCCTGATCCGCCGACAGGATGTAAGCGCGCGCATCACGTTGCGCGGGCTGCCTCAACAGCTGGGCCACCTGCGCTGGCGCCAACTCGCCCGGATGGGTATCGGCCACCTTGGCCAAGGCACTGGGGCTGGCGGTCCAGGTATCACGACCGCCGCGCTCGATGGAGTTGCGGCCCATGCGGTAGATGTTCAACAGCAGCTGTTCGCGATGACGCGAGGCGTAATCCAATAGCGCCCAATTGGCGGTAAGGCTGTAATCAATGGACTGGCGAAAGTGCCAGGTCTGCGCCGGCACCGGCGCCGGCAGATTACTGTCCGGCAACTGGCGCTCCGGCAGGAACGGGATCTGCATCGGCGTGGGATTGCCGGTTATTTCTGTCAGCACGCCGAGCATGTTGTGGAAGTACGGCATGGTGCGCAGGCCACCGTTCCACCAGGTGGAATACACGCTGCCGCGCTTGGAGACCGCGCCAGGCTTGTCCTCCTGCAGGTAGCGCAGGTTCATCGCCGCGCCCAAGGCTTCCAATCCAACCGGGATCATCGCGTCGATGTTGTAGTTGTACGGGTCCCGGTACGGCGGGATGACGATGACCGTGCCCTTGGGCGAAGTCTGGTGATGGTTATAGACAATCTGCGGATACCAGCGCGTGTACATCGCCAGATTCATGTTGCGCGTTTCCTGCAGCGCAGCCATGTAGAAATCGCGGTTGTTATCGTGGCCGGCGTACTTCTGGTACAGGCGCGGTGGCTTGTCCAGCACTCGTTGCTGCGGCACCGGCTCGCGCATATACCAATCCGAGTACAGCTGCTGGCCGTCAGGATTGGCATGCACCAGCAATACGATTGTGTCGTCGAGGATGCGGCGTGTTTCAGCATCGTCGCGACTGGCCAGCTGCCAAACCGTTTCGATCAACTGGTGTGCACCGACGGTCTCGTTCGCATGCAGACCACCATCGATCCACACCACCGCCCTACCCTCCGCGGCCAACGCCACGGCCTCTTGCGGGTTGTCGCGTGCACGCGCCAAGCGCTCGGAGATGGCGCGGTACTCCTCCAGCCGCGCAAGGTTGGCCGGCGAAGAGGCAACCAACATCAGCTGCGGCCTTCCCTCTTCGGTCTTACCCAGCTCGACCAGGCGAAAGCGATCCGACGCCGCCGCGACCTTGCGGAAATACGCCTCGGTCTGCGTGTAGTTGGCGAGCATGTAGTCGTCGCCGATATCGAAGCCGAAATGGGCTTTGGGCGACGGCACGGCGGCGTGCAGCGCCCCCATGCCAATCACCGTCAGCAGCACCGCCTGCAGCAAGCGTTGCGTCATCCTGGAAATACCCATTGCCACCTCCCCGTTGCCGACACCGAAAGTAGCATCGACCAATGCTGACTTGATGGGCCGAAAGACAGGGACGGCACGTCATGCAAGCCACACGGGATTAGAGGTGAGCTGCGGCAGAGTTCCGCCATTGGCGCCGTTGTCCGGGCCACCGCTGTGCAAATAAAAAAGGGCGGCCCGGAGGCCGCCCTTCTTCAACACCTTGCTTCCCGAAGGAAACGCAGCGCTATTACTTGGTGATCTTGGAGACCACGCCGGCGCCGACGGTACGGCCGCCTTCGC
>NZ_DAMBEF010000016.1:83804-87586 GCF_032061965.1 Stenotrophomonas sp. | reverse complement strand
GCTACGCGCCCCGGCCCTTGCGCCAGCGCAAGGGCCGGGGCGCGGAGCGGGGGTTGGGGAGAGGGGCCCGCTGCACGGCAGCGGCAAGACAAGGCATCATCAAGCCATCGCAGCAAGGCCCGGCCCCATGACCACCCCGCTCAAAATCCTGGTGACCACGCTCACCCTGATTGCCGCGCTGTATCTGCTCGCCTGCGCCCTGCTCGCCTACAACGCGCGCAGCCTGCTCTACCACCCGGTCCCGCGCACCGCCGACGTTCCATACTGGGAAATGCCGCGCGACGATGCGCAACTGCTGATCAGCAGCAACAAAGGTCCCAGCCGGCAACAACGGGTACTCTACTTTGGCGGCAACGCAGAAGACGTTTCGCAAGCCGTGCCTATGCTGGAACAGGCCTTCCCCGACGCAACGGTCCACGCCATGCACTACCGCGGCTACGGCGGCAGCGGCAGTTCCCCCACGGAAGCACGCCTCATCGCCGATGCCCTGGCCCTGTACGACGCGACCGCCGGCGGTGCAACCGACATCACCGTGATCGGCCGCAGCCTCGGCTCCGGCGTCGCCATACAGCTCGCTGCGGCGCGACCGGTTCAACGCCTGGTGCTGATCACCCCGTATGACAGCATCGGCGACCTGGCTGCGCGTATGTTCCCGATATTCCCCGTGCGTCTGCTGCTACGTGATCACTACGACTCGTACCGCCATGCCGCACGGATCACCGCGCCTACCACGTTGATCATCGCCGGCAGGGATGAGGTGATTCCGAATGCCAGCTCCCTGCGCCTTTTGCGGAATTTCCGCCCCGGCGTTGCGCAGGCGGTGACCATCGCTGATGCCGATCACAACGATGTCTCTGCTTACCCGGAGTTCGCACAGGCATTGCGGGGGAACTAACCGTCACAAGCTCAACCCCTCCCCTGCGCTACGCGCAAGGGAGGGAGCAACGCGCGAGTCCTCCGTTTGGCGCAGCCAAAGGGAGGGTTGGGAGGGGTGCCGTTGCTCTTCGCAGCCCCAAAACAACTCAGAACGGCTTGGCCAGCACCAAGTAGACAATCGCAATGAACAGCACCAACGGCAGCTCGTTGAACCAGCGCAAGGTGCCCGAAGACGGCAACGCCTTGCCCTTGATCGTGCCCTTCAACCAGCGCCCGGTGAAGGTGAAATAGACCATCAGCAGCACCACCAGGCCCAGCTTGGCATGCAGCCATCCAGCGCCACCCGGCGCCACCATGGTCGGAAAATCAGGCAGCACCTTGTAGCCCAGCCACAGCACCAGGCCCAGGATGAAAGCGATGCCAAACATGATGTGGCCGAAGCGGTACAAGCGCTTGCCCATCAACTGCAGCCGCTCCACCACAGCAGGCTGACCGGCGGCCTCGGCGATGTTGACCAGGATCCGCGGCAGGTAGAACACCGCCGCCATCCACGCCACCACGAATACGAGGTGGAAGGTCTTTACCCAAAAGTACGACTGCATGCGCTGGCTCCATCGGCGGCGTAGGATGAGCGCCATTTTCGCCCATCCGCACAAGACACGCACATGCAGGACAAGCAGTACGACGCCGACTACTTCCAACGCTGGTACCGCCGCGACGATATCGGCGGCCCGGCGCGCCTTGCGCGCAAGGTGCAGCTGGCCGTGGCTGCAGCCGAGTATTACCTGGAGCGCCCGATCCGCAGCGTGCTCGACATCGGTGCCGGCGAAGCTGCTTGGCGCGCCCCCCTGCTCAAGCTGCGCCCCAAGCTCCAGTACATGGGCTTTGACAGCAGCGAATACGCCGTGCGCCGCTACGGCCGCACCCGCAACCTGCACCTGGGCGCGTTCGGCGACTTCCAGTGGCTGCGCCCCTGCGCGCCGGTGGACCTGCTGGTCTGCTCGGATGTCATGCATTACGTGCCCAGCCGTGAGCTGCGCCAAGGCCTGCCCGGCCTGGCCGAGCTTTGCGGCGGGGTCGCCTTCCTGGAGCTGTTCACCGCCGAGGATGCGTTCCATGGCGATCATGAAGGCTTCCAGCAACGCCCGGCCCGCTGGTACAAGCGCCAGTTGCGCGACGTAGGCTTCCGTGCGGTCGGCTCGCACTGCTGGCTGGCCCCCGCGTTCAGCGAGGACATCGCCGCACTGGAAAGGGCCGACTAAAGGCCAATACCTGGCTTAACGCCTGGTCGGCCATAGTGAGCTATGCTGCACAGCATCATATGACTGTACATATTGAGAAACCATGCTCTACCAACTGCATGAGTTGACCCGCAACCTGCTCGCGCCCTGGGTCCATCAGGCGCAAGCCAATGCGGCGTTCTTCAATAATTCGGGCCACTGGTGGTCGTCGATGCCGGGCGCTGACCGGTTTGCGGCGATGAACGAGCTGTTCCATCGCCTGGGCAAGGACTACGAGAAGCCCGAATGGGGCATCCACGAGCTGGAGCTTGATGGCGAGATCGTGCCGATCGCCCAGCTGACCGAGGTCGAAAAGCCGTTCTGCAAGCTGCTGCGCTTCAAGCGCCACAGCAACGAAACCTCCAAGGTCGAAGCGCTGTTGGCCCAGCCCATCGTGCTGGTGGTTGCACCGCTGTCCGGTCACCACGCCACCTTGCTGCGCGACACCGTGCGCACCCTGCTGCGCGACCATCGCGTCTATGTCACCGACTGGGTCGATGCACGCATGGTGCCGGTCGAACAGGGCGAGTTCGGCCTGGACGACTACATCGAGTACGTGCAGGAATTCATCCGCCACCTCGGCGCCGACAACGTGCACGTGGTCAGCGTCTGCCAGCCCACCGTGCCGGTGTTGGCAGCGGTATCGCTGATGGCCAGCCGTGGCGAAGCCACGCCGCGCTCACTGGTGATGATGGGTGGCCCCATCGATGCGCGTTGCAGCCCGACTGCGGTCAACAACCTGGCCACGCGCAATCCGCTGTCGTGGTTCGAGAACAACGTCATCCACACCATTCCGGCGCCGTATCCGGGCCAGGGCCGCCGCGTCTATCCGGGCTTCCTGCAGCACGCCGGCTTCATGTCGATGAACCCCAGCCGCCACCTGATGTCGCACTGGGATTTCTATACCGACCTGGTCAAGGGCGACCTGGACGATGCCAACGCGCATCGTCGTTTCTACGACGAATACAACGCCGTGCTGGACATGCCGGCGCAGTTCTACCTGGACACCATCCGCGTGGTGTTCCAGGAGTTCCTGCTGCCGCGTGGCGAGTGGTATGTGCGTGGCGAACACGTCGACCCGTCGGCGATCCGCGATACCGCCCTGCTGAGCATCGAGGGCGAGCTGGACGATATCGCCGGCCTCGGCCAGACCGAAGCCGCGCAGGCACTGTGCACCGGCATTCCGGCCTCGCGTCGTGACCACTTCATTGTTGAAGGTGCCGGCCACTACGGCATTTTCAGCGGCCGCCGCTGGCGCGAAGTGGTGTATCCGAAGATGCGTGACTTCTTCAGCGCCCAGTCCGCCCAGCCGGCTGCCAAGAAGCCGAAGAAGGCCAGCAGCAACGTCATCCCGCTGCGTCGCCGCGCCCGCTGACAAGGGCAATGCCGAGCCATGCTCGGCAGAGGCTTTCCTGGTAACGCCCCAAGAGCTGTCCTCACCCCAACCCCTCTCCCGTAAACGGGTGAGGGGCTTTGAGCAAAATCGGAACCTGTAGTGCCGAGCCATGCTCGGCAGGGGCTTTCCTGGTAACGCCCCAAGAGCTGCCCTCACCTCAACCCCTCTCCCGTAAACGGGAGAGGGGCTTTGAGCAAAAAGCGGGATCTGTAGTGCCGAGCCATGCTCGG
>NZ_DAMBEF010000016.1:69547-83704 GCF_032061965.1 Stenotrophomonas sp. | reverse complement strand
CAGGGGCTTTCCTGGTAACGCCCCAAAAACGGCCCTCCCCCCAACCCCTCGCCCGCAAACGGGAGAGGGGCTGTGAGCAAAAGCGGAGCCTGTAGTGCCGAGCCATGCTCGGCAGGGGCTTTCCTGGTAACGCCCCAAAAACGGCCCTCCCCCCAACCCCTCGCCCGTAAACGGGAGAGGGGTTTTGAGCAAAATCGGAACCTGCAGTGCCGAGCCATGCTCGGCAGGGGCCTTGCCGACAATGCCCCACACCACGCACAACAAAGAACGAGGGCGCCATCGGCGCCCTCGTCTTCATGCACAACCCGCAGTACTTACAACCGCACCAGCAACTGCTTGGCAATCGCTCCGTGCAGCTTGCCGATACCGCGTGCCAGATGCAGCGTGCCGAACAGCAGCAGCACACCTACGGTGATCGATACCGGCCACAACCAGAACGCATCGCCGACGTTGACGCCATCGACCCAGATACCAAACGGGTGACCGAACACCAACGCCGCCATCGGCGCGAACATCAAGCTCAAGGCCAACGACAACAACGTCGTTGCCAGCGTGAAGTACAGCGTGCCCAAGGGCAGCATCAACACGAAATACAGCATCGTCAGCCAGGTGCGGCTGTCCGAGAACATCGCGCCGATGCGCTGCAACCAGCCCTGGCTGCGATCGGTGTAGGTGGGCCGGCGCGGCATGCGCACACCCAGCATGGTCTCGATGAGGCGTCCTTCCACCAGCGACAACACCCGCACCGAGCCCAGGAACAGCAGCAGGATCGGGATGCCGATGATCAGGATCAGCAGCGATACCGACAGCGTCAGCCCTGTCACCACCCAGGTGAAGAAGAACACGCCGGTTGCCAGCGACAGCAACATGTAGAACAAGGCACCGTAGGTATGCGGATCAAGCGCCACCCCGAAAAAGCGCGCCAGCAGCGAGCGCTGCGCCGGCTCACGCACCGGCGGTACCGCCGTAGCAGACTCAACCGATGCGGCTGTGGCTGCTGCCGCGACCACCGGTGTGGCCGCCACCCATCGGGTCGCCGGTCGCGGTGCACGCAGCGCACGGTTCACGGTGACCTCGGTTTCGCGATAGATCTCGGCCACCTCTTCCGGTGCGCCATAGCTGCCGGCGACCCCGGCAATCACCTCGGCCTCGCTCTTGCCCGGCTGCTCGGCCAGCTCAGAGCGCAGGTATTCCTCCGCGTCGTACAGCGCGTCCTGGATCATTGCCGGATCCGCACCGCTCAAGGCAGCACGCAGCTGTTCCAGATACTCGGGGATGGTCGTAGGCAGCGGTCGCGCGTTGTATTCGGTGTTCATCACTTGATTCCTTCCAGTACCGACTCGACCGAGTCGCGGGTGGCATTCCAGGCAGCGATCCATTGCCGCAGCGCGGCGCGACCGTCGTCGTTGATGCGGTAGTAGCGCCGCGGCGGTCCTGCCACCGATGGCTCGACATGACTTTCCAGCAAGCCGGCGCCCTCCAGATTGCGCAGCACCGGGTACAGGGCGCTCTGCTTGCCGCTCAGCACCCCATCGCCGACCCGCTCCAGCTCTTTTGCAATCAGATAGCCGTACAGCGGCTCCGGGGCCTTGGCCAACACCGCCAGCAACGCCAGCGATACCGTGCCTGTGCTCAATTCCTTCTGGAACTTGCGCAGATGCGCATCCAATTCGGTCATGGCCTTCGCTCCTGCCAACTAGCCTGAAGCAAATACTAGTGTTTAGTTCGCTATAGTGAATATGCCGGTAGTCACCCCTACCGCCGTCACGGCGCTGGCGGGCACGCCGCGCAATCGCGCAGAATCGGGCCACACCCAACTGGAATGCGCCCCGATGACGCTACGTCCCTGCCTGCTCGCCTTGGCCCTGTCGCTGGCTCCCCTGCCCCTGCTGGCGGCAGACGCCCCCGCCAAGTACCGCAGCGCACAGGAGATCATCGATGCCGCGCCGGCCAGCGACTGGCACAGCCCGGCAGCGGAGAACACCGTCTACATGGACCTGGAAGGCGGCCGCGTCATCATCGAACTGGCGCCGCAGTTCGCGCCCGAACATGCCGGCAACATCCGCACCCTGGCCAAGGAGCATTTCTGGGATGGCCTGAGCATCTACCGCTCGCAGGACAACTTCGTGGTCCAGTTCGGCGACGCCGATGCCGACGATGCCGCCAAGGCCAAGTCGATGGGCAGCGCCAAGACCCATCTGCCGGCGGAATTCCAGCGCCCTGCTGCGGGGCTGGATTTCACTGCCCTGCCCGACCGCGACGGCTGGGCCAGCAAGACCGGCTTCGTAGGTGACTTCGCCGTTGGCAGCGATGGTCAAAACGCGTGGCTTGCCCATTGCTACGGCGCCGTCGGCGCGGGCCGCAACAATGAGGAAGACAGCAGCCTGGGCGCCGAACTCTATGTGGTCACCGGCCAGTCGCCGCGCCAGTTGGACCGCAACATCACCCTGGTCGGTCGCGTGCTCAAGGGCATGGAACTGCTCAGCACGATCAAGCGCGGTCCTGATCCGATGGGTTTCTATGAGGACGCCGCGCAGCGCACGCCGATCAAGGCGATCACCCTGGCCAGCGAGTTGCCTGAAAGCCAACGGGTAAACCTGCAGGTCCTGCGCACGGACTCCAAAACCTTCGCAGATGCGGTAGAAGCCCGCCGCAATCGCGTGGACGGTTTCTACAAGCGCGCGGCCGGCCACATCGACCTGTGCAACATCCCGCTGCCGGTGCGTATCAACAAATAAGCCGACAGCTGCACCTGTAGTGCCGAGCCATGCTCGGCAGGCGCTTGCCCGGTAAAACCTTTGCCGAGCATGGCTCGGCACTATAGGTCGGTTGGTTTGGTCGGTAACGCCCCTACCGAGCGTGGCTCGGCACTACACGCGAACCTGCTTGACGCGACCGGGAAATCATGTAATTAATTAATTAACGAATTTGCTAATTAATTAAATAAAGATGCCCGCTGACCAGATCTTTGAAGCCCTCGCCTCACGCCCGCGCCGGGAGATCCTGGCCTACCTGTCGGCGCAGGAGCTCACCGCCGGTGAAATCGGCCAGCGTTTTGAAATGAGCGCACCGGCGATCTCCCGCCATCTTTCCGTACTCGCTGCCGCAGGCCTGGTCACCAGTGAACGCCGCGGCCAGTTCGTCTATTACCGTCTGACCCCCGACAACATGGTCAACACCCTGAGCCGGTTCGCCTTCGAGGTCTGCCCCACGGCCGGCCCGCTGCAACGCGAATCACGTCGCATGGCCAAGACAAAAACCTCCACCTGACACAACGAGGCATCGCATGGAACGCAACAGCACTCACCGTGAAAGCAGCTTTCCACATGTTTCGATCCGCAGCGCCGATGGCAGGCGTGCGGTTGAAGTCACCCTGTTGAGCCAATTGGACATCGGCAGCGGCGATGCCATCGCAATACGCTCCACCACGCTGCAGGCCAGCCACCCGCAGTTCAATGATGCGCTCGACGAGCCCTCGGTTCGCCTGTCACCGCCAGATCTGGCCGCCGGTGATCCAGCGGCGCTCTACACCTTTGCCGTGGGTCGACAGGGCCATCCATTCCACCGTCACGCCGCACCGCGCCTGTTCACTGCCATCAGCGGCAGCGGCGGTTGCCGGCTGCGATTTATTGCCGACAGCTCCAGCCACAGCAGCAACGTTGCATTGCACCACGTGGAGATTCCTGCCGACTGCCTGTTCACGGTGCGCATGGCTGCCAACACCTGGCACCAGTTCCAGCCGCTGCAGGACGATGCCCGGCACCCGGCACTGTTCGCCATCTCCTGCCATCCCGATGAAACCGCGGGCGCCCTGGACGATGCACTGCACGCCGAAGTCATGCGCGGCGAGGCCAACCTCGCCAGCCTGACCGAGCTGATGCCGGATGCCCTGCAGCAGGCAACCCAGGTTGATGCCGCCGCGCAGACCACCGTATTGCGCTTCAATACCCGGCACTGGCAGACACCCATGGCCGCGCTGTGTACCCATACCCGTCGGCTGATGGGGCGCGTTCGGCAACAACTGGCACCGTACTGCACACAACTGGGCAGCAGCGCTCGTCGCCTGCCGGCGTTGCCGGTACTTAGCCAAGCGTCGCTGTCGCAAACCTCGTTGCTGAGCGAACAGCTACCGCACTACCACCATCAGGATTGCGTCAGCCTGCAGCTCGATCGCCGCTGGCTGGGCAATGCCGGCACAGAGCAGCTGCTAACTGAGCTGTTGGCGGCATTCATTCAACAGCCCGCCGGCAGCGTCAGCGGCCTGATGCGCCTGCGCAATGTGATTGCGCGGCCCTTGGGGCTGCGTACTTCATCATTGGGCTGTCCGGTTTCATCGCTGCTGAGCGAGGCGCCAGCGCAACGTTTCGCCCAGCGCTTCCCGGTACTTGCCTCGGCGGTTACCGCCAACCAGGCGCAGGTTATTCTCGGTGCGGATGACCGCCACCTGCAGTTCCGTTCCTGTGTAGGCGTACAGCGCGAGGGCGACACGATCACCTTCCAGCTAGCCACTCGTGTCTACTGCCGCAATCTTTTTGGTCACCTGTACATGGGCCTGGTGGATCCGGTACATCGTCATTTCATCGCGCCAAAGATGCTGCGCACAGCTGTTACCTGCATGCTGGAAGACGCATTGTCGAATGACACCGCCGCAATGGGGACAGTTGCTGCCCGCTGAACCCAGCCGATTGTTCACGAGATGGGACGATCCGGCCAGCCAACGATGGCTACCCAGCCTCACCATCTGGCGGTAGCTTGATGGCACGTTCCACAGGAGATCCACATGGGCCACGTCACCATCGCATCCACAGGCAGCAACTACGCTCACAACATCAGCAGCGGCGTCCACAGCTTGGTGGCCGATGAACCGCCAAGGCTGGGTGGACAGGATGCAGGGATGGCGCCGTTCGACCTGTATCTGTCAGCGCTGGCCGCCTGCACGGCGATCACCCTGCGCATGTATGCCGAAAAGAAGGGCTGGGAGCTTGGGCAGTTCCATGCCGAGTTGAGCTCCAGTCGCGACGAGGCGGGCAAGCTGCTGGTACACCGCGTGTTGTCGGCCACCGGCGCGCTGTCCGGCGCGCAATGGGAGCGCCTGCTCGATGTGGCCACGCGCACGCCTGTCACCTTGGTGATGCGCGAAGGCGCCATCATTACCAGCGAACACCGCAACCTGGAGGGCTGAGGCATGTATACGATCGTGGTGCTGTGGGATGCCAACAACGCAGAAGTAACCCAATGGGACGAAACCCCATGGGTAGTGACCTGGAAAGACCGCGAGCTGTCCCTGCGCGCGGGCCCGCGCGAGCGCGTGGATGCCGACGGCAACAGCAGCCAGGTGGCGGTATACCTGCCTGACGAATTGAATGAAGAAGAGTTCCAGGAACTGTTTGCGCTGCACGAAAAGCACATCCCCGAACTGCACCTGCAAGGCTGAAACAAGCCGCAGGCGCGGCCGACGCCGCGCCTGCCTTCCCGGGCTTACTTCTTGTTGCGGCGGCGACGCCACCACAGGCGCACAAGCCACAACACGACACCACCGATCAGGATCACCGGCAGCAAGCCGGCCGCAATCCGGATCAGGTAGGCAAGGCTGGTGGTGAAGATCTCACCGAAATCACCGAAGGCCTGACCGATCTCGCTGCGGTTGCGCTGGCTGTTGGTGGACTCGATGTTGATGGTGACCAGCTGCGTATCGATGCGCCGGTGCTGCTGGGCGGCATCGCGATTGGCCTGCTGCAATCCAGCCTCGATCTCGGACAGCCGCTCGGAAATCGTCAGCAAATCAGCCACCGCCAGGTCGCGCCGTTGCTGGTATTCGATCAGGCGCCCATGCTCGGCCTTCAGCCGGTCCTGCATCAACTGGGTGTCGGCCACCTGCTGGGCCAGATCCTCGGCGTCGGTATTGCGCGTGGTCACCTCGCCCTTGTCGCTCGCCAGCGCGATCAGCGGCTCCACGCCCTTGGGCGCGATCCGCACCTTGATCAGGCCGCTTGGCGTATCGCCACCCTGCTGGGAGACATTGAGCACGGCACAATCACCGAACTTCGCGCTCTGGCAGGCATCCGCCACGGCCTTCACTCTCGGCGCGATGTCCTTGCCCGGCAGTTGCAGTTGCACAGTGTGCTCGTAGGCGAGGAAGGCGCCCTCCGGCGACTGCACCGCATCAGCGGCAACGGCGGCCGTCTCCGCAGTCATCTCATGCTTGGCGCAGCCTGCCAGCGCCAGCAGCGCACCCAGTGCCAAAGCCAAGGTACTTCCGTGCAATTGCTTCATGCGTCCGTGTTTCCGGATGATGGGGTGGCGGCAGCATAGCGACATGACTGAATACGAAGGCTAAAAATTTGTGCAGGGGCCTGTAACCCCGGCGCCCAACCGTTGCCATGGCCCCGGCTGCGCTGCGCTTACCCGGGCTACGGGCGCTTGGCACCGCTGCAACCAACCAACGGCATGTGCGGCCCGGCCCGACTCCCCCTATGCTCGGGGTTTTCCCTAAGCAACAGGAATACCGATGCGCAAGCACCTGCTCGCCGCCGCGCTGCTCGCCAGCCTGGCAGGCTGCCAGAACGGCGACGCCCCCACCGCCCCGTCCGCCACCACCGAGCAGGCCGGTCAGGGCCAGGCCGACGCCCAGTTCGCCGAGCTGTCGAAGAAGGCGCTGGATACCTGGATGCAGCTGTCCCCGGTCAGCGCCACCCAGATCGGCGACCACCGCTACGACAGCCAGCTCGACGACGTCAGCGCCGCCGGCCAGCAGAAGAGCCTGGAGGCCAGCAAGGCCCTGCTCGCTGAACTGGACAAGCTCGACGTCAGCAAGCTCGGCCGCGAGAACCAGGTGGACGCCGCCATCCTGCGCAACCAGTTGCAGTCGGACATCTGGTCCAACGAGACCATGCAGTCCTGGAAGTGGGACCCGCAGGTCTACAACGGCCTGGCCGGCAGTGCCATCTACGGCCTGATGGCACGCGAATTCGCCCCCCTGCCCGAGCGCCTGAAGTCGGCCACCGCGCGTATCGAGCAGATCCCGCAGATCTTCGCCGCCGCCCGCGCCAACCTGGACCCGGCACGCGTGCCGAAGATCCATGCCGAGACCGTGGCCAAGCAGAACCGCGGCATCCTCAGCCTGGTTGAAACCTTCATCATGCCCAACATCGGCCAGCTCGAAAGTGCCGACCAGGAGCGTCTTAAGACCGCCATCGCCAACCTGACCAAGGCGGTGGAAGAGCAGCAGACCTGGCTGGACAAGACCCTGGTGCCCAACGCCAAGGGCGAGTTCCGCATTGGCGCGGAAAAGTACGACCAGAAGCTGAAGTTCTCGCTCAACTCCTCGCTGTCGCGTGCCGAGATCGGTGATCGCGCCCGCGCCGAACTGAGCCGCGTGCGCAAGGACATGTACGGCATCGCCCAGGTAGTGCTGAAGGACAAGGTGGGCGCGCCGGACATGCCGGCCAACCCGACCGACGACCAGCAGCAGAAGGCCATCGAAGCCGCGCTGGAACTGGCCTATGCCGACAAGCCAGCCCGCGACAAGGTGGTTGACGATGCCAAGGCGGCGCTGGACCAGTCCACCGAATTCGTGCGCAAGCATGACCTGATGACCCTGCCCGACGCACCGGTCGACATCATCCTGATGCCGGAATTCCAGCGTGGCGTGGCCGTGGCCTATTGCGATTCGCCGGGCCCGTTGGACAAGAACCTGAAGACCTTCTACGCGGTCTCGCCGATTCCGGATGACTGGAACGACAAGCAGGTGGATTCCTTCCTGCGCGAATACAACAGCCGCATGATCCACCTGCTGTCCATCCACGAAGGCACCCCGGGCCATTACCTGGAAGGCTGGCACTCGGGCAAGTTCCCCTCCACGCTGCGTGCGGTGATGCGTTCGGGCCTGTTCGCCGAAGGCTGGGCGGTCTACACCGAACGCATGATGCAGGAACAGGGCTACCTGGATAACGACCCGCTGTTCCACCTGGTGCAGCTCAAGTTCTACCTGCGCACCATTGCCAATGCGATCCTCGACCAGGGTGTGCACGTGGACAACTGGAGCCGCGACCAGGCCATGCACCTGATGACCCACGACGCCTTCCAGCAGGAAAGCGAAGCCTCGGGCAAGTGGGTGCGCGCACAGCTCACCTCGGCCCAGCTGCCGACCTACTTCGTCGGTGCGCAGGAGCACTTCGACACCCGCAAGGCGGTGCAGGACAAGCAGGGCGCCAACTTCAACCTGAAGGCTTACCACGACCAGATCCTGTCCTACGGCGCGCCGCCGGTGCGCTTCGCCCGCCAGCTCATGCTGGAACAGCCGATCGAGTAAGCAGCGGCAATTGCGTGACCAAAAAGCCCGGGCATGTCCCGGGCTTTTTGTGGCCTTCGGTCACTAGCAACAGGCGACAGCGCAGGCGCTTGCCGCCCAAGGTAGCCCGGGTAAGCGCAGCGCACCCGGGATCGTCCGAGTGCAAACGGCAACATCTTCGGCCACCGGATTGCCGGTGGCGCCGCGCTTGCCCAGGCCGCAGTGACGGCCAGCGTCCACGAACACACACCGCAACGCCGCGCCATGCTAGGTTCCCGCGCAATCAGGGGAACGAACTTTACCGGAGCGGTTTATGGGCAAGGGGCGGCTTGAAGCGTTCAGCGACGGCGTAATGGCCATCATCATCACCATCATGGTGCTGGAGATGAAGCCGCCGGAGGGGGCTACGCTGGAAGCCCTGCGGCCGCTGTTGACCACCCTGCTCAGCTACATCCTGAGCTTCGTCTACGTCGGCATCTACTGGAACAACCACCATCACTTGTTGCAGGCCTGCCGCAAGGTCAATGGCAGCGTGCTGTGGGCCAACCTGCACCTGTTGTTCTGGTTGTCGCTCTTGCCCTTTGCCACCCACTGGATGGATGACTACAGCAACCAGCCGCTGCCCTCCGCGCTGTACGGCTGCATCCTGCTGGCGGCTGCGATTGCCTATTGGATGCTGCAGCAGCGCATCGTTGCCGCCGACGGCCCCAACTCGCCACTGCAGCATGCATTGGGCGGCGACTGGAAGGGCAAGCTGTCGCCGCTGCTGTATATCGCCGGGATCGGCCTGAGCTTTGTGCAGGTGCATCTGGGACAGGCCATGTATGCGCTGGTCGCCCTGCTGTGGCTGATCCCGGACCGACGCATTGAACGCGAGCTGGGCAACAGCCCCTGAAGCAACGCGGCGCGGCGTGCCCGGCTTTACACATCCAGCCCGCACATCAGGTAAAACCGCGGCATTCCCTTGCATTGGAAATGCCATGGCCAGCAAGTCCAACGGTTTCACCGCCGCCGAACAGGCGGCAATGAAGGAACGTGCGCGCGAACTGAAAGCCGAAGCCAAGACCGGCAAACAGAAGGCCGAGGGCGAGGCCGAGCTGCTGGCCAAGGTCGCCGAAATGCCGGCCGCCGAACAGCAGATGGCCCGACGCCTGCACGCCATTGTCAGCACCGTCGCCCCATCGCTGTTGCCCAAGACCTGGTACGGCATGCCCGCCTACGCCCGCGACGGCAAGGTAGTGCTGTTCTTCCAGGGCGCAAGCAAGTTCGGCGCGCGCTATTCGACATTGGGCTTCAACGACACGGCGATGCTGGATGATGGCCCGATGTGGGCCACCGCCTATGCACTTGCCGAGCTCACCCCCGAGGTCGAGAAGAAGATCACCGCGCTGGTGAAAAAGGCGATGCGGGTACGCGGCGGCAGCCTGCAATAGGCAGATGCAGGTTCAACCGCTATCGTTGGCTGCCCGATGGCGATCACGCACATGCGTTTCTGGAACTGGCTCTTCCCCCGCACGCCCCTGCAGCTCTCCAGCCCGTTGCCGCCCGAGCAGGCGGCACAAGCGTTGCGCGCGGCCACTGCGCGCGGCAATTTGACCGCCAGCGGCACCGTGGTTGGCAGTGTGCGTGGCGGCCGCGTACACCTGTACCACCGCACATTGCTGCGTAATTCCTTCAAACCGCATTTTCGCGGCCAGCTGCAGGGCAGCGCGCAGGGCAGCGTGCTGCGCGGGCGTTTCGCCCCGCCCGCCCTGGTCGTGCTCTTCATGGCGTTCTGGATAGGCTTCTGCCTGCTGTGGAGCGTGGTGACCGCCGTGCAGCTGGGCGCGATCAGCCTGATGCATATACCCGCATTGCTGCCGGGCCTGGGGATGATGGGTTTCGGCATCGGCCTGGTGCGCCTGGGCCAGCATCTGGCAGACAACGACCCGCGCATCCTTTCGCGGGTGATGCGGCAGGCGCTACAGTCCCCCACCGATTGAACCCGCATCCAAGGAAGCCGGCGTGTCCACCTCTCCCGACCCCACACTGGACCTGCAGAAACTGCAGTTCGAAGTGATGCAGCAACTCGAAGTGATCGCCGACGACATAAAGGCCGGACGGCTGGATGCCGCTGAAGGCGCAGCCAAAGCCAAGGCGCTCATCGCGGTGAGCGAACAACGACGTATTGCCATGTTCGATGCAGCGGTCAGCGCCAGCCAACGTCATCGCCGGCGCGGATGGATGCTGGCGGTGCTGGTCGTTGCCGCGATCGCAACGGTACTGGCCGGCCTGCTGCTGGTGCGCATCAGCAGCGCGGGCTGAGCCCCCCATCCCCTATAGCGCCGCGCCATGCTCGGCTGGGGCTTTCCCGGCAATCTCCCCCTGTAGTGCCGAGCCATGCTCGGCAGGGGCTTTCCCGGCAATCTCCCCTGTAGGGCCGCGCCATGCTCGGCAGGGGCTTTCCTGGTAATGCCCTTGCCGAGCATGGCTCGGCACTACAGGACGTGGGCCTCAGCTCTCGGCAGCAACAAAGCCCCCGGTCTGCCGCGCCCACAAACGCGCATACAGGCCGCCGGCTGCAACCAGCCCGGCATGCGTTCCGGTCTCAACGATGCGCCCCTGGTCCATCACAACCAGCCGGTCCATGCGCGCGATGGTCGACAGCCGATGTGCAATGGCGATCACCGTCTTGTCACCCATCAATTCATCCAGGCTGTCCTGGATGGCTGCCTCCACTTCCGAATCCAGCGCCGATGTCGCTTCGTCCAGGATCAGGATGGGCGCATCCTTCAACAGCACGCGGGCGATGGCGATGCGCTGGCGCTGGCCACCGGACAGCTTCACCCCACGCTCGCCAACATGGGCGTCATAGCCCTGCCGGCCCTGCCCGTCCACCAACGACTCAATGAAACCCTCGGCACGCGCCTTCACCACGGCAGCACGCAATTGCTCCTCGCTCGCATCGGGCCGCCCGTACAACAGGTTGTCACGGATCGAACGGTGCAACAGTGAGGTATCCTGGGTAACCACGCCAATCTGTGCGCGCAAGCTGTCCTGGGTGACATGGGCGATGTCCTGACCGTCGATCAGGATGCGACCGCTTTCCAGGTCGTACAGACGCAACAGCACGTTGACCAAGGTGGATTTGCCGGCACCCGATGGCCCCACCAGGCCGATCTTCTCGCCCGGCTTCACCGCCAGGTTCAGGCCCGCCATCACCCCACCACGCTTGCCGTAGTGAAAGTGCACGTTCTGGAAGTCCACCGCGCCCGCAGTCACCACCAACGGTTTGGCATCGGCCGCGTCCTGTACCGTCAGCGGCTGGGCAATGGTTTCCATGCCGTCCTGCACGGTACCGATGTCTTCAAAAATTCCATTGATCGTCCACATGATCCAGCCGGACATATTGTGGATGCGGATCACCAGCCCGGTGGCCAAGGTTATGGCGCCCACGCTGATCAGCGAGCCCTGCCACAGCCAAAGCGCCAAACCGCAGGTGCCCACGATCAGGAAGCCGTTGAGGATGGCGATCACCAGCTCCAGACCGGTGGTGATGCGGGTCTGCGCGCGGTGCTTTTCCGCCAGTTCCTGGATCGCCTCGGCCACATAGCGCTGCTCGTGCCCGCTATGTGCGAACAACTTGAGGGTGGCGATATTGGTATAGCCATCAACGATGCGACCCATCGCCCGCGAACGTGCATCGGAAGCAATCCAGGCGCGGTGCTTCATGCGCGGCACGAAGTACACGCCAATACCGACATAGGCGACCAGCCACACCGCCAAGGGCAGCATCAAGCGCCAGTCGGCCTGTGCGAACAGGTACAGCGCGGTGCCGGTATAGACCACGATGTACCACAGCGAATCCACCATCTGCACGGCCGACTCACGCAGCGAAGTACCGGTCTGCATCACACGGTTGGCGACACTGCCGGCAAAGTCGTTCTGGAAGAAGTTCAGGCTCTGTCGCACGACATGGTTGTGCATCAGCCAGCGCGAACGATTGCTCAGCCCGGGCACGATGGACTGATTGACCAGCAGGTTGTGCAGGGCCACCAGCACCGGCCTGGCCAGCAGCGTGATCCCGGCCATCCACAGCAACTCGCCGGCGTGCCGCTGGAAAAAGCCCGCACCGCCACCGTCAGCCAACATGTCGACGATGCGGCCGAGGAAGTCGAACATCGCCACTTCCACCAACGCCAACAGCAGGCCGGCGATCAGCGTGGCCAGCAGCACCGGCCACACCGGCGTGAGGTAGTGCAGGTAGAAACGCACCACACCGCGCGGCGGTGTGCGAGTGTCGACCGGCGGGAAAACGGGAATCAGGGATTCGAACCAGCGCAGCATCGCCACGGCCTGTAAAAACAGAACAGGCCGCGATTGTCCCATCGCGGCCTGTGATGTGTCTGTTCATTTGAGCAACCACGCAATCAGTGGGAGCACCCTGAGCCGCGCAACAGCAGATTGATCAGGCCACCGCCGCGTTAGTGAACAAGGTGACTTCGGTTACCCGGCTCACGACCCGCAGGCAAGCGCTCAGACGTTGCACGGCCGACCGTCATATGGATTTCCGGATGCTGCATTTACGCGAGGGACGCGCTCGCCCCGTTGGGACTTACGGTGCCCGTATCAACCGAACGCATATCGGCCCGGCAGTTGCGGTGGACCGTATCCCCCGCAACTGCCAGCCTCACCTCACCAGCCCAGCTTCAGCCCCAGCTGCCCACCAATCTCACGATGCTTTTCACCACTGCGCTGGTAGCCGAGCTGACCCCATCCGCTCCATCCCTTGCCAAGTTGCAACTGCACACCCGCCTTGGCTTCATACAGGCTTTTCGGCAGGTCATGATTGAGGCGCTCCTGGTCCATCGAAATGCTGGCAGTTGCCCCACCCGACCACCAGTTGACTGCAACGAATGGCTGTACACGGTTGTGCTCGTTGCCCAACTCGCGGCCATACAGGCGCGCCCCCAACCGCGTGGTGGTGTCGCGCAACCTGCCTGCGCGTACCAGCGTACCGTTGGACTCGCGCACATCGCTACTGCTGAAACCCGTGTGGACCACCTGCAACTGCGGCTCGACGTAGACACCATGGCGCTTCCCGGCAAGCACTTGGAACGCTCGCCCCGTTTCCAGCGACAACGACCAGGAGCGCGCATCATAGCGCTCCCGTCCGAGGTGGCTGCCCTTGACCGTATTGTCGAAACGAGCGTACTGCGCGACCACGTCAATGTAGGCACCCGGCTCGCCATCAGCATGCTGGAACCAGGTCCCGTAAGTTCCCGCTGTAATGCCCTTCACCGTACCGGTGGCGCGGTGACGAGAAACCAGTGACATGGCCTCGGTGGTGGTACGACCATAGCCGCCCATCACACCAGCGTGCAGAAGCCCTTGGCCCATGGAGAACCGTTTCTCTGCGCCCAACTGAACAACATCGGTCTGCAATCGCACATCGATCTGACGGCCGACAGTGTCCGCATTCAAGGTACTGGTCTGCGTACGCACCCACGCCGTCTGGCCGCCTGCTTCGGTATCGTCAGCGCTGAGGCTCGGCTCACCGATCCGATCATGCAAGGTGCTGCTGAACATTCGCAGCGCCGCAATCTGGTTGCCCAGATAGACACCCGGCTCTGGTCGCAGGACCGGCACAGGGGGAGTCACAACACCCGGATCTACGGGTGGCAGTGGATCTACCGGATCGACTGGATCGACTGGATCGACTGGATCGACCGGATCTACCGGATCGACCGGATCGACTGGATCTACCGGATCGACTGGATCGACTGGATCGACTGGATCTACCGGATCGACCGGATCGACCGGATCGACGGGATCGACGGGATCGACGGGATCGACTGGTTCGACTGGTTCGACTGGTTCGACTGGAT
>NZ_DAMBEF010000016.1:0-69447 GCF_032061965.1 Stenotrophomonas sp. | reverse complement strand
CGACCGGATCTACCGGATCTACCGGATCTACCGGATCTACCGGATCGACTGGATCGACTGGATCTACGGGGTCGACTGGATCGACTGGATCGACCGGATCTACCGGATCTACCGGATCGACTGGATCGACCGGATCTACCGGATCTACCGGATCTACCGGATCTACCGGATCGACTGGATCTACTGGGTCTACTGGATCGACCGGATCTACTGGATCAACCGGATCAACCGGCGGCAATTCCGAACGCAGATACCAGCCGCCATCATCCGGCGTGTCACGCCCACCGTGGTACAGCCAGTATTCGTACAAACCGGCCACCGCACGGCCCTGCATTTCAAACACGCCCTGCGATGCGCCCTTCACCGCGATCAACTGAATGCCGTTCTGGGTGACGTTACCGGCGCCACCGACATTGTTGACCTGCACCCAGCTGTGACCGCTGGTATCACCTTCGACCACCATGCGGTCGGTGAGCGAATCATCGCCGCCCAGCACGGTATTCATCTGCAAAACTCCGCCATTGCCGACGTAGTCACCCTGCACGGTGAGGAGTGTTCCCGGCGCCGCGTCGACTCCAGCAAATACCACCGTACCAGCGTTATCGAGGCTTGCGATGCCTTGGTTGAAGCCCCCCAGATTCAACTGTGCACCCGTAGCCACCCGATGGTGGGATGCACCACTGAGCACACCTGCCGCACCTGCTCGCAGGGTTCCCTCCAACAACGATGTGGCGCCACGATAGTCGCTCTGCGCCAGCAGCGTAGTTACGCCATCAGCCAGCGAATTGACTGCCAGCGAACCGCTGAGCTTCGACGCGACCGTGACCCCATCGACATGGTTGAAATTGACAACGGCCTGGCCGTCACCGCCCTCGACCACGACGGCATCCAGCAAGCCGGCCATGCCGCCGTTACCGATGTTCAAGGTGCCGTTGGAAATCTCCGCCGCAGCCAGTAACAGCTTGTCAGTGACAACCTGGCCGCCATCGGCGAGGGTCAACACGCCTGTGCCGACATCACCCACATTCAAGCGCCCCGCGTTGTTCCAGGTTGCCCCCTCGCCCACTACGGTCGCAACACCAGTGCTGCCGGCCAGATGACCGAGCGTTGCGTTCGCGCTGCTGACCGCCCCACCGGTCTGGACATCAAGCTTGGCCACGCCGGCTTCGCCGATCGTGAGTGTGCCGGTACTGACCCAGTGCGCGTCGGCGCCAGATACCACGGCAACGCCTGTTCCGCTGTCAAACATGCCCAACCAGGCATCAACATTGTTCACTGTGCCACCGGCACCAACCCTCAGCGTACCCATACCACGTCCACCTACGCCAAGGTTGTTGCCCGCATGCCAACCCGCGTCCGCGCCCGCAACGGACACTGTGCCTTTACCGCCATCGAACTGCCCAAGCAAGGTATTGCCGCTGAAGACCTGTGCACCAGCACCGATATTCAGATTACCGGCACCCTCTTCACCCACGGTCAGATTGCCAATATTGGTCCACCGTGCGTCTGCACCGGCAACCGTCACGCTGCCGTAGCTGCCATAAGACCCGCCTATCGAACCCCAAGCGCTGTGAAGGTTGCCGGCGTCGGCGATGTTCAGGTAACCCAAACCATGCGCAGCCACGGCCAACCCGCCGTCAACACGCAGCGCGCCACCGCTGGAGACATCGACGGTACCCTTGCCGGTATGGCCCACCGTCATCCGCCCAGCCACCGCAACGCTGCCGCCATCGGCAATGCTCAAGGTCCCCCTGCCGGCATTCCCAACAATCAGACTCCCGGCGCTTTTCCACAGAGCGCCGGCGCCGGACACGACAGCCGTCCCTTCACCAACAAAACGTCCCAAACGCACGTCGCCCAGTACTGCGTTTGCACTGGACACTTCTCCGCCTGCGCCAACAGTTAGCGCCCCCGTTCCCTGCCTGCCTATGTTCAACGTGCCGCCAATGGTGAGCTTGGCGCCAGCCGAAACATCAGCACTTCCATGACTGTCACTGAAGTAGCCAAGGACCGTGTCCGCACCGATCGAGACGCGCCCGCCATCGCTACTGCCCAGCCGGCCGCGCCCCCAATAGCCGATCACTACATCAGCTGCATTGGTCCACTGCGCTCCGTCGCCCGCCACCGTAACGGCACCGTCCGAAAAATCCGCATAGCCAATCTCAGCGATTCTGGACTCAACGGTGCTACCGGAAGCTACATCCAGCACCCCCACTCCAAAATAACCAACCCATAGCTTCGTACTGAAAAGCAGGGAATCACTTACGTCTACCCTGCCCGCGGCTTGCCCGGCAACATCCCCCTTTCCGATTCGAAGCTCACTGGCCTCCACGCTGCTGCCATCAGCGATGGTCATCGTCGCTTCGCCAAGCCCCCCCACCTGCATGTATTTCCCGGACAGATGGCCACCTTTTTTAACTTCGATATGGGCGTTGTCATACGCGTTCACCACCATCCCCGACTCAATGGCAGCGCCGTCTGCGACCGTCAGGCGTCCCGGGCCTGGCCCGCCCACGATGATCCCTACAGGCCCATCCACACGGAGCACGGAGCCGCTGCCAGTCACAAGAACGTGGCCTTCCGTGTCAGGGGATGAACCGCTGGGGTGCCCTGCGACAAACATATCCTCCCCGACCAGCACCGTGCCGCCGTTGCTGATGTTCAGCGCTCCCTTGCCCTGATAACCGACGACCAAGTTGCCTTGACTTTGCCATTGGGCATCGCCGTGGACATCGACGACGCCCTCCGATCCCCGCCCGTAACCGATGAATGCCCAGTCTTCAGTGACGACGCGCCCACCTCTGGCGATAGCCAGCGCGCCACGGGAACCGTGGCCCCCAACCATGAAGTAATCGCTATTGCGAAACGTCGAATCCATCCCGCGCACAGTGAGAGTGCCGTTGCTTCCACCCGTAAATCCGATATAGCCAATACCGTGGTTCCAGACACCGCCGCCATCGTCGATGTGCAGGGAGCCCTCACCCGTATCGCCGATCGTCATGAAATTATTGCTGCTCAGCGAAGCATTCGGTCCGCTGACAACAACCGTTGCTTCGCCGACCACCGCAGAATCCCAACCCGTTACACCGATCATCAAGGACGATGCGACGGGCATTTCGATGCCTTCGGATACCCACAGATTGCCACCGCCATTCTTGCCAACTTCGACAAACTCGCCCTGCTGCCAGGGGTAGGACGGCGTGACTCCAGAGACGTAATGCTCCCCGTTCAAGGCTATCGCCATCGCAGGGGTGGCGATGCAGGTCGCGATACCCGCGGCAATGGCAGAAATTCCGCGAGTACGACGCCCCCTACGCGGAGCCAGCTCCGATGCAACTGCACACTGACCGGTTTGAGGGTTACGGATAATGCGGAAGATACGATTCATGCCAGCGCTACTCAAGGAAAGTGCGCGGATGATCAGCGGCTTGCTGCCGCCCTTACATCAGACAAGTCTCAAAGCGGAAAACCTGCGCTTTTTCGGTCAGAAAACGCCTCTTTTCGGCACCAATATGAACACCCCTTCAGCTTTGAAGGGCTGCTGCCGGCGTGTATACGGGTCTCGCACCGCCCGCGTCGGCACGAAGCGCTGCAATGCACGGGTAGCATTGATTGCAATCAATGAAATTTTTGCCTGATCGTTTCCGCTGGCTCCACGCATGCACACGCTATTGGCACAGCGCTGTCGTAGTGGCAGGCGTTTTGAATGCAGGGTGTATTCGGGCAGCGCAACGACCGACGTCGCCACGCCGGTGAATACGTACGCTCCAATGAAAAGACCGGCGATGTGAACCATCGCCGGTCTTCTACAGTGCCAAGTCTGCCAGCAAAGGCAGCTGCCGCCGCTGCTGCTTTTTACCTGGTGGGTTGCCGGCATCCAGGCTTAGCCCGCTCCCTTGACAACGCCGGCGGCGCTTACTCTTGCTTTGGCGTCAACAGCAGATCCTGGAAGTCGAAGCTGAAGTCGGTCAAGGACGACACCGCCTGCATGCGCACCTCGCGCACCTTGCCGTCCGGGTCCAGGCTGAAGTTGACGAAGGCATCGGCATTGAGCGAGCGGTTGTCCCAGCGCACGATGAAGGTATCGTGCTGCCAGTGTTCCATCGTACCCACCAGATCGGCGGTGGCACCGAAGCGCAGGCGCAGCTTGCCACCCTGCTGTTCCACGAATACGTCGCCGTACCATGCATCGCGATACGCGCCGGCATATCCGGACAGCGGCAACGACGGCTTGCTCCTGGCATCGCGCGCAGCCACATGCTTGGCCCAGCCCTCATCGGCATTGCCCTGCGCCTTGGCCACACCCGCCGCGTAGGCAGCGACCCAGTCATTGCCCTGCGCGCCGAGCATGGCATCGAGCACGCTCATGGTGATGGCATTGAAGGCGGCACCGGATTCCTGGTTGGTCAGCACCACCACGCCCAGCTTCTGTTCCGGTACCAGGGTCAGTCGCGACACCTGGCCCGGCCAACCGCCGGTATGCCATACCAGCTTCTGCCCGCGGTAATCGCTCAGGCTCCAGCCCTCACCGTAGCCGGCGAAGTTCGGGCGTGCCGCAGCCAGTTCAGGCACCGACGGTTTTGGCACCACCTGCGGGATCTGCATCTGCCACATCTGCTGCTGGGTCTTTTCGCTGAACAGCGGTGTGCCATCAGCAAGCTTGCCCTCGGCCAGCTGCACGTTCATCCACTTGGCCAGGTCATGCACGCTGGAATAGATACCGCCAGCACCTGCATTGTTCGACCAGGTCAGCGGTGGCACCGGGCGCAGATCCTTGAAATCGAACTTGGCGTGACCAACGGCCGCGTTGTCGCCCGGCTTGAGGTGATCGGCGTTGTAGCGGGTCTGAGCCATGCCCACCTTGTCGAAGATGCGCTGCTGCAGGAAATCGGCATAGGACAGCCCGGACACCTTCTCGATCACCTGCTGGGCAACCGCATACAGGATATTGTCGTAGGCGTAGCGGTCACGGAAGCCGTTCTTCAGCGGCACCTGCGCCAGACGCGCGACGACTTCGGCGTTGCTGTAACGGGTAGTCGGCCAGAACAGCAGGTCGCCTGCGCCCAGGCTCAGGCCGCTGCGGTGCGAGAGCAGGTCGCGGATGCGCATCTCGCCGGTCACATAAGGATCGGACATGCGGAACGACGGCAGGTGATCGACCACGCGATCATCCATCTTCAGCTTGCCTTCCTCGGCCAGCAGGTTCAGCGAGGTTGCGGTGAACGCCTTGGTATTGGAGGCGATGGCGAACAAGGTATCGGCCTGCACCGGCTCGGGCTTGCCCAGCTCACGCAGGCCCCAGCCACGCTCCAGGATGACCTTGCCATCCTTGACCACGGCCACCGCCACGCCCGGTACATCGAACTGTTCACGCACGCGTTCAACCGTGGCATCCAATTGCTGCAGCTCCGCCGGCACCGCGTCCTGTGCAACGGCCATCGGTGCGGCCACCCCCATCGCGAGCACCAGCCCGCCGCCCAACCAACTATTCAAAGTGTGCTCCCTATCGATCCATACTGGCGCCGGGCCAGCCTTCTCGCGATGGTAACGCGAGCGCGCCCACCCTCGCTTTTCCATTGCTGCCCGGAGCCGACCATGGACCTCGCCGCGCGCACCACCGCCACCATCGTTCCCTGCCTGCGTTACCGCGACGCGCCTGCCGCGATCGACTGGCTATGCAAGGCCTTCGGCTTCCAGCGCCATGCCGTCTACCAGGACGGCGACGTGGTTCACCACGCGCAGCTGGTATTCGGCAACGGTATGGTGATGCTGGGCTCGGTGCAGCCCGGCGAATGGGGCAGCAACATGATCCAGCCCGACGAAGTGGGCGGCATGGAGACGCAAAGTGCCTGTGTCATCGTCAGCGACGCCGACGTCCACTATGTCCAGGCCAAGGCGGCCGGCGCCGAGATCGTCATCGACATCGCCGACCAGGCCTATGGCGGACGTGGCTACGCCTGCCGTGACCCGGAGGGCCATCTATGGTGGTTCGGCAGCTACGACCCCTGGGCCCCGAACCTGTAGCGCCGAGCCATGCGCGGCAGAGGCCTTACACCTAGCCCTACCGGCCGCTGGCTTTGAATGTAGTGCCGAGCCATGCTCGGCAGAGGCGTTCCACGTAGCGTTTGGATCACTGGTAAAGCTTCTGCCGAGCATGGCTCGGCACTACAGAGGCGTTCCACGTAGCGTTTGGATCACTGGTAAAGCCTCTGCCGAGCATGACTCGGCACTACAGAAGCGTTACATGCAGCATCTGGATCGTCGATAAAGCGTCTGCCGAGCTTGGCTCGGCACCACCTTGTGCAGTTACATTGTCTGCTACGCGGCGCAGGCCGCCCCCACAACAACACGGCCCTGCCTTGAACGATCTTTTTGCCAGCACCGCGCACGTACCCGGCGTCCACATCGGCATCGGCGGCTGGACCTATGTACCGTGGCGCGGCGGCACCTTCTATCCGGCCGGGCTGGTGCAACGCCGTGAACTGGAATTCGCCAGCCAGCAGCTGACCAGCATCGAGATCAACGGCACCTATTACGGCGCGCAGAAGCCGCATATCTACGCCGGCTGGCGCGATGCCACGCCGGAAGGTTTCGTGTTTTCGGCCAAGGCGCCAAAGCGCATCGTCACCGCGCGCAATCTGGCCGGAACCGGCGGGCAGATCGAGGACTTCATCGACGGCATAAGCCATCTCGGTGACCGCTTGGGGCCGCTGGTCTGGCAATTCGAAGCTGGGCGAACACTGGACCGCGACGACCTCGCGGCATTCCTGCAATTGCTGCCGCAGCGGGTCAACGGCGGCCGCCAGCGGCATGCGCTGGAAGTTCGCGACCCCAACTGCTTTGATGCCGAACTGGTTGCGCTGATCCGCCAGCATGGCGTCGCGCTGGTCTATACCGACTCCACCAGCTACCCCAGCGCCGCCGATCTGTCCGGCGACTTCGTCTACGCGCGCTTGATGGGCAGCCGCGATGAACATGCCACCGGCTATCCGGCCAACGAACTTACGCAGTGGGCCACGCGTGTCCAGCACTGGCGCAAGGGCGAGGACGTGGCCGAGCTGCCGCATCTGGCAGCGCCGCTGGCAGCGGCCAAACCCCGCGAGGTCTTCCTGTACTTCATCAGCGCCGCCAAGCACCGCAACCCAGCGGCGGCGCAGGCACTGCAGGCCCTGGTCGACAAAAACTGATGCCTACGGCGCAGCCTTTGTCATCGGCATCGGCGACAATAGCCTGATGCCTACCAACGACACCCGCAAAGCCCTGTTGCAGATCCACTTCTGCGTTCTGTTATGGGGCATCACCGCCATTCTCGGCAAGCTGATCACCCTGCCCGCGCTGCCGCTGGTGTGGTGGCGCATGCTGCTGGTGGTAGCGATGCTGGCGGTGGTGCCACGGGTCTGGCGCGGCCTGTCGAGCCTCAACCTGCGCCTGGCGCTGGGCTATGCCGGTATCGGCGCGCTGGTTGCGCTGCATTGGCTGACCTTCTATGGCGCGGTGAAGCTGGCCAATGCCTCGGTGGCGGCCACCTGTATCGCTCTGGCACCGGTGTTCACGTCCATCATCGAGCCGTGGATCGCGCGACGCCCATTCCAGATGCGTGAGCTGGCGCTGGGTGTGGTTGTATTGCCCGGCGTCGCCTTGGTAGTCGGCGGCGTGCCCGATGGCATGCGCCTGGGCGTGGCGGTCGGCGCCGTGTCGGCCTTGCTGGTGGCCATCTTCGGCTCCTTCAACAAGCGCATGGTCGGCCATGCCGACCCACTCACAGTCACCGCCTTGGAGCTGGGCGCTGGCACCTTGACCCTGACCCTGCTGGCGCCGGCCTTGCCGCTGCTGCTGCCGGCCCTGGCCAGCGACCTGTGGGTGCTGCCCAACCTGCATGACGGGATGCTGCTGCTGGCCCTGTCAGGGTTGTGTACGCTGCTGCCGTTTGCACTAGCGCTGGTCGCGCTCAAGCACCTGAGTGCTTACACGGTACAGCTGGTCACCAACCTTGAGCCGGTCTACGCAATCCTGCTGGCGATGCTGTTCCTCGGCGAGCAGCACGAGCTGACCCTGCAGTTCTACCTAGGCGTGGCCATCATCCTCGGCGGCGTGTTCCTGCACCCGTTGCTCAATCGTTGGCGACCGCAGGCTGCACCAGCGGCCTGATCAGCGCTGCGGCCAGTACCACGCTGGCCCTTCCAGATTGCCCACGCCCCACACCCGGGTCTGGCTGAGTTCCTTGTGCAGGCGGATCGCATTGCAGGCGGGATCTTCCTGCAAGGCTGCGATCAGCCGCGTGGCATGCGAAACCACCCACACCTGGCTGCGGGCCGACGCGGCGATGATCAGCCTTGCCAACGCCGGCAGCAGGTCCGGATGCAGGCTGGTTTCAGGCTCGTTGAGCACCAGCAAGGGCGGCGGCCGCGGCGTGTGCAGCGCGGCGATCAGCAGCAGATAACGCAAGGTGCCGTCGGACAGCTCGCTGGCAGCCAGTGGCCGCAGCAGGCCCGGCTGCTGGAACTTCAGCGCCAGCCGCCCCTCCCAGCCCTCGATCCGCACCTGCGCGCCCTCGAACGCATCCTCCAATGATCGCTGCAGGCCCTGTCTGTCGCCGATCTCGACAATGGTCTGCCATGCAGCGGCCAGGTCATGCCCGTCGTTGGCCAATACCGGCGTGCGGATCGCCATGCACGGTTGCCGTGCCGGCGCTGCACCATCGGAGCGGAAGTGATCATGGAAGCGCCAACCACGGATGTACTCGCGCAGTGCCAACACCTCCGGCATCCGTTGCGGATCGGCAAGTTGGCTGAAAAGGCTGTCGAATGATGAAAGATGCTCGTCCACCACCTCCCAGCCGCGGCCGGCACGACGCCGCACGACGCTGCCGCGCCGCTCCAGCAGCAGGTTGCTGCTGCGCAGGAAAGGCCCTGCCCAGATGCTTTCATTCTTGATCTGCGGGTCGCGGTCGAACATCGAGTCGCCGGGGATCGGCAGGCCAAGGTCGATCGCATAGCCGAAGTCCTCGGCGGCGAAACCCAGCCGCAGCGATACCGGCGTACTGCGGGCGGTGCCCTCTATTGGCACCTCGCCCAGGCGCATGGCGCGGCTGATCCGCTCCGGCCCGGCCCACAAGGCCGACTCCAATCCGCCCTCGCCGGCCAACGCACTGGCTACCCCGCCGCGCGCGGTTTCGGCCAGCAACCGCAGGGCCCGATAAAGGTTTGATTTGCCACTGCCGTTGTCACCGGTAACCAGGTTCAAGCCGGCCAAAGGCACGGCCAGTTCGTGCAGTGAGCGGTAGTTGGCCACGGCCAGTGTCTGCAGCATCGGCGCCTTCTCTCGGTCGTAGGTCAGGGGCAGTCTGGCAGCAGACGGTCGCAGCAGCCGAGATGTACCACCCTCAGCCGGCCACGATGACCCGATCGCGTCCTTCGGCCTTGGCCTGGTACAGCGCTGCGTCGGCGCGACGCAGAGTATCGGCCGAACTTTCACCGGCACGGTGCACGGCCAGGCCGATGCTGACCGAGATCGGCAGGCCTATCGGCAACAGGCTGACCGATTCGCGCAGGTATTCGCACTGCAGCTCGGCCTGCTGCAACGGTGTCTCCGGCATCAGGATCACGAACTCCTCACCGCCATAACGGGCCGCCATGCCGCGCCCGGCGAACTGGGACTTGAGCACCGCAGCCAGCTCGGTCAGCACCACGTCGCCCTCGCTGTGGCCGTGGATGTCATTGACCATCTTGAAATGATCGATGTCGACGATGGCCACCGCCGGTGGCACCGCGCCAGCGCGGTCAATCACCTCGGACAAGGCCGCCGCCAGGGCACGCCGGTTGGGCAGCCCGGTGAGCGGATCAGTGCGGGTCTGCTCGGAAAGTTCAAGGTTGGCCTGTTCCAGCGCCTGGTAGTACTCGGCAAGCCGCGCCTCGTACCAGTCCTGCTCTTCCTGGTGATGATCGATCTGCATGCGCAGCAGGCGCATTTCCATCATCCGGCTGACCTGGCGGGACAGCGCGCGCAGCGCATCGGCCTGGCGGGCACCCAGTTGCGCGGGCACCGAATCAAACACGCACAGCGAGCCCAGCGCGTAACCATCGCTGCTGAGCAAGGGCGCGCCAGCATAGAAACGGATATACGGATCGCCCAGCACCGAGGGATTACCGCTGAAGCGTACGTCCTCGCGCGCATCCTGCACCACGGTCAACTCCTGCGGCCGGAGGATGGTATGTGCGCAGAAGGCGTCATCACGCGGGGTCTGCTCGCCCTCCAGCCCCTGCAGGGTCTTGAACCACTGCCGGTCTCGGTCGATCAGGGTCACCGCGCCCATCGGCGTGTTGCAGATGGTGCGGGCGATTGTCACCAGATCATCGAATTCCTGCTCGCGCGCGGTATCGAGGATGCGATAGCGCTGCAGCGCTGCAAGGCGTTCGGCTTCGTGGGCAGGAACCGGTGGTTTGATCATCGCGGGTCTGGCTCAGGCGGGATGGAAAGCCTTGATGGCGCAGAAGAGTCTAGCCGCACCGCACGCAAGGTGCGGTGAGGCGGTCACACTTCACCACTGCTGCTGTTGCGGCAGCAGGCCGCGCAGTTCCTGCTCGGTCAGGTTGCGCCATTGACCGGGCTTGAGCGCACCGATCTTGATGTTGTCGATGCGCACGCGGCGCAGCTGGGTGACGCGGTAGCCGAACTCGGATGCCATCAGACGAATCTGCCGATTCAGGCCCTGCTCCAGGATGATGCGGAAGCCGTATTTGGCAATGCGGCTGGTGCGGCAAGGCAGCGTCATCTCGTTGTGGATGCGCACCCCACGCGCCATGCCACGCAGGAATTCATCGGTGACCGGCTTGTTGACGGCGACCAGATATTCCTTCTGGTGACCGTTCTCGGCACGCAGGATCTGGTTGACGATGTCGCCGTTGCTGGTCATCAGGATCAGGCCTTCCGAATCCTTGTCCAAGCGACCAATCGGGAAGATGCGCTGTTCATGGCCGACGAACTCGACGATGTTGTCCTTGACCGCGCTCTCGGTGGTGCAGGTGATGCCCACCGGCTTGTTCAGCGCGATATAGACATGGCGGCGGCCGGTGCTCTTCTGCACTGCGCGGGCGCGCAGCGGCTGGCCGTCAACCTTGACCTCGTCGCCCTCCCCCACTACGGCGCCCGTGCCGGCAACGATGCCGTTGACGGTGACGCGGCGGGCGGCGAGCAGGCGGTCAGCCTCTCGGCGTGAACAGAAGCCGGTTTCGGCAATGTGCTTGTTGATTCGGATTGTCATCGGCGAATTATCCGCCATCGCCCTGCCCGGTGACAGCGCGGCCTGCGTTCAGGCCGCTTCGCGCTTGTGGTCCGCGCCCACCACCTGGTTGCGGCCGCCCCGCTTGGCCTCGTACATCGCATTGTCGGCCCGTCGCAACAGCGAGGCCACGTCCAGGTCATGGTCCTGCAGTTCGGCCAGGCCGATGCTGGCGGTAACCACCAAGCCCTCGTGGCGCAGTGCTGCGGCCTGCACGCTCACCTTCTCGCGCAACTGCTCCAGCCGTGGCAGTGCGGCTGCGGCACTGTTGCCGGGCAGCAGGATCAGGAACTCCTCCCCACCCATGCGGATCACGTCGCTGCGGCTGCGCACACCGGCATGCAGGGTCGCTGCGACCGACACCAGCACGTCATCGCCGACATCATGGCCATAGCGGTCATTGATCTGCTTGAAAAGGTCGATATCGAGGAAGCCAATCGACAAGGGCTGCTGCGCTGCCCGCGCCTGGACGATGTACTGCTCCAGCTGGCGCAGCCCGGCACGGCGGTTGGGCAGGCCGGTCAGGGTATCGGTATCGGCCAACTGCCGCATTTCGTCACGCTGCTGGCGCAGATGGCCCAGGCTGCGGTTCAACGAGTACGCGGACATCATCAGGAACCAGGTTACCGACAGCTGCACGGCCTCGACCCTGAACTCCAGCAACAAGCGGCTGTCCAGCAGGTCGGCAAGCGGCATCAACAGCAATGGCACCAGCGCCACTACCCCATCCACCGCCTGGTAGTTGCCGCGCCGCATCGACAGCAAGCCAATCGCCATCGCCGCCGCGCACAGCAGTGCGAATGCCACATCCAGCCCCACAGACGCCGCCGACAGCAACGGCCGTGGCATCAGCGGAGTCATCGCCGCAATCACCGCAAACCCCACTGCCACCCACACCATCCATCGCCGCGACTGACGCCACACACGGCGACCGCCGCACATGCGCCACAGCACCCAGCTCATCACCGCGTAGCTCAGCGCCGAGATCGCCACCATCCATACCGGCGCTGCCCGCCCCACCGGCAGCCAGGGTTCGGGGTAGCCACTGAGCCCACTCAGCACTGCCTGCCATACCACCAGCAGCGCACACACCAGGGTGTAGATCAGAAAATCGCGGCCACGGGTAGTGATGAAGCCCATCAGTGCGGACAGCGCCAGCGCCAGCGCAATGGCAATGCAGGCGGTGCGGACCAGCAGCCGCGCGGTGTCGATCTGCTGCACCGGGCTGGGTGCGCCCAGGCGCACGGTGGGAATCCACTTCGCCTTCAACGGCGCTTCCCAAGCCACCCTGATCGGGTCCATATCGCCCTGTTTGGGTACCACCACCATGCCGATACCGGCACGGAAGCGGGAGTCGCGCGTGCGCGCATCCTGCATGTGCCCGCACACCATGCGGTCGCCGTGGGTGATCATCACTTCGCCGGCAAAAACGTTGAAGACATCCACCGCCTGCGGGGCACCGGACCAGCCACCCGCGGGTGCAGGGATGTGGACTTCCTCCTGCAGGTGCCGGGCGATGTCCGGCGTGCATTGACGCACCGGCGCCTGCTGATCGGTAGCGGCGCCCACCAACAGGAAATCCCGGTTCAACCGTGGCGACGCAGCGGATGCAAACACGGGCCACAGCAGCAGCAAGACGATCAGCCAGCCCATCGCTGCTGCGCCCCCCGACCTACGTGTCGCCAGTGCGTTCCCCGCCGCTTCCACCATCTTCATCCCTTCGCGTCCCCGACGCGACTTTGAGGATTATCGCAACAACCGAGGGACTAGGACATGTGAAGCACATCGCGGCTTCGGCTTATTGGCCTGCTGTCACCCAAGGACAACAAACAGACAAAAAAGCCCCGGCAGAGCCGGGGCTTTGTTCTGGCAAGGGCTGGATCAGCCGTTGCGCGGGCCGCGCGGCTTGAAGCCGTCACGGCGCGGGCCACCGGGGCGGACCGCCGGCTTGGGGCCTTTCTGGAAGCGCGGCTTGAACGCCGGGGCCGCAGAGCTGCTGCCAACGTCCTCGCCTGCCTCGACCTTGCGCATCTGCAACTGCTGGCCCGACACCCAGACCTTCTTCAGGTGCTGCAGCACGTCGCTGGGCATGTCGGCCGGCAGATCCAGCACCGAGTGACCATCATGGATGTCGATGCGGCCGATATAGCGGCTTTCCAGGCCCGCTTCGTTGGCGATGGCGCCGACGATGTTGGCCGGCTTCACGCCATGGGTGTGGCCCACTTCGATGCGGTAGGTCTCCATGCCGAACTCCGGCGCGCTGCGCGGCGGCATTTCACGACGCGGGCGCGACTCGAACTCACCTTCGCCACGCGGCGGACGCGGTGCGCGCTCGCCATCGTCGTGACGGGGGGCACGCTCGAAGCGCGGCTCGAAGCGCGCCGGACGCTCACCACGCTCACCGCGCTCGTCGCGACGGTGGAAGCCGCCGTCACGGGCCGGACGCTCGTTGCGCCCAGCTGCCGGCACATCACGGCGCTCACGCACCGGCGGGGTCAGCAGGAACGGGGTATCACCCTGCATCAGCTTGGCCAGCGCGGCAGCGATATCGATCGCCGGCACGTTGTTCTCGCCTTCGTAGCGCTGCAGCAGATCGCGGTAAAAATCCATGTCGCCGGCAGCCAGGGTCTGGCTGATACGGTCCATGAACTTGCTGACACGGTGATCATTGACCGCATCGACGGTCGGCAGTTGCATTTCCTCGATCGGCTGGCGGGTAGCGCGCTCAATCTGGCGCAGCATGCCCTTCTCGCGCGGGGTGACGAACAGGATCGCCTCACCGCTGCGGCCGGCACGGCCGGTGCGGCCAATGCGGTGCACATAGCTTTCGGTGTCGTACGGGATGTCGTAGTTCAGCACGTGGCTGATGCGCTCCACGTCCAGACCACGGGCGGCCACGTCGGTGGCAACCAGGATGTCGAGCTTGCCGTCCTTCAGCTGGGCAATGGTGCGCTCGCGCTGTGCCTGCTGCATGTCGCCGTTGATGGCGGCAGCGGCCAGGCCACGCGCCTGCAGCTTGCCAGCCAGCTCTTCGGTGCCAGCCTTGGTACGCGCGAAGATGATCATCGCATCGAAGGTTTCCACCTCCAGGATGCGGGTCAGCGCGTCCAGCTTGTGCATGCCAGCCACCCACCAGTAACGCTGGCGGATATTGGCCGAGGTGGTGGTCTTGGACGCAATGGTCACTTCCACCGGCTCACGCAGGTAGGTCTGCGCGATGCGGCGGATCTGCTGCGGCATGGTGGCCGAGAACAGCGCGACCTGGCGGCTTTCCGGCAGCTTCTTGAGCACGGCTTCAACGTCGTCGATGAAGCCCATGCGCAGCATTTCGTCGGCTTCGTCCAGCACCAGCGTCTTCAGCTCGGACAGGTCCAGGGTGCCGCGATCAAGGTGATCGATCACGCGGCCCGGGGTGCCAACCACGACGTGCACGCCACGGCGCAGGGCCGACAGCTGCTGGCCGTAAGGCTGGCCACCGTAAACCGGCAGCACGCGGAAGCCCGGCATCGAGGCCGAATAGGTCTGGAACGCCTCGGCGACCTGAATGGCCAGCTCGCGGGTCGGCGCCAGCACCAGCACCTGCGGCTTGGTGGCGGAAAGATTGATGTTGGACAGCACCGGCAGCGCGAAGGCGCCGGTCTTGCCGGTGCCGGTCTGCGCCTGGCCGAGCACGTCGCGACCTTCCAGCATGGCCGGAATGGTGGCAGCCTGGATCGGCGACGGGGTCTCGTAACCGACTTCGGCCACTGCCTTCATCACAGGCTCGGACAGGCCGAGATCTGCAAACAGCAGCGGCGCGGGGGTATCTTGGGACATGGGTAACTCCGGGGGCACCGCCGCGAACGGGCGGGCGAAAAGACGGATATTGTGCGCTCTAAAGCCCCCTGCTGTCGCGGGGTGCGTGTTTTCCGTTCAGCTGGCGAACACGGCAACAGCTCCGCCGGGCAGCCTGTTGCCCCCCGGGCAGCTACCATTTGGCGCACAATAGTGCCCGTTTTTACCGGCAATCACCATGCAAACCATCGATTTTGAGTTGGACCGCGAATACGTGGAACTGAAGCAGTTGCTGAAGCTGACCGACCTGGTCTCCAGCGGCGGCGAGGCCAAGATGATCATTGGCGAGGGCCATGTCACGGTCGACGGCGAGGTCGAACTGCGCAAGGCCTGCAAAATCCGCGCCGGCCAGCAGGTCGAACTGGGCGACGTGCGCATCCGCGTCCTGGCCGACTCCGCCGCCTGAGCCGGTTCGGCCCCCGCCACGCCGGCTAGGGCGTGGCCTGGGTCAGGTGGCCCGCAATCACTTTTCTGAACGGGGCAACGCTTTGGGCGACGCGCAACGCGGCGTCCCGTAGCAGGCGGGCCGGCCCGCGCCCATCGTTGTACAGGGCGGCAATGGCGTTGGTGGCCTCATACAACGGCCGGGTCGCCAGCCGGTGACCGCGCTGGTAGCGCGCCAGCAACGACTCGCCGCCGATATCCAGGCCCTTGCCTGCGGCCTCGCGCAGCAGTTGCGCCAACCGTTGCTGGCTCTGCAGGCCGAAGTTGAAGCCATGTGCGGTGACCGGGTGCATGCCTACGGCGGCATCGCCGATCAGCGCATAGCGGCTGGCCACGAAGCGATGGGCATAGACGCCTACCAGGGGATAGACGTGGCGGCTGCTGGCCGGCCGCATCTGCCCCAGGCGGCGTTCGAACATCGCCGTGACCTTGTCCCCGAACGCAGCCTCGTCCAGCGCAGCCAATGCCTGCGCCTGCTGCGGCGGCAAGGTGATCACCGCCGACGCCTGCTTGCCGGGCAAGGGCAACATCGCCAGCGTGCGCCCGTAGCCGAACCACTCCCAGGCCTCATTGTTGTGGGGGTGCTCGCACTGCATCCGGCAGACCAGCATCGACTTGCCGAAGTCGCGCATCTGCGCGCCTATGCCCATCATGCGGCGGGTGGCCGAGAAGCGGCTGTCCGCCGCCGCCACCAGCCGCGCCTGCAGGCAGCTCCCATCGCTCAGCGTGACCACGCTGGAGGCCGCCCCCGCCTCGATGGCAGTGACGCTGCTACCGTCGATGAGCTCCAGATTGGCCTGCCCCTGCACCGCTTCCCAGGCCGCACGGCGGATAAGGTGATTGGGCACCAGCCAACCCAACTCGGCAACGTTCTCGCGCTCGGCGGCAAAGCCCAGCGCAAAGGGCGAACTGCCATTCATGACCCTGGCGCTGCGCAACGAGGAAATCTCGGCCACAGGCAACTGCTGCCACAAGCCGATGCCCTGCATGATCTGGCGCGAGGCATGGGTCAAGGCAATCTCGCGCCCGTCAAACGCAGGATCGGCCAAGGCGGCACGCGGCTGCTGTTCCACCAGCGCCAGCGACAAGCCCGTGTCAGCCAGACTGCGGGCGAAACTGAGCCCCGCCGGCCCCGCCCCAACCACCACCACATCAACCTTGCGCATGCCTGCTCACTCCTGCCAGTTGCCGGGCAGCGTAGAGGGGCGCCAGTAAGGTTTCATTGATCCTGATCAGGCGCAGCGCAAATAAAAAAAGGCGCCTGACGGCGCCTTTCGTTCCCGTACGTGGGCGGGCTCAGTTGCCGGCGGCCGCCCGCAGGCTGTAGCCCGAGGCGCGCCAGACCTTGTCCTCATCCAGCCGGAACGAAACCAGCTCACGTACCGGCTGGGCGTTGTTGGCGAAGCGGGTGGGGAAACTGACGTTCAGATAGATGCCTTCAGGCACCGCCGCACCCGCCGGGTACTGCACACGGGTAATGGAAGGTTTGCCACGCGACACCAGCGCACCGAGCTTGGCGCGATCGGCGTTGACGTTGCTGGCGAACTGGTCACGGGTGACGGCCTTGCGGGCCACCGCCGATGCGCCGTCCCATACCGAAGCCGCCTGGTTGCCATCGACCAGCTGCGCCACGCGCTGCGCCGCCGCCGTCATTTCTGCGTCCTGACGCGCAACCTGCGCCTGCTGGGCGGCGCTCAGGGCTGGCGCCGCCGGACGGGCGGCAGCCGCTGGCGCGGCAGCGGGCGCCGGCGCCGGCGCGGGTGCAGGCTGCGCAGTGGCCTGCGCCATCACGGCACCGGCAGGCAGGCCCAGGGACAACATCAGCAACAGACAACTGGATCGCATGACTCACTCCGTGACGCTTTCAGTTGGTGGAGCCCAATCCAATCACGGATTTACGTGAATTGCATCACCTCTCGCGATCAATGTTTGGCGGCTGGCGCATTCAGCTGTGCGGCCGTCGAGGCGGCAGCGGCCGGTGCCGCAGCCGGCGCATTGCCGGCGGTTGCAGACGGCTCAGGCACCAGCATGGCGGTATCGATTTCGGACAACGGGCTTTCGTCCGGGCAGGTCTCGTCCGGGAAGCCAAATCGCTCCTTCAAGGCCTGGCCACAGCTGTTGACCGCTTCCAGATCGGCCCCTTCCACCTTGCAGTCACGGTCGAAGGCGATCAGGAAGGCGTCCTTGCGACGCACGAAATCATCGCCGCATTTGCGCATCTGCTTGATCCGCTCCAGATCGTCCTGCACGGCGTTGGTGCCGTCCAGGCCGTACTGCTTCAACTCGTCATTGGTCAGCACCCGCAAGCTGCGATTGGGCACGGTCATCATCAAATCAGCCACACCCACCGCCACGCCATTGCGCTGCAGGTAGTCCTTCACGTTGTCGTAGACCTCGTGCAGTTCCTTGTTCAACTCCGCGCGCGAGGTGGCGGTGGAACTGATGCGCATCATCCGATGGATGCCAACCTTGCCCGAGATCAAGCGGTTGTCGCCGGCCGCCAGCACGAACACGCAGGCGCTGTGGCAGATCGAGCCTTCACGCACCCAGATGGTCCAGCCGGATTCACCGATGTCATCACCGGCCACGATCGCCGCTTCGACCTGGCCGCCACTGGAATCCAGATCCAGGATCCGCTTGCTGATCTTCATCGCATCGGCCACCACCCCCAGCCGCGACACCAGCGCCGCAAAGGACGGGTTGATCTTGCCGGCGTAGCGCACCCGAACCAGGCCACGCTCCTTGCAAGGCTCCAGCGCGGCATCCAGGCTGGCGCGGTCCAGCGTGGTCAGCTCTTCGCCGTCGCCGTTCTCAGCAGCGTAATCGGTGCCACAACTGACCCAGGCCTTGCCGTTCTCCAGCACCAGCTCGGGCCAGGGCTTGTCCTTGGCGGGCAGCACCGGCGGCGGTGCCGGCGCATCGATCACATTGATCGACACCATGTGGTCGCCATCGGCCGCCAACGCCACGGCCGGATCGGCGGCCGGCTTGCTGGTCTGTTCCTGTGGATTGCAGGCAAGCAGCCCGACACATAACAACGGCGACCACCAGAACTTGGGCAACATGGAGAAAGATCAGGTCCGTGCAACGGCGCAGCGCCGGAAAGATGCACAGTCTAGTGCGCTGGACCAATGGCATCGCAACCTTTCCTGAACTAACCATTGGTTATCAGCATTGCTGTCCGAAAATGGCCAGTACCCACCCCGCACCGGGCCTAGACTTGGCACCATGCACAGCCTCCTGATGCCAGCACAGTCCCAATGCGAACAGGCCCGCCTGGCCCGCGACGCGCGCTTTGACGGCCTGTTCTTCACCGCCGTGCGCAGCACCGGCATCTACTGCCGCCCCGTCTGCCCGGCACCGCCGCCAAAGCCCGAAAACGTCAGCTACTACCCCAGTGCAGCAGCCGCCAGCGCCGCGGGCTACCGCCCGTGCCTGCGCTGCCGGCCCGAGCTGTCACCGGACGATGCCAACCTGCTGCATGACGAAACCCTGCACCGCGCGCTGGCCCTGCTCAACGAAGGCCTGCTGCAGGAGCAACCGGTCACCGCCCTCGCGGACGCGGTGGGACTGAGCGCGCGCCAGCTGCAGCGCTTGTTCGTCGCCCGGCTGGGCGCCACCCCGGCCCAACTGCACACCACCCGGCGTCTGCTGCTGGCCAAGCAACTGCTGACTGAAACCGCGCTGCCAGTGACCCAGATCGCCTTGGCAGCAGGTTTCAACAGCCTGCGCCGTTTCAACAGCGCCTTCCTGGACGGCTGTGGCATGCCCCCCAGCGCGCTGCGCAAGCAACACGGCGCGGTAGCCGGCGGCGAACCGGTACTGCGCCTGGCCTACCGGCCACCGCTGGATTTCCCCCTGATGCTGGCCTTCCTGCGCCGACGCTCGCTGCCGGGTATCGAATACATCGACGAACGCAGCTACCAGCGCGTGGTCCTGGCTAACGGCGTGGCCAGCCTGATCCGGGTCACCGCCGACCCCAAACGCCCGGAACTGCGCCTGCAACTGGGCACTACCGACCCACGCGCCATCCCCGGCATTGTTGCCAAGGTCCGGCGCGTGTTTGACCTGGACGCCGATCTCCGCACCGTCCATGCCACATTGGCGGCGGAGCCGCTGCTGGCTGCCGGCATCCAGCAACGGCCGGGATTGCGCATCCCCGGCGGCTGGGACGGTTTCGAGGTCGCCGCGCGCGCCGTGCTCGGCCAGCAGGTCAGCGTCGCTGCCGCCACCACCTTGGCCCGACGCCTGGTTGACCGTTTTGGCGAGCACCTGCCCGGCCTGCCGGACGGCCTGGACCGGCAGTTCCCGGCACCGGCAATCGTGGCCGAGGCCCCTCTGGAAAGTATCGGTCTGCCACGCACCCGTGCTGCAACGCTACGTGCGATCGCCCGCGCCTGCGCCGATGACCGATTGGATTTCAGCCGTGCGCAGACGCTGGAAAGCTTCGTGCAAAAAGCCACTGCCCTGCCCGGCATAGGCCCGTGGACGGCGCATTACATGGCCTTGCGAGCGATGGGCATGCCCGATGCCTTCCCCGCCGGTGACCTGGTCCTGCAACAGGTACTGGGCCAAGGCCAGCGCCTGAGCGAGCGCGAGACCGAGCGTCGCTCACAAGCCTGGCGCCCATGGCGCGCGTACGCCGTGCTGCACTTATGGCACCTTGCAGTGCCGGCGGAAAAGAAGAACCCCAAGATTGCAACGGAGGCCAGCGCATGAACACCCTGTACTACGACCGCTTTGACAGCCCCATCGGCACGCTGACCGTGGCCGCCGACGATAGCGGCGTGCGCCACATCCTGTTCGCCGAGAATCGCCACGACGCCAAGGGCCGCGAACACTGGCAACGTGACCCCGATGCGGTGGCCGAGCCCCGCCGCCAGTTGCTGCAATACCTGCGCGGCGAACGCCAGGATTTCCAGCTTGAGCTGGCCCCGGTCGGCACTGATTTCCAGCTGCAGGTCTGGCACACGCTGGCGCAGATTCCATTCGGCGCGACCTGGAGCTACCGGCAGCTCGCCGAGCGCATCGGCCGGCCGACCGCGACGCGTGCCGTAGGCGCCGCCAACGGTCGCAATCCCCTGCCGATCGTGCTGCCCTGCCACCGCGTCATAGGCAACAACGGCACGCTTACCGGTTTTGGTGGTGGGCTGCCGACCAAGGCCGCGTTGCTGAAGCTGGAAGGCGTGCCTACCGAAGGTGAGCGGGTAGCCGATCTGTTTGGCTGATCTGCCCAGCCTCCCGTCTGCGCATTGCTTGACCGGGCTACTGGGTCGATCAGCCCCGGGCAACATGCCGAAGGTTGTATTTGTACGGTCACCGGTGCGGCCTATCATGGCGCAATGACTTTCCTACGCATTTCGGCCACTGCACTGGCCTGCGCACTGCTTGCCGCCTGCGCCACGACGCCCTCCTCGCCAACCACTACCCAGGAAGTACCGCCCACGGTACTGATGATCTCCATCGACGGCCTGCGCGCGGACAAGCTCAGCCAGGCCGACAGCCCCAACCTGATGCGCCTGGCCCGCGAAGGCGTACGCAGCATCGGCATGCGCCCGTCCTACCCCGCGCTCACCTTCCCCAACCACTACACCCTGGTCACCGGTCTGCGCCCGGACCACCATGGCCTGGTGCACAACGCCATGAGCGCCGACGCCTTGGGCGAGTTCAAGGTCAGCGACCGTGCCGCCGTGCAGAACGCCGCCTGGTGGGACGGCGGCGAGCCGATCTGGGTGAGCGTACGCAAGGCTGGCTTCAAGAGCGCCACGTGGTCCTGGCCGGGCAGCGAGGCGCCGGTACGTGGCCTGCACGCCAACCAGTGGCGCATGTATGACGAAAGCGTGCCCTTGCCCGAACGCATGAACCAGGTACTTGCCTGGCTGCATGGCGAGCCGGACGCAATCAAGCCGCGTTTCGTCGCCACCTACATGGAGCAGGTCGACAAGGCCGGTCATGCGCACGGCCCGGACTCGGCCGAGTACACCGCAGCGGTGCAGCAGGTGGATGCAGCGGTAGGCCAATTGATCGATGGCATGCGCCGTGATGGGCTGCTTGATCGCACCAATGTGATCGTGGTTTCCGATCACGGCATGGCAACGGTGAAAGACGGCAATGCGGTCGCCATCGAGGACATGGTGTCGCCGGATGTCGCCAAGGTGGTGTCCGTCGGCCAGTCGGTGGGCTTCACGCCCTTGCCCGGCAAGCAAGCCGAAGCCGAGCGCGCCCTGCTGGGCGAGCATCCGCATTACCAGTGCTGGAACAAGGCTCAGCTGCCGCCGCGCTGGCACTATGGCAGCAACCCGCGTGTGCCGGCCATCGTCTGCCAGATGCAGGAAGGCTGGGATGCCATCACCCGCGACAACATCGCCAAGCGCCCGCCAGGCGATCGCGGCTCGCATGGCTATGACCCGGCCCTGCCGTCGATGCAGGCGGTGTTCGTGGCGCGCGGCCCGGCCTTTGCGCGGGGCAAGCAACTCAGCGCCTTCGACAATGTGGATGTCTACCCCTTGCTGACCCGCCTGATCGGCATCCCGGCCCAGCCCAACGATGGCGATCCGCAGGCCCTGCAACAGGCATTGCGCAGCGCCAAGTGAGTGCAGGAACGCTGTAGCCCGGGTAAGCGAAGCGCACCCGGGATTCCGCACCCGGGAATCCCGCGCACCCGGATCAAGACACAAAAAAAAGCGGCGCAATGCGCCGCTTTTTTCTTGCCACTGCCTGGCTGGATCAGCCGGCCTTGGCGACGGTCTTCTTGGCAACGGCCTTCTTGGCCGGGGCCTTGGCGACAGTCTTCTTGGCGACCGGCGCAGCTGCACCCACGGCCACCTTGCTCACGTGCGAACGCGAATTGCCGTAGCTGGCGTTGTAGCGCTTGCCCTTGGCGGTCTTACGGTCACCCTTACCCATGTCGTCAACTCCTTGGTTTGTAATCAGTTACCCCGTGCATGCACGGGTTTGGCGAGGCCGCAACAAGCGCCCTCGCACATGGACAGGAAGCCTACCATGCGCCCCTCAATGTGCGCAGCTGGCGTCATGCACATGCACATGGTTCAGCCGCAGGTTGACCACATGCGCCAACCCGACCAGCACACCGCCCACCGTCATCACCACGGCATGCGGGATACGCGAATGGTGCAGTTCCGGATGCAGCAGCCCGGCCCATAGCAGCAGCAGCCCCGGCACCAGCAGCAGCAGCGCAAACAACGCGCGGTGGCGCAGATAGCCCCAGATCAGGCTGAACAGGCCCAGCACGGTGACGAAGATGACGATGGTGGCTTCCACCCCCTCGCTCATCCAGAACGACAGGCCCAAGGCTGGCGCAACCGCCAACAAGGCCGGCAACAACGCGCAATGCACCGCACAGATCAAGGATCCGGTCGCACCAAAGCGATCGAGGAATTTGGGTAGTCCGGTGGATGGGGTGGGCATGACTTCCAGCAGGGGCGACGGAACGTTATGGAATAATATAACATAATCCTCGTCCCCGCCCGAACTGTCTGCGTCATTCCCCTTGCCGCCAACGGTTCAGCCTGCAACCTCAGTGATACACAGTAACAGAGAGACCATCATGCCCCTTCCCCGTCGCACCCAGCACCACCTGCTGTTCCTCGCCCTTGCCGCCGCCCTGCCTGCCGTCGCCAGTGCCGCCGATGACGACGCCGGGCAGAGCCACCACCTCACCGAACTGACCGCCGTAAAGGTCACCGCCTCGCCGCTGCAAGGTTCGGCCGACTCCCTGGCCCGGCCGGTGGAAGTGCTGGCCGGCACCGATCTGGACGAACACAAATCCGGCACCCTGGGCGATACCGTGGCCAAGTTGCCGGGCGTGCAGAGCACCTTCTTCGGTCCCGGCGTGGGCCGGCCGATCATCCGCGGCCAGGAAGGCCCGCGCGTGGCAGTGGTTTCCAATGGCGTCGGCAATATGGATGCCTCCACGGTCAGCGCCGACCACGCCACCAGCATCGAACCGTTCCTGGCTGATCAGATCGAAGTCCTGAAGGGGCCGGCCACCCTGTTGTTCGGCAGCGGCGCGATTGGCGGCGCGGTCAACGTAGTGGATGGCCGCATTGCCAGCGAGGTGCCGGACCGCCCGCTCAGCGGCCGCGCCGAGCTGCGTGGCAATTCGGTCAATGAAGAACGCAGCGGCATGTTCCGCCTGGATGGGGTCAGCGGCGACAATCTGGTCCTGCATGTCGATGGCCTGATCCGCAACGGCGATGACTACCGCATCCCCGGTTATGCGATCGACCCGCATGCACTGGACGCCGACGGCCATGGTGGCCATGACGCCGACAGCGACGAGCTCGGCACCCGCGGCCGCCTGGACAACAGCTCGGTGCGCACGCGTGCCGGCGGCGTCGGCGCGACCTGGTTCGGCGAAAGCGGCTACCTCGGCGCATCGCTGGGCACCTACCGCAGCAACTACGGCATCCCCAATGGCGCCCACGTGCATGCCGACGACGACCATGGCCACGATCATGGCGACGATGACCACGACCACGCGCATGAAGAAGAAGAAGGCGAAGAACACGACGTGCGCATCGACATGGTGCAGAACCGCTTCGACCTGAAGGGCGGCCTGTACAACCCGACCTCGTTCCTGAAGAGCGTGACCCTGCGCGGCGGCTACACCGACTACGAGCACACCGAACTGGAAGCCGGCACGCCCTCCACCCGCTTCACCAACAAGGGTTTTGAAGGCCGCCTGGAAGCGGTGCAGCAACCACTGGCCGGTTGGGACGGTGCCTTCGGCCTGCAGTTCGGCAATAGCGATTTTGGTGCGATCGGTGAGGAAGCCTTCGTGCCCGGCACCACTACCGACACGTTGGGTGCGTTCGTGCTGCAGGAGAAGCAGTTCGGCCCGTTCAAGCTGGAACTGGGCGCCCGCCATGACAGGGTCAAGCTGGATACTGACGATGCCCAGCGCAACCGCAGCTTTGGCGCGACCAACCTGTCCGCCTCGGGCATCTGGACCTTGAACGACACCTTCGACCTGCGCTTCGGCGTGGATGCGTCCGAGCGTGCACCGACCAATGAGGAGCTGTACGCCGCCGGCGCGCATATCGCCACGCGCTCGCTGGAAATCGGCAACGCCAACATGGACACCGAGCGCGGCCAACGCGTCGAGCTGGGGCTGCACGCGCACAACGAGCGTATCGATGTGCAGGCGGCGATCTACCAGACCAAGTTCAAGGATTTCATCTACCTCGCCGACACCGGCGTGGCCGAAGGTGGCCTTCCGGTACGCGCCTGGACCCAGAACGACGCCACCTTCAAGGGCGCCGAAGCCGAGGCAACCTGGCACATGATCGAAGGCCTGTCCGGTGACTGGGACCTGCGCGTGTTTGGTGACTATGTGAAGGCAGAGCTGGATGGGAGCGGCAGCCGCAACGTCGATATCGCCGTACCGCACGGTGATCATGCGCACCACTACAACGTCGAGCTGGCCAATGGTGGCTACCTGCCACGTATCGCACCTGCCCGCGTTGGCGCCGACCTGCACTGGTCGCTGGGCGGCTGGCGTGCCTCGCTGGGCGCGGTGCGCTATGGCAGCCAGAAGGATGTCGCGCTGAACGAAGAGCCCAGCAGCAGCTATACGTTGGTCGATGCCCACCTCGCTTACCGTTGGGATCGCAGCGGCGACAACAGCTATGAAGTATTCCTCGATGGCAGCAACCTGACCAACCGCGAAGCGCGTCCGCATACCTCGTTGCTACGTGACTATTCGCCGTTGCCGGGGCGAGGCGTGGCGTTTGGTATCCGCGCCTGGTTCTAAGCGGTGGCTGGCGACAACAATCAGGGCTGTTGCTTTGAGCTGTTGCTTTGAGCTGTTGCTTTGAGCTGTTGCTTTGAGCTGTTGCTTCGCTTTGAGCTTCAGCCTTTGCTGTCCCCTCTCCCGCCTGCGGGAGAGGGGTAGGGGTGAGGGCAAGCTTCTGCTTCCGCTCTTTGTTTCTGCTCTTTGTTTCTGCCCTTTAGCCTCTGCCCCCTACAAGCCGAGCACAGATGAAAGCCACCGCAAGGTGGCTTTTTTCGCTGACCAACTTGCGGAGAAGCGCATTTAAAAGTGCAAGAAGGGTGGATCAAAAGCGCCCCCCATCCGCCCTCCGGGCACCTTCCCCCGCAAGCGGGAGAAGGGACAGCCGAAGCCAAAGCCAAAGCCAAAGCAAGAGCAAGAGCCAAAGCAAGGGCCAGAGCAAGAGCAAAGACAAAGGCAAAGGCAAAAGCAAAAGCAAAAGCAGCAACAGCAACAGCAACAGCAATAGCAATAGCAACCGCATCAAAACCTGGCAGTCGCCACTCGCAATTACGTGCATATACACATAAACTCCGGCCATCGCCCTGCCGACGACGCCAATGCACACCCCCAGCCCCTGCACCTGCTTTCAACTGCGCCGCGCCGCGCGCCGTGTGTCCCAGGTCTATGACCGGCACCTGGCCGCCGCCGAGCTGAGCCTCAACGCCTATTCCATCCTGCGCCGCTCCAGCCAGCCCCGCCCGCTGGGCGAGCTGGCCGATGCGCTGGGCATGGATCGCACCACCCTCACCCGCAACCTCAAGCCGTTGCTGGAAGCAGGCCTGCTCAGCTCCGGGCCCGGCGAAGATGCGCGCCGCCGCGAGCTGCACATCACCGCCAGCGGCAAGCGTCGGCTGCAGAAGGCCTTCCCGCTCTGGCAACAAGCGCAGGAAGAAATCGAGACGCTGTTCGGCAGCACGCGTACGGCAGCGCTCAACCAGCAACTGGAAGCCCTGAACAATGTGCTGGAACAAGGGCTGCACGCATGAACAACACATCCCCCACACGGACGCCCTGGCTGCTCTTGCTGGCCGCCTCCAGCATCCTGATGGTGACCATGGGCGTGCGCCAGACCAGCGGCCTGCTGATCGACCCCATCCATGTTTCCACCGGCCTGGGCATCGCCCAGATCAGTTTTTCGCTGGCCATTGGCCAGTTCGTCTGGGGTGCGGTGCAACCCTTGTTCGGGGCGATGGCCGATCAACGTGGCCCGTTGCCGGTACTCATCGGCGGCGGCCTGCTGCTGGCGGTCGGGCTGGTGGCGGCTCCCCTGCTGCCCGGCGCCTGGGGGCTCAATCTCAGCTTCGGCCTGTTGCTCGCCGCAGGTGCCGGTGCCGGCAGCTTCTCGGTGCTGATCGGCGCCACCGCCTGGCGCATCCCCGCGCAGAAGCGCTCGATGGCAGCCGGCATCATCAACGCGGGCGGCTCGCTGGGACAGTTCCTGTTCGCACCACTGGTGCAGTTGTTGCTGAGCGCCTTCGGCTGGATCAAGACCGTGTATGCGCTGGCCTTCATCGTGGTGCTGTCGCTGCCGCTGGCCTGGCCGCTACGCAAGCGCGCCCCACGCAACAACGGGGCCGTCGACGGCGAGGCGCTGCGCCCGCAATTGCAGCGCGCGCTGCGCGACCGCAGCTACTGGTGCCTGCACCTGGGTTTTTTCACCTGTGGCGTGCATATCGCCTTCCTGGTGACTCACCTTCCGGGTGAAATCGCGCTGTGCGGGCTCTCCCCCAATGTGGCTTCGATCTCGATCGCGCTGATCGGCCTGTTCAACGTCGCCGGCAGCCTGATCATCGGCGCGCTCGGTGAGCGCTTCCGCATGAAGTGGCTGCTGTTCTGGATGTACCTCAGCCGCGCCGTGCTGATAGGCGTCTATCTGGTTTCGCCGCCCACGCCGATGACGTTCTATGTGTTCGCCGCTGCGCTCGGCTTTACCTGGCTGGCCACGGTGCCGCCGACGGCCGGTTTGGTCGGCAAGCTGTTCGGGCCTCGGCATATGGGCACCTTGTTCGGCCTGACCCTGCTCTCGCACCAGATCGGCGCATTCTTCGGCGCCTGGCTGGGCGGCGTGGCGTTGGAATATGGCGGCGACTTCAGCTGGATGTGGTACGCGGACATGCTGCTGGCCGTCGCGGCAGCGCTGGTCAACCTGCCCATCCGCGAGGCGCCGCTGCAGCGCAGGCTCGCCACCAGCTGAACCAAACGGCGCGCTGCAACGTGCTGTTTGATGCCGCCCATTGAAACCGGACACTTTTGTCCGGATCATATGCCGCATGACTTCCATTCGTTCCGATGCCGCCGCGCGTCGCGCCTTGCTATTGGACGCGGCCGACGCCGTGTTCGGCGAGCACGGCATCACCGCCCCGCTTGATCTGGTGGTGGAACGCGCCGGCGTCGGCCGCGCCACCCTGTACCGCAACTTCCCCGACCGCACTGCGCTGGTTGAAGCGCTGCTGCAACGAACCGTGGAGAAAATCGAGGCCCACCTGCAGGAACTGGGCGATCGCGACGACGCCTTGTTCGAGCTGATCAAGGGCATGGCACGGCGCATCGTGCATTCCCCCGCCCTGGCCGACTACTGGCGTGCGGTGGACCGCGACGACCCCGCCATCAAGGCGGCGCGCGAGCATATCCTCAAACTGTCGGCTCCGGCCCTGCAGCGCGCCAAGGCCGCCGGCCTGTGCCGGCCGGACCTGGAACTGGCCGATATCTCACTGATCTCCAGCATGCTGGGCGCGGCCCTGCGCGGGCGTACCGCCGAAGATCGCGCCACCCTCGCACGGCGTGCGATTGAATTGCTGCGTCCCGGCCTGTCCGCGCCGGTTTCGCCGGAAGCCAAATGAAACCGCTCAAACCCATTCCGGATTGGGAGGAACACGAAAAGCCCACCCTGCCCGGCTCGGCCTCGATGCCTTGGCACCCACCCTACCGGCGCGCGGCCTATGCCGCAGTAGCGGTGCTGGTTGCCATCACCGGCGGCCTGGGCAACGCGCTGATCAGCGCCAACCTGCCGTGGATCACCGGCCAGATGGGCCTGCAGGCCAGCGAGGCAAACTGGCTGGTCGCCGCCTATCTGATGGTCAACGTCAGTGCCAACCTGCTGGTGTTCAAGTTCCGCCAGGAGTACGGCATCCGTCTATTCGCCGAGATCGGCCTGGGCACATACGCTGCGCTGGCCGTGCTGCACCTGTTTGTCGGCAATACCACCACCACGCTGCTGGTACGTGCCGGCAGCGGCTTTGCCGGCGCTGCCTGCACTACCCTTGGCACGCTGTACATGCTGCAGGCACTGCCGCGCAAATATGTCGGCAACCTGCTGGTGATCGGCGTGGGCCTGTCGCAGCTGGCGGTGCCACTGGCCTGGCTGCTGTCGCCCAGCCTGCTCGACCATGGCGAGTGGCAGAACCTGTATCTGTTCGAAGCCGGCCTGGCGCTGTGTTCGTTCGCGGCGGTGGTGGTGCTGAAGCTGCCGCCCGGCATCCAGATCAAGGTATTCGAACGCAAGGATTTCCTCACCTTCGCCCTGCTCGCGCCCGGGCTGGCCTTGCTGGTGGTGGTGCTGAGCCAGGGCTATCTGCATTGGTGGTTCGATTCTCCCTGGCTGGGCTGGGCGTTGGCCACCGCCGTGGTGCTGATCACCGCTGGCCTGTGCATCGAGCACCAGCGCCGCAGCCCGCTGCTGCAGGTGCGCTGGCTGATGGGTCCGGTGATGCTGCGCTTCATCGTCGGCGCCTTCCTGATCCGCTTCCTGACCAACGAGCAGTCCTACGGGATGATCACGATGATGCGCACGCTGGGCATGGGGCCGGATCAAATGGCGCCCTTGTTCGGGGTGATCCTGATCGGCGTGCTGGTCGGCATCGCCGCCGGTGCGCTGACTTTCGGCCCCAAGGCGCTGATCCCCCAGCTGCTGACCTCGATCATCCTGCTGGGCACTGCTGCCTTCCTCGACCAGCACCGCACCAGCCTGGACCGGCCGATGGACTTTGCCCTCAGCCAGTTCTTCGCGGCGGTGGGCAGCGGCATGTTCATGGGCCCGCTGATGCTGATGGGTATCCGCCAGGCGATGGCGCGCGGGCTGGACCACATCGTGTCCTTCATCGTGATCCTGTCGCTGACCCAGAGCTTTGGCAGCCTGGCCGGCTCGGCCCTGCTCAGCAGCTACCAGTTGCACCGCGAGCACATCTATTCGACGGCGCTGGTGAGCCAGCTCAACCCCGCCGACCCGCAGGTGGCGCGCCGCCTGCAACTGCAGCAACAAGCCTACGCCCGCGTCATCACCGACCCGGTACAACTCAAGGCACAGGCCAGTGCCGCGCTGGCGGCGACCGCCAAACGCGAGGCCAATGTGCGGGCATTCAACGACGTCTTCGCACTCAGTGGCTGGGTGGCGATCTGCTTCCTGAGCTGGTTGTTGCTGGAAGTGACGTTGCGCAATCCACGTGTGAAACAGGTGATCCGGCGTGACCGCGCCGGCACCCAGAACCAACGGGCACAAACATGAGCAACAAGACCGAAACCGCTGCATCCACACCGGCACCGCCCCCGGTATCCAAGTACAACCGGCCCAGCCGCACCAGCGTGGTGGTGATGATCGCCGTCGCCCTGGTCGGGCTGACCCTGATCCTGCGTGCCTGGCAGCTGTGGCCATTCAACAGCCCGCGCATGCACACCGACGATGCCTATGTGCGTGGCCAGGTGACGGTGCTGGCGCCGCAGGTAAACGGCTATGTCACCGAAGTACTGGTCAGTGACTTCGACCACGTGAAGAAAGACCAGCCGCTGCTGCGCATCGACGACCGCATCTACCGGCAGAAGGTGGATCAGGCCCAGGCGTCGCTGGAAGACGCCCGCGCACAGTTGGCCAACTCCGACCAGAGCCAGGCGCAGAACCGCGCGCAGATCAGCTCGGCACGCGCCAACTACGCCGCCGAACAGGCCGAGCAGCAGCGCAGCCGCACCGAACTGCGGCGCTACGAAACCCTGGCTTCGCAGCAGCTGGTGTCCAACAGCGACCGCGACAAGCTGCGCTCGTCGGCGCAGGCGGCAACGGCAGGTGTGGCGCAATCGCAGGCCGCCATCCATATCGCCGAGGAGACCCTCACCTCCACCCAGGTCGCGCGCAAGGGCCTGGAAGCCAAGGTCGCCATGGCCGAAGCGGCGCTGGAGCTGGCCAGGATTGACCTGGACAACACCGTGATCAAAGCCCCGCGCGATGGCCAGGTATCGGAAGCCAGCGTGCGCCTGGGCCAATACGTGACCGCCGGCAGCCAGTTGCTGTTCCTGGTGCCGGACACGCTATGGGTCGTTGCCAACTACAAGGAAGGCCAGACCTGGAACATGGCCATCGGCCAACCGGCAACTTTCAGCGTGGATGCGTTCCAGGGCAAGAAGCTGACCGGCCACATCGAGCAGATCGCCCCGGCCACCGGTTCGGAGTTCTCGGTGCTCAAGCCCGACAACGCCAGCGGCAACTTCACCAAGGTGGTGCAACGACTGCCGATCCGCATCGCCATCGATCCCGACCAGCCGCTCGCCGCGCGCCTGCGCCCCGGCATGTCGGTGGTGGTTGAAGTAGATACGGCAGCAACACCCGCGCAGCAGCGATAAGCGCTAGGCGGTAGTGCCGAGCCATGCTCGGCAGAGGCTTTCCCAGCAAAAGCTGCCCTCACCCCAACCCCTCTCCCGTATGCGGGAGAGGGGCTAAAGACAAAAACTACCCCTCCCCAACCCTCCCCTTTGCTACGCAAAAGGGAGGGGGTGAAAACTGTAGTGCCGAGCCATGCTCGGCAGAGGCTTTCCCAGCAAAAGCTGCCCTCACCCCAACCCCTCTCCCGTATGCGGGAGAGGGGCTAAAGACAAAAACTACCCCTCCCCAACCCTCCCCTTTGCTACGCAAAAGGGATCGGGTGAAAACTGTAGTGCCGAGCCGTGCTCGGCAGAGGCTTTCCCGGTGAAGCCCTCGAACCACCCGCACATCCATCGCAGTAAAAGCCCGCCACGCGGCACAAGTACGGCCCAGAAACAACCGCATCCCAGCCAACCCCCGATTCAAAACGGACCACGCCGTCCTTCAACACAACGGCAAGGACTAACGCGCTAGGCTGTACCCAGTTCCCAGCCAGGAGAACCCGCGATGAAATCGATTCTGACCGCCGCCGTCCTGGCCGCGCTCACGGCCACCACCGCCAATGCCGCCGACACGCTGTACGCCGGTGGCCCCATCGTCACCGTCGACGACAAGCAGCCCAGCGCCGAAGCAATCGTGGTCCGTGATGGCCGCATCGCCTTTGTCGGCAGCCGCAGCGCGGCACGCGACTTCAGCCCGAACGCGCGGCAGATCGACCTGCAAGGACACACGCTGGTGCCGGGCTTTCTGGATGCCCACGGCCACGTCTCGGGCGTCGGCCTGCAGGCACTAGCCGCCAACCTGTTGCCCGCCCCCGATGGCGAAGGCAACTCGATTCCGGCGCTGCAGAAGATCATGCGCGAGTTCCGCGCACACCCCACCACACCCGAGGGCTACAAGGTGCTGATCGGCTTCGGCTACGACGATTCGCAGCTGACCGAACAGCGGCATCCAACCCGCCAAGATCTGGATGCGATTGCTACCGATGTCCCCATCATCCTGATGCACCAATCCGGCCATCTCGGCGCCTACAACAGCAAGGCTCTGGAGTTGGCCGGCATCACCGCCGACACGCCCAACCCGCCGGGTGGCGTGATTCGCCGCGAAGCCGGCGGCAACGTTCCCGATGGCGTGCTTGAAGAAAGCGCACACAGCCTGGCCTTGGCCAAGCTGATGCCAGCCATGACCGCTGAGCAATCGCTGGCCATGCTCGAGGCCGGGCAGGCCTTGTACATGAAGTACGGTTACACCACCGCGCAGGATGGCAAGACCGATGCCGGCACCTTGCAGCTGCTGCCCATGGCGGCGAAGGCCGGCAAGCTGAAGATCGACGTGGTGGCCTATCCCGATATCGAAGTGGCGCTGCACAACCCGGCCATGCAGGGCCCGTTCTATGGCCTGAACTACACCGATCACTACCGCATCGGCGGGGTGAAGATCAGCCTGGATGGTTCACCACAGGGCAAGACCGCGTGGCTGAGCAAGCCCTACTACAAGGTTCCCGCAGGCGAGAAGCCGGACTATGCCGGCTACCCCGCCTTCCCCGACGCCAAGGTCGACGATCTCATCAGCCAGGCTTGGGGCCATGGCTGGCAGGTGCTGGCGCATGCCAATGGCGATGCCGCCATCGACCAGCTGATCCATGCCGTGTCCGTCGCTGAAGCGAAGTACCCGGACAAGCATCTCGTGCCAGTACTGATCCACGGCCAGACGCTACGCAAGGATCAGGTCGGCGAACTGCGCCGCCTGGGCATTTTCCCGTCGCTGTTCCCGATGCACACCTATTACTGGGGCGACTGGCACCGCGACTCGGTGTTGGGGCCGGAACGCGCCGAAAACATTTCGCCGACGCAATGGGTACTGGATGCCGGCATGGTATTCACCTCGCACCACGACGCGCCGGTGGTGTTCCCGGATTCGATGCGGGTGCTGGATGCCACGGTCAACCGCGTGACCCGCAGCGGCCGTGTGCTTGGCCCCGAGCAGCGCGTATCGCCGGAAATTGCGCTGAAGTCCATCACCTTGTGGGCGGCGCGGCAATATGGCGAAGAGAGCAGCAAGGGCTCGATCGAAGTCGGCAAGCGCGCGGATCTGGCCCTGTTGTCGGACAACCCGCTGAGCATCGAGCGCAGCCAACTGCATACCATCAAGGTGCTGCAGACCATCAAGGATGGCGAAGTGGTTTACGAGGCAACGCCGACACCTTGAGCAGACTGGTTGGAGCCCAGGGCGTGAAGCTTACCCCCCCACCCCTCCCCTTTGCGGCGCAAAAGGGAGGAAACGTAGTGCCGAGCCATGCTCGGCAGGGGCTTTACCCTTAGCACTTAACGTCTTGGCAGCGGCCCGAGCCGCGAAGCCACGGCGATACCCGAAATGGACGGCGCATTGAGCTGGCCGAAGCAGGCACGGTGAGGGCTATCGGCTAACGGCTACCCTCACCCCAACCCCTCTCCCGGCGGGAGAGGGACTTTGACCATCAGCCTGGGCTTTGAGCTTCAGCCTGCGCAGTTCGCGCACAGGCCGTGCACTTCCAGCGTCTGCGCCTGCGGCTTGAAACCCAGTTCCTTGGCACGGGCTTCCAGTTGTCGGACGATGTCGCGGTCCTCCAGCTCCACCGCGCTATGGCAGCGGTCGCAGATCAGGAACGGCACCGAGTGCTGGTTGCTGCTGGGGTGATGGCAGGCGACAAACGAGTTGACCGAGGCCAGCTTGTGCACGAAGCCATTGGCCATCAGGAAATCCAGCGCGCGGTACACGGTAGGCGGGGCATCGGCGCCCACGCCCTTGCCTTCGCGCACCCATTCCAGCAGCTCGTAGGCTTTGACCGGCTTGCCTGCCTCGGCGATGAGGCGCAGCACGTTGGCGCGGATCGGCGTCAGCCGCAGGCCGCGCTCGCGGCACACCCGCTCGACCACCGCAACAAAATCCGCCGCGTCTTCAACGTGGTGGTGCGGGGCGGTACAGGAGTGTGCGTCGGTCATGGCTACCTCGTCGGAATCAGGCCGTTGGGATCTTGATGAGTGCGGCGTCGATGCGTTTCAAGGCCTCGTCGCGGCCGGCCAGGTACACGGTATGGGAAATGTCAGGGCTCACCTGGGTGCCGGTGATGGCCACGCGCAGCGGCTGGGCAACCTTGCCCATGCCGATTTCCAACTGCGCGGCCACGTCGTGCAGCGCCGCCGACACGCCTTCGGCGGTCCATTCAGCTGCGGCCAGCAACTCGCGCGCTTTGCCCAGCGGAACCTCGGCGCCGGCCTTGAAATGCTTGGCCACCGCGGCTTCGTCGTACTCGGTCAGCGGGGTGTACCAGACCACGGCCTTCTCGGCCATTTCCTTCAGGGTCTGCACGCGCTCACGCAGGGCGATGACCACGTCCACCGGTGCAGGGCCCTTTGCCAGGTCCAGGCCCAGCTTTTCCAACTGGTAGACCAGGTGTGGCGCAATGGATTCAGGCGTTTCGGTCTTCAGGAAGTGCTGGTTGACCCAGCCCAGCTTGGCCATGTCCAGGCGCGCGGCCTTGGAGTTGCAGTTGGTGACGTCGAACAGGTCGATCAGTTCCTGGCGGGTGAATATCTCCTGGTCGCCGTGCGACCAGCCCAAGCGGGCCAGGTAGCTCAGCAGCGCCTCGGGCAGGTAACCGGCGTCCTTGTACTGCATGACATCGGCCGCGCCGGTGCGCTTGGACAGCTTGGCGCCCTGCTCGTCCAGGATCATCGGCATGTGGCCGAACTTCGGCACCGGCGCACCGATGGCCTGGTACAGGTTGATCTGGCGCGGGGTGTTGTTGATGTGGTCATCACCGCGGATGACCTCATTGATGTTCATGTCCCAATCGTCGACCACCACCGCGAAGTTGTAGGTGGGGTAGCCATCCGGACGGAAGATGACCATGTCATCCAACTCGCTGTTGGCGATTTCGATGTTGCCCTTGATCAGGTCATCGAACAGCACGGTGCCGTCGAGCGGGTTCTTGAAGCGGATGACGCGGTTCGGGTCGTCCTTGTACGGCAGCTTGAGCTCGCGGGCGGCGCCGTTGTAACGCGGCTTCTCCTGCTTGGCCATGGCGGCTTCGCGCATGGCGTCCAGCTCTTCCTTGGTCTCGTAGGCGTAGTAGGCCTTGCCGTCGGCGATCAGCTGCTCGGCCACTTCCTTGTAACGGGCGACGCGGTCGGTCTGGTAGATCGGGCCCTCGTCATAGCCCAGGCCCAGCCAATCCATCGCCTCGAGAATGGCGTCGATGGCCGCCTGGGTTGAGCGCTCGCGGTCGGTATCTTCAATGCGCAGCACGAACTCACCGCCACGGTGGCGCGCCTCCAGCCAGCAATACAGCGCGGTGCGGGCGCCACCAATATGCAGGTAGCCGGTGGGACTGGGGGCAAAGCGGGTACGGACGGTCATGACGGGCGCAGAAGTGAGAATCGGGGCATTTTACCTCTTCCCCTGCTCCGGTGCCTTGAACCGGCTTCAGCCCTTGGCGCGCGGACCACAAGACACAGCAAGCGCCAGCGACCTGCAGCTCTAAGCCCCTCTCCCGTTCACGGGAGAGGGGTTGGGGTGAGGGCAGCTTCGGCTTCGGCTTCGGCTTCGGCCGTTGCCCTTGCTCCAGCCGTTGACTTACCGGGCCCCTTCCGCAGCGACGGAGCTGGCAGACAGGACCCCGCAGGGGCGACGCACAGGAATGTGCGTCGTTTTTCGACGAGACAGGGATGTCTCGTCGAAAAATCCTGCCAGTGCAGTGGACCCGCGCCGCGCAGCGGCGTGGGCGCGGAGGCAGGGTGTGCTTTCTTTTGGTTATCTTTTCTTTGCACAAGCAAAGAAGTGCTCTTCAACAGCCGAACGGCTGGTCAAAGTAACTCGCTCCCCGAAGGGGAGTGAAAGCTCTTGATCTTGCTGTTGCAACTGCTGTGAATAAGAGACTAGAGAGCCATCAATAGCCAGAGCCAAAGCTCCCCCCATCCGCCCCCCGCCTTCGCGGGGGCAGGCTCTTCGGGCACCTTCCCCCGCAAGCGGGAGAAGGGAGACATCGAGCATTGCTTGCTCTGCCCCAAAAGCAGAAGGGCCGCAATGCGGCCCTTCCTTCAAGCAAACCCAGCTAACTCAATTCTCCAACAACGGCTTGCGCGGGAAACGCTCCTCGCGCATCGCAGCGTTGTAGACAAACGACGCCACGATCGCCGCTGCCTGCTTCAGATCCTCCGCCTCGGCGTGGTCCCAGGTATCCAGATGGCTGTGATGCACATTGCTGAAATAGTCCAGACGATCCTGCACGAACTGGAAGCCCGGCAGGCCCACCCGGTCATAACTGATGTGGTCCGTGCTGCCGGTGTTGCGCGACACCACCGTGGTTGCACCCACATCGTTGAACGGCTTCAGCCACGCCTCGAAGATCGGCATCGCCGCCATGTTTTCCTGTGCATAGATGCCACGGAACCGGCCCGAACCATTGTCCATGTTGAAGTAGACCTGGAACTTGTCGTAATCACGCATCTTCTGCAACGGCCCGGTCGGCTCACGCAGCGATGCCGGCAATGCCTTCTGCGCCGCATCGGTCGGCTCCGGATAACGTGCGAAGTGCTGCGCCACATAGGCCTGCGAACCGATCAGGCCCTGCTCCTCACCACTCCACAAGGCCACACGGATGGTGCGCTTGGGCTTGGCACCCACCGCCTTGAGGATGCGCATCGCCTCCATCATCACCGCCACGCCTGCGGCGTTGTCGGCCGCGCCGGTGCCGGTGTGCCAGGAATCCATGTGTGCCCCCAGCATCACGATCTCGTCAGCCTTGCTGCTGCCGCGGATCTCGGCCAGCGTGTTGTGGCCCGGCTGGTTACTGTCATCGGTGAAACGCGCCTGCACGTCCACACGCAACTTGACGCTCTGCTTGTCCTTCAAGGCACGCACCAGCGGATTGAAATGCTCGGCAATCATCGCCAGCTCAGGAATGCCCACCGATTCACCGGCCTTGCGCGAGCCACCACCGGCCACGCGGATGATGCCGTTGTCCCAGCCGCTGATACTGATCGCTGCCAGTGCGCCCTCTTCGACGAAGAATGCATTGACTGCCTTGGCCAGCTCCTGCCGCTCGTTGTATTCCTTCACCCGCTTTGCCCGATCTTCATCGGCACTCTTGGGGATGGTGAACTGCTGCAGGCCTTCCAGCGAGGTGGCATCGTGCCGATGCGAGTCGGACTCGACTCCGCGCTTGTACTCGCGCGCATCGCCCAGCAGCAGGATCTTGCCGCGCAGCTTGCCCCGGTACTGATCCATATCCGACAGCTTCTTGATGTCGACCTGGATCAATTCGCCTTCCACCGGGCCATTGGTGCCTGGCGTCCACGCCTTTGGCAGCGCATGCAAGGGCTGTACGCGCTGGCCGAGCATCTCGACGCTGGCCGAGGTGAACTCCCAGCCACGGCCGAAATCATCGAACGCCTCGTCGTGCACGTTTACCAGGCCCCAATCGTTGAACCTGCTGCGGGTCCAGGCATTGGCCTGGGCCATGGCCGGCGAATTGGTCAGGCGTGGGCCGATGGATTCGGTCAGGTGACTGAAGGTGTCCATCACCTGCGAACGATGGAAGGCTTCCTGGCGGATCTTGCCCACCATGTCCAGATCCACCTGCTCAGCCGCCTGCGCTGTCGCGCCCACCGCCAAGCCCATGCACAACGCCAGCAAACCGCGCTTGATCACCACGTACCCCGGCCTTCGGCCAATCACGACAAAGCACCGAGTCTAGCCAGCCCGGCCCAGCCACCGAGCCCGCCAATGGTCATGGTTGGCCGGCACCGGCACACGATTCAATCGGCGCGCAGCACCACCGCCTGGGCCAAGGCCGGCTGCTGCTGGGCTGGCCAATCGCGGTCATTGGCCACCTGCGCCCGCCCGCGGCTGGCCTCAAACGCTGCAAAATCGAGGTCCGCGTAGGCCCAGAGCTGCGCTTCGCGGGTCTGCGCCAATACACCATCGGCAGGGAATCCCACGTCCATCGGCGCATAGATCGCTGCCTCGCCGGTGTTCACATCCAAGGCCGGGCTCCACTCGGCCAGCCCGGCGGTGACTGCCTGGGCAACGAACATGCGGTTCTCCAGCGCGCGCGCAAGACAGCCGATCCGTACCCGGGTTGCACCGGCCACGGTATCGGTGCAACTGGGCACCACCAGCAAGCGCGCGCCCGCCTCGTACTGGCGCCGTACCGGCAGCGGAAATTCGCTGTCGTAGCAGATCGCCACCGCCACCCGCACTCCGTCGATCTCGAATACCTTCAAGGCATCACCGGGATCGATCAGCCCGGTCTTTTTCTCGAAACCGGTCAGCTGCAGCTTGTCCTGCCACAGCTGCGTACCTTGCGGGGTGAACCAATCGCTGCGGTTGCGGTAGCGGCCATTGCCGGTGTCCAGCAGGAAGCTGCCGGCAACAACGTGCATGTCCAGCTCGCGCGCCAACCTTGAGAACAGCGCCAACCACGCTTGGCGGTACTGCTGGATGGCTGCCAACGACGCCGCAAGGTCACTGAATACAGGACGGCCAAAGCTGGCCGCCAATTCCAGCGACAGGTACTCGGGCAAGACCGCAATGCGTGCGCCCTGCGCTGCCGCTTCACCCAACACCTCGGCCTGGCGGGCGGCAAACGCATCAAAACTGGCGGGCGAACCGACGGGATAGCGGGCAACGGCAATTTTCATGCGACAGGCTCCAAACGGCGCGTCCAGAACGTCAGCGGATGCACGACATTGCCGTGGCCCACCTCGTCCCAGTTCAGCTGCATTGTCATACCTGGCTGGCGCAGATAGCCGCGCTTGTGCCAGAACACCGCATTGTCACGATGTCCGGCAGGCATGCGGGGGTCATCGCTGGTTCGGTCTACCGAGCAGAATGCCGTCAGCGCGAATCGCCCCAGCGCGCGCGCGTGGGCTTCGCGTGCATCGAAGAAAGCGTGGCCGATGCCGTGCCCGCGATAGTCGGGCAGCAGGACGGATTCGCCGAAGTAGAACACCTGCGCCGGGTCAATGCCTGCCAGCTCAAACGGCTTGCGGAAAGCAGGGCCGTCATCGAGCAAGGGCAAGCCTGTCGATGCCCCTACCACCGCGTCACCGGCGCGGGCGATTACGCAGACCGCATTCGGGGTGTTTGCGTAAGCCGCAAGATAATCGCGCTCGTAATCAAGGCTGCCTTGGTAGAGATAGGGCCAATCCTTGAACACCTGGATACGCAGGCGTGCAATGTCGTCCAGGTGCGGCAGCAATTGGCGGCCGCGCAGGGAGCGGGTGGTGAGGGTAGCGTGCATGGGCGCATTCTAGAGGTTGTTGGGCGGTGCCCCCTCTCCCCAACCCCTCTCCCGCAAGGGGAGAGGGGCAGAACCTGCAATTGCATCCTTCAGCATCCAGGGAACTTCGGTCGGTTGGCTGGGGAACCGCCAGGCACGCAACCCCAACTCACCGCCACCATCCATAGATCACCAACCTCTCCACCGGCAGCAGCACCAGCCAGGATCGACCATCCGCAGCCACCGCCGAATACCCACCAGCATGCCTCGCCGGCAATGCGTCCTGTCCAGGCGCCACAACGCCTGCATCATGCTGCACCGGCCCAAGCGCGGCAGCGAACGCAGAGAACTGCCAGGGCCCCTGCTCGAAATACCGCAGTCCTTTGCGCCGGATTGCCAACGCGGTGGACAAGGACAGGCGCAACGCCACCATCCCCTGCCCTGCTTCATCCCCGAACACGCTGCCCAGCAATACCTGCTCCACCTGCCCAGGCGACATGCCGAAATGCAGCAGCCCGCAGGTTTCGATACCCGCAGGCAACAAGCGCTGGGCGCGACGGTGGATCAATGCACGATTCATTGTTCGCTCCTCGCAGGGGCCGGGATGGAAAACCATCCCGCCCCTGCCGCCATTGATGCACTCAGCCCTGCCGCGCCACGGCACGGTTGCCCAGTTCGTACCAGTCCACCTTGCGGGTGATCCACATGATCGCGGCCAGGATGCCGAACAGCAGCAGCGAGCCCATCAGCAGCGCGTTGTTCTCCGAGATCAACAGCATGTACAGCACCCCGTACAACAAGGTCAGCATCGTCGCGAAGCCTGCGCCCCGCTTCCAACTGTGCAGCACGCCGCTGAGGTAGAAGCCCTGCAAGCCGATGCAGGCCGCAGCGGCAATCAGATAGGCCTGCCAGAACGCGATCTGCTCGGACAAGCTCAACAACAGCAGGAAGAACATGGCCAATGCCAAACCGACCAGCAGATACTGCAGCGGGTGGATCTTCAGCTGCTTGATCAACTCGAACAGTGCGAACCCAACGAACGTCAGCAACACAAACAAGATGCCGTACTTGCTGGCACGGTCCACCTGCGTATAAGTGTCCACCGGATCAACCAGCGTCACATTGAGCGCTTCCACGTTGGTTCCTTCTGTGCGGATCGCTTGGGTCAATTGCGCCTGCGCCGCCGAAGCCAACGAGGACACCGCCCACTCGGCCTGAAAGCCGCTGGCGTCGATATTGCGCTCGGGCAGGAAGCTGCCGCCAAACAAAGGGCTCTGCCAGCTCGAAGAGAGGTTGACGCGGGTGTCATCGCCAATCGGCGCGATGGCCAGCGTGCGGGTACCACCGAGCACCAGTTCCAGTTCGACCTTGCCCCCCTCACGCAATACGCCTTCGTTGGAATTCTGCAGCGGCGCCAGGTCCGCATGCAGGCCCTTGGAGGTTCCTTCCATTACCCCGGTCCCGGGCAGCAACTGCACTGCCCTGCCGTCTACCCGCAGGTTGGGGGTACCAACCAGGCCACGCACGTCGGAAATACCCAACGCCAGATAGGGGCGACCATAAACACGCCCTGCCACCGGAGCATAGGTGGCAACGGTGAACTCGGCCTGCAGCTTGCCCTCCCATTTGTAGACGGGCACCTTGAACAAACCCACCGACCGTTCGGACGGACGCATCACGCCCTGCACGTTCAAGCTCGCAGGCATCTGCAGGTCATAGCCATGCTCGGTACGCCATTCTGTCCGGCGCGGGCTATTGCCTTCCGCCGCCAGCTCGACCTCACGCTGCTGGGTCCACGGCAAGACCCGCACCGGACCGATCAGCGATTGCGCGCCAGCCCAGCTTTGCGATACCCGCTCCACCGCTTCGTTGCGGTAGCGCTCGCGCTCATTGATGGTGCTGCGGATAAGCAGCAAGGGAACCAGCAGAAGCAACACCAGCCCGCCGACAATGGCGAAGCGCAACAGCAGTTTGAGGGAAGTCATGTCCCGTTCTCGTGTGGAAACGGGAGCAGCTTGGCCCCGCCCCATGAGCAGGGTTTGTCGTCAGTTTGAAGCGAATGTGAAGTCAGCCGGGGGGCAGCAACAGCACGGCTTCGGCGCCGCCTTCTGGCCGGTTGTGCAGTTGCGCCTGACCACCGTGCAGGCGCGCGACCTCGGCCACGAACGGCAGGCCCAAACCTGAACTGCGCGGGCCATTGCCTGGCCGGCCCAGCGAATAAAAGCGCTCAAAAACCCGTTCCCGTGCGTACTCCGGCACGCCCGGCCCCTGATCGCGCAGGCGTACCTGCCACCCCTGTGCCTGCGGCGTTACCGCGATCTGGATGCGCCCACCCTTGGGCGAAAAAGCGATCGCATTGTCCAACAGGTTGGACAGCGCCTGCCGCAGCAGGAAGGGGTCGCCCTGCACGGCCGCATGTGGCGGCGAGACAACATCCAGTGCCAGTTCCGCAGCCTGCAGGCGCGGCGAGGCGTCCTCGGCCAGGGCAGCACACAGCTGCGCCAGGTCCACCTCGGTACGCCGCTGCAGCCAGCCGTGCTGCTCCACTTCAGCCAGGCGCAGCAATTGATCGATGGTTTCCGTCAGTCGCTTCTCCTGCTGCACGATGTTGCCGGCAAAGCGCTGCCGCTCGGCCTCGGGCAAGGGCTCCTGCAACAACTCGGCTGCACCGCGGATCGCCGCCAGCGGGCTCTTCATTTCGTGCGTCAGGGACTGCACGTACTGCTCCACGTAGGCCTTGCCTTCGAGCTTGCGGCGCATGGTTTCCAGCGCCTGGCCGAGCTCGCCGATCTCGTCACGCCGGCGCCGCGGCGGCGGCACCGGCTCGCCAGCGCTGACGGCCTTGGCATAGCGGCTCAAGCCACTGATGCCGCGTGACAACCACCAGGTCATCAGCAACCCGATCAATGCCGACAGGCCGATCAGCCATGCACCGCGGGCGACAATGGCGCGCTGGCTGGCAACGATGAAGGGGTCGATCGTGTCGTTGGGTTGCGCCAGCGTCAGTACCCCAATCAGGGTGCGCCCATCGGCAGGGTCGTAGACCGGGGCCGCCACGTGCATCACGGTCTTCTCCTGGTCACCCGGCGTCAGCGGACTGGAGCGCGCGCCATAGCGTCCCTGCAAGGTCAGGTGCACGTCGTTCCAGCGCGAGTTGTCGCGCCCCACATCCTGCCCGCGGGAATCGTAGATGACGATGCCCTTGGCATTGGTCACCGTCACCCGGTAATCGATGCTGCGCTTGGGAAAGCGCCAGACCATCGCCTTGGGATCGCGCCGCTGCGCGGTGGCCATCTGGCTGGCGAATGCGCCATCGGCAATACGCCCGGCCTTCAGATCCGGCGCCGCCATCACTGCCAGCACATTGGCCGCGTCCACCAGCGTGGATTCCATGGCCTGGCGCACGCCCGGCTTTACCTCGTTGACGAACACCCGCATCACGAAGAACGCAGCGATGCCGACGATCAGGAAAAAACCCAGGAACAGCTTGAGCCCGAGACGCATCAGGCCTCCAGCGCGTAGCCCAGGCCACGATGGGTGCGGATGGGGTCTTCCAGCGCGCCGGCCGCACGCAGCTTGGCGCGCAGGGTTTTGACATGGGTATCGATGGTGCGATCGGCGCTGTCGCTGGCGTGGTCCCAACCACGCTCCATCAACTGGGCGCGGCTGAGGATGGCACCGGGCCGTTGCAACAATGCCGCCAGCAACATGTACTCGTAACGTGTCAGGTCCAGCAACACGTCCTGGTAGCGGATGCGCAGGCCTTCACTGTCGACGGCAAACGCGCCGTGGACTTTCCAACCGCCCTCGCCCACAGGTGCTGCCTGGGTCTGCTGCGGTACACGGCGCAGCCTGGCCCGTACCCGTGCCACCATTTCGCGCGGCGAGAACGGCTTGGTCACGTAGTCGTCAGCACCAAGCTCCAGGCCGAGCACGCGATCGAATTCATCGTTGCGCGCGGTCAGGAAAATCACCGGCACCTGGCTGAAGGTACGCAACTGGCGGCAAACCTCGAAGCCACCCAGGTCGGGCAGGCCGACGTCCAGCACCACGACGTCGGCCTCCTGGGCACGCAGCAGGGCCAGCGCCTCGCGCCCGAGGGCGCAATGGCTGGCCTCGTAACCTTCGCTGCGCAGCGCATACAGCAAGGTGTCGGCAATGGCGGTTTCGTCCTCGACCACGAGGACCCGGGCGGGCTGTTCTGACATGGCGCCAGCATAGCGGGCCAAGGGCACATTCTGTGCGCTGGAACCGGGCCAGCACGTGCTCTGGCAACGCAAAGCCGCCGGGAACTGCGCGCACGCCTTACACTTCGCGCATGAACTATCGCCACGCCTTCCACGCCGGCAACCATGCCGACGTCCTCAAGCACATCGTCATGCTGGCGATGATCGACGCCCTCAAGCGCAAGGAATCCCCGTTCTTCGTGCTGGACACGCATGCCGGCCGCGGCCGCTACCTGCTGTCCTCCGAAGAAAGCAGCAAGACCACCGAAGCCGACGAGGGCATCCTGCAGCTGATGGCTACGCCGTCGCAGCCCGAGGTGGTGGAGCAGTACCTGCGCGCGGTGCAGGCCGACAACCCGGTCGGCGCCCTGCTGTCCTATCCCGGCTCGCCGTTGCTGGCTGCGCGCGCCCTGCGCGAACAGGACCGCATGGCCGCCTGCGAGCTGCAGAAGGACGAAGCGGCGGCCCTGAAGGAACTGTTCGCGCACGATCGCCGGGTACAGGTAGTCAACGGCAACGGCTATGAGTCCATCCGTGCCTTCCTGCCGCCGAAGTCGGGCGCGGACAAGATCGGCCGCGCCCTGGTGCTGATCGATCCGCCCTACGAGGCCCAGGACGCGGAGTACCCCCAGATCATCTCAACGGCCCGCGAGATCCTCACCCGGATGCCGCAGGCCCAATGCGCGATCTGGTACCCCATCAAGCAGCGCCGCACCCTGCAACCGTTCTTCCGCAAGGCTGCTGCCCTGCCGGCCAAGTCAGTGCTGGTTGCTGAACTGATGGTGCGGTCCGACGACTCGCCGCTGCGTCTTAATGGCAGCGGGATGCTGCTGCTGAACCCGCCCTGGCAGTTTGAACAGGTCCTGGCCCCGGCCTTGCCCGTCCTCAAGAAGCATATGGGCGAAACCGGGGCGTCGACCCGGTTGGAGTGGCTGAAAACCCCAGAGTGACGGTTTTCCGCCCTATTCAGCCACCGCTTTTGACCGCGTTCACAGAACCTATCACGCGCGGTGACAGAATCAGGCGACTTTGGAGGAAACGTAGTCATGGCTACCCGCAATCGCATGCCCCCGTGGCATGAAAACTTCAAGGCCCCGAGTGGCCGTGAATTGCTTATCCGCCCGATCCGTCCCGAGGATGGACCGCCGTTGCAGGGCGCCTTCGCTCTGTTCGGGCCGGAAGAGGTGCGTGACAAGTTTCTGCAGTCGGTTGAATCGCTGTCGGACGAGACGGCACAGCGCCTGACCCACCCCAACCCGAAGACCGAGATTGCCTTGGTCGCCGCCGAACCCCTGCCGCCGGGCGAGGCTGTTGTGGGGGCGGTGGCCCGCGCCTCGATCATCAGCGGCACGCGTGATGCTGAATACGCCATCCTGGTCAGCCGTTTCCTGGCCGGCCAGGGCTTGGGGCGCCAGCTGATGCGCAAGCTGGTGAAGTGGGCGCGCGGCAAGTACCTGGACCGCCTGTACGGTGACATCGCCCAGGACAATGAGCCGATGCTGCAGTTGGCTGCCTCGTTGGGCTTCAAGCAGGTTCCGCACCCGACCGGTGCACCGGGCCTGGTGCGCATGGTGCTGGAACTGGCGACCTGAGTGCGGGCTGCGGGAGCAATAGTGGAAAAGTGAAGATGCGTTGAAGAACGCACTCCCCTCTCCCCCGCGTATCCCGTTTCGTCCCGATCCTGCGCTATCGAACAAGAGCAGAAGCTGTCGCGGCTTCTGCTCTTGTCCTTTCTGCGCTCCGCCGAACATCCCGCACCTGCGCCAGCAACTTTCCCAACAACGGCGAGTAAAGCGCATCTGGTAAAATCGGCGGTTCATGGCGTCCATTACCTATCCCATTCCGCCGCTGCCGCGTAGCGGCCAGCTCCGCGCCTGGTGGCGCGCCCCGGCCTCCAGCAGCGCCCTTGCCTGGCACGTGGCCTGTGCCGCGCAGGCGCACGGCAAACCATTGCTGCTGGTCACCCGCGACAACCAGACCGCCAACCAGGCGGTGGCCGATCTGCAGACCTTGCTGGGGCCTGACAGTGCGCTGCCGGTGGTGCCGTTCCCGGATTGGGAAACCCTGCCCTACGATCAGTTCAGCCCGCACCCGGACATCATTTCGCAGCGTCTTGCAGCGTTGCACCGGCTGCCACAGCTGAGCTGCGGCATCGTCGTCGTGCCGGTGCAGACCCTGCTGCAACGCTTGGCACCGCTGAGTTACATCGTCGGCAGCAGCTTCGACCTCAAGGTCGGCCAACGCTTGGACATGGACGCGGAGAAGCGGCGGCTGGAAAGCGCCGGCTACCGCAACGTGGCGCAGGTGATGGACCCGGGCGATTTCGCCGTGCGCGGCGGCCTGCTGGATGTCTACCCGATGGGTGCGGATGCGCCCCTGCGGATCGAACTGCTGGATGAGGACATCGACTCCATCCGCGAGTTCGACCCCGAATCGCAACGGTCGCTGGACAAGGTGCAGGCCGTGAAGATGCTGCCGGGCCGCGAAGTGCCGATGGATGAGGCCAGCCTCAACAAGGTGCTGGGCACCCTGCGCGAGCGCTTCGACGTCGACACCCGCCGCAGTCCGCTGTACCAGGACCTGAAAGCTGGCGTACTGCCATCGGGCATCGAGTACATGCTGCCGCTGTTTTTCAGCAAGACGGCGACGCTGTTCGACTATCTGCCGGATGGTTTCCTGACCGTGGTGGGCACAGGCGTGGCCGAGGCCTCCGATGCGTTCTGGCTGCAGACCAACAGCCGTTACGAACAACGCCGCCACGATATCGAGCGACCGTTGTTGCCGCCGGATGAGATCTACCAGTCACCGGACAGCCTGCGCGAGCAGTTCAACAAGCAGCCGCGCGTGGAGATATGGGCTGCCGATCATCCGCGCATTGCCGAGGCGCAGGCGCTGGGTGACCAGCCGCTGCCGCCATTGCCGGTGGCCGCCAAGGATGCGCCAGCGGGACAGGCGTTGAAATCCTTCATCGCGCACTACCCCGGCCGCGTCTTGATCGCGGCCGATTCGCCGGGTCGGCGTGAGGCCTTGTTGGAGGTATTGCAGGCTGCCGAGTTGCGGCCCGAAGTTGTGGCCAGCTTCAACGACTTCCTCCCTGCCCCCCTTGGAGGAAGCAAGACCGCCCTCCCCCATGTACTCCGGGAGGGAGAGGGGCTTTCACGCTTCGCCATTACTGTCGCACCGCTGGATGACGGCTTTGCGCTCAGCGAACCGGCGCTGGCCGTGCTTACCGAGCGCCAGCTGTTCCCCGAGCGCGCCGGCCAGGCACGGCGCACGCGGTGTGCCGGGCGTGAGCCCGAGGCGATCATCCGTGACCTTGGCGAACTGACCGAAGGCGCGCCCATCGTCCATGAAGACCATGGCGTCGGCCGCTACCGCGGCTTGATCGCGATGGATGTGGGCGGCATGCCCGGCGAATTCCTGGAGATCGAATACGCCAAGGGCGACCGCCTGTACGTGCCGGTCGCGCAGCTGCACCTGATCAGCCGCTATTCCGGTGCCTCGGCGGAGACCGCGCCCCTGCATTCGCTCGGTGGCGAGCAGTGGGCCAAGGCCAAACGCAAGGCCGCCGAAAAAGTCCGCGACGTTGCGGCCGAGCTGCTGGAAATCCAGGCCCGTCGGCGCGCCCGTGCCGGCTTGGCGCTGGATATCGACCGCGTGATGTACGAGCCGTTCGCCGCCGGCTTCCCGTTTGAAGAAACCCCCGACCAGCAAGCCGCGATCGAAGCCACGCTACGCGACCTGCAATCGAGCCAACCAATGGACCGCGTGGTCTGCGGCGACGTGGGCTTCGGCAAGACCGAAGTCGCGGTGCGCGCGGCCTTTGCGGCCGCCAGCGGCGGCAAGCAGGTTGCCGTACTGGTGCCCACCACGTTGCTGGCCGAACAGCATTACCGCAACTTCCGTGATCGTTTCGCCGATTACCCGCTGCGCGTGGAAGTGCTGTCGCGCTTCAAGAGCACCAAGGAAATCAAGGCAGAACTGGACAAGGTGGCCGAAGGCACCATCGATGTGATCATCGGCACCCACCGCCTGCTGCAGCCGGACGTGAAGTTCAAGGACCTGGGCCTGGTCATCGTCGATGAAGAGCAGCGTTTTGGCGTGCGCCAGAAGGAAGCCCTCAAGGCGATGCGCGCCAACGTGCATCTGCTCACGCTCACCGCCACACCGATTCCACGCACCTTGAACATGGCCATGGCTGGCCTGCGCGACCTGTCCATCATCGCCACGCCGCCACCGAATCGTCTGGCGGTGAAGACCTTTGTCACCGCCTGGGACAACGCTCAGCTGCGCGAAGCCTTCCAGCGCGAACTTTCGCGCGGCGGCCAGTTGTACTTCCTGCACAATGACGTGGAAAGCATGGGCCGGATGCAGCGCGAGCTGTCCGAGCTGGTGCCCGAGGCCCGCATCGGCATGGCCCACGGGCAGATGCCCGAGCGCGAGCTGGAGCGGGTGATGCTGGACTTCCAGAAGCAGCGTTTCAACGTGCTGCTGGCCAGTACCATCATCGAATCGGGCATCGACATCCCGAACGCCAATACCATCATCATCAACCGCGCCGACCGCTTCGGTTTGGCGCAGTTGCATCAGCTGCGCGGTCGTGTCGGTCGTTCGCATCACCGCGCCTACGCCTACCTGCTGGTGCCGGACAAGCGCTCGATCACGCCCGATGCGCAGAAGCGCCTGGATGCGATCGCATCGATGGACGAACTGGGCGCCGGTTTTACGCTGGCAACCCACGATCTGGAAATCCGCGGTGCCGGCGAGTTGCTCGGCGAGGACCAGAGCGGGCAGATGGCCGAAGTCGGCTTCAGCCTGTACACCGAGCTGCTGGAGCGCGCGGTGCGCTCGATCAAGTCCGGCAAGCTGCCCGACCTGGATGCCGGCGAGGAAGCCCGCGGTGCCGAGGTCGAACTGCATGTGCCGGCGTTGATACCGGAAGACTACCTGCCCGACGTGCATACCCGCCTCACCCTGTACAAGCGCATCTCCAGCGCCCGCGACAGCGAGGCGTTGCGCGAACTGCAGGTGGAAATGATCGACCGCTTCGGCCTGCTGCCGGACCCGGTCAAGCATCTGTTCGCCATTGCCGAGCTCAAGCTGCAAGCCAATGTGCTGGGCATCCGCAAGCTGGAGCTGGGCGAGAACGGTGGCCGCATCGTGTTCGACTCCAAGCCCAACATCGACCCGATGGCGGTGATCCAGCTGATCCAGAAGCAGCCCAAGCTCTATCAGATGGATGGCCCGGACAAGCTGCGCATCAAGCATCCGCTGCCGGAAAGCGCTGATCGATTCAATGCAGCGCGTGCGTTGCTGACCACCTTGCATCCGGGTCGCGCCTGAAGTTAGCCATGTGAAATTTGCGTGAAACGGGCAAGCCGGGGAAAATGGCCGCCCCTAAGGAACGCAGCCGCCCCCACGGCTCCGTCAGCATGCAATCCATAAGCACCCCCGTAGGCCTGTCGCTCCCACCGAGCGACAGCTCCTGCGCCATTGACGTCCTGGCTGCCGCGCTGGACCAGCGCGACAGCTATACCGACCACCATTGCGACCGCGTTTCGCAGCTGGCCCTGGCAATGGGCCAACGCTGTGACCTGGACGAAAGCCGCTTGAACCACCTGGTGCTGGCTGCGCGTTTCCACGACGTCGGCAAGATCGGCATCCGCGATGACGTCCTGCTGCACCCCGGCAAGCTGGACGACACCAAGATGGCGGCCATGCGTAGCCATCCCGAACGCGGCGCGCGCCTGTTCGCCGCTACCGGCCGCAGCGACGCACTGGCCGTTGCCAAACTGATCCGCCACCACCATGAAGCATGGAACGGCAGCGGCTACCCGCACGGCCTGCAGGGCGAGGAAATCCCGCTTGAATCGAGGATCCTGACCCTCGTCGACGGCTATGACGCGATGACCTCCCAACGCCCCTACCGCGGTCCCATGTCGACCCAACGATCAATCGAGATACTTGCCTCCGAGTGCGGCAAGCTGATCGACCCGCGTCTGTTCGGCGAGTTCATGGGGCTGCTGCGCGGCGGCAGCAGCGCCGCTTAAAGCACCGGCGACATCATCGCCACCGCGTTCTGGGTCAAGCGGCTGTAGAACGGCCACGCCTGCACCTGCTGCAGTTCCAGCAAGCGCGATGCATCGAGGTAGCGTTGCTGGCGGTGCCGCACGTCGCCCACAACCTGCGGATCAGCGATCAGCAGGTTGTTCTCGAAGTTCAGCTCCAAGCTGCGTCGGTCCATGTTGGCCGAGCCCACCAGCGCTACCTCGCCATCCACGGTCAGCGACTTGGCATGCAGCAATCCCAGCGGATACTCGTATACCTGCACGCCACACTGCAGCAGGTCAGCGTAGGTACTGCGACTGCTCTGGCCGACCAGCCAGGAATCATTGCGCGCCGGGAAAATGATCCGCGTCAGCACGCCCCGCCGCGGTGCCGCGCACAGTGCACGCAGGATCGACTCGTCGGGTACGAAGTACGGCGTGGTAATCACCAGCTCGCGCCGCGCGGCATAGATGCAGGCCACAAACATATCGGCCATCGCATTGTGACGGGTGATTGGGCCGGTCTCGAATGCCATGGCGGTGGTAGTGCCCTCGCCTTGCAATGCACCACCCGCTGCGGCATAGCCATCCAATCCTGCCTCGCCCGACTCGGGTATCCAACCACTAAGGAACAGGTACTGCACCTGTCGCACCAGTGGGCCTTCGCAGCGCAGCAGCAGGTCGATCCAGGGCGCATAAGCCGGTTTTGGTTGGAACTCGGGATCGGCACAGTTCTGGCTGCCGCAAAAGGCGATGCGATTGTCGATCACCACGATCTTGCGGTGGTCACGCAGGTCCATGCGGCTGAACGCCATGTGCTGCAATCGATTGATATCGTCCAAGGTCTTGAGTTGGCGGACGCCGGCCTGCTGCAACTGCTGCCAGCGACGCCCCTTGATGAAGGCACGCGAACCCAGCGCATCCACCATCACCCGACAGTCCACGCCGCGTCGCGCTGCCGCAGCCACCGCATCGGCGACCTGCCCGCCTGCGCCGTCATCGAGCCAGATGTAGAAGGCAATATGCACACTTTCCGATGCCCGCTCGATATCCGCGACCAATGCCGCCATCGACGCGCGGCAATCATCCGCAGGATTGTCGCTCTCACCCATCACACCCAACAGCGCGATGCGGTTGCCCGACGTCGGATGGAAGCCATTGATCGACTGCGCCAGTGCGAACAAGGATGCGACATTGTCTTCCAGCACCGCCGCAGAAGGGTCCGACGAGCTGGCCTGTTCGATCAGCGTCATGTTCTGCCGCACACGCTGCAGGCGCCGTAGACGCGAGCGACCGATGCTGGTTTCGCCCAGCAGCAGATAGGCGATCACGCCGACAACGGGCGCAAGCATGATCACCGCCACCCACGCCGCGCGTGATGCCGGCGCCCGGTTGGGCCGGGTCAGGGCACGCGCTGCGGTCAACAGGTGCGCCACGAATATCACGACTGCGGTACCTGCCTGCAAGGGAGCGTGTACCCACGCCACATCAAATGACATGCCCATGTTTTCCACTCTGCCGGGAACACCCCATCCATAGCACGGTGATCGTTCACTGGGCGTGGGAGTGGCGATGCCTTCGCGTTCGGCTGGCCCCACCTCTTTGCCGTCATTCCCGCGAAGGCGGGAATCGCTCTGGCTTTGGCTCCATCTCTTTGCCGTCATTCCCGCGAAGGCGGGAATCGCTCTGGCTCTGGCCCCACCTCTTTGCCGTCATTCCCGCGAAGGCGGGAATCGCTCCGGCTCTGGCCCCACCTCTTTGCCGTCATTCCCGCGAAGGCGGGAATCGCTCCGGGTCTGGCTCCGCCTCTTTGCCGTCATTCCCGCGAAGGCGGGAATCGCTCCGGCTCTGGCTCTGGCTCCCCCCTTTGCCGTCATTCCCGCGAAGGCGGGAATCGCTCCGGCTCTGGCTTTGGCTCTGACTCCGGGCTATGCCCTGACTTCACAGCTTCCACGCCTCCGCCGTTGCTTCCGCTGAGCTGGGGCATTCAAACGATGCATACCGCGATATCGCTTCAATTTTTTGATCTATCGCAGGTGTTTACGACGGTTGGATCCGACATCGAACCGGGCAGCAAGATCAAGAACAACAACCAGAGCGATTCCCGCCTTCGCGGGAATGACGGCAGAAAGGCGGAGCCAGGGCCAAAACTAGAGCTAGAGCCAAAGCCGAAGCCAGAGCCAATGCCAGAGCGATTTCCGCCTTCGCGGGAATGACGGCATGAAGCAAGCCGCAAAGACTCAGGGCAAAAGCCAACGCAGGAACACAAGCCAAAGCAAAAGCAAAAGCCAAAACAAGAGCAAAAGCCAAAGCCAAAGCCAAAGCAAAAGCAAAAGCAAAAGCAAAGTAAGAGTAACAGCCTCCAAAACTCAAACTAAAACAAGCAAAAACCAAAAACCACAACCAAACAAAAACCAAAAGAAAAGCCCGGCGATGCCGGGCTTTTCTTCACAACCAATCAAACAGCAATCACACAAGCACAATCACCAGATAACAACCCGCTTGTCATCGGCGCGCACCATCGCATCACCGGCCTTGCACTGGAACGCGGCGGCATAGGCCGGCATGTTCGACGGCGTGCCGTTGGCACGGAAGTTGGCCGGCGCATGCGGATCGGTGTTCAGACGCACGCGCAGCTCGCCGTCAGTGAAATTGCGGCGCCATACCGTGGCCCAGTTCATGAAGAAGCGCTGGTCCTGGGTGTAGCCATCCACCGACACGTTGGCCTTCGGGTCTTCCTTCAATGCCATCTGCAGCGCGTCATAGGCAACGGTCAAACCACCAAGGTCGCCGATGTTCTCGCCCAGGGTCAGCTTGCCCTTGACGTTGACGCCCGGCAGCGACTCGTAGCCATCAAACTGCGCGACCAGCTTGTCGGTACGGCTGTTGAACGCGCTGCGGTCGGCATCGGTCCACCAGTTGTCGAAGTTGCCATTGGCAGCGAACTGGCTGCCGGAGTCATCGTAGCCGTGCATCATCTCGTGGCCGATGACCGCACCGATGCCGCCATAGTTCAGGGCCGGATCGGCCTTGGCGTCGAAGAACGGCGGCTGCAGGATGGCGGCCGGGAATACGATTTCGTTCTTGGTCGCGTTGTAATAGGCATTCACCGTCTGCGGGGTCATGCCCCACTCGGTCTTGTCCACCGGCTTGCCGATCTTGCCCAGCACGTAGCGGTAGTTGAACGCCTGCGCGGCCTTCACGTTGCCCAGGTAGCTGTCGCTGCTCGTGGTCAGGCCCGAGAAGTCACGCCACTTGTCCGGGTAACCAATCTTGGGAGTGAAGCTGGCCCACTTCTCCAGCGCCTTCTTCTTGGTGTCCTCACCCATCCACGGCAGGGTTTCCAGGCGGGCCTTCAGCGCCACCGACAGGTTTTCCACCAGGTGCTGCATGGCCACCTTGGATTCGGCCGGGAACACCGCGTCCACGTACAGCTGGCCCAGTGCTTCACCCATCGAACCGTTGACCGTCTCCAGCACGCGCTTCCAGCGCGGCTGCATTTCCTGCTGACCACGCAGGGTCTTGCTGAAGAAGTCGAAGTTGGCCTGTTCGAAGTTCTTGCTCAGGTACGGTGCGGCGTTGTCCACGGTGTGGAAACGCAGGTAGGCCTGCCAGGTGGAGGCCGGCACGTCGGCCAACATGGTGTTCAGCTCGTTGAAGAAGCCCGGCTGCGCCAGCGAGAACTTGTCCTTGGCCGGCACCTGCAAGGTATCGAACAGCGCGGTCCAGCTGAAATTCGGGGTCTGCTTGTCGGCATCGGCGGCGCTGACCGGGTTGTAGCGCTTAGCCGGGTCACGCAGTTCGATGCGCGACAGCGAGGCCTTGGCCAGACGGGTTTCAAACTCCATCACCGCCTTGGCCTGGTCCTTGGCCTGCGCGGCATCGACGCCGGACAGGGTCAGCAGCTGCTCGATATAGGCAACGTAGGCGTCGCGGATCTTGGCCTGTGATGCATCGAAGTAATAGCCCTTCTCCGGCAGGCCCAGGCCACCCTGGCCAACATAGGCAATGACATTGCCCGAGTCCTTGAAGTCCGGGCTGGCGTTCAGCGAGAACAGGAAACCATTGCCCTGCGCATAGGCATCACGCAGATAGCCAGAGATGGCGGCGGTGTCGTTCAGTGCGGCAATCTTGTCCAGCTCCGGCTGCAGCGGCTTGATGCCGGCGGCCTCGATGGCAGCCTCGTCCGAGCCGGTCTTCCAGATGTCGCCGATCTTGGCTTCGTTGGAACCGGCCGCAGCCTTGCCGGCGGCAGCCTGTTCGACCAGCGCATGCTGCACTTCCAGCGAGCGCTCGCGCAGTATCTCGAAGCTGCCCCAGGTGGTCTGATCGCCCGGCACCGGGTTGGCCTTGAGCCACTTGCTGTTGACGAAGCCGTTCAGGTCGGCACAGGCCTGCACCGACGGGTCCACATCCGCCGCGTTGAGCGAAATCAGCTGGGTCTTCAGCTGCGACTGGTCGAAGGCGACCTTGGCTTCGGCAGCAGGTGCCGCAGGGGCATCGGTCTTGCCGCAGGCGGCCAACGACGCAGCGATGGCAACCGTCAGGGACAAGGGGACAAGCTTGTTGAACGACATGGATATCTCCGACCAAACAGGAAAAGGGCGCACGCAATTGGCGACCCAACCCTGGAGACTAATACATCAATGGATACCGGCGGACCCGCCGAAGGTCACGTTGCCACGGCGCACTCGCCACCCCGCTGCCGAACGAGGCATCCTCGAATATGTGATGCTGCGCGCACATCCTGCCGCAGCCATGGCAACGACAACCGCTAAGGTGAAGCATGTGCAACGGCCGGGGGGGCCGTAGATGAAGTCACTTGCCGATATCCAGTTGCTGTCCATCGTCAGCGCCGTCGTCTGCATCGGCATTTCCGTTGGGTTTTCACTGCTTCTGCTGGTGCTTCCACGCCGACCGGCCCTGTGGGCGTGGTCTACCAGCCTGTGGCTCACCGCAGCGGCCATGGTGTTGTTGTGCTTTTTCCAGGATGCCTCGGACGGCGTGGTGTTCGCCGCCCTCAGCCTGCTGGCGCTCTTGGGATCGGTGCTGCTGCTCAAAGGCACCGCCCTGCACATCGAACGCCCGCTCCCGGTATGGCAACCGCTGCTGGTGATGGGCACGTTCATGTCCCTGATCACCGCCGACGTATTGCTATGGCATACCAGCACACTGCGCATCATGTTGTTCAGCTGGGCAACCATGGTCCTCAACGGATGGATCGTGCTGATGCTGTTGCGGCGTACCCCACCGGAGTTGAAGCTCAGCTATCGCCTGGCGGCCGCCGTATTCCTGGTCAATCTGCTGTTGGCCCTGCCGGGCATGCTTGGCGGCGACGCAGATGCCCCTGTCGATGGGCAGGGCAATATCGCGCAACTGGTGATCATCTGCCTCGGCCTGATCCTCGCGTTGGCACAGTGCTTTGCCCTGATGCTGCTTGTCGTCGAAAAGATGCTTGTGGAGTTGCATCACAAGGCCACCCGCGATGGACTGACCGGGCTGCTCAACCGGGCAACGCTGATTGATCGCGGTTTACGTGCATTGACCAACTGCACGCGCGAAGGCAATGCCTTCAGCGTACTCATCATCGACCTGGATCATTTCAAGAAGATCAATGACGGCTGGGGACATCTGTCCGGTGATGCCGTACTCAGGCACTTTGCGGCCGCCGCGCAGCACGTTGCTCCTGCCGCCAACAATCTGATCGGACGCTATGGCGGCGAAGAGTTCGTGCTGATGCTGCCTGCCGCCGATACCGCCGAAGCACAGGCAATCGCCGAACAACTACTGACCGCTGCGCGCACGGCACGCGTGTGCGCGACCACCGGTGAACTGGGCTATACGATCAGCATCGGTATCAGCGGTACCGCAGGTGGCGCCACGCTGGAACAATTACTGCTGCAAGCCGATAGCGCCCTCTATCAGGCCAAGGCCGCCGGCCGCGACCAGGCACGACTGGCAGCCTGAGCGGAAACTCACAGCGGCGCCGCTCAATCCACCCGCAACCGCGAACCAATCACCGCTACGCAGGCCAACAATGCCGCAGCGATCAGGAAGGCAACCGAGAGCGACCAGTGCTGGGCGATGAAGCCGATGGCGGCCGGGCCCAGCAACACCCCCGCATAGCCCAACGTGGTGACGGCGGGAATGGCGGCACTGGCCGGCATGCGCGTCTGTCGGCCGGCCAGGCTGAACATCACCGGCACGATATTGGCGCAGCCGATGCCGACCAATGCATAACCCATCATCGCCACGGCAAAACTGGGCACCAGGGTGGCCAGAACAAAGCCGCCGCAGGCCAACAGCCCGCCGGCCAACACCGCCTTGCTCGAACCCAACCGATTGACCACGCTGTCACCGAACAGCCGGGCGCAGGTCATGGCGATATTGAACGCCACAAATCCCCACCCCGCATGCGCGAGCGCAACGCCGCGCACCTCATGCAGGAACACCGCACTCCAATCCAGCATCGAGCCTTCGGCCAGAAAACTGATGAAGCACACCGCGCCAATCACCACTACCACGCCACGTGGCAAGGCGAAACTGGATTCTTCATGCGGGGCACGCTCACTGCGCCACCAGCGGGCCGATCCTGCCGTGATCACAATCACGCCGGTCGCGACCACCAAGGACGCCAGCAATGCACTGGCCCCTGACGACAGCAGCAGTGCGACCAGCGCCGCGCCGCTCAGGGCGCCAATGCTGTAGAAGGCGTGGAAGCCGGACATCATCGCGCGGCCGGATTCCTTCTCCACCACCACGGCCTGGATGTTCATCACGCAATCCATCGCACCAATGCCGGCGCCGAACACCAGCAATGCGATACCGATGCCCAGCGGTGTGGACGCGGTCGCCAGCACCGGCAGCATGACCACCATCATCACCACGGTCAGCAGCATCACCGGCCGGCAACCACGTCGCGCGGCCAGCATGCCCGCCAGGGGCATCGACAGCAGCGACCCCAACCCCAAGCATAGCAACAGCACGCCCAATAACGCATCGTCCAGCCCTGCCCTGGCCTTGGCGAACGGCACCAGCGGTGCCCAGCAGGCGATGGCAAAGCCCGGTATGAAAAACGCCGCGCGCGTGGAGATTTGCTCGCGTGTCTGCAACATCGTCGAATCAGGCATCAGTGCGGCTTAGGTAAACGCAATCGAGGCAACAGCCTATGCGGCAGGCGCGTGGACGCCAAGCGCCACGCGCACATACGCGACTCAATGTACCGTCGCGCGCGGGTTGGGCAGCAAGGCAGCAACGATGCCCAGCAGCGGCAGGAACGAAATCACCTTGTAGACCCAGATGATGCTGGTGTGGTCAGCCAGCACACCCAGCACCGCAGCACCCAGCCCACCCATGCCAAATGCGAAGCCGAAGAACAGCCCCGACACCGTACCGATACGACTGGGCATCAGCTCCTGTGCGTACACCAGGATCGCCGAGAACGCAGAGGACAATACGAAGCCGATGATCAAGGTCAGCACCGTGGTCCATTGCAGGTTGGCGTAAGGCAACATCAGCGCGAACGGTGCCACGCCCAGGATTGAAGCCCAGATCACCGGCTTGCGCCCGATGCGGTCACCCAGTGGGCCGCCGATCAAGGTGCCCGCCGCCGACGCCGCCAGGAAGCCGAACAGATGCAACTGCGCGCTCTGCACCGACAACTCGAACTTCTGGATCAGGTAGAAGGTGTAATAGCTGCTCAGCCCGGCGATGTAAAAATACTTGCTGAAGATCAGCACCAGCAGCACCGCAATCACCCAGGCCACGGTCTTGGGCGGCAACAGGTTTGCCGGTTTGGCGGCCGCCCTGGGCTGCGCGGCGCTGGCCAGCAGATGCTGCTGATACCAGCGGCTCACATAGGTCAGCAGGCCGATGCCCAGCAAGGCGGCGCAGGCAAACCAGGCCACGCTGCGCTGGCCGTTCGGCACGATCACCGCTGCCGCCAACAGCGGACCAATCGCGGTACCGGCGTTGCCACCGAGCTGGAATACCGACTGCGACATCCCGTGCCGACCACCGGAAGCCAAGCGCGCGATGCGCGAGGATTCCGGATGGAAAACCGCCGAGCCGATACCCACCAGCATCGCCGCCACCAGCACCGTGGCGAAGTTGGGCGCAAATGCCAGCAACAACAGCCCGCACAAGGTGGATGTCATACCCATCGGCAGTGAATACGGCGCCGGACGTTTGTCGGTACGCAAGCCGATCAGCGGCTGGAACAGGGAGGCCGTCAGCTGATAGGTCAAGGTGATCAGGCCAACCTGGGCAAAGCTCAGATGGAACTGCCCTTTGAAGATCGGGTACAGCGCCAGAATCAGCGACTGCATCATGTCGTTGACCAGATGCGAACTGCTGATGGCAGCAAGCACGCCAACGGCTACCGGGCGACGCTGTGGGGACGGTGCAGCAGTGATCTCAGGAGCCGTGGATGACATGGGGGGAACCGGCGAATCGTGGGGACGGTAGGCATGGTAGATTCAAGCACCCCGCCCATCCTGCGCGATATGGTCATGCATCTGCTCGAAAAGGACATTGCCAGCCGCAAGGGCCGACGCCTGCCCTTGCCCGCCGGGCCAGACACCGCCGTGTACTGCAAGGCGCGCGACTACACCGCCACCACGCTGATCCCCCTGCACCATCACCCCGACCGTCACCAGCTGGTCTATGCCGAAACCGGCGTGCTGGTAGTGCGCGCCGGCATGGGCCGCTGGGTGGTGCCCAGCACGCGCGCGATCTGGATGCCTGCCGGTGTCGGCCATCAGGTGCATTGCATCGGTACGGTGCAGATGCGCAGCCTCTACATCCTGCCCCGCTACATGCCGCAGGCACCGGCAGCACCGTCGGCAGTGTCCATCACCCCGCTGCTGGCCGCCTTGATCCGCGCCGCCGCGGTGATCGCTCCGTCCTATCAACCCGACTCCCGCGATGGACGCTTGATGCGCCTGATCCTGGACGAAGTGCAGACCCTGCCGGTACTGCCGCTGCACCTGCCCGAGCCCACTGACCCGCGCCTGCGGCAGATCGGCCGCAAGCTGGAACGGCATCCCGATGATGCCTCCACCTTGCAGGACTGGGCCACGCGCCTGCAGGTCGACGTCAAGACCATCCAGCGCCTGTGTGCGCGCGAGTTGGGCATGACCTTCGGCCAGTGGCGCCAGCAGGCACGGCTGCTGCGCGCATTGGAGCGGCTGGCGGTCGGCGAGAAGGTGATCGATGTGGCCATGGCGCTGGGTTATGAAAGCCCCAGCGCTTTCGCCACCATGTTCAAGCGTCGCTTCGGCCTGAGCCCCAGCCAGTTTTTCCGCTAGCCCCGCACCTCCTGTACAAGCGCCAGGCCTGATCTTGCTGGCGGGTACTGCGTCATTTTCGCTATGCTCATTGCCAGCCCGTTCGGGAGTACTCCCAGCGGGCTTTTTTGTTGTCGCAACGATACTTCTGGAAGGGAAATGGCTGGAAACGTAAAGCTTGACGATTTGAGTGAGATCGCCGGTTTCATCGGCGCAGCGCTTGTGGATGGTGACAGCGGCATGGCCTTGGGCGTACTCGGCGGAGGCCCGATCAACATGGAGGTTGCCGCCGCAGGCAACGCCGACGTGGTCCGCGCCAAGCGCCGCGTCGCCAACGCGCTTGGCCTGACCGAGGTGGTGGAGGACATCCTTCTCACCCTGTCCAAGCAGTACCACCTGATCCGCCCGCTGGAGGGCAACAAGGATCTGTTCCTGTACGTGGTACTGGACCGCAACCGCGCCAACCTGGCGATGGCACGCCACGAACTGAAGAGCTTCGAGAAGACGCTGGACTTCAAGTAAGCCCGGACGCATTGCGCTGCTCAGGAAGCCCGGCAAGATGCCGGGCTTCTGCGTTGTGCAACCGCGCGCCAGCCATGCGTACCTGTTTGGGGCGGTGTCAGGCCCGGGGCTGGGAATGCGGAGCTCGCGTTACCTTCCCGTTTGGCGTGCGACGCACTTCACGGCTTACGTCGCTCCTGCACACGAAGCCTGCCACCTGCAGCCTGGTCGTTCGAGGCTCGCAGATAGCGCTGCCCATCGAACTCGAACCCAAGCACCCCACCCAGCCCGTCACCCAGGAACTGCAGTGGCTCAGGTGCTGCCAACGGGCCGTCCTGGGCAGCGAATAGATCCGGCGCGGCGGGTTTCAAGGTCCGCTCCAGTGCCCCCAGCCGGAGCGCCAGTCCGCCATCGGCTGCGATCACCTGCGCTGTCACCGGCAGCTGCGCCGCTCGGTAGTGGCCGATATAGGCCGCCGTACTGGCCGGTTGCCAATGCCACCCCTGCCAACGCGGATCCTCTTGCGCCTTGCGCTGCCGTGCCTGTGCGCCAGACAGCTGCTCGGCAACGCGCTGCGGGTACACCTGCTGCCGCGTCGCAGCCCATTTACCGGCATCCGGATGGTCGACCAGGTACTGGAAGAACTGCACGACGGTGCGCGAGGTCAGCCAGCCAGTGGCATTGTCCGAATTGGAAAACACGCCGATCCCCACACCCAGGTCCGGCGAGAACGCCATCATGCTGCGTGCGCCGGTATAGCTGCCGCCATGGATATAAAGCGTATGTCCTTCGAAGTCACATACGTTCCAGCCGTAGGCGTAGCCGTTGCATGGCAGCTCGTAGGCATTGCGCGCCTTTGGGTCTACCTGCGCGCCGATGCGGTGCGCGGCCTGCAAGCCGGTGGCCAGCAGTTGTGACGACAACGCTGCGCCCAGCTGCAGACGCAGCCAACGCCCCATGTCGCGTGGCGAAGTCATCATGCCGCCGGCCGCATGCATGATCCCGTCGGGTTTGGGCGCGACAAGCCGCCAACCCTGCGCGTCCCCCAGCCATTGATGGTTGAACACCACCTGCCCCGGCTCGAAGCGGGAAGTACGGGTCGAGGTTTCGTGCAGCTGCAACGGTGTGAACACAAGCGCCTGCAACCAGTCCTGCCATGCGCGACCGGTGCGCTGCTGCAGGATCGCGGCATAGATGTTGTAGCCAAGGTTGTCGTAGTCGAAACCCTCAGCACGCCTGCTCGCGAATTGCTGCAGCAGCTGCGGATACAGCGCCGGATCAGGACTGCCGATATACGCCTCCAGCGTGGTAATCGCATCGGCACTCAAGGGAACGCGGTGATTGAGCAGGTCCGCCAAGGTCCATGCCGCGGGATCGACGCCCGCTGGCAACTGCAGCTGCGGCCAGTGGTCGGCCAGGGTGCTGTCCAGGCGCAGCACGCCTTGTTGGTCCAGAAGCTGGGCCAGCAGCCCCATATAGGATTTCGTTTGTGATGCGATATACATCGGGGTGGACATTGTCAGCGGCGCTGCCGTGGCCGCATTGCGTTGCCCACGCGTGTAGCCGAGCAGTTGCTGCTCGCGATCGACGACCACCACGGCATAGCCGGGGCCCAGCTCCGGAATACCATCCAGGAACGCAGCCAGCTCGCGCGCCGCCTGTTCCGGGGTTGCCGCGGATGCCGTTGCCGCGGCGCCCATGCAGGCGGGCAGCAATAGCAGCGACAGGATGTTGCGTAGATACATGGGCTGACTCCGTGACTGACCGCTTGCACGATGCGTCAACGCTGCCCGGCAAGTCTTGAACGGATTGAACCTGCTCATGCCTGCAGCAGCGCGCGCAACCGGGCTGGGGTCAAGCCACTGTGCGCCCGGGCAATGCGACTGAGATGGGATTGGTCGGCAAACCCGGCACGCTGTGCCACATCGGCCAGCGCGTGACCCTTTGCCAACAGTGGCAATGCCCGCTGCAACTGTGCACGTGCACGAAACACCGACGGCGCGCAGCCCATCCAGCGTGCAAAAGCACGCGCAAAATACACCGGATGCACGCCAACCTCGCTGGCCAGTTCGGCCAAGGGCAGGGTCTGCTCCTGCAGGCGCTGGCAACTGCGTGCAAGCCACCGTGGCGCCACGCCTGCCGGGCGCTCGCTGCTGGCCGCCATGCTGGCCAGCAGCTCCCACAGCCGGCTATCGATCTCGCTCTGGCCCAGCTCGCCGGCAAACAACTCCGACAACAGTGTTCGTCCACTGCGCAGCGCCGGCTGCAGGTCACCGCCACGCCATTGCCACGCCTGACCGATGCCGAGGTTCTTCTGCAGGTCGAACGCGGCCGGCAAGTCGACACCCAGCATCAACGCACCGGCGGGGCCGTAGTCATTGGCATGCATCAGCCCGGCGTGTTTCACGCCCAGTGCCGGGACGGCCAGGCGCTCCTCGCCGCGCGACGTCTGCTCCTGCAATGTGCCCAGCAGCAGCAATGAAAGTTGATGGCAGTGATGTGCATGCCGTTGCATGTGCTCGCCAGGCGCGTACCAACTTACCCGCGCAGACAGACGCTCACCATCGAACACCCGACGCCGGACTGGCGCCTGTGTTGCGTCACTGCGATATCGGGCTGACGGCAAGGGCATGAATTGGCGCAGGCACGGAACTGACCGAAGTCTAGACACATCACGCGGCAGCGCACCTGCCGTTGGTCGGGGTGCCGCATACCGGGAACGGACGCTGCCAGCGCCCCATTCCCGGCCCTGTACAAGGCCTTGTTCAGCCCTTTGGCGCGGCCAACAGGTACTTCAGCCCATGCATGAAGCCACGTGGTGCAACGCTGAGATGGTCCTCGTCATTGAGCACATCCAATTTCAGCGCCAGTGCCTGGCCACCACGCGCGCCCAGCAAACCGATCATGCGCTGCGCATCGGCCACCATGTCGGCTTCGCCGCCATGCTGCACCGATTCGTACTCCCCCACATACATGTAGGCCCGCACTGGCTGCTCGGCCGGCTTGGCGGCCGCGGCCAGGCGGCGCTCCATCTCGTGCTTGTCAAACCAGTACGACGGACTGCCGAGGATATAGCCGCTGAACAACTGCGGCCGCTCCAGCAGCACCTGGGTACCCAGCAAGGCCCCATAGGAATGGCCCAGGAACATACGACGGGTTTCGTCCGTGCGGTAGCGCGTGGCCACGAATGGCAGCGCCTGGGTCTCCAGATAGGCGATGTAGTCGCTGGCGCCACCGTGCACGGCGTCGGCTGGCGAACCGCTGGGGCCCTTGCTTGTTGGGGTGTAGTCACGGCGGCGACTCTGCATGCCGCCCTCGCCCTTGGCATAGGACAGGCCAACCAGGATGAAGTCGTCGATCTTGCGCCCTTCGACATTCAGGCGCCGCGCCATCTGCCAGACCAGCGGGAAGGCATAGTCGGCATCGGTGACATAAAGGACCGGGTAGCGCTTGTCGGGGTTATCGGCGTAGCCGGCCGGCAAGGCCACAAACACCTGGTAGCCGCGGCCACTGACCGGATCAGGTACGTCCCAGACTTCACTGCCCAGCACTTCATAAGGGCTGCCTTCGCCGCGCTGCACGCTTGCGGCTACAGGCTTTGCAGCAGCCGCTTCTGGTGTGGCGTTGGGTGCAGCCTCGGGAGCGGCACTACAGGCGCTCAGTACCACCATTGCCATCACCGACATCATCCATTTGCTCAAGCAGACACTCCAGTCATCGTGATCAGTCCCCGATGATGGCACGGCCCAGCACGCATCCGAAGACTGCTTCTCCCAATTGCATGCACGCTGTGGAGCAGTTCAGTCGCCGCCGTCGAAGCGCGCAAACCGTTGATTCCTTTAGGACGACACACTACTGTCGGCTTTCTGTCGTGTCGTCGATCGAGGTTGTCCGGCAGCCTGCTCGCTAGGCTAACATCGTCAGGAACGCGCCATGGAAGATGAAACAGTGAAGATCGACGGAAAGCGGATCAGGCAACTGCGCGAAGTCCGCGGCTGGTCGCAGGAGCACCTGGCCACGCTCTGCGGCTTGAGCGTGCGCACCGTCCAGCGTCTGGAAGCCGAGGGGAGTGCCTCGCTTGAGTCGCGGATGGCAGTTGCGTCGGCGCTGGGGGTTTCGGCAGGGGACCTGCTTGCTGCCCCCGCTGCCGACACTCCGCTTGCAGTCGCCGCGGCGCCCATCGCGCGTGGCAGGCGTAGCGAGAACCTTGCATTGGGCTTCGCGTTGCTGGTGATTGCGCTGTTGTACGGCGGCTACAACGTCGGCAAGGATCTGGCGGTGCGTGACAACGCACGCTGCGCCGCCACCCCCGCCCAATGCCAACGCTGAGCGTGCGGCCGAGACGCGGTTCACCTCACCGATGATTCCCGTAGCCCGGGTAAGCCCAGCGCACCCGGGGCTGTTGCCGTGCGATCCTAAAGCTGTCGATCCCTGCTCCCGGGTGCGCTGCGCTTACCCGGGCTACATTGACGGCGCTGAACCGGCTTCTTCCTGATCAGCTTGCAGCGTTGCCAGGGACTGGCGCAATCGCCGTTTTGCGGCGCATGCCGCTGCTACAAAAAATCCGATGCCAGTATTCCGGCATCGGATTCGGATTGTCTGGCGGCTTGAACAGCCCCCATCAGCGCGTACGCTGTTTACAGCGAATTACTTACTTGGCCTTGCCCTGGTTGGCCACGGCCTCGGCCGCCTTCTTTGCCGCTTCCGGGTCGCCCAAGTAGCGGAACGACTTGACGGTCAGGTCGTCGTTCAACTCGAACAGCAGCGGAATGCCGGTCGGGATGTTGAGCTCAAGGATTTCTTCCTTGCTCACGTTGTTGAGGTACTTGTACAGCGCGCGCAGCGAGTTGCCGTGGGCGGTGACCAGCACGGTCTTGCCGTCCTTCAACTGCGGGGCGATGGCGTCGTGCCAGTACGGCAGCACACGGTCCAGCGTGGTCGCCAGCGACTCGGTGGCCGGCAGCGCGTTGCGGTCCAGGCCGGCATAGCGACGGTCGTGGATCGGGTGGCCCGGATCGGCAAGGTCCATCGGCGGCGGCGGGATGTCGTAGGAACGACGCCATACCTTGACCTGCTCCTCGCCGTGCTTGGCGGCGGTCTCGGCCTTGTCCAGGCCCTGCAGGCCACCGTAATGACGCTCATTCAGGCGCCACGACTTGTTGACCGGCAGCCAATCCTGGCCCAGCTCGGCCAAGGCCCCCTGCAAGGTGTGGATGGCACGCTTGAGTACCGAGGTGTGGGCCACATCGAACTGCAGGCCTTCTTCCTTCATCAAGCGGCCAGCGGTAGCAGCTTCCTGGCGGCCCTGTTCGGTGAGGTCCACGTCCACCCAGCCGGTGAAGCGGTTATCGAGGTTCCACTGGCTCTGGCCATGGCGCAACAGCACGAGTTTGCGGGTCACTGCGGAGTTCTCCGGGTGTGGGGAAGGAAGACGGCGATTGTATCCCCTTCACGTCGTTTGCCGACCTTTGGGGCAGCCCACTCTGCCGGCAGATTGGTTGCAGGCGCGACCGTCCTGCCCCGGGATGGCGGTACAGCGCGCTACCCGCACCGGAACAACAATCCATTCTTCCGCTGGTCACTTCATCGATGCAGCGGGCATGTCATCCTTGAACCCTGAGCCACGCAACCAGGAGCACCGCCCCATGACCACGATCATCAGCCCACGCGTCCACGACCTTGGCGGCTTCCAGGTACGGCGTGCGGTACCCACGCTGCAGGCGCGCAGCGTAGGCTCGTTCGTGTTCGTGGACCACATGGGCCCGGCCATCTTCAGCCCCGGCCAGGGCATCGATGTGCGTCCGCATCCGCATATCGGCCTGGCGACCGTTACCTTCCTGTGGTCAGGGCAGATCGGTCATCGCGACACGCTGGGCTCGGAGCAGATCATCCGCCCGGGTGACGTCAACTGGATGACCGCAGGGCGTGGCATCGCCCATTCCGAGCGCACCCCGGCTGCCGCACGCGAGCATGACCAGAGCCTGCACGGCATGCAGACCTGGGTGGCGCTGCCCAAAAGTCACGAAGAGACCGATCCGGCCTTTTTCCACTTCGGCGCGGACCAGTTGCCGCAACAGCGCCGCGATGGCGCATGGCTGCGGGTGATCGCCGGCCGTGCCTACGGTGAGGAATCGCCCGTGCAGGTATTCGCCGACACCTTGAATGTAGCGATCGACCTTGCGCCCGGCGCCGAGATCGACCTGGATACCTCGCACGTGGAGCGCGCGCTCTACATCCTGGAGGGCGATGCGCAGCTCGATGGCACCGACATCCCTACCCAGCACCTGGTCATCCCTGACGCCGGGGCCCGTGGGCGTCTGCGCGCCAAGACACCGGTCAAGGCGATGCTGATGGGCGGCGAACCGCTGGATGCACCGCGCCACCTGTGGTGGAACTTCGTATCCAGTTCCAAGGAGCGCATCGAGCAGGCGAAGGACGATTGGGAAAACGGCCGTTTCGGAACCATCCCCGGCGATGACAAGGAGTTCATCCCGTTGCCGCGTTGAAGTCGGGCTGTACCTATTGCCAGACATGCTGTCTGCGCACCGGTTAACGATTTAAATACGCACTTGCCAGTGTTCTGAGTGTATTTTCCCCACACCCGTTTCGGGGTAATTCTGGGGTAATAGATCATGAGCATGGGAAAGCGCCTGGCTGCCGAGTTCCTCGGCACCTTCTGGCTGGTACTGGGTGGTTGCGGCAGCGCAGTGCTGGCTGCGAATTTCGGCGGTGACGGCAACCCGCTGGGCATCGGTTTCGTGGGTGTCTCGCTGGCCTTCGGCCTGACCGTGCTGACCGGCGCTTATGCGTTCGGCCATATTTCCGGTGCGCACTTCAACCCGGCGGTGAGCATCGGCCTGTGGGCCGGCGGTCGCTTCTCCGGCAAGGATCTTGTGCCCTACATCGTGGCGCAGGTGCTGGGCGGCTTGTTCGCCGGCTTCATCCTGCTGCAGATCGCGCAGGGCAATGCCAACTTCCTGATCGACGGCAGCAAGGCCGGCGCCTTCGCCAGCAATGGCTACGGCGCGCTGTCACCGGGCGACTACACCGTCGCGGCGGCGTTCCTGTGCGAGGTGGTGCTGACCGCGGTGTTCCTGATCGTGATCATGGGCGCCACCCACGGCCGCGCCCCGGCCGGCTTCGCACCGATCGCCATCGGCCTGGCCCTGACCCTGATCCACCTGATCAGCATCCCGGTCACCAACACCTCGGTAAACCCGGCACGCTCCACTGCCGTGGCCGTGTTTGCTGGCGCGGGCGCCCTCAGCCAGCTGTGGCTGTTCTGGGTTGCCCCGATCCTGGGCGCGCTGATCGGTGGCGTCGCCTACAAGTGGTTGGGCAGCGACAAGTAAGCTCCGCTGTGAAGCCATTGCGAAAACGGCCCCTCCCGGGGCCGTTTTTTTTGTGACTGCGCCTACGCTTTGCATCTGTGGCGGCTTTTGTAATACCGTCAGCGGGTGGCCAGGCGCATGGGGATATGCGCACCCGGGCAAGGAGCCTCAGCAACCACCTGCCACAAACAACGTTCAGAACTCGAATTCGACTGCCATCGTGCCGCCCTGCGGACGATGCTTCATGGGGATTACGTAGTGAAGACTGTCCGTAGCGTTTCCGCAGCCGTGCTGCTCGCCATCAGCAGCGCCGTCCTGGCCCAACAGGCCGAGCAGTGCCCCACCTTGCCCGCTGACGCCGGCCTGCATTGGGAACAACAGACCCAAAGCGACTTCATTGTCTGCAAGGCCGCCACCAGTGACGGACGCACGGTCCTGAACATGATGCTGACCGCCCGCGACCCCGATATGTCGTTCAACCGCTCCCTGCGTGCGGAAAAAGGCAGCTTCGGTGGCGAAGCCATGTACTGGTACAAGCTGGACATGGGTGGCCGCGACCTGCCCGGGCTGGAGTCGCGCCGCATCACCGTGGTCAAACTGGACAAGAACCGCTTTGCCCAGATCTGGATCGACGCCGCCGACACCGGCGAACTGGGCAATCTTCAGAACCTGACCCAGGCACTGAACCTGTCTTCGTCCGCGCTGGCCGGGGGCCGCTGACCCCACCGCCCGTCCTGATTACGGGACGACGCGGATGGAATTGGCTGGATCAGATCGACGGCGTCTTATGGGTCGCTTTCAAAAGCGACCTTCCTGATAGTCGATGAAAGCCTGCATCAATTCCTGCCGGGTGTTCATCACGAAAGGCCCGTGGCGCACCACCGGCTCACGCAGCGGGCGCCCGGCCACCAGGATCAGGCGTGCGCCCTGCGCGCCAGCTTGCAGCGGCAGCGTATCGCCGGCACCCAGCACCGCCAACTCATGCTGGCCGACGCTGCGCGCGTCCTCCGCATCGCCCAACAATGCCTGGCCCTCGAAGACGTAGGCAAAAGCGCTATGTCCTTCCGGCAATGCCACCTGCCACTGGGTACCGGGCTGTAGCGCCACGTCCAGATACAGCGGTTCGGTGGCGGGCTGTTGGATCGGCCCCTGCACCTGCCCAACCGTGCCGGCGATGACCTTCACCTGCACGCCCGGTACCGGTTTGATCAGCGGAATGCGCTCAGGTGCGAACTCCTGATAGCGCGGCGCAACCATCTTGTCGCGCGCCGGCAGGTTCACCCACAGTTGGAAGCCGCGCATGCGGCCAGACTCCTGCTCGGGCATCTCCGAGTGCACCAGCCCGCGGCCGGCGGTCATCCATTGCACACTGCCCGGTGTCAGCAGGCCTTCGTTGCCGTGGTTGTCCTTATGCCGCATGCGCCCGTCGAGCATGTAGGTGACGGTCTCAAAGCCACGATGCGGGTGATTGGGAAAACCGGCAATGTAGTCCTCGGCGCGATCGGTACCGAATTCGTCCAGCATCAGGAATGGATCCAGGTCCGGCAGCGCCGGGGTACCGATCACGCGGGTCAGGCTGACCCCCGCCCCATCGGAAGTAGGCATGCCCTTCATGGTGCGCAAGACGGTGGCGTACGGCTGACTGCTCATGGCTATCTCCTGGCGATACGGCTGACAATGCGGGCGCCATGCGGCTGCGGCAACCGCCATGGTCGCAACCCATCGTTGCGGACACGGTAGCGCCGCAGGCCATAACCCACCCGTAGTCAGGTCGGCCCGGGAATCGTCCTAAGACCAAAGTCGCAGACACTTGGGCAGTCCTGCACATTGACCCTTGACCGGCATGGGTAGACCCTTGACCCCATTCCCCCGCGAGGCCACTCGATGAAAGGTTTCTCCAAAGCCGGATGGGCGCTACTGTCCCTGATCGGCGCATTCTGTCTGGGCGTCGTGGCACTACGCCGCGGCGAGCACATCAATGCACTGTGGATCGTGATCGCAGCGGTATCGCTGTATCTGGTCGCGTTCCGCTACTACGGCCTGTTCATCGCCAACAAGGTGCTGGGCGTCGACCCCACCCGTGCCACCCCTGCGGTCCTCAACAACGATGGTCTGGACTATGTGCCGACCAACAAGCACGTCCTGTTCGGCCATCACTTCGCCGCCATTGCCGGCGCCGGTCCGCTGGTTGGCCCGGTACTGGCTGCACAGATGGGCTACCTGCCCGGCACGCTGTGGCTGATCGCCGGCGTGGTGCTGGCCGGCGCGGTGCAGGATTTCATGATCCTGTTCATCTCGACCCGCCGCAACGGCCGCTCGCTGGGTGACCTGGTGCGTGAGGAAATGGGCCAGGTGCCCGGCACCATCGCCTTGTTCGGCGTCTTCATGATCATGATCATCATCCTCGCGGTGCTGGCGATGATCGTGGTGAAGGCACTGGAGGGCAGCCCCTGGGGCATGTTCACGGTGATCGCAACAATGCCGATTGCCATCCTGATGGGCGTGTACATGCGCTACATCCGCCCGGGCAAGATCGGCGAGATTTCGGTCGTCGGCCTGATCCTGCTGCTGGCTGCCATCTGGTATGGCGGCAAGGTTGCTGCTGACCCGGTGATGGGCCCGATGTTCACCTTCACCGGCATCCAGATCACCTGGATGCTGATCGGTTACGGCTTCGTCGCCGCCGTGCTGCCGGTGTGGCTGCTGCTGGCCCCGCGCGATTACCTGTCCACCTTCCTCAAGATCGGCACGATTGTCGGCCTGGCGATCGGCATCCTGATCGTGATGCCGGAACTGAAGATGCCGGCGCTGACC
>NZ_DAMBEF010000015.1:13733-94181 GCF_032061965.1 Stenotrophomonas sp. | reverse complement strand
GGTGTCTCCTTTGGGAAAACTAACACCTGAGCAGGTTTTCAGTGGGTCATTACACGGCTTTTTTGCTTCGCGCTTTCGCTGATCCCTTTCGAAGCCAACGAAAGCATCCCCGCGGCTGCGATTTGATGCGGTGCCAAGCATTGCCTGGTCCCGGGTGCGCTGTGCTTACCCGGGCTACGGGTTGACTGGTGTTTGGCGGGTGGTTTGCTTACGGGTCGCGGGGCAGGCGTTGTGCGGTGATATGGCTACGCTGGGGCGATGGTCAACTATCGACGTAATCGTGTTGCCGGCGGCAGCTACTTCTTCACCGTGACCTTGCAGAATCGGCGTAGTGATCTGCTGGTGCGCGAGATCAACGCGCTGAAGCAGGCGTGGCGTAATGCGGCGCGCCGGGTGCCTCACCTGGTTCTGGCTGCGGTGGTGCTGCCGGAACATCTACACGCGGTGATCCAGATGGATGCCAGCTCCGATGACTATCCACGGTTGTGGCAGGACATCAAGAAAGGCTTCACCCGCAGGGTCTTCGTTCCGGGCCATCCATCTCCTTGGCAGGCGCGCTATTGGGAGCGAACCATCCGCGATGCGAGCCAGCTCCAAGCCTGCGTGGACTATGTGCATATCAACCCGTTGAAGCATGGCTGCGTGAGTGCGGTGCGCGACTGGCCACACTCCACTTTCCATCGCTATGTCCGCGAGGGGATGCTGACGGAAGACTGGGCAGGCGCCGAATCATTCTCGATCCACGGATATGGCGAACGAACCGAGTAGCCCGTAGCTCGGGTAAGCGCAGCGCACCCGGGGTTTGGGGGGGGCAAGCAATGCGTTCAGCTGCTGGGTTGCTCAGTACCGGCGCATCAACGCATAGGCAATCCTGCCTGATATCTGGGTTCATGCGACCCCGGGTGCGCTGCGCTTACCCGGGCTACAACAGTCCGCGGGCACCGCGGGCCGGATCCGCATTGAGGGGGCGCAAGGCGCTTGGGCGTCGGTTTTGAATGGTAAAGAAATGCGGCAATCCTTCGATCCGTTCCGGCGGGAGGTGGCGGCCGGAGTCGGGTTTTCAATCTGCCCCTGGCCGTAGCCGGAAGGAGCGTCGCTCCTCAATCTTGGGGAAGCGCACAACCTTCGCGGATGATGCTGCAGTCCCTGCCGCATTGGCGCAGGGCTTGGCGCTTCAGCTTGCCCAGATTGTCATTGCCCGTCTTCCAGTGCCACTGCTCGGGGCCGGACGCCACCACGGCGCATTGATCGCCAAAGGTGAACTCCAGACCGCAGTCTTCGCCACCGGCCGCCTCACATGCAGCAACGGCCTTGTCGCTGGCGTCCTGCGCGGAGCTGCCGTCCACGGTCCAACCCACGACCGAGTGCTTGCCCGAGGCGAACGCGCCCCATTGGCGCGCGTTGCTGTTGCGTTGGGTGTCGCCAACGCCATGTGCGGGCAGGTAGACCGAGTTGTAGGCGGCAGACCCAGGTTGTTGGGCAGCAGCGGTGAGTATGCCGCCGCAGGCGACGCCAATCAGCAGGAGCAATTGGGGCACTGACTTCATGTCGGACTTCACTTGGCGGACTTCGTTTGGTCAGAGCCTACATCCGGCCTGGTGAAACTTGAGTTGTTGCCAGGGAAAGGTGCGGGCTGCCTGCTTGCAGCATCCGCGCGGGGGCCAAAAGCGAACGTTGCGAAAACCGGGGTCAGAGTCGGGTTTCCGCTGTGGCCTTCGTTCGTTACGTGGCCTTGGTTTTCTAGAACCAATTGGTTCTGCTGCAACAGGCGGTTGATAGCCACGTCCAGCCGGCGAGGGATCGTAAAGAAATAGGCGGATAGTGAAGACGGCTTCTAATGAAATTGTTATTCATATCAACGTGTTGAAAAGTCTTCATGAGGCTAGTATCGTTTCTTGAATCGTAAAGAAACGAGCATTGATCATGGCCCGTCCTTCCTCAGCCAGCGTCCTGCAACTGCTCGATCTGCTGCAGAGCGGGGAACCGGTGCCGGCCGGCGAGTTGGTCGAAAAGCTGGCGGTTTCCCGCCCCGTGCTATCCCGGTTGGTCGCGGAGGCCGGTGATCAGGTGCGCCGGATTGGCAAGGCGCGCGCCACGGCCTATGTAGCCACGGCTCTGGTCCGGCCCAACACGTGGCCGCTTTACCGGATGGGCCCAGAAGCGAACATGGAAGAACTGGGCACCCTGCACGCGTTGCGTGGAGACGGTTTCCTTCTTGAACCCACAGGTGATCGTCCGAACCTGATGCGCGCCGTGGATGGCCCGGCGGGTTACTTTCCGGGGCTGCCCTGGTTTCTGGACGATGTGCGTCCGCAAGGCTTCCTTGGTCGTTCCCTTGCGCATCGTTTGGGCCGGGCATTGGGGGTGCCCGCGGACCTGAAGAGCTGGCAGTCGCGCGACAACCTGCTCGGTATCCTGCATGGCGGCACCAGCGTCGGCGACCTGCTGTTGGGGCAGGCCGCCATCGACCGGGCGTTGCTGGATGTGGATGCGCCACCGGATCGCGTGGACATGGACAGCCGGCACGACGTCTATGCCATACGCGCCAAGGAAGCTCTCGATGGCGAGGAAGTTGGTTCGTCTCCAGGCGGCGAGCAGCCCAAGTTCACGGCGACCGTTGTAACCGCTACGGGTCGCTACGCTGCCCTGGTCAAGTTCGCGCTGTCGTCGTCGAACGCGCTGGGTGCGCGTTGGGCGGATCTGCTCGTCTGCGAGCATCTGGCGTTGACCACGCTGCGCGAGGCGGGCTTCCCGGCTGCCCGCACGCAATTGCTGCGCAGCGACGAACACGTGTTCCTTGAAGTGGAGCGGTTTGATCGCACTGCGGACGAATTGGGCAGGCGCGGCTTCGTTTCGCTATTGGCGCTGGATGCGGCCTTCATCGGCGAGGGAACACGTGACTGGGGTCTGGCTGGCGAGCAGCTCGTTAATGAGCGACTGATCACGCAAGACACTGCCGACAACATGGCGCGGCTGCATTGGTTCGGGAGGCTCATCGGCAATACCGATATGCATCTAGGCAACATCGGTTTTGACTTGATCGACAGTGGTCCGCTACCCCTGCGTCCTGCCTACGACATGTTGCCGATGTATTTGGCTCCGTCTGCGCAATCAGGAAATGTTCGTGCACCTGCGTTGGTAAGCATCAATGCACCCAACAGGACCGGGCAAGCGGCGTTCATTGCTTGGGCTGCACAGTTGGCTGTGCAGTTTTGGCAGCAGGTAGCGGAAGCAGAAGTTGCCCCGGAGATTCAGGCCATGGCGCAGCAAAATATCGACGTAGTCCGTCGTTACGCGCTGCGCTTCGATAGCTGAAGGGAAGCCGACGTCAGCGTCGGCTGCTTCGATCCGATCTTTTCATCACAACTCCAGAAGGAACGTGGTGCGTTCACGGCAGCACATAAAGCCTCTGCGCCGGATAGTCCGCGACCATCTTCAAACGAGCGAACGCCGATCCGCCAATGGCGCCTTCCACCGGCGCATCGGTCATCGATGACATGAACTCGGTGAAGTTGCGATCCGGACGTGCAGCGAACCAGGCCGGTCCGGTATCGGTGCCGCCGATGCGCACGTTGGCCACCTGGATCATCGGCGTGCCGCCATCGCCTTTCATTGCCACCGGCCAATCGGGGTGTGCGTCGCGCCACTTGCGGTACTGACGCGTGGTGATGAAGCTGCCAGCTACCCGTGCGCCTTCTTCGTGGCCCAATGCCTTGGCGCCGTCCGCGCCCAGCCGCAGCTCGGGCCGGTATCGAACAGCATGTCGAGCTTTTCCCCGTCGATCTCGACCTGGATGCGTGGCCAGTACATGTTGCGGTTCGGCAGCATCGTCATTGCTGTGCTGCGGGCGCTGGCCGGTGGCGTCCAGCCTTCCAGCACATGGAGCGAACTGGCCGGGTAATCAAACTCCCACACGCGTCCGGCAAACCAGCGGCTGCCAAGAAAGCCCTCATTGAGCATGGGGCCTTCGCCGAAGCCTTCGGCGGGCACTATCGCAAGTCGCCCCTGCAGAAAACTGTCATGTTCGGCAGGCGGAATGCTGGCGTCCTCAACGAAGGCCGGCCATGCCGCGGTCTTGAGTGGCGGCTGGCCTTCTTCCTCCACATCCGCGCCGGGGCTCAGGCCCAGTCGTTGCGCCACGTCCTCGCGGATCATGTTCAGGCCGCCACCGCTGTCGGTATAGAAGACGATTGTCGCGCCACCTGCCAGGCGCGGGGTGACAAGAATGCGCTGGTGCTCGAAACGGGTGGGTATCGCAGTGCGCGTAGGACCCGCCGGTGAGGCCGCTGCTGCTGCCGCCGTTGCCGAACAAGGCGCCGTCAGCATCAATGCAAGCGTAATAAGAGCGTGATGGAAGGACAACGTCATGCAGCACATCCCTGTCGTCATTGGTTGCCCGATCCTCGCAGATGCGGACAGGCGCTGTCCAAGGACAGAGGTAATGCCGGCTTGCGACGGATGGCCGGCAGGCGGCATGCCCCACGCCGATGGCGTCGCGTCATTGGCGTTCCACGCAATGCGGGCAGTTGGGGCCGCCGTGGATTCGCTGCTGGGGCCGATCGGTACGCAGGTCTGCGGGGCAACAGGCGCTATTGCTGGCACTACCGCCGGCAAGGAGGTTGCAGAGCCTGGTCTCCATCGTAGTGGAGGTGGGCCGTCTGCCTGAGCGCCGAAGATATGAAAAAGCCGGGCGGTTGCCGGCTTCTTTTCCATCGGCAGGAGAGGGCGGTACTGGTCTTGGTGGTGTGACGTAGGACAGCGCCAGCAGCAGGATCATTCCCCGGGCGGCAGCATCGCCACCCGCCGCACCGGTAGCGGAACGCTGCATGCATCCAGCGGATAGGCCGCGTCGGCATCAGCTTGCTTGCGTAGCGAGGCAGCACGCAGTCGCAGCAGCGCGGCAAACGTACCGCTATCGGTGCGCAGCCGTTCGAAGCGTGGCCGGGTCTGTGCAGGCATCTCGCTGGCCAGCTGTGTCTGCAGGATGGGCACATGATGGGCTTCGTCGAGGAAGCCGTATTCGCCCAGCCCGCGCTGCAAGGTGGACAGCCGTTCGATACCTTCGATGACGCGGCCTACCACCGGCAGCTTGTCATCCAGTTCGCGGGTCGGGTTGCCGATGGCGGCGTAGAAGTACACGCCGCCATCGCTGCTGTCCGGGTCGGCTTGCACGGTGCCCACTGCGCCGTGGCAGTGCAGTAACCAGGCGTGCTGGCGGGCCTTGTCGATACCGACTGCGAAGCCGGCGATGAAGCCGACGTTGGCGGTATAGCTGTCCGCTGCATTGAGCGCGACCACGCGTTCCGCCAGCGCCGGTGTCAGCGCGAAGTGGGTCTGCTTTGGCAACGCTGCGGCGCTGTCGCCCGCTGGGCGACTGCCGTTGTTTTCGCCCCATTGCACGACATAGTTTTCCTGCGCGCGCTGGATCGAGCTGTGGCTGAAGTAGCCGCTGCGGATCAGGCTGCGCCAGCGTGCCGTGTGCAGCGGTGCGGAGAATGGTGCCAAGGCAGTGACGACCGGCCCGGAGGACAACTGCAGTACCACGATGTCATCGTCGGCAATCGCCTGCCAGTCGGAGGCCGGTGCATGCTGCAGCAGTTCGGGGATCTGGGTGACGTAGCTGCGTGCCGGCACAGCCGAAACGTTCAGGCTGGCAAGCAGCAGCAGCAACAGCGCAGTAGCGGCCGCGGCGTGGTGCCGGCTGGGTTGAAAACGCATCGTCGTATCCCTGGATGGTGGTAGCACGCATTGCCCGGCCCTGCATCGTGCATACGCGGTTGGTCGCGAATCTAACACGCCTCCATTCCGCCTCTTTGCTGCTGGCGAATGGGGCGCTTAGCGGCGCAGGGCTTCGGCGTGATAGAAGCGATCCAGCTCACGGCGGCTGGCCAAGCGCAGCTTGGGCAGGGCAATACGTGCGTACAGCGCCGCATAGCTGCGTCGGTTGCGCCGGGTGACAACGCCGATGTGGTGGATCATCTCCCACTTCACCGAGTCCTTGTTGCCGGCCAGTGCGCCGTGGCGGGTCCGCTCGAACCAGGTACGGCGGAAGTAGCGGTATAGGCTGGTTGCGGTGGGCAGGTCGAGCAGGATGAAGCCGGTGGCGCGCTGCAGGCGCTGGGGCAGGGTGCGCGAGTAATTGCCTTCCATCACCCATTGCTGCTGGTCGATGGCGGCGTCATGCAGCTGCAGGAATTCTGCCTCGGGGCGTGGCTGCCAATTGCTGTGTGGCTGGTGGAACAGCTGGTCCAGGTGGATCACCGGCAGCTGGCTGCGCTGTGCGATGGCAACAGCCAAGGTGGATTTGCCGCTGTTGGAGGGGCCCATGATGCAGATGCGCGGGCCAAGCTCGGCGAGGGTGGTCATACAGCGTTCCGCGCGGTTGGGGCGGTGGGCTGCATCCTAATCCATGGCGCAGGTGGAAGGCGGCGCCAATACAGGCGCATAACGGACGGTTGGTGGATGATGGCCATCACCTCCTCAATGGCGAGCCGCTCATGCCCAGGCACGACAGCATTACCCTGCAAGGCAGCATCATCCACCTGATCTATGGGCCCAAAGGCGGCATCGAGGGCGTCCTGCTACGCGTTGGCAGCCAGCGGGTGCAGCTGGTGCTGGACAAGGATGACCATGCTTCCGCCGCCTACCTGGCAGGCGTGGCGCCCGATACTGTGGTTGCAGCGGTGGTGGCCGAGTTGCCGCCTTCTGACAAGGGGCCGGCAGCGCATCCGCGGTATCAGCTGCACAAGCTGCCCGGCATGGGGCGGCGCGGCGCCAAGGCGGGAGCGACAGCTACGCAGCGCAGCTACACCGGCAAGGTGGTGCGGCTGAACTATGCGCGCCACGGCGAGGCCAATGGCGTTGTGCTGGACAGCGGCGACTTCATCCATACCCGTCCCGACGGCATGCGCAAGCTGGATCTGAAACCCGGCAGCAAGGTGGAAGCCGAAGGCGAGGCGCGGCCGCTGTTGCACGGCGGTGGCCAGGTGGTGGAGGCGAGCCGGGTCAACGGCGTGGCGATGGGCAAGGCACCGCCCAAGGCGCCCGCCAAGGCGGCGAAGAAAGCGGTAAAGAAGGCGGCCAAGAAGGTGGTGAAGAAGGGCGCCAAAAAGGTGGTGAAGAAGGCAGCTCGCAACGTCGCCGGCAAGGCTCCCGCCGCGCGCAAGCCGGCAAAGCCACTGGCATCGAAAAGCCGGGCATCCAGGACCAGCGGCTGATCCGTTGTCCGCACCCGGATTGGGCTAGCATCGGCGCAACCGGGGCGGAGTGACGAAATGAAGATCGCTGTGTTGCGCAGTCTGTTGCTGTACGCCGTACTGACTGCCTCGCTTCACATCGCCCCCGCCATGGCCAGCCCTGGTGCGCTGCTGGACGCTGCACCGATGCAAGGCGCGCCGCCCGGCGCCCAGGCGTGGCGTATCCGCTACGAAACCACCGATGTCGACGGCAACCCAACGCCGTCCTCGGGCGTGCTGATTGCCCCTGACGGTGCCAGTCCGGCGCAGGGGCGTGACGTGGTGGCCTGGGCGCATGGCACGGTCGGGATCGAGCCGGCATGCACCCCTATCCGCAGCCTGGAGCAGATCCCCGCCCTGACCGACATGCTGGCGCGCGGTTGGGTGGTGGTGGCCACGGACTATCCGGGCCTGGGTACGGCGGGGCCGCATGCCTACCTGGCCGGTGATGCCGCCGCCGCCGCGGTGCTGGATTCGGTGCGTGCTGCCCGTGCCTTCGCTCCGGCCGGTGCCGGCCACCGCTTTGTTGCGTGGGGGCATTCGCAGGGTGGCCACGCGGGCCTGTTCACCGCCCAGCGCGTGCGCAGCTACGCACCGGAGCTGCAGCTGCTGGGGGTTGCTGCGGTATCGCCACCCACCGACTTGGCGCAGAACATGCAACATGCCGACACCACCGTGCGTGGCCTGCTGACGGCATTCACCGCGCGCAGCTGGTCGAAGGTTTATGGCGCTGACCTGTCCACCATCGGCAACCGCACTACGCAGGGCGTGATCGAACGTGCCACGGCCGGTTGCGAAGGCGATCCGTTCGCCGCGGCCGCGCTGGTACGCCTGCTACGCCTGCGGGCGCGGCTGGGCAAGCTGGACCTCGCTGGCCGGGCGCCTTGGGATGGGTTGATGGCACGCAATTCGATCACAGCGCTTGCTGCCGGTAGTGCGCCCTTGCTGCTGGTGCAGTCCGACGGCGATGGCTTGGTGGCCACGCCGGTGACACAGGCGTTTTTCATGCATAGCTGTCAGGCGGGTGCGATTGCGCGCTACCTGCGCCTGCCCGATACCGGCCATGCCAGCACCGCCATTGCAGCGGCTGATGCGACGGTTGCCTGGATAGCCGACCGCTTTGCCGGGCAGGCGGCACCAAATGATTGCGATGTGGGTGCTGGCTGAGCCCGCGGTTGTCAGGAACTCGATGGTCACGCCAACAGCGTGGCGGAATGCTTGTCCAGCGGAGGTGCTGTGATGTCATTGGTGCTCTACGGTCATCCCTTTTCCTCGTATACGCAGAAGGTGTTGATAGCGCTCTACGAGAACGCCACCGCCTTCGAGTTCCGGCTGATTGCGCCGGAAACCCCGGCGTTCGTCGGCCAGTGGCTGCAACACTGGCCATTGGCCAAATTTCCACTGCTGCTGGACGGCGACCGCAGCGTGGTCGAGACCAGCATCATCATCGAGTACCTGCAGCTGCAGCATCCAGGTCACGTGCGCCTGATACCGGAGGCACCGATGCAGGCGCTGGACGTGCGCTTCATGGATCGCTTCTTCGATCTGCATGTGATGAGCCCGGTGCAGCATGCCGTGCTCGGTGCGATGAGCGGCGAGGACAGAAAGCGCGACGAGGCGCGGGCGTTCGCCGAACAGAAGCTGGAACTGGCCTACGCCTGGGTGGAAACACAGTTGCCAGGCCGCCATTGGGCCTGCGGCGATGCGTTCTCATTGGCAGACTGTGCCGCGGCGCCGGCATTGTTCTATGCCGATTGGACGCACCGTATCAGCGATGCCTATCCGCTGCTGCAGGGCTACCGCGCTCGTCTATTGCAGCGTCCTGCATTTGCCCGCGCGGTGGAGGAGGCACGTAGCCACCGGCATCTGTTCCCGCTGGGAGCGCCAGACCGTGATTGATGCATCGCCAACAAAGCTGTGGGCGCGCTATCCGTGGTCGGTGCTGCTGCGGCTGTTGTTGTTCATCGCGCCGCTGTTGGCGCTGCTGGGCTATGCACGCATGGCAGCGGCGCATGCCGCGGGTCAGCAACATCGCGGCGACACCGGGCTGGGCCTGGCCTTGCTGCTTGGCATGGTGGCGCTGGTGATGCTGGCGGGGTTCTTTGTCGACGCGCTCTGGCAGATGAAGCGCCGACGTCACTGGAACTGGATCATCGACCTGCTGATCCTGGCATTGCTGCTGATGCCGTTTGGCTGGGTGGGCTGCAACTGGTTCGGCGTGCACGAAAGCCTTGCCTGCCGTTTGCCAATCAACCTCTTCGATATCGTGATCGACGCGCTGAGGCTATGAGCGCAAGGCGCCAGCGCATCGCCACCGGGTACAGCCCCGTGACGATGCGCCGATCGGCTCAGGCTTCCACGTTGCGCGGGAACAGCAGCAGGCAGATCGCCGCTGAGATTGCCGCGCAGCTGGCCATCACGGCCACCAGGCCCATGCCGCCCAGATAGGCCAGGGCGCCGGAAACAGCGGTGATCAATGCACCGGCACCAAACTGCATCGCGCCCAGCAAGGCCGCCGCCGTGCCCGCATGACGGCCCTGCTGCATCAAGGCCAGCTGGCTGCCGGTCGGCATCAGCAAGCCCAGCAGCGCCACGGTGATGAACAGCCCTGCGCACAGGACGGGCAGCGCGGTGATGCCTGCCAGCATGGTCAGCAACAGCGCGGCCAGTGCCGCGAAGTAGGCGAAGCTCACGCGGCGATACGTCTTCAACACGCCCATGCGTGCATGCAGGCGTGGGTTGACGATGGCGGCGACCACAAGGCCTGCAGCGTTGAGCGCGAACAGCAGGCTGAACTGCAGCGGCGAGAGCTGGTAGTGGCGGATGAAGACGGTCGAGGAGCCGGCGATATAGGCAAAGAAGCCGGCCTGGGCAATGCACAAGGCCAGCGCGAACGGCAGGAAGCGCTTGTCCGAAAGTATCTGCACATAGGTGTGCGCGGTGCGCCCCAGGGTGAAGCCTGCACGGGCTTCAGGGCTGCGGGTCTCCGGCAGCAGCACGGCGGCAACCACCGCCACCAGCACACCCCAGGCAGCCAGTGCCCAGAAGATCACCCGCCATGATTCCAGCGATTGCAGCGCGTTGCCGGCCAACGGCGCCAGCACCGGGCACAGCCCCAGCACGGCCAACACCATCGACATCAGCTTGCCCATTGCCGCGCCGCTGAAGGCGTCCTTGATGATGGCGAAGGCGATGACCATGCCGATCGAACCGCCCAGCCCCTGCAGGAAGCGCAGCCAGTTCAGCTGCACAACGGTGTCCGCCATTGCGCAGCCCACCGAGCCAAGGCTGAAGATGCCCAGACCAATGTAGATAAGCGGCTTGCGGCCGAATTTGTCGGACAGTGGGCCGTATGCAAGTTGGCCCAGCATCAGGCCGAGGAAGAAGGTCATCAGGCTGAGCTGGATGGCACCGGCGCTGGTGCCGAAACTGGCGGCCATGTCGGGAATGCTGGGCAGGTACATGTCGATGCCGAGGGGGCCGGTTGCGCAAAGCGCAGCCAACACCAGCGGCATGCTGCGGGGACGCAGAGTGCTCATGGGGTTCGTCGGGCGAGGGGAGGCGGACGATTATCCTCGTCTGCACGCGCAGCGTAAGTCTTGTAATTGCCCGCCAAATCAGAGCAATCGGCACGATTTCAGGTGCTTGCCGATTATCGCGAAGTATGAGCAATCGGCTGCATTGGCAGCCCGATGCAGCTCAGTCGCTGCCCAGCTTTGCCCAGCGTCCGCCATCGCGAAGGCGGACTTCAAAGCGCGCCCATTGCCGCAGTTCCTCGGCACTGGCATGGCCGATATCGCCGATGCCGTCGCCAGCCACCACGGCGTAGACCAGGCGCTCGGCTGCGGGCCCGGCCAACGCCGGCGTCACCGATACCCGGCGCACACTCCAGGCGCGGCCAAGCCGACCATTGCTGTAGCACCGGCCGGGCTCGATGAGCGCCGGGTGCAGGGCATCGCGTTCGGCATGTTGTTTGGCCAGCTCCAGCAGCTCGGTGAGGTTTTCGTCGGTGATGTCGACGAAGGAATTGAGCTGGCCGATGGCGGCGTGGAAGTCCTCCTGGGTCAGGTCGACATGGCGTTGTGCCGATGCCACCGGCACGGTGGTCTGCCTGCGCCGATGCAGGTGCACCGGATAGCGCCGCCATGCGAAGCAGGCGTTGAAGGCCACCGCCGCAACCAGGATGGCGGCCACATTGATCGCCACCGGGGTAAGCAGGTAGTTGTAGCCCAGCGCATGCACCTCGCTGCCGCCGATCACCGCGGCCAGCGCGGTGGCGCCACCAGGTGGATGGATGCAGCGCAGGTAGTGCATCACGCCTACCGCCAGGCCCACTGCCAGCGCGCCGGTCCAGGCTTGGTCGGGGAACGTCATCTGGCAGGTCACGCCGACGAAGGCCGAGAACAGGTGGCCTGCAATCACCGCCCAGGGCTGTGACAGCGCGCCATGCGGCACGGCGAATACCAGCACCGCGCTGGCGCCCATCGACGCCAGCAGGATCGCCCCGCCGGCGTGGCTGCCAAAGCCATGCGGGAAGCACCAGTGCGTCAGCTGGTAGACCACGCTGATGCCCAGCAGGGCACCGATGGCCGAGATCCATTTTTCGCCGTGGCTGGTCTGGTTGCGCTCGATGCTCAGCCAGCTGCGCAGGGCGTGGAGGGGTTTGCTGGCTGACTTCATGGCGCGGGAGGTAATGGGTGGCCGGCTAGTTTGAGGCAAGAACGGCCCATGCGTGGCGCTGTGCCTGTGCGGGTGATGGCGATTGGTTTTGCCCTCATGCCCGGTTGGCATACCCGGGCGGGTAGGATGGGCCGGTTCCCCGTGCGTCGTGGTTGTGATGATTCCTGGCCCGTTGTTCTCCTGGCAGATGTTGCTGCTGATGTTTGTCCTGCCGGCGGTCGGCGGCATGGTGGCCTTGGGCTTGCTGTTGCACGCGCTGCAATACCGGTTGCGTCGGCGGGGCTCATGGGCTGCGTTTTTCAGCTGGAAGGTGCGTATCGCCTGCGTGTTCGTGGCGGTGACCGGCATCTGGGTTGGCTTCCTGGGCTACAAGACGCTGCAGTTCGAACGTGAATTCCATATCCAGCGCTGGCAGCGGCTCAGTCGCGAGCAGTTCGTGCTGCCACGTGATTTCCAGTACGGCGAGTTGCTTGTGCCGAAGGGCACGCTGGTCAACCGGCGCGATGCCTTCGATAACGGTGAGGCGCAGCGTCCGCTTGGGTTGCGCGGTTTGGATGCATTGGTGTTTCCGCAGCCGCTGCAGGTGGCCGGGGTGTGGGCCGAAGCGTTGGAGGCATCGCCGGGCCGTTTGCGGCTCAGTCGCGACCAGCGCATCAGTCCGCTGTATCACTACGACGGCGAGCAAGGCGACTGGGTAGTTGATCCCTCCCGTCCCTACCTCGATTGCCATGCCGGCGAAACCGTGTGGTTCGACGCACCGCTGTTCGATTACGACATCCAGGCCGAGTTCCTGACCGGCGAACCCGATGGCGCTCAGGCGCGCTTCAAGCCCAGCCAATGGCGTTTCACCCATTGCGAGAATGATTGGGGACCCATCGAGGTCAAGCCGGCCTTTGCCGAGCCCATGCCGAAGGGTGCGCAGCGCGAGGTATTTGTACCGCAGGCGGCATCGCGTTGATTGCAACATTGCCTGCGATCACACGCTTGTAAGCAGTAACCACGGTGATACCGGAGCGCGTGGAACGTGGTGTTGCGCGGTTTTTCGGCGGTTTGGTTGCAGAGGCTTGTGGCGCAAGGCCGCGCGTGCGAAAGCACTGGCGGCAGCTGTTCGCGCAGCGCGCAATGCGCCTCGCACGCTTCACGTGGCGGGTGCTAAAACGCCTCATCTCTTGATGGAGTTGCGCAATGAATGATCTGACCACAACGGTGCTCAGCGCCGATCACTACGGCGATGCCTCGGTACTTTCGTTTGTGAAAGGGGAGTTGCCGGCTCCGGGACCGCAGCAGGTGGTGGTCGATGTGCAGGCAGCCGGCATCAATCCCATCGACGCGCGTCGCATGACCGGCGAGTTCCGCCACAGCGCTTTGCCGCAGTACTTCGGCACCGAGTTTGCCGGCGTCATCGCTGCGGTGGGCAGTGCGGTCAGCGATTGGAAGGTAGGGGACGCGGTGCTGGGTTCGGGTGACGGTTTCACCCATGCCACGCGCATCGTGGTGCCGGCCGCCAATCTGGTGGCCAAGCCGGCCGGGCTGGCCTGGGAAGTGGCGGGCTCCCTGGCGGGCGTAGGCCAGACCGCGTCGACCATTCTCCGCGAGCTGGCCCTGCAGCCGGGGCAATGGCTGCTGATCCATGGTGGCTCCGGTGGCGTCGGTTCGATCACCATCCAGCTGGCCAAGGCCTTGGGCATCCACGTCGTGGCTACGGCGTCGGCTGCCAACCAGGACTATCTGCGCCAGCTCGGGGCCTTGCCGGTGGTCTACGGCGACGGCGTGCTGGAGCGTATCAAGGCCGTGCACGCCGGCCCGTTCGATGCAGCGGTAGACATGGCCGGCAGCCCCGAAGCGATCGAGGTCTCTTTGGCGCTGGTGCCGGAGAGCGGGCACATCGGCAGCATTGCCGGCAAACCGGTGTCCTCGCCGCGGGTCAAGGCGATGTGGGTCAAGCGCAATGTCGCCGACCTGCAGCGGGTGGTCGATGGCGTCGCCAAGGGCGAGTTCAACTGGGAGGTGAGCCGCGCCTATCCGTTCAGCGACGCACGCCAGGCGTATGCGGACATCCTGCAAGGGCATACCCGTGGCAAGTCGGTGTTGTTGTTCGACAAGGTGGGCAGTGGCGCCTGACCCCAGGCCGTGCATGGTTATCGACAAGCCGTCCGCAAGGGCGGCTTTCTTTATGCAGATTTGATGCGGGCATGGCAGCTCGCCATCGCGTGTTTACGCCGGTCACCACCAGACTTTGCGCAGGCCACGCAAGGTGCGTGGCCCCAATGGACACGCAATGAACATCACGCACAACACACGGCGCAGGCCGCACCAAACCTTGCTGCTTTCCCTGCTGCTCCTGGGCAGTGCTGCGATTGGCAACGCCGGCGCACAGCAGCTCAGCGGCAACGCCGCACTGACCAGCGACTATGTCTGGCGCGGTTCCACCCAGAGCCAGGGGGATGCCGCGATACAGGCCGGCTTCCGGATCAGCGCTGAGAGTGGGCTGTACGCCGCCGTCTCCGGCTCCAGCGTGGAGTTTGCGCCGCAGACCCACGCCAGCAGCGAGCTCGATTTCATTGTTGGCTGGACCGGCAAGCTGGCCACGGACTGGGCGTTGGACGCCAACCTGCTGCATTACCGTTACCCAGCGACGACGGTGGATCTGAACTGGACCGAGCTCAACAGTACGCTGACCTGGAAGGACAACTACTGGTTATCGTTGGCATGGTCGCCTGAGGCCCTGGGCACCGAGCACAGTGGGCTATACAGCCAGCTCGCCGCGCGGGTTCCGCTCAATCCCGCCCTGCGGCTGGAAGCGATGGCCGGCTACTACACGCTGCAACAAACCCCGGGAGGTGGTTACGCCCACGCCCAACTGAGCGCGATATGGAAGCTTGCCGCGCCGTTGGAGCTGCGGCTCAGTGCGCACGCCAGCGACAACCATGCACGCGCGCTGTTTGGGGAGGACTATGCCGGTAGCCGCTGGGAGGTGGCATTGCAGGGCGCGTTCTGAGCCAGCGCGGGCCTTCTTGCGGCAGCGGTGAAGCGGGCCATCGGGTGAGCCCCAGGTCTGTTCTCCATGAACCGTTGTGGCTGGCACGGTCCCAGCGCGTTGCAGTAGACGGGCTGCATGTTGAAGATGGCAGCTCCCCAGCAGCAGGCACCGCCGATGTCCCGCGAGAACCTCAATGACCTGGTGGCCTTCATCAGCGTCGCCCGCGAAGGCAGTTTCACCCGTGCGGCCGCGCAGCTCGGGGTATCGCAATCGGCGCTCAGCCACACGGTGCGCACGCTGGAGGCGCGCCTGGGGATACGGTTGCTGACCCGCACCACGCGCAGCGTGGCGATGACCGAGGCGGGTGAGCATCTGTATCAGTCGGTGGCGCCGCGGCTGGAAGAAATACAGACGGAACTGGCGATGATGGGGCAGTTCCGTGATCTTCCGTCCGGCACCGTGCGCATCAACTGCGCCGGCCATGCCGCGGATCTCTACGTATGGCCGCGGCTGCAGTCGGTGTTGCACGACTATCCCGAGTTGAAGGTTGAGTTGACCGTCGATTACGGCCTGACCGATATCGTTGCCGAGCGCTTCGATATCGGTATCCGCCTGGGTGAGCAGTTGGCGCGCGACATGATCGCGGTGCCGGTGAGCCCACGCCAGCGCATCGCGGTGGTCGCGACGCCGGCTTACTTCGCCGCGCACGGTGTCCCGAAGCTGCCGCAGGATCTGGCCGTTCACAACTGCATCGGCCTGCGCTTGCCTACCCACGGTGGGCTGTTGCCGTGGGAATTCGACAAGAAGAACCAGTCCTGCAAGCTGCGGGTCAGTGGCCAGTGGACGTTCAACGGCAGCGCGCCTGCACTGCGCGCGGCGCTTGCCGGCGCCGGTATTGCCTACCTGCCCGAGGACATGGTGACCGATGCGCTGGAGGCAGGCCGCCTGCAACGGGTGCTGGCCGATTGGTGCGAAACCTACGACGGCTACTACGCCTACTACCCCAGCCGGCGACAGACCTCGCGTGCCCTGCAGGTGGTGATCGAAGCACTGCGTGCCCACTAGGCGCGATGCAAGCCACGAAGTTGGCAATATCGGGTTGCCGGCAGCCGGCGGCGTGATTTCCACGGTCTCGCAGCGTATGCCGCTCCCGCCGATTAATGAGCTGAGCTCATTACTGCATTCTGTCGGAACGGCTTAATCCGTAACCGGAGGCTGCCTAGACTGGCAGCCTTCGCTGCTCCCGACTCAAGGCTCCCCCAATGAAAACCTACGGCTACGCCGCCTTCGACACCACTTCGCCCTTGGCACCGTATGCGTTCGAACGCCGCAGCCTGCGCGGCAATGACGTCGCAATGGAAATCCTGTACTGCGGCGTCTGCCACTCCGACCTGCACACCGCACGTAACGATTGGGGCTGGAGCTATTACCCGATCGTGCCCGGCCACGAGATTGTCGGCCGGGTAACCGCGGTTGGCGCAGATGTCAGCCGTTACCAGGTGGGGGACCACGTCGCCGTGGGCTGCATGGTCGACAGCTGCATGGAATGCGACCAGTGCCATCGCGGTGAAGAACAACTTTGTCGCCAGGGCATGGTGGGCACTTATGCAGGCAGCGACCGCATCAGTGGCGAGCCCACCCAAGGCGGCTACGCCAAGCACCTGGTCGTGCGCGAGGAGTTCTGCCTGCGCATGCCCGAGGGTCTGGACCTTGAACGCGCGGCACCGCTGCTGTGCGCCGGCATCACCACCTGGTCGCCGTTGCGGCATTGGAATATTGGCCCGGGCAGCCGGGTCGGCGTGATCGGGCTGGGTGGGCTGGGCCATATGGCGGTGAAGCTGGCGGTAGGCCTGGGCGCGGATGTCACCGTGCTCAGCCGTAGTCCGTCAAAGCAGGCCGACGCGTTGGAGCTGGGGGCCGACCGCTTGCTGGTTTCCAGTGATGCGGACGCCATGGCGCAGGCCAACAACGGCTTTGACCTGATCATCGACACGGTACCGGTCAAGCATGCGCTCGATCCCTATCTGCCGTTGCTGGACGTGGACGGCACCCTGGTGATCGTCGGCCAGATCGGCCCGATGGACGAGACCAACACGGTGCCGCTGCTGCTGGGCCGCCGCCGTATTGCCGGATCGCCGATCGGCGGTATCCGCGAAACCCAGGAGCTGCTGGATTTCTGTGCGAAGAAGAACATCCTTCCCGACTGCGAAACCATCCGCATGCAGGACATCAACCACGCGTTCGAGCGCATGGAAAAGTCGGACGTGCGCTATCGCTTTGTCATCGACATGGCGTCGCTGACGGGCCACTCCCAGGGAGCCTGATGATGCATACACGTGTACTCGGTAATAGTGGCCTGGAGGTCTCGGCATTGGGCCTGGGCTGCATGGGCCTGACTCATGCCTATGGCCAGCCCGTCGCGCGGGCCGATGGCATTGCCCTGATCCGCGCAGCCCATGAACGTGGTGTCACTTTTTTCGACACCGCCGAAGTGTATGGGCCGTATACCAACGAGGATCTGCTGGGCGAGGCCTTGGCGCCAATCCGCGACCAGGTGGTGATTGCCACCAAATTCGGCTTCCGTGACGCGGACGGCAGCAAGGGCGTGGACAGCCGGCCGGAGAATATCCGTGCCGTCGCAGAAGCATCGCTAAAGCGCCTGCGTACCGATCGCATCGACCTGCTCTACCAGCATCGCGTCGACCCAGAAGTGCCGATGGAAGACGTGGCTGGCACCGTGCGCGAGCTGATTGCGGAGGGCAAGGTCAAGCACTTTGGCCTGTCCGAAGCCGGTGTCGATTCGATCCGCCGTGCGCATGCGGTGCAGCCGGTGGCGGCGCTGCAGAGCGAGTACTCGCTGTGGTGGCGTGAGCCGGAGCAGGAGATCCTGCCGTTGCTGGAAGAACTGGGCATCGGCTTCGTGCCGTTCAGTCCCCTGGGCCGCGGCTTCCTGACGGGGGCGATGGATGCCACCACCCACTTCGATGCGAGCGACTTCCGTAGCAAGCTGCCACGCTTTTCAGAGGAAAACCGGCGGGCCAACGCACACTTGATCGAGGTGATCGGCACGCTGGCCGAGCGCAAGCACATCAGTCATGCGCAGATCGCCTTGGCCTGGCTGCTGGCACGCAAGCCTTGGATCGTACCGATCCCTGGCACCACCAAGCTGCATCGCCTGGAGGAAAACCTGGGCGCGACCGATGTTCAGTTGGACAGCGCCGACATGGCCGTCATCCAGCAGGCCCTGGATGCGATCACCGTGGTCGGTGCACGCTATCCACAGCAGATGCAGGCTGTGACCGGGCGTTGAGCGCGGTGGGCGACCTGGCACTACGCCGGGCCGCCGTTGCGCAGTACAACTGCAGCACAGCCGCCAGCGCCACCAGCAGCGCATCGGTACCGCTGGTGGCCAGGAAGGCCATCATCAGGGCGATCAGCCCGAACACGGCCGCTGCTTCGAACAGCATGCGTCCAGCCATCGCGGCAGCCCCGAGCAGCACGAAGTTCAGCAGCAGCGCCGCTGCCAGCGGCGCCGAGAAGGGCAGCAAGGGGCTCATCGTGGCGTCTCCGTGGCGGGCGATGGCATCGCAACCAGCTGCAGGGTGATCGGGGCACGCGCTGAGCGCACTGGTCGCGCCAACGCTTCTTCCGGCAGCTGCGCCTGCCCACCCCAGAAGTCGCCCACCGTCATGCCCGGACGCATCCGCACTATGTTGCGCAGGAAGCCGATTACCTCGTGCGGCCATACCCGCCGGCCCATGCGGGTATACCAGCGCATGCCGTAGCGCACCTCACGGTCAGGGTGGAACAAGACGCGCCACAACGCCTTGGGCCGCAGCTGCATCACCGCCTCGATCACCTTGAACCACAGGAATACACGCCATGGCGGTACACCGTGGGTTTCCAGCACCTGGTGCTTGTAGTCCCAATGGCGCTGGTCGTCGTCGATGATCCGGCGCGTGGCCACGTCATTGAAGTAGGGCGTCCAGCGGTGCGGGGTGACGTACAGCAGCTGGATCTGATCGGGGTCGTAGCGCAGCAGGTGGCGCAGGCTGTTCCAGTAGTCGCGATCGGTTTCCTGCTCGAAACCCACCACATAGGTCGCCATCGACAGGATGCCGTGCTGGCGCAGCAGCTGGATCGCGTTACGGTCCTCATCCACGTCGGCACCCTTGCGGATCTTGGCCAGGGTGGCCGCCTCATAGCTCTCGATGCCGAGCAGGAAGCGGATGACGCCGGCACGCTTGTACAGGTGCAGGATGTCGGCGTCGCGCACGATGTCACCGGCGCGCGTGGACCCTACCAGGGTCAGGCCGACATCCTCGGCGATCAACGCCTCCAGGAAGCGCTTCCAGGCGCGGCGTGAGCCGGTAGGCAACTCGTCGGCGAAGTTGATCACCTGCACGCCGTGCTCGCGATGCAGGCGCGCCAGCTCGCGTGCGAACAGCACCGGGTCGCGATGCCGCCAGCGGGTCCAGAAGCCGCGTTGGCCACAGTAGCTGCACAGGTAAGGGCAGCCGCGGGAGAACTGCACCACCACGGCGCGCCGCCCACCCCAATAGGAGTAGCGCGCATGCTCGATCAGCTCCCAGCCCACGCGCGCCTGGTCCAGGTCGGTGATCATCACCGCGTCGGCGGTCGCCACGGGCTGTCCGTCCACGCGCAGCGCAATGCCCGCCACGGTATCGAGCGGCTGTGCGGCGGCGTACGCCTGCATCAACTGCAGCACGGTGTGCTCGCCTTCGCCGCGAACGATGCAGTCGATGGCCGGCGTCTGCCGCAGGATGTCCTGCCAGTGATAGGTGGGAAACACGCCGCCGTAGACAACCCACAGATCCGGACGCTGCTGTTTCAGCTGGGTGGCGATGGCTACCACCGTGGGGTGGGCCGAGCTGGAGCCGGAGTGGCCCATCATCACCACGTCGGGGGCATGGCGCGCGACCTCGCCGAGCAGGGCGGCAAGTGGCATGGGCCCGATATCGGCATCCAGCAGGCGCACGTCATGACCGGCGTCCAGCAAGGGGCCGCCGATGCTCAGCAGCCCCAGCGGCGGCAGGTGCTCGCGCGGGATGCGGCTGCCGATGGCGGTGTGCGGGGGATTGATCAGCAGGATGCGGAGCATCGGCATGGCGGCGGCGTGAGCGAGGGTTGAGGCAGGAATACGCCGCTGCGATGGAGCGCCGATGGGGCGAATGTGAAGCGAACAAGAAGTCCCGCAACGGTTCATCAAGCAAGCTGACGATCATCTGGAAAACAGCGGTTTTCCTGCTAGTTTCTGCGCACCGGATCAACGCGGAAGTGGTCGATGCAACAAGCTCGGAAGAATGCAGGACGGTGGATAGGGCGCATTGGCGCACTGTTGGTGCTGTCGGCCATTGCGGTCTGGGCGTGGCAGCAACCCTTTGCGGTTGTCGCCCGCGAAAGCTGGATGCTCGCGCGCATGCCGGCACCGGCTGCGATCCTGGTGCCGGTGCAAGGCATCAAGCCACGCCAGATCGCCGATACCTTTGGCGCGCCTCGCGGCCGCGACCGCAAGCACCACGGTGTGGATATCTTTGCCAAGCGCGGCACGCCGGTCGTGGCGGCCACGGCCGGGGTGGTGGCCGCGGTGCGCGACAGTGGCCTGGGTGGGCGTCAGGTGTGGGTCATCAGCCCGGCCGGGCAGCGCCACTACTACGCGCATCTGCAGGACTGGGCACCGGGCCTGGCTTATGGGCGCGTCGTCCAGGCCGGTGACGTCCTGGGTTTTGTCGGGGACAGTGGCAACGCGCGTGGTACACCGCCTCACCTGCATTACGGCATCTACGCAGGTGATGGGCCGTTCGATCCATTGCCGCTGATGCATGCAGCGCAGGCGCGCAAGCGGTAAGGTACGCCCCCTGCAAGCCGCGCTTCCTGCGGCGTGGTGTGTTGAACCATGGTGATAGACCAATTCGATCGCGAGCATCTGTGGCACCCGTACAGTGCCTTGGGCAGCCCGGTTCCCGTGCTCAAGGTGGCGCGTGCCGATGGCGTGATGCTGCAGCTGGAAGACGGTACCGAGCTGATTGACGGAATGGCGTCGTGGTGGTGTGCCATCCACGGCTACAACCATCCGCAGTTGAACCAGGCCGTGATCGAACAGCTCGGGCGCATGTCGCATGTGATGTTTGGTGGCCTCACCCACGAGCCCGCCATCGCCCTGGGCAAGCAACTGCTGCAGATCGTGCCGACCGGGCTGGATGCGATCTTCTACGCCGACTCCGGCTCGGTGTCGGTCGAAGTGGCGCTGAAGATGGCGGTGCAGTACCAGGCTGCGCGCGGCAAGCCCGGCAAGACCAACATCGCCACGACGCGCTCCGGCTATCACGGTGATACCTGGAACGCGATGTCAGTCTGCGATCCTGTCACCGGCATGCATGGCCTGTTTGGCAGCGCATTGCCTTCCCGTCTTTTCGTGCCGGCACCGCAGACGTCGTTCTATGGCGCGTGGGATCCGGCGGACATCGCGGCGGTGGCGCAGTTGTTTGCCGAGCGCGCCGACAGCATTGCCGCCTTCATCATCGAGCCGGTGGTGCAGGGCGCCGGCGGCATGCGCTTCTATCATCCCCAGTATCTGCGTGAGCTGTCGCAGTTGTGCCATGCGCACGATGTGCTGCTGATCTGCGACGAAATCGCCACCGGCTTTGGCCGTAGCGGGCGCCTGTTCGCCTGCGAGCACGCCGGCATCAGTCCGGACATCCTGTGCATTGGCAAGGCGCTGACCGGTGGATACATGACCCTGGCCGCGACCTTGTGCACGCGTGAGGTGGCCGATGTGATCGCCGGAGCCGAGCCGGGTGTGTTCATGCATGGGCCGACCTTCATGGCCAATCCGCTGGCCTGTGCGGTGGCGCTGGCTTCGGTACAGCTGCTGCTGTCGCAGGATTGGCAGGGCCGGGTGGCGGCTGTCGAGCAACAGCTGAGCACCGGGTTGGCGCCTGCACGCGGGTTGCCGCAGGTGGCGGATGTGCGCGTGCTTGGAGCGATCGGTGTCATCGAGCTGAAGGCCGGCCTGCGCCTGGAGCGCATCCAGCAGCGGATGCTGCAACAAGGCATCTGGATCCGGCCTTTCGGTCGCCTGGTCTATGTGATGCCGCCCTTCGTCATCAACGAGGCACAGCTGCAGCAGCTGTGCGAAGGCATGGTCGCGCTGGTGGCCAGCCTGCAGGAAGAGGATATGCGTGCATGAGCGGCAAGGTGATCTTCGTCAGTGGCATCGATACCGAGATCGGCAAGACCGTGGTCACCGGTTGGTTGGCGCGGCAATGGGCAGAGCAGGGCGAGCAGCTGATCACGCAGAAGCTGGTGCAGACCGGATGTGTTGGTGCATCGGATGACATCCTGCTGCACCGTCGCGTCATGGGCACCGGCTTGTTTGACGAAGACCGCGATGGCACCACGATGCCGGCGTTGTTTGCCTACCCGGCATCACCGCACCTGTCGGCGCGGCTGGAGCAGCGGCCGCTGGATCTTACCGCGATCGAGGCAGCGACCGCCCGTCTGCAGGCGCGTTACGAAACCGTGCTGATCGAAGGCGCCGGCGGCTTGATGGTGCCGCTGACCGAGCAGTTGCTGACGATTGATTACGTGGCTGAACGCGGGTGGCCGGTGGTGCTGGTCACCTCGGGACGATTGGGTTCGATCAATCACACCTTGTTGTCGCTGGAAGCGTTGGCTGCACGCGGTATTGCACTGCATGGCGTGGCCTGGAACAGCCGTGATGACAGCAGTGATGAAGTGATTGCGGCCGATAGTCGCGGCTTTATTCGAGATTGGGTTCTGGCGCGGTTCCCCGAGGCGGCCTGGTACGACGTGCCAACGATTGATCTTGGCTGATTGAGTTCTTTGCGAAAGGCACCCCTCCCCAACCCTCCCCTGCGCGTTGCGCAAGGGAGGGGCTCAAGTTGAGTTCTTTGCGAAAGGCACCCCTCCCCAGCCCTCCCCTGCGCGTTGCGCAAGGGAGGGGCTCAAGCAACAGCGTCAGCGGCACACTACCTGCCGCCTCCCTTGCGCAACGCGCAGGGGAGGGCCGGGGAGGCGTGCTCTACCTCAGGGGCGAAAGCCATCACTTCTTCAACTTGTACGCCAGCACATAGTCGCCGGCCTTGGTTCCGGTTGAGCCGTGCCCGCCAGCGACCAGCAGCACCATCTGTTCGCCCTGGCTGTTGAGGTAGGTCATCGGCGTGGCTTGGCCACCCGCGGGGATACGCACGTCCCACAGGATCTTGCCGGTGGCCAGGTCGTAGGCACGGAAGTTGTCGTCGGTGGCCGCGCTCAGGAAGGCCACGCCGGTGGCGGTCAACAACGGACCGCCCAAGCCGGGTACGCCAATGCGGATCGGCAGCGGCACGGGTGAGAGATCGCGGATGGTACCGTTGCGGTGCTGGTAGGCGATCTTGCCGGTGCGCAGGTCGGCGGCAGCGATCGTGCCCCACGGTGGCACGTGGCAAGGCACGCTGATCGGTGACATGAAGGGCGTCATTTCCACCGCGTAATCGGCGCCCTTGTTTTCGTTCAAACCATGCTCGCCCTTGTTCATCTCACGGCCGCCGGTGTCCTGCTTGGGCACCAGCTTGGACACGAAGGCCAGGTAGGTGGGCATGCCGAACATCACCTGGCGCTGCGGGTCCACCGCCACGCTGCCCCAGTTGAAGGTGCCGAAGTTGCCCGGATAGACCAGGCTGCCCTGCAGCGAGGGCGCGGTGTAGCGGCCGTCATAACGCAGCTGGCGGAACTGGATGCGGCACAGCATCTGGTCGATCAGGCTGGCGCCCCACATGTCGGCTTCGCGCAGCTTGGGCGGTTCAAAGCTCAGCGCCGAATACGGCTGGGTAGGTGCGGTGCGCTGGCCGGGGATGTCCACATGCTGTGGTGCCGGGCGCTCGTTGACCGGCAACAGGGGGCTGCCATCGCGGCGATCAAGGACGTAGACGTCGCCCTGCTTGGTTGGCTGCACCAGCGCCGGCACCCGGCCCTGCGGCAGGTCCAGGTCGATCAGGCTGGGTTGCGCCGGGGTGTCCATGTCCCACAGGTCGTGGTGCACGAACTGGCGTACCCAGCGCGCACGGCCGCTAGCGATATCCAGTGCCACCACGGAAGAGGCGTAGGTTTCTTCGGCCGGGCTGCGGTACATGCCCAACTGGTCCGGGGTGCGGTTGCCCATCGGGAAGTAGGCCAGGCCCAACGCCTCGTCGGCGCTGGCAATGGACCAACTGTTGGGCGAGCTGGCGGCGTAGGTCTGGTTGGGATTGTTGGTGTCCAGTGGGGCGGTCTGCTCGGGGTTGCCCGAATCCCAGTTCCACAGCAGCTGGCCGGTGTGCACGTCGTAGGCGCGGATCACGCCTGAGGGCGAGTTGATGTCGTAGTCGTCGTTGACCGCACCGGCAACGATGATCCGGCTGCCAACGATCAGCGGCGGCGAGGTGGAGTAGTAGTAGCCGGCCTGCTTGAACGGCATGTTGTGCATCAGGTCGAGCACGCCGTTGTTGCCGAAGTCACTGCAATGCGCACCGGTCTGTGCATCCAGCGCATGCAACTTGGCGTCGGCGCTGGGCAGGAACACGCGGCTGCTGCAGGCGTGGCCCGTTGCCGGCGCGACGGCCTGTGCAGTTGCGGCAGTTGTGGGGGTGGTGGTCGGCGTGGTGGCGGTCGTTGCTGCTGCGACTGCGGCGCTGGGCTCGGTGTAGTAGGACAGCCCGCGGCAGGTCTGGTGCTGGCGCTGCGGCTCCATGCCGGCGGCCGGGTCGAATTTCCAGCGGATCTTGCCGTTGTCCGCATCCAGTGCAATCGCCAGGCTGTGCGGCGTGCACAGGTACAGGGTGTTGCCGATCTTCAGCGGGGTGACCTCGTAGGTAGTTTCGCTGACGTCTTCGGGCAGGCGCACGTCGCCGGTCTGCATCTGCCAGGCAAGCTGCAACCCGCCGACATTGGTCGGGGTGATCTGCGCCAGGGGCGAGTAACGCTGGCCGTAGCCACTACGGCCATAGGCCTGCCACTCGCCATCCGGCTGGGTGGCGTCACCCAGCGCGGGGGTGGGGTTGACGATATCCATTGGCAGGCGGCCATTGATCTCGTGCAGGTGGCGTGGGATGCCGGCAAACGCCACCACCGCCACCCCCAGCGAAGCCAATAGCACCGGCCAGCCGGCCGGGCCGGTGTAGCCGCGTGGGCTGGAGCGACGCGACGCCGGCAGCGCCATCAACAGCCCCAGCAACGCCGGAACGCCCAGGCGCGTGGCCAGCGGCCACCAGTACAGCCCGGCCTCCCACAGCGACCAGGCCAGCAGCACCAGCAACCAGCCGGCATACAACCAGGTGGGCCAGCGCCGGTGCCGCCAAAGGCCCCAGGCCACGAGCAGCAGCACCAGGCCACTGAGCAGATAGAACGGGCTGCCCCGCAGGGCCAGCAACCACGCGCCGCCGGCAGCCAGGGCCAGGCCGAACAGCGTGGTGAGCAACAAGGTGAGTGCACGCACGGGCGTACCCCGGTTCAGAAGATGGCCCCATCCTGCGCCCGCCCATGTCTGCACCGCGTCACGCGCAGTCTTAACATCGGCACCGTAGAATCGGCAGCTTGTCGACTGGGGACTGAGCATGAGCATTCTGGACTTCATCAAGAAGGAACTGATCGAGATCATCGAGTGGACCGATGACTCGCGTGACACGCTGTCCTACCGCTGGCCGGACGAAGACCGCCAGATCAAGAATGGCGCGCAGTTGATCGTGCGCGAATCGCAGATGGTGCAGTTCGTTGCCGCCGGCCAGTACGCCGATCTGTTCGGCCCGGGCAAGCACACATTGAGTACCCAGAACATCCCGGTGCTGTCCACCATCCTGGGCTGGAAGTACGGGTTTGAATCGCCGTTCAAGTGCGATGTCTATTACCTCAACACGCGCTTGTTCACCGGCAACAAGTGGGGCACCGCCAACCCGGTGATGATGCGCGACGCCGATTTCGGCGTGGTCCGCCTGCGCGCGTTTGGTACCTACGATTTCCGCATCGTCGACCCGCCCAGGTTCCTCAAGGAAGTGGCCGGCACCGACCAGAATTTCCGCCTGGATGAGTTCGCCGACACCATGCGTTCGCGCATCGTCAGCGTGTTCACCGAAGCGCTGGCCAAGGCCGGCGTGCCAGCACTGGATGTGGCCTCGCGTTACTCCGAGCTGGGCGAGGCGCTGTTGCCGATCATCAACCCGGCCATGTCCAGCAAGTACGGCATCGAGATCACCAGCTTCATCCTGGAGAACGTGTCGGTGCCGCCGGAAGTGGAGCAGGCCATCGACAAGCGTTCCAGCATGGGCGTGATCGGCAACCTCAACGACTACGTGAAATACCAGATGGGCCACGGCATGGGCGAGGGTGGCGAAGGCGCTGCTGCGGCCGCGGTGCCGGCACAGATGGCGGTGGGTTTCGGCATGGCGCAGGAAATGATGCGCAGCATGCAGACCGGTGGCGCAGCCAGCGGCGCGCCCGTGCCGCCGCCGTTGCCGGCCGCTGGTACAGAGGTCGCTGCGCTGGATGTGCTGACTCCAGAACAGGCCGCGCAGGCGCTGTCGGTTTCGGTGGAAGACGTGATGGCATCCATTGCCGCCGGTGACCTGAAGGCGCGCAAGATCGGCAACGCTACCCGCATTGCCCGCTCGGCACTGGAAGAGTTCCTGCGCGGCTGATGAACAACGCGACAGTTGGCAAACATCCCTGCCCGGAATGCGGCGGGGATCTGCAATGGAGTGCCGCCAAGCAGGCCCTGGCCTGTCCGTACTGCGGCACCATCGTGCCGCTGTCGCAGGCGGGCGAAGGTGTTGGCGATGGCAGTGCCGGCGTGATCGAGCTGGACCTGGTGCAGGCGCTGGCAAGCCTGCAGGCCACGCCGCCGCCCCTTCCCGCTGCCCAGCAGGACGGCCCGCTGGGGCTGCTGCAGAGCATGGCCAGCACGCCGGCGGCGCAACGCGGCTACGGCGCGCAACCACGCGAGGTGCAATGCCAGAGCTGCCATGCGATCTCGGTATTCGTCGATGGCAAGGTGGCCGACCGCTGCGAGTTCTGCGGCTCGCCGTCGATCATCGACCATCAATCGCTGGGCGATGCGATCACGCCGCAGAGCGTGCTGCCGTTCAAGATCAGCGATGGCCAGGTACGCGACAGCATCCGCAAGTGGTACGGCACGCGCTGGTTCGCGCCGAACAAGCTCAAGCGTGCGGCGCTGACCGACACGCTCAAGGGCATGTACCTGCCGTACTGGACCTTCGACGCGCAGGTTGCAGCGCGCTGGACCGCCGAGGCTGGCTACCACTACTACGTGACGGTGAGTTACCGCGACTCCAACGGCAATACCCAGACCCGGCAGGAGCAGCGCACGCGCTGGGAACCGGCGGCGGGGTCGCTGCAACACTTCTTCGATGACGAGCTGGTCCCCGGCACGGTAGGCGTTCACCCGGAACTGCTGGCCAAGATCGGTCAGTTCCCCACCACCAGCGATCTGAAGGTGTACACGCCCGAGTTCGTACGTGGCTGGACGGTGGAGCGCTACCAGGTCGACCTGCGCCAGGCCGCGCAGCGGGGCGAGGCACAGATGCAGGCGCAGACCCGCGCGCTGTGCGCTGATCAGGTGCCCGGCGATACCCATCGCAACCTGCAGGTACAGGCCAACTACAGCGCCCGTACCTTCAAGCACATCCTGGTGCCGGTGTGGCTGGTCAGCTACACCTATGGCGCACGCAGCTACCAGGTATTGGCCAATGGCTATACCGGCGCGCTGGCCGGCGAGCGCCCTTACAGCGCGTGGAAGATTTTCTTCGCGGTGCTGGCCGGGGTGATCGCCTTGCTGGTGTTGCTGTACGTGCTGGGTGCGGCGCAGTAAGCGTCGCATCGGCACGGACGTTCAGTTCAGTACTTGAATTCCAGGGTTTCGTCTCCATATCGGGAAGCTTGAGACGAAACAAGAGGACGGCTTATGGAAGCCAACACGACTGGAAGGGTCCAGTGCACCAAATGCAAGGCGGTCTACACACCGGTCATCAAGGTTCTGGAGCGGGTCTGCCCCGAGTGCCTGTCGATGAAAACGGTGCGACTGCAGGCAGCCCCCGCGCTGCGCGGCGACAACTGACGCCGCACCCGCAGCACATCACGCAAGGCCAGGCATCGACCTGGCCTTTTTGTTGTCCGCGATTGCGGCTTGCGCTTGCCTAGTCGCCCAGGTGCAGCACCGGCATGAAGCCGCCATAGACCAGGCGCTTGCCATCGAACGGCATCGGATGGACTGCCGGATCCATGCGCGGGTCTTCCATCATCCTGCGCATGCCGGCATCACGCGTTGCCTTGTCCGGCCACTCAATCCAGGAGAACACCACTGCCTCGTCGTCGCGGGCCTGCACGGCGCGGTGGAAGTCGGTCAGCTGGCCGCGCGGCACGTCATCGGCCCAGCACTCGGTCACCCGCAACGCGCCGTATTCGATGAACAAGGCATCGGTGAGGTGGGCATGGGCGATGAAGCTGTCCTTGTTGGCCAGCGGTACCGCGGCCAGGAATCCGTCGATGTAGCTCATGGAGGGCCTCGCAGGGGTGGGCGGTGCCAGCATTGTGCGCCGGGGGATGTTGCCGATTCGGTAAGCGGGTAGGGTCCGAGTACCCCGCGACTGGCGAGCGGGCAGCCTGCACGGCAGGTGGATATTGCTTGTCTGCTTGATCTGGATCAGGGTTGCGCGCTCGCCAAATGACGAAAATGAGCACGTCGAATCGGAGCGGGGCAAGCCAGAACCAGGACATCCTGCCGACCGGCCTGGCTGCCGGTCGGGCTGGAATATTCAATTGCGCGCCGGCCGCGCCGCTATAGCACTCGGCCTGCGCTGTCACATGCCGCATTGAATTTCGCTGTTGCCGTTGGCTGGGTCGGTTAGGGCGCCTTGAGCGCGCCTTGCCACCAGGCCGTCGCCGCAGCGCACCGTTGAACAACTTGCCGGCTTCGGCCGGCACCAGGAGAGATGTAATGCAAGGCGTAAGCTCCACTTTCTTTGCGGCGGGCCTGCTCGGGCTTTGCCTGCCGCTGGCGGCAGCAGCACAAGACGCCACCCCGGCCACCAAGGTGTCGGCGCAGATCTTCGTCAATGCCAGTCAGCTTGATCGTGATGGCGTGGTCAGCGATGACGAAGGTTTGGCCTTGGACCTCAAGCGCACCTTCATCACCGTCGACCACCGCTTCAACGAAAACTGGTCGGCGCAGGTCACCACCGATTTCCAGTGGTCGCGCAACAGCGGTCCCAGTGACCTGTGGCTGCGTCACGCCTACCTGCAGCGCAGTTTCGGCAAGGGCAACTGGTTGCGGTTCGGCAATGCCCCCTTGCCGTGGATCCAGCAGGAGTCGGTGCGTGAAGGCTACCGCTACGTTGATGGCGCGCTGATCACCCGGGCCAAGATGGGCAATGCGGCGGACTATGGCGTGCATGGTCAGTACACGTATGGCGACCTGACCTACGCGGCATCGGTGGTCACCGGTGGCGGCTACCAGAAGCCGCGCCTGGGCCGGCGTGCAGACGTGGAAGCGCGCGTGGGCTGGGTTCCGCTCAAGGGCGTGGAACTGGCCGTGGGGGGCTACCGCGGCACCCGCGCGCAGGATGCCGGCGACCGTCCGCGCGAACACACCGCACAGCGTTGGAATGCCATGGCCAGTTGGGTGGGGGAGCGTGCTCGGGTTGGCGCGCAGTACTTCCGTGCCGAAGACTGGAGCCGGGTGGTCAAACCGGGCAGCGATGACCAGCGTGGCTGGTCGGGCTGGGCGAGTTACCAGCTGAGCCCGCAGTACGCGGTGTTCACCCGCCACGAAGAGACCCGCATGAGCCTGGACATCGACCCGCGGACGCGTGAGCGATACAGCATGGTGGGCGTGGAATGGAAGCCGAACAAGCACCTGCGGCTGGCGGCGGTGGGCAAGCAGGTACGGGCCGAGACGGCGAAGTCGCGGCTGGAGAGCCACGAGGCCGGCCTGTGGGCGCAGATCGCGTTCTAAGCAGGCGGGTGGGCCGTTGCTCCTCCCCCGTTGGCGCAGCGCCAGGGGGGAGGCTGGACGCTGATGGCGTTCGCCAAGCGAACGCCAGGGCAGTGGCTTATTCCCCTTGGTACTGCTTTTCTTCCACCAATGCCGAGCCGGCAACGCGGTTGATCTCGTTCTTCACCACGATGCGCTCGCCATTGGTGCCGTAGACGCCGCGCGCCAAGGTGATGAATTCCGCGCCGAAATCCTGCGCTGCTTCCTTCTCGCGCAGGCGGTCCTGGATGTCCCACATGCGTTCGTTGATGGCCTTGAGCTGGTCCTTGAGCGCGGTCAAGGACGGGCGCGCGCGCTGTTGTTCCAGCCACAGCGGCCACAGGCCATCGAGCTCGGTGCGGACATTGGCCAGCTTGGTGGCATCACCGATGCGCTCGGCCTTGATTTCGAGGATGGTGATCTTGTCGATCAGCTCGCCAATCGATACCGGGGTGAGAAGGGTCTGCACGTTGCGGGCCATCGTTCGTTTCTGGATTGGCGGCAATGATACCGCCCCGCCGTCGGCGGCAATGGTTGCCGATGAGCCGTTGCTGGCGACAGCAACGCGCAGATGCCCACAATGGACGCCCTTCCGGACAAGGATCTGTCGATGCTGCTGCGTTCATTGACCACCGCCACGCTGTTGCTGGGCGCGCTCACGGCCCACGCCACCGATGCGCTGCAGGGCGCCTGGCAGCTGCAATCGGGTGAATCCGTCGATCCGCATGGCGCCGTGGTGGATTACACCAGCCAGAAGCTGGCCGGCAGCAAGGTGCTGGCGGATGGCCGTTTCGCCTTCACCACCACCCGTGACGGCGCGTTCTGGGCCGGCGGTTCAGGCACGTACCGCAGCGAGGCCGGGCAGTACGTGGAAACGCCGCTGATGGCGTCCTACCCGCTGGAGAAGGGCGGCAGCTACACCTTCCGCTATACGCTGGAAGGCGACCTGTGGACGCTGGAGCGCTGGCAGGGCGAGCGCCGGGTCGAGCGCGAGGTGTGGCAGCGCGTGCGCTGAGCGCGCGCTGCAGGGCAGGCTTACGCTGCCGGCTGTGGCGGGAAGCCGGCTTCATCCAGGGCCTTGGTGAAGGCCTCCGGGGCTTGGCTGGATTGGATCTGCACGGTCTTGGTCGGCAGGTCGATCTCGACCGTGGCTGCGGGGTCCACATCCTTGACCGTGGCCGTCACGCTGCGGGCGCAGCCGCCGCAGGTCATGCTCTCGATATGCAGTTTCATGGTGTTTCTCCGGTGGGATAGGGCAAGCATGCACCTTGCCACGATGGCAAGGTCAAGCGATAACGGGGCCTTGACCCTCCCATCGTTGGAAGCTTTAAGGTGCCTCGCAAGCATCGGATTGGACACCCGCCATGAGCAATAGCAGCAGTACTGAAGACCTGATGATCGAAGGCATGACCTGCGCCTCCTGCGTGGGCCGGGTGGAGCGCGCGCTGAAGGCGGTACCCGGCGTCAACCTGGCCAGCGTCAACCTGGCGACCGAACGGGCAAGCGTGCATACCGATGGCAGCGTGACGCGCGAGGCGCTGGTGCAGGCGGTGCACAAGGCCGGTTACGAGGTCACTGCGCCGGCTACGCAGGAGCTGCTGATTGAAGGCATGACCTGTGCCTCCTGTGTGGGTCGGGTAGAGCGCGCGCTGAAGGCAGTGCCCGGCGTGCAGTCGGCCAGCGTCAATCTGGCCACCGAACGCGCCAGCGTGCAGGGCAGTGCCGATACGGCGGCCTTGCTGGCGGCAATCAGCAAGGCGGGCTATTCGGCCAACGTGGTTGCAAGCGGCAGCAGCGATGACCAGCAGGCGCTGCGCCAGGCCGAGGAGCTACGCGTGCTCAAGCGCGACCTGTGGCTGGCGGCGGCGCTCAGCCTGCCGGTGTTCCTGCTGGAGATGGGCGGGCACCTGGTGCCGGCCTTCCATCACTTCATCGCGGGCAGCCTCGGCACCGGCAACAGCTGGTTGCTGCAGTTCGTGTTGACCACGCTGGTGCTGGTTTTCCCCGGCCGGCGCTTCTACCAGAAGGGCATACCGGCCTTGCTGCGTGGCGCACCGGATATGAATTCGCTGGTCGCAGTGGGCACGCTGGCGGCCTATGGCTTCTCGCTGGTCGCCACCTTCCTGCCGCGCCTGCTGCCGGCGGGCACGGTCAATGTGTATTACGAAGCCGCGGCGGTGATCGTCACCCTGATCCTGTTGGGGCGCATGCTCGAGGCCAAGGCGAAGGGACGCACCTCCGAAGCGATCAAGCGATTGCTCAAGCTGCAGGCCAAGACCGCGCGCGTACGCCGCGATGGCAACGTGGTGGAGCTTCCGTTGGCGCAGATCGCCAGCGGTGATGTGATCGAGGTGCGGCCGGGCGAACGCATCGCGGTGGATGGCGATGTGGTGGATGGGGACAGCTACGTCGACGAATCCATGATCAGCGGTGAACCGGTACCGGTGCAGAAGGCAGTCGGCAGTACCGTCATCGGCGGCACGGTCAACCAGACCGGCGCACTCGGCGTGCGCGCAACTGCCGTAGGCGGGGCAACGGTGCTGGCGCAGATCATCCGTCTGGTAGAGCAGGCGCAGAGCGCCAAACTGCCAATCCAGACCCTGGTGGACCGCATCACCCTGTGGTTCGTGCCGGCGGTGATGGGCCTGGCGCTGCTGACCTTCCTGGTGTGGTTGCTGTTCGGGCCGGAGCCGGCGCTTACCTTTGGCCTGGTCAACGCGGTGGCCGTGCTGATCATTGCCTGCCCGTGCGCGATGGGCCTGGCTACGCCGACGTCCATCATGGTCGGTACCGGGCGCGGCGCGGAACTGGGCGTGCTGTTCCGCAAGGGCGAGGCGTTGCAGCTGCTGAAGGACGCGCAGGTGGTGGCGGTGGACAAGACCGGTACCCTGACCGAGGGCCGGCCGGTGCTGACCGACCTGCAATTGGCCGACGGCTTCCAGCGCAACGAGGTGCTGGCACGGGTGGCAGCGGTGGAGGATCGCTCCGAGCACCCGATCGCACGTGCCATCGTCAGCGCCGCCCAGCACGAGGGTCTGCAGCTGCCCGCGGTGGGCAGCTTCGAATCTGTCACCGGCTATGGCGTGCGCGCGGATGTCGACGGCGTGCGGGTTGAGGTGGGTGCGGACCGCTTCATGCAGAAGCTGGGACTGGATGTGGCGGTGTTTGCCAGCCAGGCGCAGCGTTTGGGGGAAGAGGGCAAGAGCCCGCTCTACGCAGCGCTGGACGGTCGCCTGGCGGCGATCATCGCGGTGTCCGATCCGATCAAGTCCGATACCCGTGCGGCGATAGCGCGCCTGCATGCGCAGGGGTTGAAGGTGGCGATGATCACCGGCGACAACCGCCGTACCGCCGAAGCCATCGCACGCCAGCTCGGCATCGACGACGTGGTTGCCGAAGTGCTGCCTGAAGGCAAGGTGGATGCGGTGCGCCGGCTCAAGGCCGCACACGGGCGCTTGGCCTATGTAGGCGATGGCATCAATGACGCACCCGCGTTGGCCGAGGCGGACGTGGGCCTGGCGATCGGCACCGGCACCGATGTGGCGATCGAGGCGGCCGACGTCGTGCTGATGTCGGGCAGCCTGCAGGGCGTGCCCAATGCAATTGCCTTGAGCAAGGCGACCATGGGCAACATCGGCCAGAATCTGTTCTGGGCATTTGCCTACAACACGGCGTTGATCCCGGTGGCGGCCGGCGTGTTGTACCCGGTCTGGGGAATTTTGTTGTCGCCGGTGTTTGCTGCCGGGGCGATGGCGCTGTCGTCGGTGTTCGTATTGGGCAACGCGTTGCGCCTGAAACGCTTCAGCCCTGTGCAGGCCTGATCGGAGAATGAAGATGGAAGCGAGCATGAACATCGGCCAGGCGGCGAAGGCCAGTGGCATCTCCGCCAAGATGATCCGCTACTACGAGGACGTGGGCCTGATCGGGCCGGTGGCGCGTACCGATGCCGGCTACCGCGTGTACGGTCCGCGCGAAATCCACACGTTGGGTTTCATCAAGCGCTCGCGCGACATGGGTTTCAGCATCGAGCGGATCGGTGAGCTGCTGGCATTGTGGCGCGACCGCTCGCGCCACAGTGCCGATGTCAAACGCATGGCGCTTGCCCATGTGCAGGTGCTACAGCAGCGTATCGCCGAGTTGCAGGACATGGTGCAGACGGTGGAGGCGCTGGCCAATTGTTGCGCCGGCGATGATCGACCGGATTGCCCGATCCTGCGTGACCTGGAAACAGGCGTGCCGCTGCATGACGGCGCGTTGCCAACAACCTTCGACGGTCGTGGCAAGACGGAAGCCTAGCGTTGAGCATTCAGGACAACTCCTATCAATGAATAGGTACACGGTGCGCGCGCGTGCCAGAAATAGCCTGAATACAAGCCAAAAATTGCGTAATTACTGACCTGCTGGTTTCAGTTTGTGTTGTGGCGACTAACGGAAAAATTACATCCGGACGCAGACAACCATTTGTTGTCGTGCCATCAAGTCAGTAACGCAGAGGTAGTACCCATGAAGACTTCGTTGATTGCCCTGGCGCTGGTTGCCGCCCTTCCGTTCGCCGCTTCCGCTGCTGACGGTCTGTCCTACAACTACGTCGAAGGCGACTACGCCAAGACCGACGCTGCCGGTGGCGACGCCGACGGTTGGGGCCTGAAGGGTTCCTACGCTTTCCACCCGAACTTCCATGCTTTCGGCGAATACACCCGCCAGGAAACCGACCTGAACAAGGTTGACGTGGACCAGTGGCGCGTGGGTGCCGGTTTCAACAAGGAAATCGCGCCGACCACCGACTTCGTTGCCCGCGTGGCCTACGAAAAGTTCGACCCGAAGCACAATGCAGGTCTGGACTTCAACGGCTACAGCGCTGAAGCCGGCATCCGCACCGCGTTCGGCCAGCACGCCGAAGTGTATGCAATGGCTGGCTATGAAGATTTCACCAAGAAGCACGGCATCAACCCGGAAGGCGAGTTCTATGGTCGCCTGGGTGGCCAGGTGAAGTTGAACCAGAACTGGGGCATCAACGGCGACATCAAGATGAACCGTGATGGCGACAAGCAGTGGACCGTGGGTCCGCGCTTCAGCTGGTAAGACGCGCAGGGCGTTTGCGCGCCATGCAGCGAAGAAAGGCCCGGCTTATGCCGGGCCTTTTCTTTTTCTGGTTGTTCGGGCTCTGCGGCTCGGAGCCTGTCCTCACCCCAAGCACTCCCAGTGCAAGCGATTCGAGCCCCTCTCCCGCGTGCGGGAGAGGGGTTGGGGTGAGGGCAAGCCCCCGCCTTGGCGCTTGTAACCAAGTCGTAACCAAACTGCAGCAAAGTGCGCTTCAACCGGCATCGGCCGGAAGGACCTTGAGCATGAAAACCCGTCTGCTGCTTGCTGCAACCCTGCTGTCGCTTACCCCGTTGGCCTGGAGCCAGCAGCGCGACTACGTGCCGCTGGAGCAGCGCCTGAGCGCCGAGCAACTTCAGCAGGTCGGCCTGAGCGCGCAGCAGCTGCAGCTGCTCAATCGCATGCTCAGCCAAGCTGCGCCGATTGCAGCGGTTGCCGCCAGCCCCGCGCCTGCGCCGATGCATATCGGTCTGGAAGAAGGCCCGGTGCACAGTCGCGTGCAGGGCGAGGTGGCAGGCTGGGAGCCGGGTACCGTGTTCGTGCTGGAAAACGGCCAGCAGTGGAAGGTACTCAAGGGCCAGATGCGCCTGCGCAGCACCTTGCAATCACCTGAAATAGAAGTGGTGCCGGGCATTGCCGGGCGCTGGTTCCTGCAGGTGGACGAAGACCTGCCCAAGGCCCGCGTGTACCGGATCCTGTAAACCGCCCGGATTCGCCCGCTCGGACCGTTCGTCCGGGCCATGCCTTACCGGTGGCTCAGCCTGCCGGACGCACCCGCTGGGTCAGGCCCTTGAGGAAGGCACGCAGCAGCTGGTCGCCGCACTCGCGGTAGTTCTTGTGGTCGGGCTGGCGGAACAGTGCCGACAGCTCCGGCTTGGACACCGGAAAACCCGCGCTTTCGAAGATCGCATGCATGTCCACGTCCTTCAGTTCGAAGGCAACGCGCAGCTTCTTCAGCACGATGTTGTTGGTAATGCGCTTTTCCGGCGGGCGCTGCGGCTGCGATTCGTCACGGCCACGGAAGTGGTAGATCAGCCCATCGAGGAAGCGCGCAAGCACGGCATCCGGGCAGGCCTCGAACAGCGGCTCGTCGTCCTTGCGCAGGAAATCATGCACCTGTGCCTGGTCCACGTTGAACGCGGGGTCGGCCAGAAGGATGGTATCCACCACCATGCCGTCGCTGAGATCGAGCATGTAGCGGATGCTGCGCAGTACGTCGTTGTTGATCATTGCCACTCCAGGGCCACCACGGCGGAACTGCCGGATGGCCGCATAGTGTAACGCCGGGGCGGCACCAGGCCCCTACAATTGGCCGCTGATCCACCCGGAAGCCCCCCATGCGCACCCTTGCCTATGCCGCGCTGTCGGCCAGCACGCCGCTGCAACCGCTGGCCATTGACCGCCGCGCGCTGCGTGCCGACGACGTCGCCATCGAGATCCTGTATTGCGGGGTCTGCCATTCGGACCTGCACCAGGCCCGCAACGATTGGGGGTCGGCCCGCTACCCGATGGTGCCCGGTCACGAGATCATCGGCCGCGTGCAGGCGGTGGGAAGCGCCGTGACCAGCGTCAACGTCGGTGACGCGGTGGGGGTGGGATGCATGGCCGACAGCTGCCGCGATTGCGACCAATGCAACCAGGGCGAGGAGCAGTTCTGCCGGCATGGCGTGACCATGACCTACAACGGCCGTGACCGGATCAGCGGCGATATCACCCAGGGCGGCTATTCCCGCGCCATCGTGGTGCGGGACGCCTTCGTCATCGCGCTGTCGCCGCAGCTGGACCTGGCCCGCGCCGCGCCGCTGCTGTGCGCCGGCATCACCAGCTGGTCGCCGCTGCGCCAGTACGGTGCCGGCCCCGGCACCCGCCTGGGCGTGATCGGGCTGGGCGGTTTGGGCCATATGGCCGTCAAGCTGGGCGCTGCGCTCGGCTGCGAGGTCACCCTGATCACCGGCAGCGCCGGCAAGGCGGCCGACGCACGGGCGCTGGGTGCCCAGCATGTGCTGGTATCAGGTGACGCCGAGGCAATGCGCGCGGCCGCGTCCTCGCTGGACCTGATCATCGACACGGTGCCGGTCGCGCATGCGTTGGCCCCCTACGTCAAACTGCTGGATGTTGGCGGCCGAATCGTGTTGGTGGGGGCGCTTGAGGAAATGCCGCCACTGGATGCCAGCCTGCTGGTGCGGGGTCGCAAGCAGGTGTCCGGTTCATTGATCGGCGGTATCGCGCAGACCCGCGAATTGCTGGAATTCTGTGCGCAGAAGGGCATCTACCCCGAATGCGAGCAGATCCCGATGCAGGACATCAACGAGGCATTTGCGCGCATGGAACGTTCTGACGTGAAGTACCGCTTTGTGATCGACATGGCATCGCTGGATGCCCAGGGCGCATGAGCCTGCGTGCGATCCTGCACCTGTGCCTGCACATCGCCGTTCCGGCGCTGTTGGCCTGGTTGTTCTGGCGGCCGCAGTTCGCCAAGGCGTGGATGTTGCTGCTGCTGGGCTGGGTGATCGATCTGGATCACCTGCTGGCTGACCCCATTTACGCCCCCAACCGCTGCAGCGTGGGGTTCCACCCGCTGCATACCGCGCCGGCCGTGCTGGTCTATGCGGGACTCACCGTGCCCAAGCGCACGCGCGTGTTCGGCATCGGCTTGTTGCTGCACATCGTGCTGGATGCGATCGACTGCGTGTGGATGCGCGTCACTGCCTGAGTTGGCCTGGCGGCGCTTACCAGCCGCCCCACGGACCGGGGCCGTATCCATAAGGGCCGTACGGACCGACACCATCGCCCTTGCTGACATGGATGTTCACGTCGAAGCGGCGGGTAGTGCCTTCGTCGGTGGTGTAATTCTTGCCCAGGTTCAGCTCCACCGCGTTGTAGTGGCTGTTGCCGAAGGCCTTGGAATAGCCGATGCCGGTCGTGACCGCGCCGTGCACCTGCAGCTTGTCGTCGACCACGCTGTCGGTGTCCGCGGCCACGCCCTTGCGCGGCAGGCCGCGCCCGCTGTGGTCGCCGTAATAGGTTCCGGGGGCGTCCTGCTGCACGCTCGGGTCGCCCAGGTAGCGGACCGGTGCCTGCGGCACGCTCAGGTCCAGCGCAGCTGCGCTGGGGCTGCCTTCATCGGCCAGCGCCACGCAAGGTGCCAGCAACAAGGCGGTAAGCAGCAGGTGTCGAATCATCACGGGACCGCTCCAGGGTGCCAGCGCCTTATGGCGGGCAACCTGAACGCTATCAGAAATGGCTTGAATGTGGCCTGTCGCGTGCGACGTCTCAGCCCAGGCGCTGGAACGAGAACAGCGGTGCCAGTGGATGGCGGCGGCCTTCGATGGCGGCCCGCAGCAGGCCGGCGCCGATCATCGAATAGGTGATGCCGTTGCCGCCGTAAGCCATGGCGAACTGGACGCGTGGCCCCCACTGCCGGTGGGCGCCGAAAAAGGGCAGGCCATCGGCGGTCTCGGCAAAGGTGCCGGCCCAGGCAAAGGCGGGCTCCACCGGAATCCCGCCGAGCAGCTTGCTGGCCTTGCCGGCGAGCTTGCGGGCCTTGCGATCAACCTGGGCATCGCGGCGTGCCGCGATATCCACGGCGTCATCTTCGCCGCCCACCAGCAGTCGTTGGTCGGCGGTGCTGCGCAGGTAAAGATAGGGGCGGGCGGTTTCCCACAGCAGCGTGTTGCGGGCCGCACCCAGCGCCTCGGCGGACAGCGGATCGGTGACGAAGGCGTAACTGCTGCGGTTGCGGGCTACGCGCTGCCGTAGCCAATGCTGGCTGGCGTAACCGGCGGCGATGATCAGCTGCCGGCACTGGATGCGGATGCCATCGCTGGTCAAGGCAGTGACCCGGCGTGGCCCGGCATCGATGGCGGCGATGGTGGTGCGGTCGTAGACCTGGCCCCCTTGTTTGCTCAACCGGGCCAGCAGCCGATACGCCATCCGGTACGGGTCCATGCGTGCGGCATGGTGGCTGAGGATGGCGCCGGGCGCGCTGAAGCCGTATTCGGCCTGAACACCCGCGGCGTCGTACCAGTCCACCGCAAAACCATGCGCTTGGCGTAGCTCGAACTCTTCCATCAGCTCGGCCAGGTCGCCGCGCTTGCTGGCGTAATACAGGCTGCGTGCGGTCTGGAAATCCACCCCGCGCACTTGTCCAGCCAGTTCGCCCAGGTCATCGATTGCCTGCGCACAGGCGCGATAGGCCAACACCGCAGCGTCCAGCCCATATTGCCGGGCCAGGTCACGCAGCGGCGTATCGATCTCGTACTGCAGCAAGGCCGTGCTGGCGGCCGTCGAGCCCCAGCCGATATCGCGCTGCTCGACGACGGCAACTTCATGGCCATGTGCGGCCAGGTGGTCGGCGATGAGTGCGCCGGTGATGCCGCCGCCCAGCACCAGCACCTCGCACTGCAGGTCCTGCGCCAATGCAGGGTAGGCCTGCATCAGTCCATTGCGAACAGCCCAGAACGGATAGCCGCTTTTCAGGTCCATGGATGTTCAGCCTGCGGTCGGGTGGCCGGTATGGGTGGTGTGGATCAGCTGGTCCACATCAAAACCCTGCTGGCGTGCATAGGCGATGTAGTGCCGGCGGGTGGTCGCATCCATCTGTGGCAGGCGCGCCAGCAGCCACAGGTGGCGTCGGTCGGGGCTGCCGATCAGGGTGCAGCTGTAGCCGGCGTCCAACTGGATCACCCAGTAATCGCCCCGGGTGAATGGCATGAAGCGCAGGCCTTCCGCCGCGAAGGTGACTTCCAGCTTGCTGTTGCTGCCGTCTATGGGGCGCGCCTGGCCGACTGACTCCTCCAGCTTGCCGCGGAACAGGCAGCGGTTGTGCACGCGTACGCTGCCGTCGCCATTGAGCGAGTAATGGGCACTGACATCGGTGGCCGCTTCCGGTTCCCTTTCCATTGGCAATCGCTCGATCTCGTACCAGCTGCCGAGGTAGCGCTGCAGGTCCACCGATGACACGGTGGAAAGGGGCGGATGCGGACGCATTGCAGGCCTCGATCAGCGGCGACGGGTCGCGGAAAGGCAAGCTATAGGGCAAGCCGGGTGAAGGCCTCGTGGCCGCCGGCGGGTGTTCTCCGGGCAGGCTGAACCGGCACCGCAGCGCGGCCGCGGATCTTCGCGCCGGTTTCAGCCCGCTGCGCTAGGCTGTTGCCATCCGTAGACGGGAGAAATCCATGTTTGTCGTGATCCTGCTCAAGGGGCAGAACCGCTACGCGCGCGAGCGCTGGGAACAATTGCCGGAAGTGGTCGACTACGAAGGCCACGGGTTTTCACTGCGGGCCGGGCCCCGCCAGCCGTTGCCAACTACCCAGCAATGGGATCCGGTTGCGGTATACGCCCCGGACGAACTCACCGAAGAAGAGTTCCAGGAAATCTACGAGCTCAACCGCCACCACATCACCGAGCTGGGCCTCAAATACTGAGCTTTGCCCAGTGGTTCGCATGCTGCCAACGCGCGCTGCCTTATAGTTCCCGGCAGGCGCGGTGGTCCGCGCAAGCCGGTGTGTTGCCTTGTTTGCCCAACGCTTGAGATTGCCGCTGCGTGCGGCCTTGCTGGTGTTCCTGTTGTCTGCCGGCAGCGCGTTTGCCGCTGCTGAAACCACGACGGGTGCCGAGCTGAGCCCACAGGCCCGCATTGAACAGGCCTCGAAGTCGTTCGAGGCCGTGCAACGTGCGGTCACCGATGCCGATGCGCTGGAGACGCTCAAGACATTGGCCGAGCGCGCTTCGCAGGCGCAGCGCGATGCCGAGGGCGCGGTGCAGGCACTGCAGCCGGAACTGAGCCAGCTCGATGCCCGCATCGAGCAGTTGGGGCCGGCACCGGAAGGTGGCGAGGATGCCGGCATCGCCCGCCAGCGCAAGCTGCTGGGCCAGCAGCGCAGCCAGGTGGATGCGGACATCAAGCGCGGCAAGCTGCTGGCCGAGGATGCCAAGCAGGCCAGCGAGTCGATCGAGAAGATGCGCGCCCAGCAGTTCGGCGAGCAGCTCGGGCGCAAGGTGGCCTCGCCGTTGTCACCGGCCTTATGGCGCGAGTTCGCCGAGCATCTGCCGGATGACCTGGGACGTTTCCATGCGTTGTATCGGCAGGCCAGCAATGCGCTGCTGAAGGCGGCTGACAAGAAGGGCTGGGGCACGCCGTTGCTGGGGGCTGGGCTGGCGCTGCTGCTGTTGTTCCCCCTGCGCCTGTGGTTGCGCCACCTGGGCCGGCGATACGCCGCATCCGAACGTGCGCCGGCAGGGCGTCTGCGCCGTACCGGGCTGGCGGTGTGGCTGCTGCTGGTGGGTACCTTGCTGCCTGGCGTTGCTGCCATCGTGCTGGTGAGTAGCCTGCGCGAGATCGGTGCGATTGCGCCGCGGCTGGAGTCGGTGGCCGATATCTTCGTGGTTGCCACCTTTGTCGCCGCATTCATCGGTGCCCTGGCAGCCGCCCTGCTGGTGCCCAAGCGGCCATCGTGGCGCCTGCTGGACATCGATGATCTGGCCGCCGGCCGCCTGCGTCGCTTTGCCTGGGGCGCGGCTGGCCTGACCTGGCTGACCATGCTGTTGCGCGAGGTCAACCGCTCGGCACGTACCTCGCAGGTGGGCACGATCACCCTGGACGGATTGATCGCGCTGACCTACGTGGTGCTGATCATGTCCATGCTGGCTACCCTGGCCGGTCTCCATCGCCGCCGTGCAGCGGCGGCAGCGCAGGCCGAGCAGGACGCCAGCAAGGGCCATGCGCCGAAGGCCCCGCGCAGCGGCTGGCTGGTGATCGCGCGGTTGGGGGGCTACCTCACCATCTGTGCGGCGTTGGTGGCGACCTTGATGGGCTACCTCAACTTCGCCATGTTCACCGCCCAGCAGATGGTGTGGGTGACGGTGGTGGTGCTGGCGACCACCTTGCTGATGCGTTTCGCCGACGACTTCGCGTTGTGGCTGCTGGCACCGAGCAGCGCCATGGGGCGCATGCTGCGCTTGTCCACCGGCTTGCCCGACAATCGCCTGGAGCAGGGCGGGGTGCTGCTGTCAGCCGCTCTGCGCATTGGGCTGGTGCTGTTGGGCATCACCGCCGTGGTTGCGCCTTTCGGCAATGTCAGTGCGTTGTATGGCTGGCTGGAGCGCCTGGCCGCCGGCATCAAGATCGGCGACAGCCTGCTGACGCCGACCTCCATCTTCAGCGCGATACTGGTGCTGGTGCTTGGGCTGGCGTTGATGCGGGTGGTGCAGCAATGGCTGGTGGAAACCTACCTGCCCAAGACCGAGCTGGACACCGGTGCGCGCAACTCGATCAGCACCGTCGCGCACTACCTGGGCATCGTGCTGGCCGCCCTGTGGGCACTGGCGGCGTTGGGCATTGGCTTCGAGAAGGTGGCGCTGCTGGCCAGTGCACTCTCGGTGGGTATCGGTTTCGGCCTGCAGGCCATTACCCAGAACTTTGTCTCTGGCCTGATCCTGTTGGCCGAGCGCCCGGTGAAAATCGGCGATTGGGTCAAGATCGGTGACCAGGAAGGCGATATCCGGCGCATCTCGGTGCGCTCGACCGAAATCCAGGTGGGCGACCGCTCCACCTTGATCGTGCCGAACTCGGAGCTGATCACCAAGACCATCCGCAACATGACCATGTCCAATGCACTGGGGCGTATCCAGGTGCAGTTCTCGGTGCCGCTGGGTACCGACGTGGGCAAGCTGCGGACGCTGTTGCTGGATATCTACGCCGCCAACGAAACCGTGCTGGACGAGCCGGCGCCTTCGTTCTTCATCGATTCGATCAGCGGTGGCCAGATCGCGGTGAACAGCTTTGCCTACGTGTCCTCGGCGCGCAGTGTCTACGGTACGCGCAGCGACGTGCTGTTCGAGCTGCTGCAGCAGAGCGCGGCCGGCGGCATTGCCCTGGTCACCCCGACCGACATCCACTTGGTCCGTGACCCCGACGAAGGTCCGGTGGGAGCGGCGTAGGCCGCGAAGCAGGCATGCGGGCCGACAGCGGCAACCCCCTCATGACACACGAGGGGGAATGCCTTGGCGGTTACGAACGCGGATGTTCCACCGTCGTTGGTACCAGCGCGTAATCATCCACTGCCAGTTGTTCGGCATGGCTCAGCCAGGCACGGATCTCCAGGTCGTCGATTTCCCGGTCCAGACCGACCGGCATGCGGATACGGCCATCGGCGTCAGCCTGCACCCATTGCTGGGCGACCACCACCTTGCGCTTGGACGACACGGCCTCCACCCAGAACGCGCGCTGCGGGCGCTGTGCCGCGTACAACTCCAGGATGTACTGGCCCGGGCCGGTATGGCGCGGCTGCCGGCTGATCATGCGCGATTGGCGCACGTTGGGGCGTTGCCCACTGAAGGCCTGCAACGGGGCATCCACCGCGATGCCACGGCGTAGCTGCGCGTCGCGGTACATGCGCATGCCCTGTTTGTTGTCCACCAGCAGTGCACACCATTGGCCATCGGCGGATCCGTCCTCGAAGGCGGTGCAGCGGTCGACGTAGGCCAGGCGGTGATGGGGATCGGCCTCCTCGAACTTGCGCGAGGTGTTCTCCAGATACATCGATTTCAGCGCCCACTGCTCGTCGTACTCCAGCAGCACCGGTGGTTGTACCTTCTGCACGCCGACCAGCACCTGGTCGTCGTCCAGGCGCAACATGCGGGTCTGCTCGCCCAGCCACAGCGAGCGGGCGAAGGCGCGGTAGCGCGCATAGTCGCGCTGGTCACTCTGCAATGCCGCGTAGCTGGCGCTGTTGGCTGCAGGAGGGGTCAGCAATGAGCGGCCGAAGCCCATGGCATGGATCGCCGGATCGATCAGGTTCAGGGCGGTTGCGCCGGAGTCGAGCGTGGTGCCCGCGCGGGCGACGATCTGTCGCGGCTGCACGTCCTTGCCCAGGAACAGCAGCAGGTTCTCGCGGTGCTGTTTCTCCAGCACATCGCTCAGGTCGTTGGGCATGGCCAGATGATCGGAAGCGACCACGATCAATGTGTTGTCGGCGAATGCGCTGTCGCGGATGCGGTCCACCAGCCGCGAGATCAGGCGGTCGCTGCACTTGAGCGCGTTGAGCAGGCCGATGTTGCCGTACTCGCTGCGATAGCGCGTGTTCTTGCAGGACACCGGCAGGTGCCCGGCGGGATGGTGGGTGTCCATGGTCAATGCAGTGAGCATGAACGGCTGGCCTGCCTCGGACAGCTCCACGAAGCGGTCATAGGCGCGGTCCAGCAGCACATCGTCATGTACCCCCCAGACGGAGAAGTGCTTCTTGCTGATTTTTTGCTGCTGGAACCACTCCAGGTCGCGTACATCGTCGAAACCATGGCTGCGGAGGAAGTCCGCCTTGGCGGCGAACTGGCCGTTGGCACCGCCCATGTAGTGGTTGCTGTAGCCCTGCTGCTTCAGGTAGTCGCCCAGACAGAACGCCTCGGGCAGGAACTGCCCCATGCGCCCCATGCTGTTTTCGTCGCCCTGCGCGGTGGTCAGCGGCACGCCGCACATCGAGGACACCAGGCCGGCGATGGTCCAGCCGCTGCCATCGGCCGAGGCGATGTTGCGCAGATCCAGTCCCTCGCCGGCCAGACGCGCAATGTTGGGCATCAAGCCGGGAAATGCGGCCTGGTCCAGATAGGTGCGTTCCAGGCTCTCGCCGTAGATCCAGACGATGTTGGGGCGCTTGCCGAGTGGGCGCGAGGGCAGCTGGTATTCCGGTGCCACTGCGCTGTAATCCACCGGCTGCATCTGCTGGTAGACGCGGCGGGCATCGCCATACAGCGGGCTGAGCAGCACCGTGGTGACCAGTGCAGCGGCAAAACCGGCAAACACCGTGGCGCCATGTCGCGGCAAGTGCAGGCGGCGCATGCGCAGCAGTGCCACGGGCAGCACGAAGGACAGCAGCAACAAACCGATGAAGCCGGCGATATAGCCGGCGAAGTCACCTATGCCGGCACCTTCCATGTCGCTGCGCAGGTGGTAGAGCGTGGCCGAGTTGATGCCATCGCCACTGAGTTTGTCGATCAGCCACCACGCGCTGAGCAACAGCAGCATCACGGAAAGAAGAGCGGCCTTGGTACGGGCCAGGACTGGGGAGAGCAGCAGCAGCACAACGAGCGCGGCCAGGCACAGCCAGATGATCCAATGCATGCGGTCACTTGCGGTAGCGGAGGAAGTTGCAGCGGCCGCGGCCGCCGTCGCCTATCACCACGCTGTTTCAGCTACGTGACGAAGGGACGTCCGGATGGTGCCTGCGCGAAGCTGACTGAAATGTTTTTTGGTGATCCAGCGCAAAAATCGCCTATTCATCTTCCCATCACGTGGCCGCAGGCAAAGTGGCGCCCTGCGGTAAGGATGCGGGCGATGGACGCCCGGCACCGCCGCGATCGCCAACAGCCTGTCGGCTGGTACTGGCCTCGCATCCCAGGACACTCATGGACAACGTAATCCGCATGCCCGCGTTGTTTGCAGGGCACGGCACCTTTGATCAGACTTCCGCCAAGAGCGCCGCAGGGCGTGGCTGGCAGGACGTGGCTGCGCTGTTCCCGAGGCCGCGCGCGGTGGTCTGCGTGTCTGCGCAATGGCGCACGCAGGGCATCTGCATCAGCATCGCGCCCGAGCATGAAAGTCCGCACGTCCTGCAGACGGTATCGGCACGGGTCGCGCGGCGCATCAATGGCTTGCTGGATCTGCCCGGTGCGCGCCTGGACAGCAGCCATGCCTTGAACGAAGACGTAATGGCGCTGGTGCAGGCCTTGTATCCGCACGCATCGATCCCGGTCGTGCAGGTCAGCCTGGACACGGCATTGTCACCGCTGGAGCACGCGGCGCTGGGGGCGTGGCTGCGCCCCTTGCGTGAGCAGGGCATCCTGATTGTTGGCATCGGCAACCTTGCTGCGCCGATGCGCGGTGCAGGTGGCGCGCAGCTGCGCGAACTGGTCGGACACGGCAACATCGCGCAGCTGGCGGATATGCCCTCGTTGGACCAGGACGACATGGCGGCCTTCCTGCCGCTGTTGTACACGTTGGCCGTGCGTAACACCGAGGACAGCGTGCAGCTGTTCGACGATGTGCACGATGGCAGTTCGTGCACCTCGGTCTGGCTGCGACCGGACCCGTTGCCGCGCTGCTAACGGTGACTGCGTTCTTCGCGTGCGCTTGCGCGGGTGCGCCGGTCGAACAGCAGCGAACTCAGGATCAGGCCCATGCCGATCACCACGCCAAGGATGAACAGCACGATGGCGAAGGTCGGGTAGCCGAACAGCGTCCAGCGCGACGGTACCCGCATCAGCAGCGCTGATGACAACAGCAGCGCGGCGGTGATCAGGCCGGCGGCGATGCGGTTGGCGACTTTCTGGATGTTCTCCATCAGCCGCGATTCTTCCAGCCCGGTCACCTTCATCTGCAGGCGGTTCTCGGCCAGCAGGCTGAGGATGTCGGACATGCGGCGTGGGCCGGTACGCAGCAACTGCTGCAGTTCCATCGCCTCGCTGGCCAGGTTGGCCGCCGACAGGGATTTGCGGAAGTGCGCACGCATGACGTGCTGCAACTGCTTCTCGACCACGCGGCGCGTGTCCAGCTCCGGCGCCAGCACCCGGCATACGCCTTCCAGGTTGAGCAGGGCCTTGCCCAGCAGACTCAATTCCGGCGGCGTGCGCAGGTTGGCGGCGGTGGCGGTGCGCACGATCTCCAGCACCACGTGGCCTTCGGACATGGTGCCGTTGGCGGCGTAGCGGGCAATCATCTGCCCGGTTTCGCGCAGATAGCGCTCCTCGTCGTAGTCCTCCAGGCGCGTGCTGATGCCGATGATCTCGTCGGCGACTTCTTCGCCGCGGCCATCGACGGCGGCAAACAACACTTTGAGCAGTCGTTCGCGCAGGCGTGGCGGTACATGCGCGACCATGCCCAGGTCGAAGATCGCCAGCTGCCCCTGCGGGGTCACACGCAGGTTGCCCGGGTGTGGGTCGGCATGGATTTCGCCATGCACGAAGATCTGGTCCAGGTAGCCGCGCACCAAGGCCGCCGCCAGTGGTTCCATCGATTGTTCGGTGCGGCGTACCGGTGGGATCGCATCCACGCGCACGCCCTGCACCAGCTCCATGGTCAGTACCCGGCGACTGCACAGGTCCCATACCGGCTGCGGTATCCACAGCTCCGGATAGGGCTGCAGGTGCTGGCCAAAGCGCGCCAGATTGGCGGCCTCGGTCTGGTAGTCCAGCTCCATGCGCAGCGTCTTGGCAAACTCGTCCAGCCAATCGGAGAAACGCACCTTTCGGCCCACCCGTGTCAGGTGGTCGGCGGCGGTGGCAAAACTGCGCAGTACGCCGATGTCCGAGCGCAGCTGGGCGGCGATGTCCGGCTTCTGCACCTTCACCGCGACCTGGCGGCCATCATGCAGCTCGGCCTGATGCACCTGGGCGATGGATGCACAACCCAATGGCTCCGGGTCGAACCAGGCAAATACCTTGCTGACGGGGGCACCCAGCTCCTGTTCGACCACGCTGCGGATCTGCTCGACCGGGATCGGCGCAACCTGCTCCTGCATGCGTTCCAGCGCGGTCACGTACTCGGCGGGAATCATGTCAGGGCGGGTGGACAGCACCTGGCCCAGCTTCACGAAGGTGGTACCCAAGGCCTCCAGGTCAGACACGAACTGGGTGGGGTCGCCGGCGGTGGGGGCCTTGCCCAGCCGTGGGATCTCTCCGTCCAGGGAGATGCCCGAGAAAACGCCGGAGTGCCGGTAGCGCAGCAACAGCCGCACGATCTGTTGGCGGCGGCTCATGCCACCGATGGTCGAGGGACTGTCGTTGCTGGTCGGCTCGCTCACTGCATGCTCCTCGTGGCCAGACCCGCAGTGTGGCCGTTGTCAGGTCGGCAATGGGTGAATGCGCGCTCACTACGCATTGGCGCAGGAATCGGGGAGAATCGCCGTTCCCCATACCAACGGTGTCCCAATGGCTGGAGCCAGCCTGTTTGCCCTGCTCGACGATATCGCAACATTGCTGGACGACGTCTCCATCCTCACCAAGGTTGCCGCCAAGAAGACCGCCGGCGTACTGGGCGACGACCTGGCCTTGAATGCGCAGCAGGTAACGGGTGTCAGTGCCAACCGCGAGTTGCCGGTGGTGTGGGCCGTGGCCAAGGGCTCGATGCTAAACAAGGCGATCCTGGTGCCGGCTGCATTGGCGATCAGTGCCTGGCTGCCGTGGGCGATCACCCCGTTGATGATGATTGGCGGTGCCTTCCTCTGTTACGAAGGCGTGGAAAAGCTGGCGCACAAGTTCCTCCACTCCAAGGAAGAGGACGATGCCCACAAGGCCGAACTCAGCCGCGCATTGGCTGACGACAAGACCGACGTGGTGGCGTGGGAAAAGGACAAGATCAAGGGCGCGGTGCGCACCGATTTCATCCTGTCTGCGGAGATCATCGTGCTGTCGCTGGGCGTGGTATCCGACGCGCCGTTCGGGCAGCAGGTGGCCGCGCTGGTCGCCATTGCCATTGGCATGACCGTCTTCGTCTATGGCCTGGTGGCCGGCATCGTCAAGCTCGACGACGTCGGTGCCTGGCTGTTGGACAAGGGCCGCGCGATGGCCGCCTTGGGGCGCGGCATCCTGCGCGCCACGCCGTGGTTGATGCGTGCCCTGTCCGTCGCTGGTACCGCGGCGATGTTCCTGGTGGGTGGCGGCATCCTGGTGCACGCCATCCCGGCGCTGCATCACTTCGTGATCGGCCTGGCACCTGCCAACCTGGCGTGGTTGGCCAACGCGCTGGGCAGCGTGGTGGTGGGCATCGCCATCGGTATCGCGGTGCTTGCGGCGGTGACGCTGTTCCAGCGCCTGCGCGGTGGCAAGGCCGCGCACTGAGTTGTCACGGCCGCCCTGTCCCACGCGGAATGGGGCGGCCGGGTCCAACGGGTATCACGGTCACTGCAGCTTGAACGCCTGGATCTCCTGCAGCGTGCGTTGTGCGCGCAGCAACGACTGCCCGGAGAGGGTGTCCAGCCAGCGTCGTGCCCAATGTTGCGCGTCCACTTGGCGCAGGCCCCAGCGCGCCGCGGCGACGGCGCCAATCATGGCGACCACGCCAATCCCCAGGGTGGCCAGGAACCAGCGCGGCGCCGCCGCGTAAAGATCCAGCCCCAACCATTGCACGCAGGCCCACTGCAGGGCGAGCAGCCACAGGCAGAGCCAGGGCAGGCCCAGCGCCAGCTCGGTGACTGCGGTGAAGCGGCGCAGTCTTGCCAGCCGCAGCTGTTGCGTCACTACCGGCGCATCACCCCCATGCAGCTGCAAGGCCAGCAAGGCGCGGGTAATGGATACCCAGATCGCGGCGATGCCGTAGACGTGGAAGGCCAGCCCGGTCAGCAGCAGCTGCGGTACCTGCCGGTGCGCGATCCAGAAGGTCGCGGCCAGCGCGGTGACCACGATCCACGCCAGCAACCAACTCAGCTGCATGCCACTGAACCAACGCAGCCGTCGGCGGACCTCCTGCTGGCGTGGCTGCTGCCAGGCCTGCGCTACCAGGCCCTCCAGATGATCGATGCGCTGGGTCTGTTGCGCCCAGGCAGTCTTGAGTTGTTCCAGTTCCATGGGCTCAGCCTTGTCGGGTCGGGGTGTCGGCGAACTGCTCACGCAGCTGCTGTTTGATGCGATGCAGGCGGGTGGCGGCGTTGCTGGCACTGATGCCCAGCACTTCGCCGATCTGGCGGTGGCTGCAATCGTCCAGGTGCAGCAGGACCAGGGCGCGGTCCAGCGGCGGCAGGGCCTGGATGACCGCATAGAGCTGGGTGAGCTGCGCGGCGTCCTCGGTGGTGTCGGCGGCCGGCAGCGTGTCGATGTCGTGGTTGTCGGCGTGGTGGCGTTGCCGCACGCGCACCGCACGTACCCGCGTGATGGCCACATTCAAGGCAATGCGATACAGCCAGGTGCTGAACTGCGCACGCGTGGCATCGAATCCGGCGAAGCCCTGCCAGGCCTGAATGCTTATTTCCTGCAGCAGGTCGCGACGATCCTCGGCATCGCGGCAATAGCTGCGCGCCACCTTGAGCACGATGCCCTGGTGTTGCCCCAGCAGTTCGGCGAAGTGGTGGCGCTGGGCCTCGGTGGCGGTGGTCATGCGGGTGTCCATGCGCAGGTGATACGCATCAGTGGACGGAATATCACAGCCCGCAGGCGCTAGGCTCAGTCGGCGCTGCGGACCTGATCGCGCCCGGCCTGTTTGGCCGCATACAGTGCCCGGTCGGCACGCTGCAGCAACTGCTCGGTGCTCTCACCGGCCTGCCATTGCGCCACCCCGGCGCTCAAGCGCACGTGCACCCGTTGGTCGTCGTGCAGGAAGGGGCGTTGTGCCAGCGCTTCCTGCAGGCGCCGCAGCTGCGCCTCGGCCTGCGCCAGCGGCATGTCGGTGAGGATCAGCACGAACTCATCGCCGCCCAGTCGCGCGATCTGACCCGTGTTGCCAAGCCGGGCCTGGGCGGTTGCCACCAGGTGGCGCAGGGCGCGGTCTCCACCGGCATGGCCATAGCTGGCATTGGTGTGGCTGAAGTGGTCCAGGTCGAGCATGGCGATGCTCAGCGGGCCCTGTGCCGTCGCCATGGCCTGGACCAATGCAGCTTCCAGCCCGCGCCGGTTGAGTGCGCCGGTCAATGGATCGGTACGCAGCTGGCTGCCGACGTCCTCCAGTTCACGCTCAAGCTGTTGCACGCGCAGCTCGGCAGCCTTGGCTTCAGCGCGGGCGTTGGCCAGGTGGTCGCGCGCGCGCGCGGCCTGCGACTGGACGCGGGCGGTGTCCTGCAGCACTTCCTGCAACAGATGGTTGAGGTCGGCGATGCTGCGGGCCTGGCGCACGGCGATGGCATAGCTGGCGATGCGATCGTGGTACTCGCCGGTTTCGGTCGCCATGCCATCGACCTGCTGGACGAAGTCGACCATCAGGTCCTTCATCGCCTGCTTGGATTCACCGATGCCCTGGCGCAGCAGGCCTTGCCGGTAGATCACTTCGCGCAGCTCGTTGCGGGCCTGCTCCAGCGAGGCCGTATCCAACGGCCCGGCCAGGACTTCGCGCACGGTGCGTACCTGTCCATGCAGCCAGCTCTGCTCGTCCAGCAGTTCGGTGATGTTGTCCAACAACAGTGCGAACAGCTTGAGCAGCAGCTCGTGCTGTTCCTGCAGGCTGGCACTGCGCACGCCCACCTGATGGCAGAGCTCGCGCAGGTGGGTGGCGATGGGCTGCAGGGATTGGCCGCTGCGCCAGATGCGCAGCTCCTCGCTCATCTGCCCGGCCTGCTGGCCCAGTGCGGGGGCCTGTTGCAGCAGGCTGGCCAGCACCGCGTCCAACGTGTCGCGCAGCAGGTCACGCAGTTGCGTGGATTCACTGTTGCCGGCGCCCGGCGTGTCCTGCTCGATGGTGCGGATGTACTTGTCGATCAGCTGCCGCAGCAGCCGTCCGTAGCGTTGCCAGTCCTGCTCGGCGTGGGCGCTGTGCAGGCGCAAGCCCATGTCACCCAGCTCGCCGGGCAAGGTGCACAAGCCCTGGGCGAAGGCTGCGAGCAGCGGCTCGGGGGCCTCGGCGCCGATGAAAAGACGTTGCAGCATGGCCATGCCGGCGTTGCCATTGCCCAGGGTGGCCGCGGTATCGCCGGCACTGGCTGTTGCCGACCGACGGGACAGGATGCGCCCCAGCCCGCTGCCGCGGGAGTGGGAGGTATCGTCAGGGCTGTCAGCCATCGTGCCGGTTCCGCGGGGTTGGGGGTGCTGTCGCGCACCGCTGGGGTGGTTTCCAACAGCCATTATCGGCAAGGTGGTGGCCTGCTTGAATGGCAACCGGTCACGGAGGGAGATGCATGCGGGTACTTTTGGCAGGTGCGACCGGGCTGGTCGGCGCCCAGGTGTTGCAGCGGCTGCTGGCCGACCCGCGGTGTACGGCGGTGCTGGCACCGACCCGGCGTGCGCTGCTGGTGAATCATGCGCGGCTGTGCAACCCGGTGGTGGATTTCGAGCAGTTGCCCCTGCAATCGCAGGACTGGCAAGTGGACGCGGCGATCTGCGCGCTGGGATCGACCATGAAACAGGCGGGGTCGCGACAGGCCTTCCATCGCATCGATCATGATTACCCGTTGGCCATTGCCAATGCCGTGCATGCTCATGGCTGCAAGGTGTTTGCGCTCAATTCGGCAGCCGGTGCCAACCCGGATGCGTGGGTGTTCTACAGCCGGGTGAAGGGCGAGCTGGAGCGCGATCTGAGGGCCGTCGGTTTTGCATCTTTGACCCTGGTACGGCCCGGCCTGATCGGTGGCGAGCGTGCCGAACACCGCGCCGGCGAACAGTTCGCCAGCAAGGTGCTGGGCGCATTGGGGCCGGTGTTGCCGCGGGCCTGGCGGATCAACCCGGCAAGCAGCATCGCAGCCGCATTGGTCGAGGCCGCGCTGGCGCCACGGCCGGGCGTACGGGTGATCGGTCCGGCAGCGCTGGTCTGATGGCCGCTCCAGCGGCGGTCCAATGTGCGGAGTTGTCGGGAACGTGCGAAAGGAAAGGCGCGCAACCCGGGTGCGCGGTGCTTACCCGCGCCGTGTGACCACGTCGTGGCCCGGGCCCTGCGCGGCAACGGCCGCGCGCGGAGTCGGTGATGGCTGAAGCGCAGCGGGCTTCGCGGCTTACACCGCTGTTGCCGGGAGGGATTGGCCGCCATCCACGGCCAGGATCTGGCCGGTGATCCAGCGCGCCTGGGGCGAGCACAGGAACAGCGCGGCGGCGGCAACATCCTCGGCGTTGCCAAAGCCGCCAAACGGGATGCGATCACGGATCTGTGCATACAGTGCTGGCTCATCACTGCGGCGTCGGTCCCACAGGCCCCCCGGGAATTCGATCGAGCCGGGGGCGATCGCGTTGACGCGGATGCGTTCGCGCGCCAGTTCGGTGGCCAGCGATACGGTGTAGTAGTTCAACGCGGCCTTCGCGGTGGAATAGGCCGCCGCACGCGGCGTTGGCACCGAGGCATTGATCGAGCTGACGTTGAGGATGGCCGGCTGCGCGCTGTGCCGCAGATACGGCAAGGCGTCGCGATTGGTACGCACGGCGGCCATCAGGTCGACATCGAAGCCGGCCTGCCAACTGGCGTCATCGTTGCCGTTGCCGAAACCGGACGCATTGTTGATGACGATATCGATGCCGCCCAGCGCGTTTGCGGCGGCATCCACCCAGTGTGTGATCTGCGCAGGATCGGCCAGGTCGCAGGGCTGGCTGTGCACGGTTGCCGCACCCGCCTGCTGCAGCTTACGCGTAGCCTGTTGCAGGGCCTGTGCGCCGCGCGCGCAGATGCTCAGGTTTGCGCCGGTTGTCGCAAAGGCGTGGGCGATGGCAAGGCCGATGCCGCGACTGCCGCCAGCCACCAGCACGCGTGGGGCGTTGGACGAAGAGGTGGGGCGCATGCGCTGATCCTGCAGGTCACGGGCCTGCATTATCACCGCCTTGTCGCGAACGCGGTGGGCTCAGGGCAAGCCGGGCACGTTCAGGGTGGCGAACAGTTCGTTCTGCGCTTTTTTGGCCATTGAACGTGGCAGGCGGGCCAGGAATCCATTGCCGCTCAGTGCCATGTCGCCCTTGATGATGAAGCCATTGATCTGGGTATAGCTCTTGAATACATAGCGGCGACCCTCCTGGCTGACTTCAAGGAACATCGGCGAGGTAAGAATGTTGTTGCCCTTGCGGTAAACCCGCGTGCCGTTGCTGTCACTGATCCGTCGATAGCCGTGGCTGTCAGCCCAGGCATCAACCTTGGCCAGCACGTTCTGGTCAGAGGTGAAGCTGGTCAGGTCATGCGGGGAGCCGCTGTTTTTTGCGATCAGTGCCATGACGTTGATGGCGGCCAGGCCCACCAGGCCACCCGCGATCATTCCGGTAATCAATCCCATGCGGTGTCTTCCTTGAACGTGAAGCCCGCTATTGGGACATGCCGGCGTTCATTGCACCGTGAAGGGGCTATTCCCAGGTGTTGGGGGCCGGGCCCTGCCCGGGGTCACGCATGCGCACGATGCAGAAGCGATGACCGGTAGGTGCTTCCATCACCCACCAGCGTTTGACGAAACCGATACGGCGCGCACCAAGTGCTTCCAGGCGCTCGGCTTCGGCATCGATGTCGTCTGCCTCGATATCCAGGTGCACGCGCGAAGGATGGCTGACGCGCTGCACTTCCACATGCAGCCCGCCAGGGGCGTCCTGCAGTTCGCTGTACTGTGCGCCGTCATCTTCGGTGTAACCGGGCTCGGCCTTCAGGCCCAGCGCGGCGCTCCAGAAGGCGGCAGCGGTATCACTGTCGGTGTCCTGGCAATCAATGATGAAGCCGGCGAGGCGGCTGCGATGGGCCATGGCGGTACTCCGTTGCGTGCAGGACGGTTGGCTGCAGTCAGTGATTGGACAGGAACAATTCCACCTTGCCGCAGCTCGGGCAGGCGTGCAGGTCGAACTCTTCGCGGTTGACGAACAGCTCGCCCAGATTGCCAAACAGGAAGGGCATGGCCTGCGTGCCTTCGTGGAAGCGTCGCCGGCCAATGAATGTCATGCGCGTGCCGGGGCAACGCAGGCAGTTGATCAGGCGGGGTGGTTGCATCCAGGCCGGGGTATCGCTGTCCTGGCTGCCGGATGCGCGCGTGCCATCGGAAAAACTGCCGCATTTCCAGCATTGGTCGAAGCTGTCTTCGTTTGTTTCCTTGCAGTTGCTGCAGGTCCAGGTGGCCATGATGGGCTGACGGCAGGTTTGGGTGCTGCCATCCTAACGCGCCGTGGGGGGATGCTGAGGTGACAACTTGTTGAAGGTTTCGGGATGCGGGACTTGTCTTGATCCGTCATCGCTACGTATCCAGCCGTCGCATGCAACTGCAGCCGCAAAGCCGCGTTTCGATTGCGGGAGAGGGGACGAGGTGGCAGATAAAAAAAAGGCCCGCATTGCTGCGGGCCCAATGTCTTGCTGCAACTGGGATTCAAGCGTGGATCAGCTGGCCATGGCCAGATCATCGATGAGCACCCGCAGGAAGCGCGCCGCTTCGCCGCCGGTGCAGGCGCGGTGATCGAAGGTAACCGACAGCGGGATGACCTTGTGGGTTTCAATGCCGCCCATCACCGGAGTGACCTGGAAGCGGGCACGGCCGGCGGCAACGATGGCCACGCAGGGCGGCACCACCACAGGCGTGGCATAGCGGCCGGCGAACATGCCGAAGTTGGACAGGCTGATGGTGTAGCCACTCAGTTCCGACGACGCGATCGAACGGTCTTCGACCTGCTGGCGCAGGCGGTTGATGCCTTCGCGCACGGCGCGTGCATCCAGCATGTCGGCATTGCGCAGGGCCGGTACGAACAGGCCATCGTCGGTGTCCACGGCAATGCCGATGTCGACCTGGGCATGCAGGGTGCGGGTGAGGTTGTCACCGTCGAACCAGGCATTCATCGCCGGCACCGCCTGGCAGGCGCTGACGATGGCGCGGACCAGACGCGAGGTCATATCGTTGCCCGGTGCCCAGGCATGGATGTCGGCATCGTCGCTGAGCGTGGTCGGCACGACCTTGCTGTGCGCATCAGCCATCACCCGCGCCATGTTGCGGCGCACGCCCTTGAGCGGTTCCGGCTGGCCCTTGGCGATGACGCCCGGGGGCGCGGTGCGCATCGGCTTGCCGGCGGCGGACAGCGGGGTGCGGCTTGCGACTGAATCCCTTCCCCCGCTTGCGGGGGAAGGTGCCCGCAGGGCGGAAGGGGGTAGGCCCTCACCCGCCGCGCTGTGCGCGCCGACCTCTCCCGCTTGCGGGAGAGGTGAACCCACGCGCGCCGTGCCATCTGCCGCCGCCTGCTTCACATCATTCATCGTCACCGCACCTTCGGCGCCGGTGGCGCGGACGCGGGTCAGGTCAACGCCCAGCTTGCGGGCCATCGCACGCACGGCCGGCATCGCCTTGACGCCGCCGACGGCCACGGCCTGCTCGGTGTGCACGGCATTGGAGCTGACCATCGCACCAACCACGGTGCCTTCATCGGCACGCTCGGCGGCGGCTGCGGCAACCGGGGCCGGTGCAGCGGCCGGTGCCGGCGCGGCGTCGGCCGGGGCGCCGTGGTGATGGCCGGTGTCCTGGCCTTCGGCACGCTGCGGCAGGTTGGGGTCGATCTCGAAACTGGCCAGTACGTGGCCGGTGACCACGATGTCGCCGGCGGCACCGGCCAGTTTCAGCACCTTGCCGGAGACCGGCGAGGGCACTTCGACCACGGCCTTTGCGGTCTCCATCGACACCAGTGGTTCGTCGAGCTTGATCACGTCGCCTTCCTTGACGAACCACTCCACGATGGTCGCGTCCGGCAGGCCTTCGCCCAGGTCGGGCAGGTTGAAATTCTTGGTCTGGCTCATGTGCAGTTCTCTTCCAGCAATTCAAGTTCGCGTGCCGGCAACCAGCCCTGCGCGCCGTCGGCGCGTTCGGACCACCACCAGCCGCCATGTTCGTGATGCAGCTTCACCTGCTCGCCACGGTCGACGTCCAGCTCGCGTGCGCTGTAGTCGCACAGCGCTTCGGCACGGCCGTCGTCCAGTACCCGCAACCAGGCTACCGGCGCCCAGCCGGCACTGCCTGCCTCGGTTTTCACCCAGGCAAAGGCAGGCCATTCCTCGTCACGCACACCGAGCTCGACGATCTGCCCGGTGCGGAACTGCAGTGGCGTACGGTATTGGCTGCGGTAGCTGCCAATCAGGCGTGCCAGCATGTCAGCCCGCCGCGACCGCGCGCTTGGCGGCGGTCACAATCCGCTCAACGCTCGGCAGGTACTTCATCTCCAGGCGGAACAGCGGGATGTGGGTGTCATAGCCGGTGACGCGTTCGACCGGGGCCACCAGGTCGTACATCGACTCTTCGGCCAGGCGGGCGGCGATCTCGGCACCAAAGCCGGCGGTCTTGGGCGCTTCCTGCACGATCACGCAGCGGCCGGTCTTGGCCACCGATTCGGCGATGGTGGCGAAGTCCAGCGGGCGCAGCGTGGCCACGTCGATGACTTCGGCACTGATGCCTTCGCCGGCCAGCTTGTCAGCCGCTTCCAGCGCTTCCTTGACCTGCGCGCCCCAGGTGACCAGGGTGACGTCGGTACCGTCACGCAGCACGAAGCACACGTCCAGCGGCAGTGCTTCGCCATCATTGGCAACCACTTCCTTGTACTGGCGGTAGATGCGCTTGGGCTCCATGTAGATCACCGGATCCGGCTCGCGGATCGCCGCCAGCAGTAGGCCATAGGCGCGCTGCGGGCTGGACGGCAGCACCACGCGCATGCCCGGCACATTGGTGAAGATGGCCTCGTTGGCTTCGCTGTGGTGTTCCGGCGCACGGATGCCACCGCCCCACGGCACGCGCAGCACCATCGGGCAATGCAGGCGGCCACGGGTACGGTTACGCAGGCGTGCGGCGTGGCAGATCAGGTGATCGACCATCGGGTAGACGAAGCCGTCGAACTGCGCTTCGGCCACCGGCTTCATGCCCTGTGCGGCCAGGCCGACGGTGAGGCCGGCGATGGTGGTTTCGTCCAGCGGGGTGTCGAGCACGCGTTGCGGGCCGAACTGCTGCTGCAGGCCGGCGGTGGCGCGGAACACGCCACCGTTGACGCCCACGTCTTCGCCCAGCACCAGCACCGAGGGGTCGTGTTCCATTTCCCAGGCAAGGGCCTGGGTGACGGCTTCGATGAGGGTGATCGGGGTGGCGGTCATCGGGTTGTCTCCGCTGTTGCTCGCCGCGCTGTGCGCGACGCCGTGATCGTGGCTGGCCGGGGTGACAGGAACATTGCGCTTGATGTCATCCATGGCGCTGCTCCAGGGCGATGGCGGCAGCGCGCTGCGCCAGCAGGTCCGGCGGCGGATCGGCGTACAGGTAGTCGAACATCGCCTCGACCGGCTGCACCGGGCAGTTGAGGTAGGCGTTGACCTCCTCATCGACGCGGGTGCCGCACTCGGCGATCCAGTTCTTTTCTTCTTCCTCGCTCCACACGCCCTGCGCGGTGAGGTACTTGCGCAGGCGGATAAGCGGTTCCTTCAACCAGGCCGATTTCACTTCCGCATCGTCGCGGTAGCGGCGTGCGTCATCGGCGGTGGTGTGGTCGGACAGGCGGTAGGTGAGCAGCTCCAGCACCGTGCCGCCCTTGCCGGACAGGGCGCGTTCGCGCGCCTGTTCCATCGCGGCCAGGACTGCGATCAGGTCGTTGCCGTCCACCTGCAGGCAGAACAGGCCACCGGCCAGGCCCTTCTGGGCCAGGGTTTCGGCGCCGGTCTGGGCCGATCGCGGCACCGAGATGGCCCAGCCGTTGTTGACCACGCACAGGATCAGCGGCAGCTGGTAGGCGCCGGCCGAGTTCACCGCGGCATAGAAGTCGGTCTTGGAGCTGCCACCGTCGCCGCAGACGCTGACCGCGACCTGCGGCAGGTTGCGCAGCTTGAACGACAGCGCCGAGCCGGCGGCATGCAGGCACTGGGTGGAGATGGGTACGCAGATCGGGAAATCGCGCACCGCATCACTGTTGCGGTCGTAGTCGCTGCCGCGCTCGTCGCCGCCCCAATACATCAGGACGTCGCGCGGGCGCACGCCGCGCATGAACATGGCGCCGTACTCGCGGTAGCTGGGGGCGAACACGTCGCCTGTCTTCATGGCCGCGCCGATGCCGACGTGGGCCGCTTCATGGCCCAGGCAGGAGGCGAACGTACCCAGCTTGCCGGTGCGCTGCAGCGCCACGGCCTTGGTGTCGAACACCCGCGTGGCCAGCATCTGCTTGAACATCGGCAGCAGGGTCCGCGGGTCGCGTAGCGAGGCGGGAAGATCGTCACGTACCAGGTTGCCGTCGGCATCCAGGTACTGCAGGTAATCGATTTGGAACTGGGCGGAAACCGTCATTGCAGCAACACCTTGGACAGATGGTTTCAAATGATAGGAATTGCACATGGTAAGGACTCAGGCCGAAAAAGCCGTCCTGCGCCGCAGCACGATTGACCGGGTACAGGGCGGCTTTGTTCCGCCGGGCTCAACATGGGCAAGCAAACGCAACGTATTCAGTCTGTAAGCGCAGAGGTGGCACATTGTCGCGCCAGCGGGGTTTGGGCGTGTTTCGATTCCGTTTGCGCGGGAGGGCCGACCGGTAGAGCCGAGCCATGCTCGGCAGCGGAGAGGAAGGTAGTGCCGAGCCATGCTCGGCAGCGGCGTTACCGGGAAGGCCGCAGCCGAGCATGGCTCGGCTCTACCGGGGGGCGGGTGCTCGAGGCATAAGGCGACCCAGCGTGCCGGCATCGGCCTGCGTTACCCTTGCCGCCCCATCCGATGGCCAGGCCGATGACCGTAGAAAAGAACCAGCGTGAGCTCGAAGCCGGTATCCATACCGATCTGCAGGGCCGGCTCACCTACGGCGGCTACCTGCGCCTGGACCAGCTGCTGTCGGCCCAGCAGCCGCTGTCCAACCCGCCGCACCACGACGAAATGCTGTTCATCATCCAGCACCAGACCTCGGAGCTGTGGCTCAAGCTGCTGGGCCATGAGCTGCGTGCGGCGCGCGGCCACATGCAGCGTGACGAGGTCTGGCAATGCCGCAAGGTGCTGGCGCGGGCCAAGCAGGTGCTGCGCCTGTTGACCGAGCAGTGGGCGGTGCTGGAAACCCTGACGCCGTCCGAATACATGGGCTTCCGCGACGTGCTGGGCCCGTCCTCGGGCTTCCAGTCGCTGCAATATCGCTATATCGAGTTCCTGCTCGGCAACAAGAACGCCGACATGCTCAACGTGTTCGCCCATGACCCGGAAGGCCAGGCGCAGCTGCGCGAGGTATTGGAAGCGCCCAGCCTGTACGAGGAGTTCCTGGCCTACCTGGCGCGCTTCGGCCATGCCATCCCGGCGGCCTACGATGGCCACGACTGGACCCAGCCCCACGTCAGCGACCCGGCCCTGCGCCAAGTCTTCGAGAACATCTATCAGGACACCGATCGCTATTGGCGTGAGTATTCGCTGTGCGAAGACCTGGTGGACCTGGAAACCCAGTTCCAGTTGTGGCGCTTCCGGCACATGCGCACGGTGATGCGGGTGATCGGCTTCAAGCGCGGTACTGGCGGTTCCAGCGGCGTAGGCTTCCTCCGACAGGCGCTGGAGCTGACCTTCTTCCCGGAGTTGTTTGAAGTACGCACCAGCATCCGCGCCGACGCCTGAGTTCCGTCAGGGCGTCGAAACTTCAACCTATTCAGCGTGTTGCGATGAGCAAGGGGGCGTTGCAAGGCGTCCCCAGGCCGGCATTGCCCGGTGCTTTGTTGCGGCAGTATCCATTTGACGTGGTGCAGCCGCTTCGGTGATCCTCGCCCGTCGCGCCGTTTCCGGCCGGCTTTTTCGTACTTGCCCAACTATTCAGGGGACACCCGCATGAGCGCTGCCGCGCCCAATTCGACACCAACCCCGGCGCCCGTGCCGGAGTTCAAGACCACCCTCGGCCATCCGCGTCCGCTGTGGATGCTGTTCATGACCGAGTTCTGGGAACGCTTTGCGTTCTACGGCATCCGCTGGGCACTGGTGTTGTACATCGTTGCCCAGTTCTTCGGCGGCGATGCCAAGGGTGAGGAGTCGGCCAGCCATACCTACGGTGCCTACCTGGCGCTGGTGTATGCGGCGGCGATCTTTGGTGGCTATGCCGCCGACCGGATCATCGGCTACCAACGCTCGATCCTGATGGGTGCGGTGATCATGGCCGCCGGCCTTTTCATGATCGCCATCCCCAATCCGCAGATATTCAACCTGGGCCTGGCCACGATCATCGTCGGCAACGGCCTGTTCAAACCCAACATCTCCACGATGGTGGGCAAGCTGTACAAGCTGGATGACGAGCGCCGCGACTCGGGCTTCACCATCTTCTACATGGGCATCAACATGGGTGCGATGATCTCGCCGATCCTCACCCAGATCCTGGCGCAGAAGGTGTTCGGCACCGACGCCATGCCGGCCTACAAGATGGTGTTCATCGCCTCGGGCATCGGCATGCTGATCAGCCTGGTGTGGTTCCAGTTCGAGCGTCATCACCTCAAGGGCATCGGTGCGCCGCTGCCGGACAAGCCGGGCAGCGGCCCGGTGATCAAGACCGCCATTGCCTGCCTGGTCGCCATCCCGGTGATGTACGGCCTGCTCAATGCCGGTGCCAATGCACTGCAGGTGATCCTGACCGTGATGTTCATCGGTCTGGGCATCATGCTGCTGATCGAAGGCATCCGCGAAGGCAAGGTGGCACGCAACCGCGTGATCGCCATGCTGATCATCTTCACCTTCAACGTGCTGTTCTGGATGTTCTTCGAACAGGCCGGCAGCTCCTTCACCTTCCTGGCCGATCGCATCGTTGACCGCCAGTTCGGTGACTGGACCTTCCCGACCGCGTGGTTCCAGTCGGTCAACTCGATTGCCATCATCACCCTGGCGCCGGTCCTGGCCTGGTTGTGGGTGCGCCTGGGCAAGGCCAATCCGTCGATCCCGCGCAAGTTCGGCCTGGGCCTGATCTTCAACGGCCTGGCCTTCCTGCTGCTGATGTTCGCCCTGTCCAGCCTGCTTGATCCGGGCACCAACAAGATCCCGTTCTGGACCCTGTTCGCGGTCTACTGGATCCAGTCCATCGGTGAGCTGTGCCTGTCGCCGATCGGCCTGTCGATGGTGACCAAGCTGGCACCGGTACGGCTGGTCGGTTTCGCGATGGGTGGCTGGTTCCTGTCCACCGGCATCGGCAACAATCTGGCCGGTCTGTTTGCAGGCCACGTCAGCGGCGCCGGTGGCATGACCGTGCAGTCGGCCCATGCCGGTTACACGATGGGCTTCTGGATCCTGATCGGCGGCGGTGTGCTGCTGTTCCTGATCGCCCCGCTGGTGCAGAAACTGATGCACGGTGTGAAGTAAGGAGTTAGCGATGAAACAGCTGTTCGGAATGGTTCTCCTGTTGCTTACCGTGGCGCTGGCTGGCTGCAATCAACCACCGCCCGCCGCGCCGGAAAAGGTGCAGCCATTGGATACCTCCGAGCAGAAGGCGCCGGTGGCCGACACCAGCCAACCGGTTGCCTCGGGCAATACCCCCACCGCAGCGGATATTGCTGCGGTGGCCGGGCTCAACGCCCAGTTCGATCCGGCCCGTGACCCTGTCGCGGACCTGGAAACGGCCAAGGTCGAGGCCCAGCGCGGCGGCAAGCGGATCATGCTGGATGTGGGCGGCGAGTGGTGCTCCTGGTGCCATCTGCTGGACGCCTTCATGGAAGGTGATTCGGAGCTGCGCCGCTTCCGTGATGCCAATTACGTGTGGATGAAGGTCAACTTCAGCGACGAGAACGAGAACGCGGCTTTCCTGGCGCGCTTCCCCGAGATCAAGGCCTACCCGCACCTGCTGGTGCTGGATGCCGATGGCCAGTTGCTGCATTCGCAGTTCACTGGTGATCTGGAGAAGGGCAAAGGCTATGACCGCGCCAAGTTCGAAGCCTTCCTGAAGGAATGGGCGCCGCCGGCGAAGTGAGTCGGCTTGCTGATGGAACGAAGACGGCGCCAAAAGGCGCCGTTTTTTATAGCCCCCTCCCTTGCGCATCGGGCAGTGGAGGATGGGGGAGGGGTGTTTTTGATTTTGCTGTTTGCTGGCAGCAAAGCCAAAGCCAAAGCCAAAGCCAAAGCCAAAGCACCCCTCCCCAACCCTCCCGTTGGCCTTTGGCCAAAGGGAGGGGGCAAAGCCACGGTCGTAATCTTCATTTCCTCCACGTGCGGCCGCTAACGGATCATTCCTTCCGTGCGCGCCTCCCCCATGCAGCCAGCTGCCAGCATCGCTCCCGACGCCGCACCATCCGCCGAGTTGGCGCCCGCCGGCACCAGCCTCCCCACCGTGGAGGAACTGCTGGACGACGAGGCTGCAGCAGCGCAGGAAGTGGCGCCAGCGCCGCGCTATCGCCTGCCGCAGGCGGCGGTGCCACCCAACATCATGTTGCAGTCGGCGGTTACGCGGCTGGTCGAGCAGAAGGAACAGATCGACCAGATCGCACGCAATGGTCTGTTGGCCGGTTTGCTGCCGGCGGAATGGAATAGCAGCCCCGGCAATGAGCTGCGCGCCTTCGTCGCGTCGGTGGTGCCGTTCGCCTCTGACGCCGCACGCGGGGAAACCATCGCTGCGCGGGTGCCGCTGAAGTTCCTGCTGGGCCATTCGCAGCGCTGGGGCGTACAGGACGTGGCCGAGCCCCGGTCGCTGTCGGTCTTTCTATCCAGTGATGACCGCGCCAACAGCGGCACGCCCGAGCATGCCGAGGTGATGCTGCTGGCACCGTTGGGCCTGGCCTGGGCGCACAGCGGGCGCAGCCGGGTCGGCTTCCTGCGCAGCATGGGCCTGGAATCGATGGCTGCGCGTGTCACCGCTCTGCCGTACCCGTCCGCTGAGCAGCTGGCGCTCTACCAGGTCAGTTGCGAGGGCACCTCGCAGATCTGGTGCGTGTTGGACAAGCGCAAGCTGCGCGCGCTGTCAGCGCCGGCATTGACCCTGCCGCTGTTGGCCGCCTATGGGGTGGCCGTGCCGCAATCCTGGCCTTCGAACTGGCCTGATCCTGCAGACGTTGGCGCGGAGCTGGCCTTGGCACGGACCGGTAAGACCGTTGCTGAAGTCGATCTGGTCAAGCTTGTGGACAAAATCGGACGCAACCGCGCTGGCGAGTCATGGACTGGCGCCAGCCTGATGCAGCTGCACACCTGGGTGCCCCGCTGGCGATTATTCCTGGCCTCGTTCATCGGCCTGCCTGCCGGCCTGCTGCTATTGGCGGCGCTGGCCTTGCCCGGCCACGTGGAAGCGGCAGCGGTGGCCGCGGCGCTCGGCTTTGCCGGCGGTGCGATCGCGGCGCTGGCCGCGCCGTGGATCTATGCGCGGCGCAAGCACCTGAGTTGATCGGCGTTGCCGATCAACCCTCGGTCATGCGCTGCAGACCGGTGTCGGCCAGGCGCGTGATCAGGCGTTCGAGTACCTGCTCTTCTTCCTCGCTGAGCGCCGACATCAGGCGGCGTTCCATCTCGATGACCATCGGCGCGATGGTTTCGTAGACTTCAAAGCCTGCGGCCGACAAGGCCAGCACCGAGCGGCGACGGTCATCGCCGTGGGTCTCGCGTTTGATGAAGCCGCGCTCCAGCAGGCGCGCCACCGCGCGGCTGACCGCCACCTTGTCCATCGCCGTGCGCTCGGACACTTCGCTGGCCGAGGAGCCCGGATACAGCGCCAGGATGGTGATCACCCGCCACTCGGGAATGGCCAGGCCATAGCGCTCGCCGTACAGCCGGGCGATGTTGCCGCTCACCCGGTTGGACAACACGCTGATGCGGTAGGGCAGGAACTGCTCAAGATCCAGCAACACGTGCGAGGCGCGGATGCTGGTGGACTTGCTGTAATCGGAAGAGCTCATGCTGCAGTGCACCTTGATGGTGGTTTCATGTGAAACTATAACCTTCGGTCCAGACCCGCTTTTTGGGGCGGATCTTCCTGTTTTCATCGCCGGTACCCCGGCGACCGCCATGCTCCCGGAGGCCACCATGAACACCCCTACTGCATCCAACACGCCCAACCTGGGCATGCAGGTCACCACCTTTGAAAACCCGATGGGTATCGATGGTTTTGAGTTCGTCGAGTTCGCCGCACCGGCGGGGCAGGCTGCCCAGCTGCACGACTACTTCAAGAACATGGGGTTCACGGCCGTCCTCCGCCACCGGCAGCGTGCTATTACCGTCTACCGTCAAGGCGGCGTCAACTTTCTTGTGAACGAGGAGCCCGATTCGTTCGCTGCCGACTTCGCCGCCAAGCACGGCCCGAGCGCCTGTGGCTTCGCCATCCGCTTCCAGAAGCCGGCCGCCGAGGTGCTTTCCCTGGCCCTGGCCAACGGCGCCACGGAAGTGGACCTGCTGCCGGAAACCCGCGCGGTGCCGGCCCCGGTGATCAAGGGCATTGGCGACTGCATGCTGTATCTGGTGGACCGCTACGGCCAGGCCGGCAGCATCTACGACGCCGACTACGAGGCCATTGAAGGCGCCGACCAGAACCCGGTCGGCTTCGGCCTGACCTTCATCGACCACCTGACCCACAACCTGTATCTGGGCAACATGCAGCAGTGGTCGGACTATTACGAGCGCCTGTTCAACTTCCGCGAGATCCGTTACTTCGACATCAAGGGCGCCAAGACCGGCCTGGTGTCCAAGGCGATGACCGCACCGGACGGCATCGTGCGTATCCCGCTCAACGAGTCGTCCGACCCGAAGAGCCAGATCAATGAATACCTGGACGCCTACAAGGGCGAGGGCATCCAGCACATCGCCTGCTTCACCGACAACATCTACGACACGGTCGAGGCGATGCGGGCACGTGGCGTGGAGTTCCTGGATACGCCGGACGCTTATTTCGACGTGGTCGACCTGCGTATCCCGGACAACGGCGAAGACGTGCCGCGCCTGCGCAAGAACAAGATCCTGATCGACGCCGACCCGGAAACCAAGCAGCGCAAGCTGCTGCAGATCTTCACCCAGAACTGCATCGGCCCGATCTTCTTCGAGATCATTCAGCGCAAGGGCAATGAAGGCTTTGGCGAGGGTAATTTCCAGGCCTTGTTTGAAAGCATCGAGCGTGACCAGATGAAGCGTGGCGTGCTGTAAGCGCTGAAGTGCCGTAAGACATAGCCCCTCTCCCGCCGGGAGAGGGGTTGGGGTGAGGGCGAAGCTGCTAAAGATCATGAAAGGCGCAAGGAGGCCATTTCATGAGCTACAGCAGCAAGCCACCACTACCGACGGTCACCCTTGGCCGTGCACGCAGGCTTCGCCGTAACCTGACCGACGCCGAGCGCAAGCTCTGGAACAGATTGAGGAATGGCCAGCTGTGTGGGCTGAAGTTTCGCAGACAGCACCCGGTTCCACCGTACATCGCGGATTTTTATTGCGAAGCCAGGCGACTGGTGGTGGAGCTCGATGGCTCACAGCACAATGAAGACGTCGATCGCGTACGCACTCGCTTTCTTGAGCAGCAAGGTTTGACCGTATTGCGCTTCTGGGACAACGATGTGGTGCTGCAGGTGGATGCGGTGCTGGAAGCCATTTTGATGATGGCTGAAAGCCTTGCCCTCACCCCAACCCCTCTCCCGGAGGGAGAGGGGCTTTAAGCGGCAATGTTTCAGCTCTTACCCTCACCCCAACCCCTCTCCCGGAGGGAGAGGGGCTTTAAGCGGCAATGCTTCAGCTCTTACCCTCACCCCAACCCCTCTCCCGCAGGGAGAGGGGCTTCAACGTAACAACACAGGCAGGTTCGTGATGGTCAGCAACGCTTATCAATCCGGCTTCGGTAATGAATTCGCCACCGAGGCTGTGCCCGGCACCTTGCCGGTGGGTCGCAATTCGCCGCAGCAGGTGGCGCACGGGCTGTATGCCGAACAGCTGACCGGCACCGCCTTCACCGCGCCGCGTGGCAGCAACCGCCGCAGCTGGCTGTACCGCATTCGCCCGGCGGCGATGCACGGTGAGTTCACGCCGTTCGAGCAGCCGCACCTGCATAGCGATTTCAGTCATGCAGCGGCTTCGCCCAACCAGCTGCGCTGGGACCCGTTGCCGCTGCCGAGCACCCCCACCGATTTCATCGATGGCCTGTACACGATGGGCGGCAACGGCTCGGCCGAAGCCCACGCCGGTGCCGGCATCCACCTGTATGCCGCCAATGCCGACATGCGCGGGCGCTATTTCTACAACGCCGACGGCGAGCTGTTGATCGTGCCGCAGCTGGGCCGGCTGCGCCTGCGTACCGAGATGGGCCTGATCGAGATCGAGCCGCAGCAGATCGCGGTGATACCGCGCGGTGTGCGCTTTGCGGTCGAGCTTCCCGACGGGCAGGCGCGCGGCTATGTGTGCGAGAACTTCGGCGCGCTGTTGAAGCTGCCCGACCTCGGCCCGATCGGCAGCAACGGCCTGGCCAATCCGCGTGACTTTGAAACCCCGGTTGCTGCCTACGAAAACCTCGACGGGCAGTTCGAGCTGGTCGCCAAGTTCCAGGGCCGCTTGTGGCGCGCTGACATCGGCCACTCGCCGCTGGACGTGGTGGGCTGGCACGGCAACTACGCGCCGTACCGTTACGACCTGCGCAACTTCAACACCATCGGCTCGATCAGCTACGACCATCCGGATCCATCGATCTTCCTGGTGCTGCATTCGGCCAGCGACACGCCGGGCACCAGCAACCTGGATTTCGTGATCTTCCCGCCGCGTTGGCTGGTGGCGCAGAACACCTTCCGGCCGCCGTGGTTCCACCGCAACATCGCCAGCGAGTTCATGGGGCTGATCCACGGCGCCTACGATGCCAAGGCCGAGGGTTTCGTGCCGGGTGGTGCGTCGATACACAACTGCATGACCGGCCATGGCCCGGATGCGGCGACCTTCGACAAGGCCTCGCAAGCCGACCTGTCCAAGCCCGATGTGATCAAGGACACCATGGCCTTCATGTTCGAAACCCGTGGCGTGATCCGCCCGACCGAACAGGCGATGCAGGCCGCGCACCGCCAGCGTGGCTACCAGGCCTGCTGGAGCGGGCTGCGCAACAACTTCACTCCGCCCAAGGGCTGAGTCAGGCCGGCAGCGGTGCTGCTTCCAGCACCGCCGCCAGATGTGCCTCCGGCAGTACTTCCAGCAGGCGGCCACGCACGCGCTCGGTGTAGCCGGCCGAGGTCATCGCCGGCAGGTGGTTGAGCGCCAGCTTCAGTGCGTTCACGGTGTCGGCCTCCTCGCGCGCTGCCTGCAACAGTCTGTGCAGCTGGGCGGCGGTGGGGTTGCGCTGCAATGCCAGGATATCCAGCACGTAGATGCGGGCGGCGACCATCGAGCGGCGCCGCTCACTGGCGGCTGGCGTCGGCACGTCTGCTGCTGGCGGGGGCGCGTGGGTCGGTGCAGTTTCGGCCAGCAGATAGCCATCGCGCTGCAACTGCGCGATCAGTGTTGACGTGTCCTCACCCAGCATGCCGCTGATCTCGGCCAGGCTGCGCTTGCCGTCGCACAGGATCAGCGCCCGCCGTTGGCGCAGGTCCAACGCGGCGCGGTGAGATTGCAGCGCGGTGCGGCCAAGTTCGGTCTTGTGCGGTTGCATGGGCGTCGGGCGCGGACGGAGCGGGCCTCAAGCCTGTATGGGGCAGGTGAAATGATCATGACAAGGCGTCTTCGCACGGGTCGGGCGCCGATGCCGCTAGACTCGGGCGCGGACCAGTCTGGAGCCGTCGCATGAACCGAATTGCCCTGCCGTTGTCCCTGTTGGCCGTGCTGCTGGTTGCCTGCCAACGCACGCCGCCGGCGCCGACCGCGGCGCCAGCCAGCGCCGAGCCAGCCGCCCCATCCGGGAGTTCTGCTGGCGCAGCACCTGTGGCAACCGGTGATGCCGACTGGCAGGGCTATGGCCCGGCGCAGCTGGGTATCGATGTCGAGCAGCTGCGCACGGCCTGGGGCCAGGAGCTGCAGGGCGATGCTGCCGCCGACGGCGGCTGCTACTACCTGTCCCCGCCGGCGCGCACCGAGGCGGGACCGTTCTTCATGCTGGAAGGCAACCAGTTTGTGCGTTATGACGTGCGTGGCGGCGATGCACCGGCCCCCGGTGGCGGCAAGGTCGGCATGGACCTGCCCCAGTTGCAGGCGCTCTACCCGCAGGCCGAACAGCCACAGCCGCACAAGTACGTGGAGGGAGGCAAGGTAGTGAGGGTGCCGGCCAGCGATGGCAGCCAGAGCTGGCTGGTGTTCGAACTGGGCGCCGATGGCAAAGTCAGTTCCTGGCGGGTAGGCCTGCCGCCACAGGTGGATTACGTGGAAGGCTGCGGCTGATACGCTTCAGCCGCGACAGCCACGGCTGTTTGACGCTGCCATCAACGCCGGGAGAAACGAAGGATGTTCGAAGCTATCGCATGGTTTGTACTTGGGCTGGTATTGCTGGCCCTGGGCGGTGACTCCATCGTCAAGGCAGCTTCGGGCCTGGCCCAGCGCTTCGGGGCGTCGCCGTTCGTTGCCGGTCTGCTGCTGGTGGCCTTTGGTACTTCGTTGCCGGAGCTGGTGGTCAATGCGCGCGCCTTTGCCGTGGGTGCGCAGGAGTTGGCGTTGGGCAACGCGGTCGGCAGCAACATCGTCAACGTTGGTTTGACCCTGGCCCTGGCGGCGCTGGCGTTCCCCTTGGTGGTGCGTACGCGCTTGCTGTCGCCGCTGCTGGTCCTGCTGGCGGTGGCAACCTTGGCCTTGATCGTGTTTGGCCTGGATGGGGCGATCAGCCGTATCGAGGGCATCGTGTTGCTGGTGGCTTTCGTGGCGATGCTGGCCTTCGTGCTGACCCGTGCCCGACAGGAGCCGGTGGCGCTGCAGGAGGCCATTGCCGATTACGCCACTACCCGCACGGTGCTGGGGTTGAACCTGATCCGCTTGGTCATCGCCGCGGTGGTGCTGTATTACGGCGCGCGCTTTGTCGTGCAGTCGGCACCCGTGCTTGGCGCGGGTTGGGGGATGTCGCCGTTGTTGGCAGGCCTGCTGCCGGTGGCAATTGGTACCGCGCTGCCGGAGGTGGCCGCGGCCATCGCCGCAGCACGCCGTGGGCAGGGCGACATGGTGGTGGGCCACGTGATCGGCTCCAGCCTGTTCAATCTGCTGGTGGTCGTGGGCGGTATGGCGGCGCTGCGGCCCATGCCGTTGCCGGCTTCGTTCGTGCGCCTGGAGTTGCCGGCGGCGATCGTCTTCGTGTTGATGCTCTACCCGATGCTGCGGGGTGACCTGAAGATCAGCCGTGGTGAAGGCGCGATTCTGTTTGTCGCCTTCCTGGCATGGGTGGGGCTGGAGCTGGCGCTGCTGCGCTGACGCGGTAGTTGTAGCGCCGAGCCATGCTCGGCGGGGGCTTTCCCGATAAGGCTTCAGCCGAGCATGGCTCGGCACTACAGGGCATTCCTGGGCAGGCCATATGCCGAGCATGGCTCGGCACTACAGTGCTGCCGTTCTTACCGCGAGGCGTCGTCTTTCGGCGGCTCCGGCCGGCTTTCCATCATCAGTGACAATGCCGCCTTGGCCATCAGGTGCGCGCTGATGGGTGCGGTGATGAACAGGAAAACGGTGATCAGCAGCTCGCGTGGTTGCGGGTCTTCGCCCAGGAAAATGTGGTAGGCCACCGAACACACCAATACGCAGCCGACACCCAGCGTGCTGGCCTTGGTCGGTGCATGCAGGCGTTTGAAGAAGTCCGAAAAGCGCACCAGGCCCAGCGCACCGACCAGGATGAAGAAGCAGCCAAAGGCCAGCAGTGCCGACAAGGCGATCTGCAGGAAAGTGATCATTCGACGATATCCCTGCGCAGCACGAACTTGCTGAGTACCACCGTGCTGCAGAAACCCAGCATGGCGATGATCAGTGCGGCTTCAAAATAGATGGCCGAGTCCAGGTACATGCCGAACAGCATCAGCTCGGCAATGGCGGTGATCGACAAGGTATCCAGCGCGAGGATGCGATCCGGCACGGTGGGGCCGCGCAGCAGCCGCCACAGCGCCAGCAGCATGGCGATGCCGACCACGTGCATGCATACCACCAGGGTGGTTTCGAATATCTGGTAACCGTTCACGGGAAGATCTCCATCAGCGGCGCTTCGTAGCGGCTCTTGATCTCTTTGATCAGGGCGTTGGCATCCTCAAGGTGCAGTACGTGCACCAATAGATGGCGGCGATCCTCGGACAGCGCCGCCGACACCGTGCCCGGGGTCAGGGTGATGAAGCTGGTCAATGCGGCGATGCCGTGGATGTTGGCGATATCCAGTGGCACCCAGATGAAGCCTGGCTTGAGCTTCTGTTCCGGCCCCAGCACCTGCGCGGCCACGCGCAGGTTGGACACCAGGATGTCCCACAGCACGACCGCAATCAGCTTGGGTACCGGTCGCAAACTGCCCAGGCGGGCGAACTCGCGGTCGAGGCGGGCAGCGAACAGGGGGATCACCAGGCCCAGTACCAGGCCCAGCACGAACTGGCCCAGGTCGAAGCTGGAGGACATCACCATCCAGAACGCCAGCACGGTGATCGACAGCGCCGGAGATGGGAACAGCCTGCGCAACAGGGAACGACGACGACTCATGGCTGCCTCACCTGTGGCGTGGTGCCACGCACGTCGTGCAGGTATTGTTCTGGAGCCAGCAACTGGTCGGCGATGGCGTCGGTCTGTCGCATCAAGGGTGCGGCGAACACGGTCATCAGCACGGCATAGCCCAGCAGCAGGCAGGCGGCGGCGGTTTCGAAGGGGCGTGCTGGCGCTTCGGCCGGTTCCGGCTCGGGCGCCACGTCGTCATCGCCGGGCACATGCCAGAACAGGCGGATGCCGGTGCGTACCAGGCCCATGATCACCAACAGGCTGCTGCCCAGCACCACCGCCCACACCACGCCGGTGTGTGCCTGCGGTACCGCTTGCAACAGGGCGGCTTTGGCCAGGAAGCCCGCCAGCGGTGGCAGGCCGGCAACCGCCACGGCGGCGAACAGATACAGCAGCCCAGGCACGGTCTTGCCTGGCAGCACTGCCACCAGCTCGTGGTTGCGACGACGGTCGGCCTGCAGGCGCCGGCGCCGCATCAGGTCGGCGATCAGGAACAGCGCGGCGGCGACAAAGGTGCTGTGCGGCAGGTAATACAGGCCGGCCGAAATCGTGCCGGCATTGCCCAGCGCGAAGGCGATGAACAGCGTCGCCGCCGACACCACCACCAGATAGGCGACCAGCACGCTCATGCGGGTGGCCGCCAACGCGCCCAGCGCGGCCACCGCCAAGGTGGCGATGCCCGCCCACAGCAGCCAGTCGCTGCCATAGCCGCTCATCGCGCCGGCGTCGGCATCGAACCACAACGAGGTGACGCGCAGCACCGAGTAAAGCCCGACCTTGGTCATGATCACAAACAGTGCGGCCACCGCCGCCGGTGCGCGTGCATAGGATTCGGGCAGCCACAGGTACATCGGCAACAGCGCCGCCTTGGAGCAGAACACCAGCAGCAGCAGGCCCAGCGCTGCCTTGGCCAGCTTCAGGTGCGAGGGTGGCAGTTCGGCGATGCGCTGGCCGATCTCGGCCATGTTCAACGAGCCCAGGGTGGCGTAGAGCATGCCCAGCGCGATCAGGAACAGGGTCGAGGCGGTGACGTTGAACACCACGTAATGCAGGCCGATGCGCATGCGCAGGCCGCGCCCGCCGGATAGCAGCAGGCCGTAGGAGGCGATCAGCATCACCTCGAAGAACACGAACAGGTTGAAGATGTCGCCGGTCAGGAAGGCGCCGTTGAGGCCAACCAGTTGGAACTGGAACAGCGCATGGAAGTGCGGCGCGCGCCGGTCCCAGCCGGTGCAGGCGTACAACAGGCAGGCAATGGCCAGTAGCAAGGTGGTGGCCAGCATCCAGCCGGCCAGGCCATCGGCGACCAGGGCGATGCCCAACCGCGCCGGCCAGTCGCCCAGCAGGTAGGCCGAGATCTGGCCCTGGCTGGTCTGCGCGAACAGCAGGCCAACGGCGACCGCCAATGCCGCCATGCTGGCCCAGGCCACGCTGCGCTGCACTTTGGGGCCGTAGCGGCGGTGCTCGATGAAAAGGGACAGCGCCGCGCCGAGCAGCGGGATCAGGATCGGCAGGATCACCAGATGGTTCATGCGCCGGCTCCCGGCTTGGCCGCATCGTCAGCCGGCAGCTCGGGCTCGTGGGCGTCCACATGATCGCTGTGGTTGTCGCTGCGGCTGCGCATGGCCAGAACGATGCTCACCGCGGTCATCGCAAAGGCGATCACGATGGCGGTCAGCACCAGCGCCTGCGGCAGGGGGTCGGTGTAATGGGCCAGGCTGGTGGCCACGCCGTCCTTGAGCACCGGCGCCTTGCCGATCACCGGCCGGCCCGCACTGAAGATCAGCAGGTTGGTGGCGTAGGACAGGAAGGTCATGCCCAGGATCACGTCGAAGCTGCGCGCACGCAGCAACAGGTAGATGCCGATGCCGGCCAGTACGCCGATGGCGCTTGCCAGTGCCAGTTCCATCAGTGCATCTCCCCGGTGCGTGCCGAACGGCGGTGGATATCGATTTCGCCGTTGCGGGCATTGCGGGTGCGCGAGGGCTTGATGGTGCCCATCATCGACAGGATCAGCATCACCCCGCCGAACACCACCAGGTACACGCCGGTATCAAAGCCAATGGCACTGGCCAGCGGTACGGTGCCGATCAGGGGCAGCTCAAGGTCCAGGTGGCCGCTGGTCAGGAACGGCACACCGAACAGCATCGAGGCCGCGCCGCTGAGCAGGGCGATCAACAGGCCCAGGCCAATGCAGCGGATGTAATCGAAGCCGAAGCGCGATTCCACCGATTCGGTGCCCTGGATCACGTACTGGATCAGCAGCGGCACCGCCAGCACCAGGCCGGCAATGAAGCCGCCGCCGGGCGCGTTGTGGCCGCGCAGGAACAGGAAGATCGACACCGTCAGGGTCAGCGGGAACATGATCTGGGCCAGGTCGGCCGGCACCGGCAGCTTGATCGGCGGGCCGGGCATGATCTGTTCCGGCGCCATCCGCGTGCGTCGCAGCATGGCGTGCACCACCAGCGCGGCGATGCCGAACACGGTGATCTCGCCAAAGGTATCGAAACCGCGGAAGTCGACCAGGATCACGTTGACCACGTTGTGGCCATAAGCCTCGGGCAGCGAGCGCAGCAGCATTTCGCCGGCCATGGTGTTGGGCGGCAGGGTCATCAGCGAATAAGCCAGTGCGGCGATGCCGCCACCGGCGACGATGGCGATCAGCGCATCGCGGCGCTTGCGCCAGCGCGAATGCTCGGGCGGTGACTGGGCCGGCAGGTAGTTCATGCCCAGCAGCATCAGCACCAGGGTCACCATCTCCACCATCAGCTGGGTCAGCGCCAGGTCCGGGGCAGACAGGAACACGAAGGTCAGTGCCACCATCAGGCCGGTGCCGCCCATCACGATCACCGCCAGCAGGCGCTGCTGGTACAGGAACAGGCCGGCGAACGCGCAGGCCAGCATCACCAGCCACAGCGTCCAGCCCAGCAACGGCAGCGATTGCGGCGCCGGCCAGACCGGCATGGCCGGATTGGCGATATACGGGGCGGCGGCGACGATCACCGCCACCAGTACCAGCGCAAACAACATGCGCTGCAGGCTGCCATTGGCCAGTGCATTGGTGACGCTGTGGGCGAAGCCGAACAGCAGGTCCAGCCCGTGGTGGAACAGGTTTTTGCCGGTGGGGCGGTTGCGCGCGGCATACAGATCGGTGAAGCGGCGCAGGCCGAAGTACAGCGCCACGCCACCGACCACGCCCACCGCGCTCATCGCCAGCGGCAGGTTGAAACCATGCCAGACCGACAGGCTGTACTGCGGCATCGAGGCGCCGAGGATCGATGCCGCTGCCGTGTGCAGCACCGGCGCGATGGTCAGCGCCGGGGCGATGCCGACGGCCAGGCAGATCACCACCAGCACTTCCACCGGTACCTTCATCCAGCGCGGCGGTTCGTGTGGCACCACGTCGATGTCGAGCGGGCCCTTGCCGAAGAAGGTGTCATGGACGAAGCGCAGGCTGTAGGCGACACCCAGGATGCCGGCCAGCAGGGCGGCAGCGCTGATCGCCGATCGCATCCAGTCCGGGCCCTGCGTCGCCAGTGCTTCGGCGAACAGCATTTCCTTGGACAGGAAGCCGTTGAGCAGCGGGATGCCGGCCATGGCCAGCGAGGCGACGATGGCCAGCGCGCTGGTGACCGGCATCAACCGACGCAGGCCACCGAGCTTGCGCATGTCGCGGGTACCGGTCTCGTGGTCGATGATGCCGGCGGCCATGAACAACGAGGCCTTGAAGGTGGCGTGGTTGAGGATGTGGAACACGCCGGCAACCACCGCCATTGGCGTGGACAGACCAAACAGCAGGGTGATCAGGCCCAGATGCGATATCGTCGAATAGGCCAGCAGGCCTTTGAGATCGTGCTGGAAGATCGCATTCCAGGCGCCGATCAGCAGGGTGATCGCACCGATGCCGCTGACCACGTAGAAGAACAGTTCGGTGCCGGCCAGCGCCGGGTGCAGGCGCGCCAGCAGGAATACGCCGGCCTTCACCATGGTGGCCGAGTGCAGATAGGCCGACACCGGCGTGGGCGCGGCCATGGCGTGCGGCAGCCAGAAGTGGAAGGGGAACTGCGCGCTCTTGGTGAAGATGCCGGCCAGCACCAGCAGCAATGCCCACGGGTACAAGGCACTGGCGCGGATCAGCTCACCCGAGGCGAGTACCACGTCCAGGTCGAAGCTGCCGACGATGCGGCCGATCAACAGCACGCCGGCCAGCAGCGCCAGGCCGCCACCGCCGGTGACGATCAAGGCCATGCGCGCGCCCTCGCGGGCGTCCTTGCGGTGCGACCAAAAGCCGATCAGCAGGAACGAGCTGATGCTGGTCAGTTCCCAGAACACCATCAGCAGCAACAGATTGCCGGCCAGCACCATGCCCAGCATCGCGCCCATGAACAGCAGCAGATAGCTGTAGAAGCGGCGCGCGCTGTCCTTGGCTGACAGGTAGTAATGCGCGTACAGCACCACCAGTGCACCGATGCCCAGCACCAGGCCGGTGAACATCCACGCCAGCCCATCCAGGCGCAGGCTGAAATCCAGGCCGATCTGCGGCAGCCATTGCCAGCTGTTGCGGATCACCTCACCGTCGATCACCGTCGGCGTCACGCTGCCCAGCAGGGCCAGGCCCAGGACGGGGGCAGCCGCTGCCATGCATGCAGCTGCTCCGCGGGACAAGCGGCCTATCAGGGCGATGGCCGCTGCCAGCAGAAAGGGCAGCGCAAGCAGCAGCAACAGGACTGGCGTCATGTAGGGCGCGGTTCAGAAAGGGGTTTTGCAGTCTAACAGGCGCTTTTTTACGTCCGGAACCTTTTTATGAACAAGTCGTTCGGGTTGGGCGCCGCCTTGCAGGCACAGCAACGCTGCCAACCCCGGAACAACGCCGCCTGGCGATTCCGGTCCTGCGTGATCACAGGCCACGGGAGCGCAGGAAAGGCCGATCACCTGCCGCATGGGTAGCCATGGCCACAGCCAGCATCGGCCGATCAACCATTGCGGAAAGTTCGCGGCCGCCTATCCTCTGGGGATGGAGAAAGAAACAAGCGATGCCACCGGTCGGCGCCGAGCCTTGGTGTTTGGAGGGACCGGTCAGATCGGCGTCCCCTTGGTGGACTACCTGCTGGCGGCAGGATGGGATGTGCTGGCGGTATCGCGTCAGGCGCATCCGGACAGGCACGGACTGCATTGGGTGCAGGCAGATCTTTATGGCTTCTGGCGCGAAGAACAGGCGTTCGACGCGGTGATCAGCTGTGGCCCATTGGACAACTTTGCCCGCTGGTACGCCGGTTCCGTCGTGGCTACGCCGCGGATAGTGGCATTTGGTTCGACCAGTGCCGAGGTCAAGCAGGATTCGGCCGAAGCTGCGGAACGGGATGTCGCACGGCGTCTGCAGCAGGCCGAGCAGTTGCTGTTCGCCACGGCCGCCGAGCGCAGCGTTGCGGTCACCGTGCTGCGGCCCACCCTGATCTATGGAGCGGGGCGCGACAAGACCCTGACTGCGATTGCGCGGATGGCGCTGCGCACCAAGGTGTTCGCGTTGCCGACCTGTGCCAGGGGGGCGCGCCAGCCGGTGCACGTGGATGACCTGGCCATGGCGGCGATGCAGGTGCTTGGGTCAGAGCGAACCCACGGGCAGGTGTACGCGGTTGGAGGGGGCGAAGTGCTGCCCTACAGCGTAATGGTCCGGCGTGTGCTGGCCACCTTGCGGCCACGGCCGCTGTTTCTCAGGCTGCCAACGCCATTGTTCCTGTGGGCACTGCGCAAGGCCCACGCCAAAGGACGCTTGCTGGGCTTGAATGAAGCTGTGCTTGAGCGCATGCGCGATTCGCTGGCCTTCGACATCGAGCCGGCGCGCCGCGACTTTGGCTATGCGCCACGCCGATTCGTGGTGGATCAGGCCATGTTCCAAGGGGCCGGGGATGGTGATGATGTCCCGTTGATGGAAACCTGAGCGGGCCCGCAGTGCGTTAGCGCGCCTACGCTCAGTATCGCCACCCAAACTGCCGGAACAGCTTGGCCAGCACCCAGATCGGACCGATCAGCAGATAGGTCAGGTCGGTGAGGAAGCTGGGGCGGCGGCCTTCGATCTTGTGGCCGATGAACTGTGCGATCCAGGCCACCACGAATACGCCAATGGCGATGTAGAGCAGCATCTGGATGCCAAGCCGGTCTTCCAGCAGGCGGCAGATGCAGCCAAACACGAAGAAGATGATCAGCATGCCGATGCCCAACGGGCGCGACAGGCGGTTGTAATAGGACCAGGTGCCAAACATGGCCAGCGCTGCCCAGATCCCATGCTGGAACCAGGGCAGCAGCGGCGGTATGCACCACAACAGGGCGATGACCGACCACAGGATCGCGGGTACCGCGATGACATGGATGGCCTGGTTGGTGTGGTTGACGTGATCGCCGGAGTAGCTGGCGAAATAACGATCCACCGGTCGCGCAATACTCATTCCACATCCCTCCCGGGTTGACCGGCAGAGCATAGCGCGGCTTCCCTACGGATGCGCACGGTGCAAGTGCGCATCCGTGATGGATACAGCAGGATCAGTCGACGCTGATGCCGGCCAGCTTGTCCAGCGCTTCGGCGTACTTGGCGCGGGTACGCTCGATCACCTCGGCCGGCAGCGCCGGGCCGGGGGCGGTTTTGCCCCAGTCCAGCGTCTCCAGGTAGTCGCGCACGAACTGCTTGTCATAGCTCGGCGGGCTGATGCCGACCTGGTATTCGTCGGCAGGCCAGTAACGCGAGGAGTCCGGGGTCAGCATCTCGTCCATGATGTACAGACGGCCATCGGCGTCGGTGCCGAACTCGAACTTGGTATCGGCCAGCAGGATGCCGCGTTCGGCCGCGTACTCGGCGGCGAACTTGTAGATGCGCAGCGTTGCATCGCGCACCTTTTCGGCCATGTCCGCGCCCACTGCCTTGACCATCGCATCGAAATCGATGTTCTCGTCATGGTCGCCCACCGCCGCCTTGGTGGACGGGGTGAAGATCGGTTCCGGTAGCTTCTGTGCCTGTTGCAGGCCATCGGGCAGGGCAATGCCACTGATCTTGCCGGTGCGCTGGTAGTCCTTCCAGCCGCTGCCGATCAGATAGCCGCGGGCAATGGCTTCCACCGGTACCGGCTTGAGCTTCTTGGTTACCACCGCACGCTTGGCATACAGCGCCGGGTCCACGCCTTCGGGCAGCACGCTGGCCACGTCGATGCCGGTCAGGTGGTTGGGCATCAGGTGCGCGGTCTTGGCGAACCAGAAGTTGGATACCTGGCACAGCATCTCGCCCTTGCCCGGGATCGGGTCGGGCAGCACCACGTCGAACGCGGAGAGGCGATCGGTAGCGACCATCAACAGGTATTCGCCCGGGGGAGTACCGGCTGGCAGACGTTCGCGCGGGATATCAAACACATCACGCACCTTGCCGCGATGGCGCAAGGGCAGGCCGGGAAGATCGGATTGCAACAGCGTGGTCGGCACGGGCACTCCTGGGACTTGGCAATGAATGCCGCCGGCTTGGAGGACCCGGGTCTGGAGGACCCGCAGGGCCCGCGGCTGGTCGGCGGGCGGCCTAGTGTACGGCCGGATCGGGCCGCTGTGGCATAAAATGCACGTCTTGATTGTCCTCAGGCCATTCACCCACCCATGCGCTGGTACGGAAAATTGTTCGGCTTCATCGCCGGGGCCCTGCTTTTCAGGCCCAACCCCCTGTTTGGCGCGGTTATCGGCCTGTTGCTGGGCCATGCCTTCGACAGCGACTGGTTCAAGCTGGGCAAGGACCTGCCCTACCGTGAATTGGGGGTTACCCGCGACGCTACCGATGCCGAGATCGACCTGGCCTACCGTCGCCTGATGTCCCAGTACCACCCTGACAAAGTGGCCGGCGCCGCCCCCGAGTTGCGCGCCCAGGCCGAAAAGAAGGCCCGGCAGATCAACGCCGCCTATGACCGCATCAAAACCCTGCGCAAGCGCTGAAAGGCCCCCGTCATGTCCAACTGCATCATCGCCCCGTCCATTCTCTCGGCCAATTTCGCCAAGCTCGGCGAGGAGGTCGACAACGTCCTGGCAGCCGGTGCCGACTGGGTCCATTTCGACGTGATGGACAACCACTACGTGCCCAACCTGACCATCGGCCCGATGGTCTGCCAGGCCCTGCGCAAGCACGGCGTGACCGCGCCGATCGACGTGCACCTGATGGTCGAGCCGGTAGACCGCATCGTGCCGGATTTCGCCGAGGCCGGCGCCAGCATCATCAGCTTCCACCCGGAAGCCAGTCGCCACGTCCACCGCACCATCCAGCTGATCAAGTCGCACGGTTGCAAAGCCGGCCTGGTGCTGAACCCGGCCACCCCGGTCGAAGTGCTGGATTGGGTGCTGGAGGACCTTGACCTGGTGCTGCTGATGTCGGTGAACCCGGGGTTCGGTGGCCAGGCCTTCATCCCGTCGACGCTGGACAAGCTGCGCGCGGTGCGGGCGATGATCGACAAGCTTGGCAAGCCGGTGCTGCTGGAAGTGGATGGTGGCGTCAAGGCCGACAACATCGGCGAAATCGCCGCCGCCGGTGCCGATGCCTTCGTGGCCGGCTCGGCCATCTTCAACGCACCCAGTTACGCCGATGTCATCAGCAAGATGCGCGGCAATGTTGCTGCGGCGCGGAGCTGAGTGATGTGCGCGGCTGAAGTGCAGATTCGTCCGGCAGTTGCCGATGACGCAGGCCTGATCCTGCACTTCATCCGCGAACTGGCCATCTACGAGAAGGCCGAATCCTCGGTACAGACCGAAGAGGCCGGCATTCGCGCCAGCCTGTTTGGTGCCGATGCCAAGGCGCAAGCGCTGATCTGTGAGCGCGATGGCCAGGCCATCGGTTATGCGGTGTTTTTCTACAACTATTCGACCTGGCTGGGCCGCAACGGCATCTACCTGGAAGATCTGTACGTCAGCCCCGAGGCACGCGGCAGTGGTGCGGGCAAGGCCCTGCTGCAGTACATCGCACGCTTGGCGGTGGCGCAGGGGTGTGGGCGTTTTGAGTGGTCGGTGCTGGATTGGAATACCCCGGCCATCGATTTCTACAAGGCCGCCGGCGCGGTCGCCCAGGACGAATGGACCGTGTATCGCCTACAAGGTGATGCACTACAGAAATTCGCCAAAGGCGAATGAGGTAGTGCCGAGCCATGCTCGGCAGAGGCTTTCCCGGTAATGCCCGAGCCGAGCATGGCTCGGCACTACAGGGACAAAAGCCGCAATGGCAGCACGCAGTGGAGCGCTCTCGCAAATCTTCGCATTGGCAGTGCAAAAGGGCGAGGTGTCATGAGTAGTGCCGAGCCATGCTCGGCAGAGGCTTTC
>NZ_DAMBEF010000015.1:0-13633 GCF_032061965.1 Stenotrophomonas sp. | reverse complement strand
TGCAAAAGGGCGAGGTGTCATGAGTAGTGCCGAGCCATGCTCGGCAGAGGCTTTCGCGGTAATGCCCGAGCCGAGCATGGCTCGGCACTACGGGAACAAAAGCCGCAATGGCAGCACGCAGTGGAGCGCTCTCGCAAATCTTCGCATTGGCAGTGCAAAAGGGCGAGGTGTCATGAGTAGTGCCGAGCCATGCTCGGCAGAGGCTTTCCCGGTAAAGCCCGAGCCGAGCATGGCTCGGCACTACAGGGACAAAAGCTGCAATGGCAGCACGCAGCAGAGCGCCCGCAATCCTCGCATTGGCTGTGCAAAAGGAGAGGGCGCACAACAGGCAAAAAGAAAGCCGCAACGTTGCCGTTGCGGCCGGGGAATTTGCCGGAGGCTGATCCTGCCTCCATCCGTCGTCCTTGCTATGGACTTTCATTCTCCGGATGCATCGTGACAGCAACGTGACATTCACCTGCCTGCAGCAACGTCCTTGCTAGGCTGCGCGCCTTTGCAGGAGAACCGCATGCAAGCAGCTCCCTGGTTCCTGATACTCAACGGTAAATCTGCTGGTGACGAGGCTGTGCGCGAGGCCGTCGCGCGGCTGCGCGAGCAGGGGCGCGACCTGCAGGTACGGGTGACCTGGGAGGGCGGCGATGCAGAGCGCTATGTACGCGAGGCAATCGCCACCCAGGCGGCATTGCTGATCGCCGGCGGTGGCGATGGCACCTTGAGCGAAGTCGCCGAGGCCATGGCACACACGGATCAGGACGCGGCGCAATTGCCCGCGCTTGCCTTGTTGCCGCTGGGTACTGCCAACGACTTCGCCACGGCAACCGGTATTCCGGTTGAACCATTGGCGGCCTTGCAGCTGCCAACCCAGGGCGCGGCGCAGCCGATCGACCTGCTGCGCATTGACGGTGATGGCAAGGTGCACTGGTGCGCCAACCTGGCCAGTGGTGGCTTCGGCACCGAAGTGACCGTGGAAACCCATGACGGCCTGAAGAAAATGCTCGGTGGACTGGCCTACGTCATCACCGGTGTGGCCAAGCTGGGCAAGATCGAGCCAATCCAGGCCCGCATCCATGGCGACGGCTTTCACTGGCAGGGGGGCTTCATCGCATTGGGCATCGGCAATGGCCGGCAGGCCGGCGGCGGTCAGCAGCTGTGCCCGGACGCGCTGCTCGATGATGGCCAACTGGACCTCACCGTGGTGCCGGAGCTGTCCGGCGAGGTCATGTCGACCCTGGGCACTCTGTTCAGCGAAGGCAAGCACGCCGCGCTGGACCAGGTGGCTGAACGCGCGCGATTGAGCGAGCTGTGGATCGAGGCAGAGCAGCCAATGACGCTGAACCTGGACGGCGAGCCGCTGCAGGCCCGGCGCTTCCACGTACAGTGCGTGGCCGGACGGGTACGCCTGCATCTACCGGCCGGAACCGCGCTGCTCGGCGGCTGAATCGTTGCCGCTGCAAGCATTTGATCATGTTGCAGATGCACACCGGGCGGCGTTCTTGCGGTAGAGTTGGCCGGTGCCCATTCTGACGACCAAGCGTTCCCTTTCTTCCGCTCGCCGCTGGTGGCGATGGTGGCCCGTTGCCGTCGTCCGTACCGCCACCGTCGATTCCCGGAAGGAAAGCCGTCTTGATCACGCAAGAGCAGTTCCAGCAGCTGGCCGCTGAAGGCCACACCGCACACCCGCATAATTTCGTACCCGTCGTCCGCGAAGTGCTGTCCGACCTGGACACGCCGCTCTCGGTCTATCTGAAGCTCGCCGACGGCCCGTATACCTATCTATTTGAATCGGTCGAAGGCGGCGAACGCTTCGGGCGCTATTCCATCATCGGCCTGCCGGCGCGCCGCACCTACAGCTTCCGCGGTCATACGCTGGAAGTCAGCGAGCTGGGCGACGTGGTCGAGCGCCGTGAAGTGGCCGATCCGCTGGCCGAAGTGGAAGTGCTGCGCAAGCAGTATTCGGTGCCGCAGCTGGACGGCCTGCCGGGTTTCACTGGCGGCCTGGTCGGCTGGTTTGGCTTTGAGTGCATCCAGTACATCGAACCGCACCTGGGCGCGGGCGAAAAGCCCGATGAACTGGGTACGCCCGACATCCTGCTGATGCTGTCCGAAGAGCTGGCAGTGTTCGACAACCTCAAGGGCCGTCTCTACCTGATCGTGCACGCCGACCCGGCGCAGCCGCAGGCCTGGGCGCGGGCCAACCGGCGCCTGGACGAGCTGGCCCATCGCCTGCGTCAGGGCGGTGCCGGTTACCCGCAGTCGCAGGTATCCGACGCCATCGACGAGCAGGATTTCCAGTCTTCCTTCACCCGCGAGGAATACCACGCGGTGGTGCGCAAGGCGCAGGAATACGTGCGCGCTGGCGACATCTTCCAGGTAGTGCCGAGCCAGCGCCTGCGCGTGCCGTTCCGCGCGCGGCCTATCGATGTGTACCGCGCGCTGCGTGCGTTGAACCCGTCGCCGTACATGTATTTCATTGATGTCGGCGGCACCCAGGTGGTCGGCTCCTCGCCGGAAATCCTGGCGCGCCTGCGCGATGGCATCGTCACCGTGCGTCCCATCGCAGGCACCCGCCCGCGCGGCGCCACCCCGGAGCTGGACAAGGCGCTGGAAGTCGAGCTGCTGGCCGATCCCAAGGAACGTGCCGAGCACGTGATGCTGATCGATCTGGGCCGCAACGATGTCGGTCGCGTTGCCGAGCCGGGCTCGGTCAAGGTCGGCGAGCAGTTCGTGATCGAACGCTACAGCCACGTCATGCATATCGTCAGCGAAGTCACCGGCACCTTGAAGGCCGGCCTGAGCTATAGCGACGTGATGCGTGCGACCTTCCCGGCCGGTACCGTCAGCGGCGCGCCGAAGATCCGTGCGCTGGAAATCATCCGCGAGCTGGAGCCGGTCAAGCGCAACGTCTATTCCGGTGCGGTTGGTTACATCGGCTGGAACGGCGATGCGGACACCGCCATCGCCATCCGCACTGCGGTGATCCAGGACGGTTACCTGTACGTGCAGGCTGGCGGCGGCGTGGTCTACGACTCCGACCCCGATGCCGAGTGGCAGGAAACCATGAACAAGGGCCGCGCATTGTTCCGTGCGGTAGCGCAGGCGGCGAAGGGGCTGTAACCGGCCCGCGCCTGTACCGTCGTGATCTCATCGTTGTTCCTCTCACCATGACAAGGAGTGCCGCATGAAGCTGTCGAACATGTTGCTGTGGTCATCGTTGCTGCTGGCCGTGGTTCCGCAGGCTTGGGGGCAGGCCAGTGCCATTCCGTCGCAGCCGCATCTGTTGGTGAAGGGGGAGGCCGAGCGCGAAGTAATGCCGGATCGGTTCGGTATCAGTATCACCCTGCGCTCGATCGACAAGGATCCTGGACTTGCACGCGAGCGGGCGCAGGCCAATGCCACGAAGATTCTGGCGGCGTTCAAGGCACAGCATGCGCTGCCTGACAGTGTGCAGGCGTCGGCGTTGAGCATCACCCCGGAGTACAGGTATGAAGATCAGACGCAGGTGTTCTCGGGTACGCGGGTGCAGCGCTCGTTGGCTGCCCGCTTCAAAACACTCGAGGATGTAAGGCGGCTGCTCGCAGGCCTGCAGACCAGCGAGGAATTGCAGGTGTCTGGTCTTACTACCAGCTATAGCGACGAGGCTGTGGTGCGCGCGGATCTCAAGCGGCAAGCGGCGCAGCAGACGCGTGAAGCGGCACGTCGTCTGGCCGATGCCTATGGTGTCCGGCTGGGTGGCCTTTACACCATCACCGAAGTTGCACCGAATTTCAGCTATGGCATAGAGGCCGGGCGTTGGCCGGGGTTGCCTGCTCCACCGCCCATCCCGCTGATTGATGCGCCCGAGCCGCGGCCAAATGATGTGGTTTCCGAAGCCCTCGAGGCCGGCAGCCTCACCCTTTCCGAAAATATCTACGCGATCTTCCTGATCGCCCAATGAGTTACTGACCATGCTGTTGATGATCGACAACTACGACAGCTTCACCTTCAACCTCGTGCAATACCTGCAGATGCTGGGTGCCGAGGTCAAGGTGGTGCGCAATGACGCGATGAGCGTTGCTGAAATCGCCGCGCTGCAGCCTTCGCACATCGTGGTATCGCCCGGCCCGAAGACGCCGAACGAAGCCGGTGTGTCGCTGGAGGTGATCCGCCAGCTGGGCCCGACGATTCCGGTGTTTGGTGTGTGCCTGGGGCATCAGGGCATCGGCCAGGTCTATGGCGGTGATGTGATCCGCGCCGGCAACATCATGCACGGCAAGACCTCGCCTATCCGTCATGAAGGCAAGGGCGTGTTTGCCGGCCTGCCGGACCGCTACGAGGCGACCCGCTACCACTCGTTGGTGGTGGACAAAAATACCTTGCCGTCGGTGCTGGAAATCACCGCTTGGACCGAGAACCCGGATGGTTCGATGGAAGAAATCATGGGCCTGCGCCACCGTGAATATCCGGTCGAAGGCGTGCAGTTCCATCCCGAATCCATCCTCACCCAGCACGGCCATGCGCTGATGAAGAACTTCCTGGACCGCACATGTTGATCGAACCAAGCCAGCTGCTGCTGTTCATGCTGGCCGGCTGGTTGTTGAACCTGACGCCGGGCCCGGACGTGCTGTACATCATCAGCCGCGCGCTGCGCGGTGGCCGTCGTTCGGGTTTTGCCGCCATTGCCGGCATCAGTGCCGGTTGTCTGGTGCATGTGGCGCTGGCGTCGCTGGGCTTGGGCGTGCTGCTGGCGACATCGGCCACGCTGTTCACCGTGATCAAGTGGATCGGCGCGGCCTATTTGTTGTGGGTGGGTGTACGCCTGCTGCGAGCTACCGGTGACTCGACGCTGCAGGCCGATATCGCCGCCAGCAGCGGCAGTGCCGGCTCGTTCTGGCAGGTGTTTGCCGGTGGCTTCCTGACCAATGTGCTGAACCCGAAGGTAGTGCTGTTCTTTCTCGCCTTCCTGCCGCAGTTCATCGCGCCATCGGTGCAGAACAAGCCGCTGGCGTTCGCGCTGCTGGGCCTGGTGTTCACCGTCAACGCGCTGCCGATCAATGCCGCGTATGTACTGGCTGCCGATCGTGTGCGTAGCAGCCGTTGGGCCGCGCGTGGCATGCAGTGGCTGGACAAGCTGGCCGGCGTGCTGTTCATCGGTTTCGGTCTGCGTCTGGCCTTCACCGCGAGACCGACGGCATGAGCCTGGAGGACTTCCGCCTGTTCGTGGTCATGCTCGGTGGCCGCCATGCGCGTGCCAATACCGAAGTGCACGACGTGGTGTTCGCCATCGGCCCCACGATCGAACAGACCTACCCGCAGCTGCGCCAGCAGTGGTTCGGCGAGGCTGCCGGCCTGCATCTGGATTCGTGGATGACGGTGGATGGTGTCGAGGACTGGCAGGTGCGCCTGTCGCAGGACGCCCCCGCTGCCGATGCGCCGATGCTGTTCTTCGTCAACCTCGGCGGCTACGTCGAAGGCCAGTTTGGGGAGGATCACCGCTACCTGTTGGTGGTCGCCGCCGATGCGGTCGAGGCCAAGCGCAAAGCCTTGGCTCAAGCCCAGTCGCAATGGATCAAGCCGCACCGCGACGCGCTGCTGGAAGTGGATAGCTGCCTGCCGGTCGGGCCGATCGGTGGCCTGCATGTGCAGCTGCGCGCTGGGGCGCACGCGGGCATCCACAGTCAAAGCGACTACATCGTTATTTCGTAATTTCTGGAGTTGTCATGACCATTACCGCGCAGGAAGCCCTGCAACGCACCATCGAGCACCGCGAGATCTTCTTCGACGAGATGGTCGATCTGATGCGGCAGATCATGCGCGGCGAAATCTCGCCGACCATGACCTCGGCCATCCTCACCGGCCTGCGGGTCAAGAAGGAAACCGTGGGCGAGATCGCCGGAGCGGCCACGGTGATGCGTGAATTCGCACGTCCGGTGCAGGTAGCCGACAAGACCCATCTGGTCGATATCGTCGGCACCGGCGGCGACGGCTCGCATACCTTCAATATTTCCACCTGCGCGATGTTCGTGGTGGCCGCTGCCGGTGCCAAGGTGGCCAAGCATGGCAACCGCAGCGTGTCTTCCAAGTCCGGCAGTGCCGACGCGGTGGAAGCGCTGGGCGCGGTGATCGAACTGCAGCCCGAGCAGGTGGCACGCGCCATCGAGCAGACCGGCATCGGCTTCATGTTCGCGCCCATGCACCACCCGGCGATGAAGGTGGTTGCACCGGTACGCCGCGAAATGGGCGTGCGCACCATCTTCAACATCCTCGGCCCGCTGACCAATCCGGCCGGCGCCACCAACATCCTGATGGGCGTGTTCCACTCCGATCTGGTCGGTATCCAGGCGCGCGTGCTGCGCGAGCTCGGCGCCGAACGTGCGCTGGTGGTGTGGGGCCGCGACAACATGGACGAGATATCGCTGGGCGCCGGCACCCTGGTTGGCGAGCTGCGCGACGGCAAGGTGCGTGAATACGAAATCCATCCCGAGGATTTCGGCATCGCCATGTCGGCCAGCCGCAACCTCAAGGTGGATAACCCGGAGGAATCCATCGCCATGCTGCGCGGCGTGCTGGACAACCAGCCGGGCCCGGCCAACGATATCGTCGCCCTCAACGCCGGTGCCGCGCTGTACGTGGCAGGCGTGGCCGACAGCATCGCCGATGGCCTGGCCCGCGCCCGCGCCGTCATTGCCGATGGCAGTGCGCGTGCGCGGTTGCAGCAGTACGTTGAAGCCAGCCGTGCGCTGGCCGCTACTCCCTGACGTTCCCCCTCCCGATCACCCGCGCCCGCAACGCCCGTTACCAGGAAGCAGAACCATGAGCGACATCCTCAACACCATCCTCGCCCGCAAATCGCAGGAGGTGGCCGAGCGCAGCGCCCGCGTACCGCTGGCCGAGTTGCAGGCGCGCCTGGCCGATGCGCCGCCGGTTCGGGGCTTTGCCAATGCGCTGCAGGCGGCCATCGCCAATGGCGACCCGGCGGTGATTGCCGAGGTCAAGAAGGCCAGCCCGTCCAAGGGCGTGATCCGCCCGGACTTCCATCCGGCCGATATTGCGGTCAGCTACGAGTTCGGCGGTGCCAGCTGCCTGTCGGTGTTGACCGACGTGGATTTCTTCCAGGGCGCCGACCTGTACCTGCAGCAGGCCCGCGAAGCCTGCACCCTGCCGGTGCTGCGCAAGGATTTCGTCATTGATGCCTACCAGGTCTACGAGGCGCGTGTGCTGGGTGCCGACTGCATCCTGCTGATTGTGTCGGCGCTGGATGACCAGCAGTTGGCCGAGCTGTCCAACCTGGCCATGCAGTTGGGCATGGACGTGCTGGTGGAGGTGCATGACATCGACGAACTGGAGCGCGCCATCCAGGTGCCGGTGCCGTTGATCGGCATCAACAACCGCAACCTGCGGACCTTCGAGGTGTCGCTGCAGAACACCTTGTCGATGAAGGACGCGGTGCCGCGCGATCGCCTGTTGGTCACCGAAAGCGGGATCCTGGGGCCTGATGACGTCAAGACCATGCGCGATGCCGGGGTCAACGCCTTCCTGGTCGGCGAGGCCTTCATGCGCGTGGAGGAACCGGGCGAGGGCCTGCGTCAGCTATTCTTTACGGCATGACTGATTCCTACCCCTTGCCCCGCGACGACGCGCAACTTGTCGTCTTCGACTTCGATCACACGCTCTACAACGGCGATTCGGGCAGTCACCTGTTCGCCTGGCTGATCAAGCGCAATCCACTGCGGCTGTTGGCGGCGATCATTGCCACGCCGCTGCTGGGGCCGCTGGTGGCGATGTTGCCGACCCGTCGCTTCGGTATTTCCGGTTATGTGTGGATTGCCACGTTCGGCCTGCACAAGGCCCGTGAATTCAACAAGGTGATCGACCAGTACGTGCTCAAGCACGAGGCCGACATCCGCCAGCGCCTGTTGCCACACGCGTTGACCGTGTTTGCCGGCCATCGCCGCGCCGGCGACAGGGTGATCGTGGCTACCGGCGCGCCGCCTGAACTGGCCCGCGCCATCCTGGCCTTCGTGGCCGAGCAGGGCGTGCCGGTGATCGGCAGCGAGGTTGGCCCGCGACTGGGGGCGATGGGCGCCACCCGCCACTGCCACAACGAAGAGAAGATGCGCATGCTGCGCGAGCGTGGCTACGGCGATATCGCCATCGCCTACTCGGACAGCACCGCTGACCTGCCGTTGCTCAAGGCCGCCAAGGCGCCGGTGGTGGTCAATCCCAAGCATTCGCGGGTGGCGTATTTCGGCAAGGTATTGCCGGCGGGCACGCCGATTCTCAACTGGGGTTGCCCCGGCCGCGGCGGCAAGCCGCGGCCGAACTGATCCAAAGCGGAGCCGGGACCCCTTCTTCCGGTTGCTTTGCGGGGCGCGGTGCCTGGTGGGCTGACGGGAGCTTTTACGGCTCCAAGGCAAGGTCAAAAGCTGCCCTCACCCCAACCCCTCTCCCGTAAACGGGAGAGGGGCTATCAGATTGCAGGTATGTGGAAATCTCCCTTCTCCCGCATGCGGGGTTAAGAACAGGCGTTCACAAGCCAAAGGCTTGTGACTGTTCGTACGCCCCGCGTGCTACGCGGGGCCGGGGCGCGGAGCGAGGTGCCCGAAGAGCCTGCCCCCGCGAAGGCGGGGGGCGGATGAGGGGAGCTTTTAGAGCTTAAAGGCGTCCCTCACCCCAACCCCCTCTCCCGTAAACGGGAGAGGGGCTCAGAAAGCTCGCGCATTGCTAAACGGGCAGGGCCCTTGCCTCACCCTCCGCGCAGCTTCGCCACCGCCATGCCGATTTGGAACAGGCTGATCGACAGCACCAGCACGCCGACGGCGATCAGCACCCAGCGCTCCTTGACCCGCTTCACCAGTAGCGCCGCTACCGGCGCGGCCATCATCCCGCCGACCAGCAGGCCGGCGACGATGGACAGGTGCTGCAGGCCCATCGACAGCAGGAAGGTGGCCGAGATCGACAAGGTCACAATGAACTCGGCTGCGTTGACCGAGCCTATGGTGGTGCGCGCCTGGCCACCACGGGCGAGCAGGGTGGAGGTGGCCACCGGCCCCCAGCCGCCGCCGCCGGTAGCGTCCAGCAGGCCAGCGAAGAAACCCAGCACCGGCACCCGCTTCACTTCCTGCTTGGCCATGAACTTACCCGCCGCGCGCGCCAGGATGAAGATCGCCAGCACCAGCAGGTAGAGGTAGATGAAGGGACGCACCACGTCGCCGGGCAGCTGGGTCAGCACATAGGCGCCTATTGCCCCGCCAATGGCGCCGGGGATTGCCAGCCGGAAGAACAGGCGCTTGTCCACGTTGCCAGCGACCAGGTGCGAGACCCCCGAGGCGCCCGTGGTGAATACCTCGGCGGTATGGATGCTGGCACTGACCGCCGCGGGTGGCAGGCCCATGCTGAGCAGTACCGAGGACGAAATGAGCCCGAATGCCATTCCCAGCGCGCCATCCACCAGCTGCGCGCCCAGGCCGATCAGGATGAACCAGTAAAATTCGCTGCCAAATTCCATGGCCCAGCCTGCGGGCAGGGGCAGGGCAGGTCAAGGTGGGCAAGATCGATAAAGCTGCCAGAAGCTGCCACTGGGGTGCGGGTGGTTGCGATGGGGGTCACAAAAACGCAGATCCGCCAAACATCCGTGAAATCGGATCGGGTTCACGCTTTGGGCTGCGCAACGGCGAGTTTGCGCGACAGTCTCAGGCTGGATGAGACACCTTTTCGAAATCCGCTGGCGTCGGATCGTGGCCTCCAACTGTCCTCGCCGCACACTCACTATGCAGTAGCCCGGGTAAGCGCAGCGCACCCGGGGGACCATCAGGCAGAAGGCATTGAACCTTCGAAGGCCTTGGCGGGAGGGGCCGATCGATAACAACAACCCGGGTGCGCTGCGCTCACCCGGGCGACGTAAGAGAGACTTGCAGTGTCGTCCTCGAGGCGGACGTTACCGCGTTCCGTACAGGACCACTGTCTTGCCGCGGGCATGCAGGATGCCGTCTGCCTGCAGCTTCTTCAGCACGCGACCGGCCATCTCCCGCGAACAGCCCACCAAACGGGCTATTTCCTGGCGGGAGACGCGCAGCTGGGTGCCCTGCGGATGGCTCATCGACTCCGGTTCCTTGGACAGGTCATGCAGGGTGCGCACGATGCGGTCAGTCACGTCCAGGAAGGCCAGCCGGCTTGCCTTGCGGCTGGTATGCAGCAGGCGGCGGGAGATCTGTGAGCCAATGGCGTACAGCAGCTTGGGTGCGTCGGTGGACAGCGGGCCCAGAAACAGCTGGTGCAGGCGCTCGTAGCTGATTTCGGCCAGCTCACATGGGGTGCGGGTGCGCAGGATGACTTCACGCTTTTCCGACTCGATGAACAGGCCCATCTCGCCGACGAACTCGCCTGCGCCGAAGTAGCCCAGCACCAACTCACGGTCGTCATCTTCCTCCGCGATGATGCTGACCGAGCCGCTGATCACGTAATACATGGTGCCGGCGGGGTCGCCGGGGCGGAACACATCGGTCCGTGCCGGGTAGCGGCGGCGGTGGCTGTGGGCCAGGAAGCGGTCGATGGTAGCAATGTCCAGCGCCAGCGGGCTGGAGGCGAGACGCACGTTTGACACGGTGTTGGCGTTCCCTGGGCTCATGATGGCGTTCACAGTTTGGATGAACTTGCTTAATGGGCAAGCTTAACCACGCTGATCATACGGGGCAAACCGGTATAAGGGGCGCACGTATCACAGGGGGGAACTTTGCCCCATAATTCCCCCTTTCCCACCATCTACAGGATCGACCGCCGTGGTCAAGCCGTTGCCTCGCCTGAGGTTGCAAGGATTCAACAACCTCACCAAGGCCTTGAGCTTCAACATCTACGACGTCTGTTATGCGCGTACCGAAGAGGAGCGCCAGCGTTATATCGAGTACATCGACGAGGAATACAACGCCGATCGACTCACGCAGATCCTCACCGATGTGGCTGAAATCATCGGTGCGAACATCCTGAACATCGCGCGCCAGGATTACGACCCCCAAGGTGCATCGGTCACAATTCTCATTTCCGAGGAACCCGTGATCGACAAGAAGGCTGCCGGCAAGGAGTTGATCTCCGATGCGGTGGTCGCGCACATGGACAAGTCGCACATCACGGTGCACACCTACCCGGAGACCCATCCGCAGGAAGGTATCGCCACGTTCCGTGCCGACATCGATGTCGCCACCTGTGGCGTGATCTCGCCGCTGAAGGCCCTGAACTACCTGATCGAGAGTCTGGAATCGGACATCGTGATCATGGACTACCGCGTGCGCGGCTTCACCCGCGACGTGAAGGGCAAGAAGCACTTCATCGACCACAAGATCAATTCGATCCAGAACTTCCTGGCCAAGAACATCAAGTCGCGTTACGAGATGTTCGACGTCAACGTCTATCAGGAAAACATCTTCCACACCAAGATGCACCTGAAGGATTTCGACCTGGACCAGTACCTGTTCGAAGAGAAGGCCAAGAACCTGTCGTTCAAGGAACGCATGAAGATCGAAGCGCTGCTGCGCCGTGAGATCGAAGAGCTGTTCCACGGCCGCAACCTGGCCGAATAAGCAGTATCTGCGCAGGTCGGCATGCCGGCTTGCGTGACAACAGGCGGGACGGCCCGCCCTGTATCTGATGCAGACGTTTGTCGACGGCGGCCCGGTGTGAATGCACTGGGCCGCCGTCTTTTTTGTAGAGGAAGTTGGCAATGCCCTGGATCTACCTGCTGCTGGCGGGCGTATTTGAAATTGGCTTTGCGCTGGGCCTGAAGTACAGCGAAGGCTTTACCCGGCTTTGGCCGAGCGTGTTCACCGTGGTGTTTGCAGGCATCAGCCTGTGGCTGCTGACGCAGGCGCTGCGCACGATCCCCGTCGGTACGGGGTATGCGGTATGGACCGGTATTGGCGCCGTTGGCGTCGCCATCGCCGGCCTGTTCCTGTTTGGCGACAGTGCCAGCTGGCCGCGCTTGCTGTGCATAGGCCTGATCGTGACCGGTGTAGTCGGTCTGAAACTGGTCAGCTGACCGTAGTGCCGAGCCATGCTCGGCAGAGGCTTTCCCGGTAAGGCCTCAGCCGAGCATGGCTCGGCTCTACAGGTAGGGCTTCCCGGTAAGGCCCCAGCCGAGCATGGCTCGGCTCTACAGGTAGGGCTTCCCGGTAAGGCCCCAGCCGAGCATGGCTCGGCTCTACAGGTAGGGCTTCCCGGTAAGGCCCCGCCGAGCAGGGCTCGGCGCTACAGGTGAGGCCTTAAACCCGGTAGGCGACGGCCTTCATCGCCTTGGAGGCCAATGCCATCACCGACGGAATCGGGAAGGGCAGCTTGCGCGCGCCCGCGTGTTCGGCGTGTTCGGCGTGTCGTGCCTCGTCGATCTTCATCACCTTGAGGATCTCGCGGCTGCGCTGATCGGCCGGCGGCAGGGTTTCCAGGTGCTCGTCCAGATGCGCCTCAACCTGACGCTCGGTTTCCACCACGAAGCCCAGGTTCCAGCCGTCCCCGCGCAGCCCGGCCAGGGTGCCAATGGTGTAGCTGCCGGCATACCAGAGCGGATTGAACAGGCTCGGACGGCTGTCCAGTTCGCGCAGACGGTCGGCGCACCAGCTCAGGTGGTCGGTTTCTTCCTGCGCCGCTTCCAGCAGGTGCGCGCGGGTGGAAGGGTCGCGGGCGACCGCTGCCTGGCCGAAATACAGCCCCTGTGCGCAGACTTCGCCTACATGGTTGATGCGCATAAGACCGGCCGAATGGCGGACTTCTGCCGGCTCCAGCACCACCTCGGGCGTATCGCCTGCGGGGTTGGGGCGGGCGGCGGGCGGGTTGCCGAACACCGTGTCCAAGGCGCGCTGGGCTTCGGTCAGCAGGTGGTCCAGGGGCGTCTGTACGCGGGTGGTGATCATGGCGGGCGCTACTGTGGGATAGCCCGATTCTCGCCGCTGGCCAGGGGCCTGCCAAGGCCGAGCCGGCCGGCCGTTCAGGGCAAACTTGCGTGGGCCGGGCATCGCCGGTACAATCCCGCCTCTTCTGTTTCACCTTCACAACGCGTGGCAAAGTTCCGGTGGTTCATCTCGCCGCAATCAGCCCGACCTACCTGAGTTCTTTATGAGCACTTTCACTGCAAAGAACGAGACCGTCCAGCGCGACTGGTACCTCGTTGACGCCGCCGGCAAGACGCTGGGCCGTCTCTCCACCGAGCTGGCTCGCCGCCTGCGTGGCAAGCACAAGCCGGTCTACACCCCGCATGTTGACACCGGTGATTACCTGGTCGTCATCAATGCCGACAAGATTGCTGTAACCGGCAAGAAGCTGAAGGACAAGAAGTACCATCGCTTCACCGGCTACATCGGTAACCTGAAGACCGAAACCCTGGAGCAGGCGCTGGAGCGTCACCCGGAGCGCGTGATCGAGATCGCCGTCAAGGGCATGCTGCCGAAGGGCCCGCTGGGTCGTCAGATGTACCGCAAGCTCAAGGTCTATGCCGGCACTGAGCATCCGCACGCCGCACAGCAGCCGCAGGTTCTGGATATCTAATCATGGCTATCACTCAAAACTACGGCACTGGCCGCCGCAAGTCCTCCACCGCCCGCGTGTTCCTGCGCAAGGGCTCCGGCAACATCACCGTCAATGGCCGTCCGCTGGACGAGTTCTTTGGCCGTGAGAC
>NZ_DAMBEF010000014.1:39763-104579 GCF_032061965.1 Stenotrophomonas sp. | reverse complement strand
CGAAGATGAAGGCCGACGCGCTGCTGACCACCAACACCTCCTCGATCCCGCTGGTCGAGCTGCGTGACCACATCCAGCGCCCGGCGCAGTTTGCCGGCCTGCACTACTTCAACCCGGTGGCACAGATGCCGCTGGTGGAGATCATCCACCACGACGGCATGGCGCAAGAGACCGAGAAGCGCCTGGCCGCGTTCTGCAAGGCACTGGGCAAGTTCCCGGTCCCGGTTGCCGGCACCCCGGGCTTCCTGGTCAACCGCGTGCTGTTCCCGTACATGCTGGAAGCCGCGACCGCCTACGCCGAAGGCATCCCCGGCCCGGTGATCGACAAGGCGGCGGTCAAGTTCGGCATGCCAATGGGCCCGATCGAACTGCTGGATACGGTCGGCCTGGACGTGGCCGCTGGCGTCGGCAAGGAACTGGCGCCGTTCCTGGGCCTGCAGATCCCCGCTGCACTGGCGACGGTGGAACAGGGCAAGCGTGGCAAGAAGGATGGCCAGGGCATCTACAAATGGGAGAACGGCCGTGCGGTGAAACCGGAAGTGGCCAAGGACTACCAGGCGCCGTCGGACCTGGAAGACCGCCTGATCCTGCCCCTGCTCAACGAGGCCGTGGCCTGCCTGCACGATGGCGTGGTGGCCGATGCCGACCTGCTCGATGCCGGCGTGATCTTCGGCACTGGCTTTGCCCCCTTCCGCGGCGGCCCGATCCAGCATATCCGCGCCACCGGCGTTGATGCGCTGGTCGAGAAGCTGAAGACCCTGCAGGCGCGTCACGGCGACCGTTTCGCACCGCGCCCGGGCTGGGACATGCCGGTGCTGCGAGAGCCGGTTGCTTGAGTTTTTGAGTAGTTGATGGAATGCAAAACGGAGCCGAGAGGCTCCGTTTTTTCTTCATGGCTGGGCGCTTTGCGCCCTTCCCCCTCTCCCCAACCCCTCTCCCGCAAGGGGAGAGGGGCTCAGTGCACTACGAGCGCCAGCAGCGTTTGCAATTGCAGCTTCAAAGCCCCTCTCCCCCTGCGGGAGAGGGGTTGGGGAGAGGGGTTGCGCGCAAAGCGCGCTACTCAGCGGTGCACATGCCCGTGATGCCCTTGATGATCCGGCCCATGCGCATGGCCTTCGTGATCATGATCATGGCCATGCTCATCGCCGTCAGCATCCTGCTTGGACTTCACCTCAGCACAATCATCCCCGCAGTGATCAACCTCCACCTGCACCGTCACGTGATCGATATCAAACCGCTCGTGCAGCAGGTCGGCCAACTGCCGGCGCAGCGCATCGGGCTGTTGCCCATCCTCCATCACCACATGCACGGTCAGGGCCGGCGTACTGGATGCCAACGCCCACACATGCAGATCGTGCACACCCGCAACACCCGCATGTCCACGCAGCGCCTGTTCGATGTCAGCCAGCACCACTCCCTTCGGCACGCCTTCCAGCAACACATTGATCGCATCGCGCAGCAACACCCACGTACGCGGCAATACCCACAAGCCGATCAATACGGCAAGGATCGGGTCAACCAGGGTCCAGCCGGTGAAATGGATGATCAGGCCACCGGCGATCACCGCCACCGAACCGAGCATGTCGCTCCACACTTCCAGGTAGGCACCCTTGACGTTCAGGCTCTCGCCGCTGCCGGCACTGAGCAGGCGCATGGCGATCAGATTGACCACCAGGCCGAAGGCAGCCACCCACATCATCCCGGTCGAGGCGATGGCCTGCGGCTGCTGGAAGCGCTGGGCAGCCTCCCAGAGAATGTAGACGCCCACGCCGAACAACAGCAGGCCATTGACCACCGCGCCGAGGGCTTCAAGACGTGCATAACCATAGGTGCGCTTGGCATCGGGCGGGCGCCGGCTCAGGCGCACCGCGGTGAGCGCGATCATCAGCCCGATCGCATCGGTGGCCATATGCGCCGCATCAGACAACAGCGCCAGACTGTTGGTCCAGAAGGCACCAACGACTTCGACCACCAGGTAGGCGGTGGTCAAACCCAGCGCCCACCACAAGGGTTTCTCGTGGCGGATTTCGTTGGGCAGGTGGTTGTGGTCGTGGCTCATGGGCTGGCTCCGGGGAACGGTGCCAGCTTAGTCAGGCGCTGGCGGCGGAGACTATTACATCGCCGCCAGCGATTCAGCGATCAGCGCGGCCCCAGCACCGCCTGCATATCATCGGCCTGCGGCATGCCCGAGCGCATCTGCACGCTGCCATCGGCATCCTTGAAGATGATGCCCGGCGTTCCCTGGAAGCCCAGATCCAGCATCGCCGCTTCATTCGCGCGCAACTTGGCCTGCACTTCAGCAGGTACCGTTGCCAGCGGCTTGATACCGCCCTTGGCGAAATTGCGTTCGTTCTCGATCAAGGCCTGCTCTGGCGACGCCGCGCCCAGGATCGCCGCGGCCTTGTTGGCGCTGTCCTCGCGTATCACGCCCACCAGTATCTGCCGGATCTGCACCTTGCCTGCAGCCACCCATGGCTGCGCCGCTTCCCAGAAGCGATTGCAGTACGGACAGTTGGGGTCGCTGAACGAATAGATGATGCGCGGCGCATCCGCCTTGCCATCGCGCACCCAATGGGTTGCCTCGGCGCGTGCCCAGGCCTGTTGCCCCATCGGACCGGACACCAGTTCCTTCAGCTTGGCTGCACTGACATCCTCACCCTTGGCATTGACCAAGGTGCCCACCACGGCGTATTCGCCATCCTTGGACACGTACACACCCAACGGACGCTGGCCGGCAACACCTGCGTAACCGGTCAAGCCCACCGGTGTCTCAAACGTACCCATGAACTCCACACCCTGCGAACGCAGGGTCTTCACCACAGCCGGCTCATTGGCATCAGCTGCCGGCCTAGCGGCAGCTGCAGCCGCCGGGGCCTTGCCCGCAGGCTCGCCATCGCGCGCACAGGCGGCCGGTGCCAGCAGCACCGTGGACAACAGCAACGTCAGGGAATGCGAACGGATCATCTTCTACCTCTCTACAAATGAATTACTGCAACTCGCGTAATCGCGCCTCAAGTGTGGCGCGCGACAGTTCGCCCATGTGCACGCTTTGCAGGCGGCCATCGGCACGGAAAAACAATGTGGTGGGCAGTGCGCGGGCACCGGTCTGCTGCATCACCTGCGAATCGACGTCCAGCAGTACGTTGCCCAACTGCAGCGTTTCATCGTGCAGATACTGCTGGACCTCATCTGCGCTTTCGCCTTGGTTGGCGAAAACAAACTGCACCTGTGGGTGCGCACGCTGCGCCGCGGCCATCACTGGCATTTCGCGCCGACAGGGACCACACCAGGTCGCCCACAGGTTGACCACGACCGGCTTGCCGGCAAAAGCCGCCAGCGGCGCCGGCCTGCCCTGCAGGTCCGCCAATACGGCGACCGGCAACGGAATGCTGGAGCGCTGTACCGCGAACACGGCCATCCCGGCGATCGCCCAGAACGCCGCGCTCGCAGCCAGACCCAGCAGTACCGGCTTGCGCAGCCCCTGCGCCCGGGTCTTCCACAGTGCATAAGCCACCGCCACCGCCACGCCGGCCCACACCGAATAGCCGCCATCGCCCAAGCGGATGATGGACAGCGGCTGGGCAAGATAGTCGGTCGCATTCAACGCCACGTGGGCCAGGCGTGCGCCGAGCAGCCCCAGCAGGAAGGCATCCAGCACTACCGCGCCGGCCTGTTTGCGAAGACCGCCCTGGGCAGCGCACAGCGCGCGGCAAAACCCCCAGGCAATGGCCAATGCCAGCAGCCCGACCAATGCCATCAACGGAAACGGCCCCGCGCTGATCACGACTTTGCCAACCTTGGCGACAACAGCCCTGCCATTGAACCTTTACTAAACATACGGGACAACACGAACTCCTCAATCTCTCGTTGTTTCTGCCGATATCGAACTTCTGCCTATCGGTAGCCGCACAGCTTACGCATGAATATCGCAACACCGTCACCTGCCGACCCGGACAGTTCTGCCCTGGCGGCAGCATGGCAACAAAGCCTTGTAACCGCTGGAGACGATGCGCGCCAAGTGCTGTCCGGCATGGCCGAGGGGAATGCCGCCGAACTGGCCGCCCATTTCTACAAGGTGATGATGAACGACACGCGAGCATCCCGTTCGCTGTCACACGAACAGGTGCGGGGCCGGCTGCAGCCTGCCATGCAGCGCTGGGTCAGCGACCTGCTACAGGCAACGCCCGAAAATGTCGCGCAGTTGATCGCCAACCAACGCATCATCGGTGACGTACACGCCCGCGTTGGCATTCCGGTGGACCTGGTCACCCGGGGTACCCGCGTGCTGAAGCAGCGCCTGTTCCAGCTCATCTGGCAACACGCCGGCCATGGCGAAACCGCACACGCCGCCATCGCCAGCCTCACCGCGTCGTTCGATATCGCGCTGGAAGGCATGACCCTGGCCTACTCCAATGCCCGCGAGCGCTCCTCACGTACCGACGCGGCCTATCGGCTGTTCTCGCTGGTGCAGAACGTCGGTACCGAGCGTGAGCGCCAGCGCGCCCTGTTGCTGGACTGGGAAAACACCCTGTTGTATGCGCTCGCCGCGCAAGGGGATGTAGGCAGCTTCCAGCCGCTGGCCCGCTCGGAGTTCGGCCTGTGGTTTACCCACAAGGGCATTCCCAGCTTCGGCGAAAGCTCGGAGACGCACCAGATCAGCAACCTGATCGCGGAAGTCGACCAACTGCTGCGGTTCGCGTTGCAGCTGGACAGCGATCCTGGCGCGCGCTTCCAGCAGTTGCAGGACGTGCGCTCCAAGGTCAGCCAGGCGCGCACGTTGCTGGGTATGCTGTTTGAACGCATCGGCGAACTGGATGCCGGCTGCGACGCCTTGACCAACCTGCTCAATCGTCGCTTCCTGCCGACGGTGCTTCGCCGCGAGATCGAGCTGGCGGAAAAGTCGGGTGGCAGCTTTGGTGTGCTGCTGCTGGACCTGGATCACTTCAAGGCCATCAACGATCAGTACGGGCACGAAGCCGGTGACCGCGCCCTGCAGCACGTCGCCGCGCTGCTGAGCCAGTTCACCCGTGGCAGTGACTACGTGTTCCGTTATGGCGGCGAGGAATTCGTGGTGGTGCTGGTGGCGGTGGATGAACGGCAGGCGCTGGTGATCGCCGAGGGCCTGTGCCGGCGCATCGCCGACGCCCCCGTCACCTTGGCCGATGGCCAGGCGCTGCCCATAAGTGCCAGCATCGGCGCCGCCCTCTATGACGGACACCCCGACTACGAGCGGGTGATGGCCCGTGCGGACGCCGCCATGTATCAGGCCAAGAAACAGGGCCGCAATCGGGTCGTAATGGGCAGCGATGCACTGCCCGCTGCACCCGGGCGCAGCGCACTGCGGCGCGAGTAGTCGCGGGCGGGATGACCAACGGATAGCACATGCCATCGCCGGGCCCGCGGCGTAGTCTGGCCATGGGTGCAGAAAGACCCCTGACATCGGAACCCCGCATGACTGTGACCCGCTTTTTCAGCATCCTGCTGCTGTGCAGCGCCCTGCCCTCATTCGGTCTCAACGCCAAGGAAGTGCCTGCATCGGCCGACCATGTACTGGCCGACGGCCCCTACATCCTCCGCGACGGCAAGCGGCTGCAGGCGCAATGGATATGCGATGACCGGGTCACGACCCGCAACTACAGGCGAGCCAGCGCCAGCATCCGCAGCGCGAACCGTGATTGCGGCTATCCGCATCCGCTGCATGTCGCTGCGCTTGCCGAACCTGCGATAGCCGTCTTGCCCGCGGTACCGCGCATCGTCGCCGTCTCCGACATCCACGGCCAGTACGGCCTGCTGCTGCAGCTGCTGCGGGCCAACCACGTGATCGACCAGGACGACAACTGGGCACTGGGTGAGGACACCCTGGTGATCGCCGGCGATGTATTCGACCGGGGCCCGCAGGTCACCGAAGCCTTCTGGCTGCTCTACACGCTGCAACAACAAGCCGCTGAAGCCGGTGGCGCGGTGCATTTCGTGCTCGGCAACCATGAAACCATGGTGTTGTACGACGACCTGCGCTACGTCAATCCCAAATACCTGCGCAGCGCGCAATTGCTGGGGCGCAGTTACCCGCAGCTGTACGGGCCGGATTCGGTGATCGGCCAATGGCTACGAACCCGACCGGTGCTGCTGCGCATTGGCGATACCTTGTTCCTGCACGGCGGCATCTCCCCCGAGGCCTTGCCGCTGGCGCTGGAGCAGAACACCACCAACATCGCCTACCAAGCCTCACTGGGCCGGCCCAAGGCCGAGGTCAAGGCCGACCCGGCAACCGCGCCGCTGTACGACGGCAAGACCAGCCCGATCTGGTACCGCGGCTATTTCGACGGGCGGCTGGACACTGCCGGCGTGCAACAGGTGCTGGACCAGCTCGGGCTCAAGCGCATCGTCGTCGGCCACACCTCCATGCCGCATGTCAGCAGCTTCCACGGTGATCGCATCATTGCCATCGACAGCAGCATCAAGAACGGCGAGAACGGCGAACTGCTGTTCATCGAGGACGGCAAGCTCAGCCGCGGCCTGCTTGACGGCAGCCGGGTAGCGCTGGCGCAGGGTCAGATCGGCCTGGACGACTGAAGGCTACGGCGGACACCGGTCGTGCCCGTCATCCCCAGCCCCTACAATGGCCGCTTCATGGCAGCCCCCTGCCCGACCGACCAAGTGGAACCCGCGTGACCGAGAAGAAGCCCGAACACACCCCGTTGATGAAGCATCACGGGCGTATGTTTTGCATCTGCATGTTTTTAAAGGATCTTTTCCGGGATCACACCTACTGAGGGCTTGCATTGCTACTCCACCGCTACAGCCTCATCCATGCTCTGTAGTGACAGCGTCGGATTGACTTCCCCTGCTTGCATGCTATCGATTTAACCGAGCCTGGGTTTTAGTCCTCCCCTGACTCACCAAGCCCTCGGCGACAGGCCTCCTCCCCCGGTTTGCCGGGGGCTTTCTTATCCAAGCCCCTCTTGCGCTTTCCTTAAAATCGAATACCCCTGAAAGCATCCATTGATCTTTCTGGGAGGAAAGCATGCAACCCCGTGTTAAATATTTTTCCGTGCTGACGGCCGTCGTTTCGATGGCGCTGGCCGGATGCTCAACCGTCAAACCCACCCCATCTAATCCATCACTGCCCTCTCTGGGTTCGACAACTCCAAAAGCTCACAGCCCCGTTTACCGCTTCTTTCATCCCAAGCAAGAACGAGTCTGGAAAGGCGTTTCGCCCTCGTTGCGGGAAAAGGCAGAAGCCGTCCTGGCCCAGTTGGCAGCAGAGGGGTATGACGTGCGGCCGGTGGAGGTCTATCGAAGCCCAGAGCGGCAAGCGGCATTGATGGCGTCGGCCAGCGGCGTCACGAGTGTTGGGGCTTGGTCCTCTTGTCACAACTACGGCCTGGCGTTGGACGCAGCCGTTTTTGTCGACGGGGAGCCAAGCTGGAACTTGAACGATCCGCACGTAACAGCCGGCTACTTGCGCTTCGGGGAGCTGTCGGAGATCGTCGGATTGAACTGGGGCGGGCGCTGGACCAGCCCCAAGGACTACCCGCATGTTGAACTCAAGTCCGAATGCAGTCAGGCCAAGCTGGCTTATCGCCAAGGCCGCAAGCTCCCCCTTTTCGCAGCACCGCTAGAGCCAGCTACTTATTTGCTTGCACGCGCCTTGCCACCAAGTTGGTGCCCTCGTGGGTCGGGTTGGGCGTGCGCGGCTTGGGGAACCGCAAAGCCATTGGCTTGGCAATGGGAAACACCGAACCGAGCATGTTTGGCGACCTTACCTAACAAGCTGAAAAAGATCACCTGATCGCCTTGCGCAAATGAAATCCCCTGCTATGGATTTAAGTATCAATCCATAACTCGGGAGGGTTCGAATGTTTCCGCATCGACTAGCTGTTTTAACTGCACTGATCGGCGCAGCTTTGTTTGTTGCGCCGGCTTACGCCCAAACCGCCACCGGCACAGGTGCCACCGCATCAGGTCCTAACTCAACGGCCACGGGTGAATACGCCCAGGCATCTGGACCCAACTCTACTGCTACAGGAGCCTTCGCCATTGCCACGGGCAATGGGGCCATCGCGACCGGGATTCAGGCCAATGCTTCTGGGGAGAACGCGCAGGCGTCTGGCACCAATGCTCAGGCATCGGGCCAGAACTCGATGGCCATTGGCCAAGCCGCGAATGCGGCGGCAGCGAGGACTGTTGCCATCGGCACTTTGAGCTTTGCTGGTGGCGAAGATGCGGTAGCCGTTGGACAACAAGCCGTCGCGACCGGTGTTAAATCGTTGGCTCAGGGGGTGCAGGCGCAAGCCAGTGGGGATCTTTCCATGTCCTTTGGCTACTTCAGCCGTTCGCGGGGCAATGCATCGATTGCTCAAGGCACCTTGGCAGAGGCAAACGCTGACCATGCCGTCGCCATAGGCACTTCTGCCGTTGCCGATGCATTTCAGTCACTTGCGTTAGGCGTTGGGGCTGAGGCCCGAGCGCAGGATTGCGTCGCTTTGGGTTCTCATAGCCGCTGTTGGGCCAGCGATGAAGTCAGCGTGGGCTCCACTTATGAGGACGGGGGCCAGAGCACCCGCCGGATCACCAACGTTCGGGCCGGAACGACCGACACCGACGTGGCGAACCTCGGGCAGGTTCGTCAGGCCGCCCAAGCGCTTGGTGGCGGTGCCACATTCGTTAACGGGAACTTTGTAGCTCCGATCTACCAGTTCCGAAGCGGGGCAACGCATCAGACCGTTGGAGCGGCGTTGGACGATCTCGATGGGCGAGTCACTGCTGTTGAACAAACTCCGGGCAGCGGCTCTGGCATTCCTGGGCCACGCGGCGCAGACGGTCTGAGCGCTTACGAGGTCGCGTTGAGCAACGGCTTCCAAGGCAACGAAAGCGATTGGCTGGCGAGCCTGAAGGGCGAGTCCGGCGCGCAGGGGCCGGCCGGCAACGATGGCCTCGACGGAACCGCAGGCACTGGTTCCGGCTCGGTGGCCAAGGCAGGCAAAAACGTTGAGGTCACCACCAACGCGGACGGAAGCCAAACCGTTGCAGTCAGCGACGACGTGCAACTCTCGGATGCCGGGTCGGTGAGCGTCGGCGCAACCACGGTCAATGCCCAAGGCGTCTCCATTCAAGGGGGTCCCTCGGTCACGACTGCGGGAGTCAATGCCGGCAATCAACGCGTGACCAACGTTCAAGCGGGCCGGGTCGAGCGTGGGTCGACGGACGCCGTCAACGGCGGCCAGCTCTGGGACGCTCAGCAAGCCTGGAACGACCGCTGGACCGATACCGACCGCCGCTTGCGCCACCAGGACCGTCGGGCCAATGGGCTCGGGGCGCAGCTCGGAGCGATGTCCCAGATGGCGACCTCTGCGGCGGCGAATGGTGGGACTGCCGTGGGCCAGGTCAACTTGAACGTTGGGGTGGGGTTCTCGGGCGGCGAAGCGGCGATGAGCTTCGGCTGGGGGGCCCGAATCTCGGAGCGCACCAGCGTCTCGGCTGGCGTGTCCTTCGGCTCAGGCAACAAGCCCGTAGCCGGCTTTGGGATCAGCATCAACCTGGGGCGCTGAACGATTGCGTGGTGAGAAAAGGAGGTGATCGCATCTCGGCAAGGGCCCCAGAAGGGGCCTTTGTTCGTGGCAGGCCTTGACGAATCGGATCTTTCTTTTATGGGTATGTAGGTATACCCATCTATGGAGGACCTTTGAACTGGAAACGCAATCAAAAATACCTGCCCCGCCCTCGGCGCCTCTACGGGTTGTTCTTCAACAACGGGTGCTGTTACGTGGGGCAGACCGTCGATCTGAAGCAGCGGGAGCAGCAGCACCGCAGCGCTCGTGGGGGTTGGCAAGGCAAGCCGTTCACCTTTGTTCCGCTTTCCAGCATGACTGGCACGCAGGCCGACGCGGAGCTGCACGAGTATGCCTGGCGCTACAAGGCGTTCAATCAGGGCTGGCGCATCTATGCCAAGCCCCCAGGGCAACTCATTCGCGATCCTCGCAGGCGCACCACGGGTTACATGAAGTCCCTGGCATCTGGCTATCGGTGGCCAGAGGCGGCCCCAGGAAAACGTCACGTTCTCGGGTCTTCACCGTCGCTGGCATGGGGGTTTTTCAAGTGGTTGATTCTCTATCCCGCACTTCTCTGCGCTGCTTTGACCCTCCTTCGCCTCGGTGCAATGGGTCTGTAGCTGTGTGGCCCGGCAGAAGCCGTAGTCCACCCTGCGATCTCTTTCAACGCGGCCAATGGGCCGCGCCTGAAAGCAAAAGCGTGAGGGGAAGAAGGCAAGGGGCGGCATGGCCGCCCTGCATGCCTATCACCGGGTGATTCCCTGCCGTTGAAGAGGGGTTTGCACCGGGACTGCCGGCTCGGCCTGTGGTCGTGGCGTGCGTCGAAGCGCCTCGAACACTTCAAGTAACCCGCGTGCCCTGCGCTCGCCCTCGCTCATCTGGGCTTGGGCCTGCCGCTGCTCGCGGTGCTCTTTCACTACCTTGTCCAGCTTGCCTTGGATGCCGCTTCGCTGCATGGGGGGCCGCTGGGCTTTCGGGGCCGCAGACGCAATGGGCTCCTGCTTACCCCCCTCTTCCACGGCTGGTTGCGAGTCATGACGGAGCCCAGCGTCCAGGACTGTGGACTTCAGTCGCTCCAAGCCCAATCGAGTGTTCAGCTGCTCCACGTCATCGTAGGTGCCGTAGAGCCTGTAGCGGCCCGTGGTGAGCCGGGTAAACGCCACCAGCGAACTGGCGTTGTCCATCATCCCCAAGTTCATGAGGTGGAACACCTCGCGCTTGCCCTGCCCTTGGGATTTATGGACGGTCACCGCGTAATCGTGGACCACTGCCTTGTGCTGGTGGGTGTTCCACACCACCTTGCGCCCGTTCTCCTTTGGGTTCTCAGACCGCAGCGTGCCGGTGATGTCGTAGCCGCCCGAGCGCGACGGTTTCATGGATTCGATGGTGGCCTGGGTGCCGTTGACCACCCCCAGCTCTTTATTCTTTGCGGTGAACATCACCCGATCCCCTTCCACCAAGGCTAGATCGAACTTGCGGCCATTGACGCGCCCCTCCACCACCACTTCATCGGTGCCGATCTCGCCGCGCTCCTTCAGCCCTTGGCGAATCCCGGCGTTGAGCGCGCCCACCTCGGCCCGGCTATGCGCCAGCACCAGCTTGTCGTCCAACGGGGCCTTGTTCTTGAAGTAGTCGGTCACGAGGCGCTCGATGGATTTCTCCTGCGAGTGGGCTTCCACGATGGAGTCCATCAGCCGCTTTTTTTGCTCCTCACCCATGTCCAGCGTTTGTTGCCGGCTGCGGGCGCCCTTCTTCAGATCTATCACCTTGCCGTTCTCGTCCCGAGCATAGAATCCCATTGCCGTCTCGCGGTCCTCCTGCCGCGCCTGCCGGCGAATCTCGGTCAACTTCACGTCGCCCACCGCCTTTTTGGTGAGCTGAAAGCCGGACCCGGCCCCGATGGGCTGCAACTGCTCTGCGTCGCCCTGGAGGATGACCTTGGCCTTCGCTTTCTCGGCATAGGCCAACAAGGCTCGGGTGTCGCGGGTGTCCACCATGCCTGCTTCATCGATCACGATCACGTCGTTGGGCTGAAGCAAGCGCTTCCCCTCATCCAAATCGAACAGCATCTGGGCCATAGACGCGGAGGGCATCCCCGATTCCGCTTCAAGCTTCTGGGCGGCCTTGTTCGACACGCACACCCCCAAGAGCACCATGCCTTCGGATTCCAGGGCCTCCTTGTAGAGCTCCGAAATCGTGGTCTTGCCCGTGCCTGCCAGGCCGCTCAAGTTCGCTACTCCACCACTGCCTCGGCAGATGTGGTTCACGGCCACCAACTGCTCCTGCGTAAGCTGGAAACCCTTGACTTGCTGGTAGTCCTCGATGACGCGATTCACCGTGGCCTGCGAGGTGTGGTGCTGGGCCTCTTTGGCACGGCGGTTGGCGATGTCCACCACCGCTTGCTCGGCTTCCAGCATCCACGGGGCGCAGAACCGATCCTCGGTGTGCTTGCGGGCCAGCGTCAGCCCCCGGTCTTCGTCTGCCAGGCGCTCGGCGTTGACCAGCACCAGGCCATTGTCTTGCTTGAACTGTTCAATGCGGGCATCGAGCCCTGCCGCGTCCAGCTTGCCGGCGTATTCCATCCCCAGCACCCGCACCAGATCAATGCGGTTGAACACCGCCTCGTTCTGATGCAGCAGCTCCAGCAACTCGGCGTCGCTCTTGTGCTCCACTGCGTCCAGGTTGCCCTGCGCCGCTTTTAACGTTTCCGGGGTCAGCTCGAAGCCCTTCAACGCTTCCTGCCAGTGCTCCGCCAGCTCGGCATACGTGGGTTCGTGCTTGTGCTTGCGGGTGGCCTTGTTCGCCTGCTGGTTGGTGACCCCGTGCTGCTCTGCGTATTCGAGCAGGGCCTTCCGGCGCTTGCTGAAGTGGTCGATGACGTCCTGGTCGATGCCGGCCAGGCGTGCGTAGGATCGGTCGGTTTCTTTGCCGTCGTCGTCCAGCTCCCGGACGTGCTCGACCTGGTAGCCCAAGTCCTGAAGGTTCTTGTAGAGCTCCAGCTTGTAGATTTCGTCCATGGCCCGGGCATGCCGGTAGATTTCGACGGCATCGAAGGTCGATTCCTTGCCGTCCTCGCCCAACGCCACCCCGTAGACCAGGTGGTGGGTGTGGAGATCCATGTCCAGGTCTCGCCCGGCAAAGTGCTGGTGGCTGGACCACACCAAGCCGCTGACGCCGATCACGTCTTTGCCGCCTTTCCCGCGGCGGGTCTCGACCATCGATTCCAGGCGGTTCATCGCCGTTGCAGAAGCGGCCTGGTGCGCCTTGAGCACCGCATCGCGCCGTTCTGGCGTTTCCATTGCAAAGAGAATCCCGACGTCCTTGGGCGCCGACACCGTGACGTCATAGCCGACCCGGTGACCACCGACCACAACAACCTCGGGCTTGCCCTGGGCATCCATGATGGGATCCCCGTTCTTGTCTACCTTTGGCCGCACCCTCCCCTTGTGCCCTGCGTTCTGGCATAGCGCCCTCCCCGTCAGTGGGTCGAACCCCTCAGCCAACTTGCTCATTGTCTCGCGTGTCACCGCGGCAGAGAGCAGGTTGAGGTGCGCGGCCATCTTGCCGCCCCACGCCATGGTGTCCTGCGCGTTTCCGTCTTTGTCGAAGTAATACTCGGTAGCCATCAGATACTCAACGACGGCTGCACCGGACTTGTTGTCCGTGCCTTGGGCGGTCAATGCGGTGACGTTGAACATGGGGCTCTCCTCTGCGGGTGTTCCCCAATGCATAGCAAAAATGCTCAAATCAGCAATGGGAATCGGAGGCCTGGATGATCTATTTCTTCATTGAAGACACCGACGAGCTGGTCAAGATTGGCCGAACCAAAGACATCGAACGGCGCCGTCGCAATCTACAAACTGGGAACCATCGCAAGCTGTTGCTGCTCGGCTGGATCCGCACCGACGACGACGTCCGCGTGGAGAGAGAGATCCACGAACACTTCAACGTTCAGCGAGGCCACGGCGAGTGGTTTCACATTGACCCAGCGGATGTCCTCCCAATCCTCTCGCACTTTGGCATTGACGGCTTTGTGGGGACGACGGAGGACTCATTCGCCATCGTAGGTCATGACCGAGATGGCATACCCGAATACATGGGTGTCTGGAACTGGGGTGACTTGGAGTTCGAAGAGTGCTGCCCGTTTTGCGGATCCTTCTGCGGCATGCATTTCCAAGACGCTTCTCACATGTATCACTGCATCAACTGCGACCGGCTTGAGAGCTTCGAGTTCTTGTCACCAAGCTACGGCCAGGATGAGGAAGAGCGAGATTGATCTACTTCCGGAAGATGTGTTCCAGCTCATCGTCACTGACGGCGCGGAGCTTCGGCGGCGTTGCCCCCCGCTTCTGAAGCTCTGCGCTGGCTTGATCGGCGGTCAGTTTCAGGACGCGCTGGACCTCCGCGGCGCTCTGCGCGTTGGCTTCGGGCAGGGAATTTTTCTGCACCGGTTGCGCCCCCTGCTTGGTCCACTTCGCACGTTTCTGGCCATCTCGGACCTTCGGGTAGCTGACGCCCGGCCAGGACAACAACAACAAATCGCCGGAGCTCTGCACGATGGCCCGGATGCCCCAGTGTTCCTTGCCGTAGGCCTTCCCTTTGCGGAAGCCTAGATCGTCGGTGAGCCGGCCTGGTGGCACAATCGCCTTGCTCTCCTCGTGGATGGTCGCCTTGTCGTCATGCGTGCGCCAAGCAACGGTCCGCTTGCCCAGGTTCCGGCTGATTTTTTCTCGCGTCTCGCCGACCTGCAACTGGCAAACAATGTGTGTGCCGACCAACCCACTGAATGCCCGGGCTGTCTTGTCGCCGTAGACCTTCTCAACCTGGCTCCAGTCCTGCACGGCCATGCAGGCCACTACGCCTTTTGAGCGGCCCAGGGCCAGCAATGGCTCGATGTTGAGCTTGCCAGCTGATGTGAGCTCATCGAAGAAGAACCCCAGGAATCGCCCGGCTTCATCATCCGGCAGGCTCGGCCCAATGATTTCTGGCACCGCGACGTTGATCATGGCCGAGATGTAACTGCGCGCAAGCACCTCGTCCGGCCCTGATTGAACGATGACCTGCTTGCGCCCCGTGTAGTCGTCTTTGATCCAATCCAACATGGAGAACATGCGCCGGGGAATGCGCTCAGGCCAGGCCAGGGCCAGGCGCTCGATAACCGCCGTTCCGTTGGCGAGGACGGCCATGCAGCTGGAGGTGGTGTTGCTGTCTGGATTGGAAATCAGCGCTCCTGCACGGGGGTAGTAGAGCGTCATGGCCTCCCCCATTTGTTCAGCGGGTCGGACAACCAACTCGGCCAGTTCTGACCACCCCCAGTCCTTGCCTTTCGTCGCTTGTAGCTCGCGCACGCAGCCTTCCAACAGCGCTTGCGCTGCGGAAGCCCAGAACGCCCCAGAGCCTTCTTCGCTGGGAATGATTGATTGGGAAAAAGCGGCGGCTTGGGTCACGGTGGCTACGTCCCTACCCACGTCCCAGACCCAGCTGCGTTTGTCGAACGGGCAAACAATCGCCGGCCGTTTGAAGATGGAGGTGAAGTCGCCCTTGATGTCATAAACGAAGGCTTTCTTGTTTAGCCGCATCACCTGCTCCAGCAGGTGCTTGAGGATGACGCTCTTGCCCGAGCCCACGCTTCCGTAAAGGAACATGTGACGAGCCAGAAGCTTCTTGGAGACCATCCAATCCGGGTGCAGCGACAAGGCATGCACCTCGTCTTCCCGCTCTTTCTTGGTGAGCGAACGCCGGCGAGCTTCAGTCAGCGCTTCTTTGCCCTGGAGCAGTTGAGCACCGGATACGTGCCAGGTGTTCGAGCGAGGGATGAGGCCCCGGCGGGTGACCCACGCAGCCGCCCACCCAGCTAACCCTGCAGCAACTCCAATCCTCGCCAGTGTGCCGAAGGTGGCCTGCTCGCGGGCGACCTCCCAGAACGCGCTGGCCGGCTCACGCAGGGAGATGGTGCCGGTGGCAAGGTTGCCCAGCGCCGCCAGGCTTCCGGTGAGGCCTTGGCTGTAGTTCATGAGGGTGTGGCTGCTCCCAATCTGCCAGCCCAGCCATAGCGCGGCTGGATAGGTCACCGTGGCGACGCAGACCCCGGACAGCAGGGCCTGGGGCCAATACCGGACGTCCCGGCTTGGCTCGATGCTCGATGGGACCGTCCAGCTCCAGCAGTCATAGACCGAAGGCTTGCTCACGCCCCTTCCCCCTTCCCCGGTGCACGTCACCAGGCTTCCGCCCTTCCCGGTCCAAATGCCCGGGGTCCGCGCCTGCAGCCAGCAACTCCAGGCAGCAACGCGCATGATTGTGTTGGGCAGCAACGTGGAGAGGTGTTTCGCCAAGGGGGTTGCCCAAGGCTGGATCCGAGCCGGCCCGAATCAACCGACGAACGATGCCGGGGTGGCCGTGGCGCGCAACAAGGTGTAGCGGCGTCTCACCATTGGTGTTGGGGACATTGGGCTCGGCCTGCATACCCAAACACGCCTCCACCCCATCGAGGCTCCCCGTCGTTGCGTGGTCGCAAAGCCAAGTCTGCCAAGGCGCTCCGTAGAGCCCTAAGTGCGGAGAACGCGCATGGGCAGCAGCAATCACCTGGCTCCCATGCATCCGTGTCAACGCGTCGCCGTAGGTCGCGATGAGGTGCTGTTCTGTCGCCTTTGCCTGCTGCTCGGGAACCTCGAAGCGCTGCAGCACGCGGGCAATGTCCAAACGCGGCAGGGGTGGCGAAGGCAGCTCGGGCTGGGCCCGCAGCGCCTGGAGCCGATCGGCGGCGATGCGGTTGGCCTGAACCTGGTCGATGGATTCGCGCAGTTCCGACAGGAGGCCGGCCCGTTGATCACTGGGCAGCAAGGCGTAGATCTGAGCGAGCGCCTTGTGTCCTTTGACGCCGGCATAGATCGTCGCATCCAACTGATAGGGGGAAAGAGCGGGTCCAACCTGGACCAGCGTGGCATGGCCGCCCTGACCCAGCTCAAGGTTGATTCGATTGGAGAACCGGCTGGGCGTCATCACCCAGTCGAAACCCACCTCTGTGCAGGTGTCCAAACCAGCAACTTGGGCCTGACGGCAGAACTGCTCGGCCAACGCCAGCGCTTGCCTGGGGTCGGACGTGGCCAACTGCTCGTGGTGCTTGCCGTAGAACCGGGCAAGGGTCAGCGGGTGGAGGATGGGGTGGAGCAACGACTCATGGGGACGATTCAAAAAATCGCCCCCGCTCAGGGTTGCTTGATTGTCGATGTGGGGTTCCATCCCCATTGCATACCGGTTTTTTCCGGTTTGGCAATCACCCGCAAACTTTCAGGAAGAGTGCAATCCCGACCACAAAACCGACCTGAAGGACAAACACGACGTTGTGCAGGTCCATTTGTTCTAGATCGGCGCGGATCCAGGCAATCATGCCAACCAGCCGGCGACGTTTGCGACCACGTAGCTCACCACGGAAATCCCACCCAGCGTGAGCAACAGGTTTCCCACGTTGTCTACCGAAAACTCATAAGCGTCAGCGAAAATATGCATGAGGACCTCCCTCGATTGTGTTTTGTGTAAACCCAGTCAAACACAAATGCACACATTGGCAAGCGCGAAAACGAGAAGCGCTCGACAGTTTTCCATTTTAGTCAACGCCGTAACTATTGCTTGATGAGATGTTCTTTGATCAGTCGCGAGAGGGCATCGGCCAGGGAGTAACCATGCTTGCGCGCATACGCCTCCAAGGCTTCACGGCACTCGGGCTCAACCCGCGCATTGATGACGGCGGTTCGTTTTGGCCTGGCAAATCGCTTGGGATTGTTGTTCATTGCTTCAGCATGCGTCCGCTTTTCCCTTTGTCAAACCCCGATCCTTGCTGTTGCCTTAAGCTGCTTTTGACGTTGCATTTATGGGTAGATCGGACCACTCATGATTCGACGCTGCATACACAAAGGGCCCCGAGGAGCCCTTTGTGGGAAGCGTCTGTCTTCACTGACGGAAGACGTTGGGCTGGCGCTCGCGATCCTGCTTCTGCCAGTCGAACTCGCTCTCGTATTTGCGCATCTTTTCCTGCTCGGCCTTTGCGGTGGCAGCAAAGGTGGCAAACCCGAACTTGCCATGTCCGTATTGGGGCACGCTCGCCTCCGTGCCACCGTCTCCCCCCTGCGTGGCTTGACGGTTCTTTCGCCATTCGTCCACCCGCATCATCGGGGTCTCGACCGCCCCATCGACGCGCTGCTCCTGCTTTTTCTCTTCCGAGGGCAGCATGCCCAGGCCTTGACGCTGCTTCACGGTCTCGTTGAGCTCGTCCTGCTTGCCTTGCATGCGCGCCTGATGCTTGGCTACCACCTCCGGCTCGGATTGCCGGGACCATTCCCGGATGTCTTTGCGTGCTTCCTTCAGGCCGGTCTCGATGCCCTGCAGCTTCTCGTCGTATTCGGCTCGCTGCTTCCGAAGGAAGAGGCCGGGGCGGCCGGCCACCTCCATCTCGTGGCGTTGAAGGCCTAGACTCTGAACCTGCTCCTCCAACTGGATGATGCGCTCCGGATCGAGGCGCTTGTCCAACGAGCGTTGCATCTTGTCCACGTCGCGCTGCTCGCTCTCGGCTTTCCGGTCCAGGGAGGTCCATTGCTTGGCGTCCTCACTCGTGGAAGCGGCCATGCGATCGCGAAACTGCTGGTCTTTTTCGTTGTTGCTCATAGTGATTGGCTCCTACTGTGCGGGGATATTTGGGAGGGAGGCTTACGCCGCCCTCGATGCTTTGATGGCCTTGACCACGTCGTCGACCTTGTCCAAAGGCAAAAACGGGGTCTTGCAGATGTCGGCCCGCCGAACACCGGCGCGGTTAAACCAGAGGATGGCGCGCCCCTGCTGGTTCAGCAGCCCGTTGAACTCCGCCTTGGAGAACAGCGGCTGCGACTCGCGGTGCCCGTTGGCCGGGATCTCGATGTCTTTTGTCGCCTTGATGCCCGTGAACTTTTGCCCCACCCATCGGGCCTTGCTGACCGGGTCAATGTGGCTTGCTACTACGCGACCGGCACCAGCCTTGCGCAGCTGTTTCATGCCCGCCGCGTTGGGGTGGTTGGGATCGAACAGGGCGTTGTCCAGCACCGCCTGAAGACCATTTTCGTAATCCAGGCCAGCCGTTTTCTGCTTGAAGACGGTCATTTCCTCGACTCCGAAGCGCAGTTCCATGTATTCGTAACTCTGAGGCGAGGTGCGATACAAGGCCCAGTTCTGGAAGCTGTTGCAGAACTGCTGGGCAGCGGCTTGCGGCAGCTTGGCCAAGATGCCCTCGTATCCCTGGGTTGCGTAGATGCACGCCATTTTTGTTGAGCGAGAGATCGGCAGGATGCGCTGCTCTTCACGGCCAATCAGGTTCTGGCATTCGTCCATGATCTGGATGACGGGCAGCTCACCACGTTGGCGCCACTCGGCCTCGCTGACTTCGTTGCGAAGCTTGATGCCGGTGTAGAGCCGTTGGCTGATGAGGTTCTGGACCAAGATGCCGGCCGTCCCGTGCCGGGTGTCTGGGACGTTGACGCCCATGGATGTCCCCTTCAGCACGTTGCCGACGTTGACCGACCCGTGCTCAATGCTGCTCCACGGCACCCCTTGGTCGTCCACCAGGTATTTGCCGCGCATGAGCGGCACCAGCCTGTTCTGAACGTTGGCCATGAAGCTGCCACGGGTCTCTGCGGCAAAGGACGGCCACGTCTTGAGCACCCAGCCGAACGACTGCTGGAGCAGCGAACCGGGCTGCAGCAGATCCGGATGGATGGTCTGCGGGGCCGTTGCCAGCCGCTGTGCCCAGTCAGCCTTGCGCGCAATAAAGTCTTCGTCGTTGCCCAAGTGAATGGGTTGAACCCCGATGTAGCCCGCCGCAGCCAGCAGGCCTTCCCCGGGAATATTGCTGTTGGCGCGCACGTCTCCGATTGCTTGAATCAGTTTGTCGAAGCGCTCCAGCGTCCACTTCCATTCCCGCTCTGCGGCAAGGGCCTGAATGCGCTCTTCCAGCTGCACGCCAAGCCGGTTCAACGCATCATCAATGTCGGCGACGTCTTCCCCATTGGCTTCGTCGTAATCCCTGACCTGAAGCAACCCTTCGATCTCGGTCTCCAGCTCAAGCTTTTTCACCGCATCCAGCGCACGCAGCTTGAGCTCGTGGTGATGAAGCGCTTCGAGGATCACGGCGGCGTGGTCAATGACCAAACTCGAGATGCCCGTCCAGATGTCCGCGTTGTCGTCTTCCATCTTGGTGTTGGTCAGCGCTGCTTTGAGTCCCTGCGCGTCCAAGCCTTCGATCAGTCCCAGGTGAACGCCGGTCTCAATCACCATGTCCAGCATGCCCCGCACCTCGCCCGCCAAGGCGCCCTTGCCGCAAAAGACCGCGAACGCACACGGGTAGCCGGATTTAAGAATCTCGGCCATCAACCAGCGGATATACGCGGACTTGCCCATGCCGGTTTCGGCCCAGATCATGGCGTGCATGAAGAGGTCCTCAACGGAAATGCCCGCTGGCGAATCGGTATCGTAGGACTTCTTGACGCCCTTCTTCCGCAGGTGGCCCAACGCCACGCCCCACTGGATGAAGGGGCTGGGGTCGGCCAGCGCTTTGCGGACCTGGGTCTCCAATGCTTGGCTGTTAAGGTCCTCCATGAGGCCTTGCTTGCCGAGGTTGAAGCGCGCGCTCTGGGACTGAAGAACCAAGGTGCGTTCTTTGTAGTCTCGTGCGTAGTAGACGAAGCCGTAAGCACCGGCCATCACGAACCAGAGGAAGCCCCCGATGACCGGCGGGAAGAGCATCGTCATGGCGATGGCGACCAAGCCGGCAGTGCTCCACAACGCAAACCCTTTGATCCGGGTCCAACGGCCTCCCCAAGCCTCGTCGTCCTGTTCAACAGGTGCAATCAGGCAATAGAGCAACCCGGCTAACAGATAGACGTTGAGGATCGTTGCAAACACGCCAAACGCAAAGCCGCTGGATCCTGCCGCCAGAAGCAATCCCTTGGCCGCCGCAAGGGGAAGCACGAAAGTCAGCACGGCTGCCCTGAACGCCTCGGGCGCCTTCTCGCTGCGCGCGATCGCGCGCACGTAGGGCACCACCGCCGGCAGCAGAAGCCAAGCCAGCCATCCCACGACTGGAATGGAGGTCAGGGCAGCGATCACGGCACCGATGGTCGGCAGGGCTGCATACATCAAAAACAGCGCGGTGCTGTCCCCGCCCTGCAAGCGATCGTGCGGATGGACCAGGCTTTCGATGACTTGACCGTCCCTCGACAGCTCGGCACGTCCCTCTTGGTTCTGCAGGTCCCGCGGAGCCGAGGGCCAGAACGGCGCGAACTTTGCGTCTTTCTCGTCCAATGCGTCAGGGACGACGTAGGTGTTAGTTGTTGCGTCGTAGACGGCTCCCAGTGCCTCCGCTTTGGGCCCGTAACCGGCTGGCACCACCAACCTACGGCTCGACACACGGTTGTGTGCGTTCACTTGCCCGCGAACGTTAGCAAAACGTGCGGCGACGTTGAACCAAATCCGATCGGCCACCGGTCGAGCCGGTGCTCGCAGCAGCACGCGATGTTTGAGCTGCACGGCGACGTCCAGCAGCGAATAGATGTTCATGATCATTGTTCCCCCTTGGTCGCCAATTCGTTCCACACGCTTGAACACAACGAAATGTCGCTGTTCGTATAGCGGCCGGTCTTGAATTTGTTTTCGCAATCTGCCCTCACCTTGGGGTCTGTTTCCTCTTCGGCTTCGGGCGAAGCTCTGTCTGCCGTCAGCATCGGGGCGGATAGGCTTTCGTTCTGAGGCGCTGCTTTGGAGGAGATCAGCGCCCTAACCCCCCTCTTCACGTCCACCTTGCCTAGCAGCGAAGCGCCCTGACCAATGGGAGAGCCCTTCCAATCAGCGAAAGGAGCAGAGGCCAATGCACAGACCACGCTGACAGCGGCAACGGCCAAGAACGTTGCTTTGGGAATCTCCGCCTTGCTCACCAGTCGGGCCTCCTCCGCGTGCTGCTGGTCGATCTGCCATGTTTTGAAATCGTGTTTGTGCTCTTGAACCGGACGGTCCACAGCCAAGTAGTAGTAACTATCAAGGACATCCTGAAGTGTGCCCCGAAGACCCAAGCCCTCAGGGCGACCGAGGAATCGTTCCCCGTGCCAGCGCATGAAACGGGACGTGACTGAAACCCCCGTGTCTTTATATGGAAGAAACAGCCAACCCAACATAACGCCTCCCTTTTGTGTAGATACCCATTACTTGTAATGGATCATTTGGTTTCGGCAAGGGGATTAGTTGATCCCGGCCTTCTTTGCCCATGCATCCATGTCGTCGTCGGCTTTTTCCTGCCATCCGTTTGTTTCATCGGGTTTTGGCTGGGTCGCGGGGACGGCGTAGGCTTTCGGCTTTGCCGCTGGCCGGGCCGCAGGCATCGAGACCTTGGGTGTAGGCGTGGGATCGGCAATGACAGAGCGGACGGGCTTTGCGGCCGGCGCTTCAACCGGGAGGATCGCGGCTGGCAGGGGCTTAGCCTTTGCTTCTACGGTTGAGGCAGGCTCACCCTCCACCGGCACGGTGGGCGGCAGCGGATCAACGACGGGAGCCGGGCCCGGGGTGGCAACAACCGGGGGCACTGCCACTGCGGTTGGCGTGGCCGCAGGCACGGCCGGCGTTTCGGAATCGTGGCGAGTGACCCACCATGCCGTAGTGCCCACGAGCACTAGGACAACAAAAGCAGCGGCAGCCAAGGTTTGCCAGCCCTTCGTCCGACTCGGCACGTTGGTGGGGGCATGGTCCGGCGTTGCCGATACGACGGGCGCCCCCTGAGGAATACTCATAGAGACGGATGGGGATTGCTGATCAGGGGTGACAGGGTCCACCACTTCATCGGGCAGGTCGCGCAACTGCGGGAGCGTGCCCATCCCGTCGTAGATCAATGCAGCGACTGCGGGGTGCTCACGAAGCGCCCTGGCTATCTCTTTGGCTGCTTTATTCGCATTGGCTTCCATTGGAACCAGTCGCTCGAGCAGCGCTGTTTCGTCCTCCGACTCGACCGTGGTTTCCGTCACAACCGGTGGTGAAATCGCCTCGGGCTCAACCTGCAGCATCTCGGCAGGCGCAGCGGATGGAATCGCGGCGGCGGCGTTTTGCGCTCGCTCTGCTTCCTTCTTCCCCTTGGCCTCTGCTGCCCGGCGTGCGATGGCGTCTTGGGCCTCCTTGGATTTTTCGACCGCCTTCTCTGAGATCTCTTTGGCCTTGTTCCCGAACACGCGGCCCCAATGCTTGGCAGCGTTCATGACCTCGCTTGCGCCTGGCGAAGGAGCGGACCGCTCAGGGCTCGGCGTCCCTGGCATTGCCGGGCCGTCGTCAAACATTTCAGCCAACTCTTGGAGGCGGCGGAGCTCTTCAGGGGATGGGTTGTTGCTCATGGTTCCTCCAGGAGATTGAGAGAGATTTGGACCAGGGGCTCACGCCCCCGGTCCACGGCTGGCATCAACGAACGTCGGGAATCGGCGTGACACGGATCAGGAACGGCTCGCCGTTCTCTCCGCATGCCACTTCGGCCTTGTGGCCTTTCAGGGCACCGCGGCTCTGCAGCTCATCAAAAGGAATCGGACAGACAGCCAGGTCACCGCCTTCGAACCGAACCGTCAGTTGAATGTTCGAACGCTTGATCAGGGCGGCCAGCTTGTCCAAAGTTGCGGACGTCTTCTGGTTGACCGGCGCCATGTCCTCGGGCTTGTAGCGAATGGTCAGTGCGTCCAACGCCTCTGCTTGCCCGTCCGGGGTCTGGACGGTCTTAACGCGGATTTGGGCATCCAAGCCAGCAGCCTTGGCTGCATTTGCTACTTCCTGGGCTTCCTTGACCTGAGCGCGATAGCTGGCAATGCCACCTACGACGGCGCCGGCAGCGCATGCCACTGCCGCCGCCTTGTCTTTCTTTCCGGTCAGATAGGCCAGGCCACCGCCGGCCAGGCATCCGATGCCGCCGGCCTTGAACAAGCGCAGCTTGTCCGTCTTCTTCTGCGGTTCTGGCGGGGCCGCGTCTTGGGCAAACGAAAGACCCGGGGCGAGCAATGCGCCAATGGTGAGAGCGAGTGCGAAACGTTTCATGGATAGGTCTCCTTTGAGGCAGTGGGGGAAGCGTTAAGAGCCGCTGGCGTAGCGTTGCCAGTCGGTCGAGGTGGGGTTGGAAGGCGCCGTCGCCGCTTCTGGCCGGGACTTGCGCAGGCTTTCTTGGGATGGCTCGGATGGCGACAGGAACTGGCTGAAGGCCCGAAGGGTGTCCATCACCAGTTCTCTGTTCTCATGGATCGTCACGCTTTGCTCGGCTCGTAGATCCGCCAGCAGGCTCTCCAGTGCCAAGGCACTGCGAATTTCGGATTCACGGGCCGTGGCTCGAATCTCGTTGAGTGTGTCCGTCGCTTCCAAGCCTTGAAGCACGCCTTGGGTTTTCTCGATGACAGCGAATCGCAGGAACTTATTGAGCGAAATGCCCTGCTCTTTGGCGCAATACCGGGCGCGCTCCAGCTCATCGGTGGCGATGTTGAACGACTTGGTTAGAAGCGACTGGCGAACCACTTACTCTCCCGCATTGAAAACCCATGCACCATGGATTAGCAGAGGTTTCAGTAAGCGCAAGCGGACTAAGGCGGAAAACTTCAACTCTGCTGGTTCTTCAGCATTTTTCAGCCAATCTGTTGGCTAAGTTGTTAGCCAAGACGTAGAACAAGGCGCAGCAAGGCTTGACCGGGTGGAAACGCGCAGCGTTTCTAGCCAAGCCGGAAAAACACCTTGGTGCGACTTGTGTATAGCCCACTCCCCATAAAGTTAGGAAGTCCCGTAGCGATGAATGGGGAGACAAATCGGTTCCTCGCAATCGCACCCCAGTTTTCGCTCCACCTCTTGCCCTTCCGCTTTTCCCCGGTAGAAGTTTAGGAAAGCCCCAATCCTTAACGAACCCGGAGACCCCAATGCCCCTCGCCTTCGCCCCACCGCTTCCACCCAATCCGTTCCGCTTCCCCCCTGCAACCCATCCAGCGAAGCACCCCGGCACCCTGCTTCCCAACGATCAGCCCCGCGCCCGCTTCCGTAACGGTTCCCCTTCCAACCCCCACGTCCCCGCCCCCCTGTCACCCCCTGTTTCCGCTGATCGATTCCTGGGGTTCTGGTGGTCGAGTGAAGGGGGTTGGACGCGCTGCTCGGGTGTTTGGAAAGCCCTGCCTCAATCCGTTTTAGTCAACTCTCCTCGGAGGCTCTGGCGGCCGAGTGCTGGGAGTTCGGCGCTCGGGCTGCTTGCCCGGAAAGCCTTGAGTCATTCCGTTTTAGTCAAGCGGGTTGCCAAGGTTCTCGTTCACTGCGCCCCGGCATTCGATCAGCGCATTGGGGTTCAGTGCTGGCCTGGGAACGGATCGGTGAAGCGGGTTCTTGGTTTGGGATCGGCGGTTGCTGGGGAAAATCGACTGGCTCGGCAAATCGTTTTAGTCAAATCTTTTTCAAGCGCCTGCAACGCCCCTCTGCCCACGTTTTACGATCCAGGTGCTGGATTTGCGTTGACCGAATGGGGGGTATTCGATGCTTGAGCTGACCCCATACCTGGAGGCCATCGCCCGAGCCGATGCCCCACTGGAAGGCAAGGCCAACGCGTGGCAACGCAAAGCGAGCTTGGCGGAGTTCGGCAACGCCTGCGCCTTCTGCACTGCTCCGCTGGACCTGTCTTCTCCCAAGTCTTGGACCGCAGCCGCGTTGGTTCCCGCGCAACTGGGCGGCCCCTCTGGCGTGGTGGAGAACTGGGTTCCTTCGTGCCGTTCCTGCGCGTCTAGGAAGGGCCTGCGCGATGTTGTGAGCTGGTTGGACTGGCAAGCGTTAGCGGCCCCTGACCGGGTGGCCTTGCTGTTGGCGCGGCGTCGTTCCGCGTTGCTCTACGCAGAGAACCACTTCACCCCTCTATCACGGCACTCGAAGCGCGAGCGGCTGCTCTCCCACCTGGGCTTTCGTTTTCGACAAGCCCGCTTCCGGATCTATGCTTGGTCGGGTGTGGTGGATGGGGAGCGCGTGTGCCTGGTGGGCTGGAGCACCCGAGCGGGTGATCCCCTCTCTCTGGCTGAGAGCCTCTTGGCGTTGCGCTTCAGAGATGGCGGCGAGGTGCTGGTCGAGGGACAGACCACCCTGATTCGGGTGCCAGCGGAAGGCTTCTTAGATGCCGTGTGGCGGCTCATTGAGGGCCATGGGATCGTCGTGGAGTTGGACGTGCCTGGCGGTTGCCCGCTCGATGCAAACGACTGGAGAGAGTGCTGGCGCCACCGGGTCCATGATGCGGTGAGCAACCAAAAGCGGGTTCCGATGACTGGTGGGAAGGCGCTGTCTCATGCCCCCAAAGTGCTGTCCACGAAACCGGATTCGGTTCGCCGGCTGGCCCAGCTGCAGGCAGCAAAACGGGCTGACCGGCTGGAGGAGGCGGAGCATCGTGTCCGAGAAGCCCAGTTTCGGAAGAGTAAATACCTGGAGCGGGTGAAGCGCGGCCTGGAGGCCCCAATGCCGCTGAACGATTACCGGGCGTGGGCAGATGAGGTGCGGGCGCTGGGGGTGACGTGGGCTCGGTTCGTGAACGAGAGCCGGGAGCAGTAGTCACTGCCCCAGGACTGGTCAGACGTGCAACGTGTTATCGAAAATGTCGGATTCGGGGTCCGTCTCAATGGTCGTGCTGCCGTCCGCCTGGACCGTCACTGTCACCGTGACGTCTGGACTCTTATGCTCGGCAACATAGACACCAGGCTTGCCGGGCACGGGCCTGAGGTCTGATGGAGTGATGAGGATTCCGTGCATGATGGGGTCCATGCCCTGCTCCATGTCCCCCTCGTCATCGCTGTAAACCGGGACATCGATCTTCGCTTCACCCTTCAGCATGTTCAATTCCTTTCCGTGGTGTGGTCTCGCGAGTATCCACTTTCTGGAACCACCCCGCATAGGGAGAGTTCTCCACAAGTGCCGGTTCCAGTCCGGGGCTCCATCGGTCCACCACACCGGGCCCCGTTCGCCCAGGCCTCTCTTCGCGCTGTCCACGGCACGCCGTGCGGCGGCCAGTGCCTCCTCGTCCCCGTTGAACTTCGCTGACTTCGCGGCCCGCCGCGCTTCCATCAACTCGCTGACCAGGCGCTGCCTCTCCTGCTCCCCCAAGCCTGGGTTGGCGGTTCGCCACAGTCTTCCTCGCACGATGAGGTAGCGGCCGTCTGGGGTGGTTAGGGGACCCATGTGTGGAGGGTATGGGACCAGCGGTGACGTGGGAGCGGACAAAGGAAAGGCGGAACATAGGCCGCCGTTTGCATTCCAGGTCCTCTCCTCCTCACCGGCTCTGCTCCAGGCACCGGCCCACCAGCTGCCTCAACGCCTCGCCCAACGTGACCCCCGCTGCCTTGGCATCGAATGCCAGAAGCTCCGCCTTTTCCTGGGGAACCTTAGGGTCGGGAAGCAGATCGTTGTAGCGCTGCCCCTGCCCGGCCTTGGCACGAACCCGGGACGAGAACGGCACGCGAACCTCGGCGTGCCTGCTTACCAGTGCTGCCAGAGCGGCGGTGGGCGTCAGGCCCAGTTGGCGCGCCAGGGCTCGAAACGCGTCGGCCTTGTCAGTGGAGATGCGAACCGTAGGCAACCGGCGCGGGGCCAGTTGCTTGGGTTGGATGGCGTAGGAGTTACGCAACTTCGTCCTCTTCCTCGCTCTCCTGTCCGTATGCCCAGACATCGCCGGTTTCATCCACGATGCGCATGTTGCGCCATTCGAGGTTCTGCTCCAGATCTTCCATGCCCGCCTCGGCCTCGGCGAACGTCGCGTATTCCGCGTTATCGATGGGCTCCCAGTTTCCGCCGGAGTAGTTGGCTTGGATGGTGAAAGTATTGTTTTGCATGACGGTTACCTTTGGGTCTTCAGGTCAGCGGTATTGCCTCCCTACAAATCCACGTTACGACAACCCCCTCTTTTGTAAACCAAAAAACCCAACCTTTTTCTGACTAAAATACAGAACTGCCGGAGCAACGCAGAAAACACAAAACCCTGAAACGCCTCACACTTCCATGATCTGCCAAGCGCCGGGCCCGGCGGCAGCCGAGGCCGCCTTCTGCGTTTTCCCACGCCGCTTTTGTTTTGAGCCGCATTTGACGTTTCTTTTTCCTCTAACCCGCGCCACCCTTCATCGCCCCTTGCCAGAGAAAGAGAAGGCGGCCACTGGCCGCCTGTCATTCGCCAACCGAGGGCTACCGTTGCTTCCTCGCCCGCCCCACGATGGCTTTCCGGACCTGCTTCCGCACCGGATCCAGGTCATCGGTCGCCGTGGTGACCACCAAGCGTCGCTTCGACTTCTTGAGCTCTTGGCAAGCCCAGGACGCGAGGGCGATGATCGCCGTCGTGACGATGGGCTGCTCTTCCCCGGTGACGTCCTGGATCTGTTCGCGGAGCTTCGGCGGCACGGTGACCATCGTTCGCTCCACCCGTCCACCGCTCTCGTCCCTGTAGTCGAACATCGTTGAATCTCGGCCCACCTCCAGATAGATCTTCTGCCCGGATCGGGTGTATGGCGTCTCTTCGGTGTAGTCGAAATAAGTCTTGCGCCCCGCGGCGTCCCCCGCGGCCACCATGAGCTCGGCGAGCTCCTCCTCAGAGAACTGCCCCAGGTCGATGAGCGGTGCATATTCCCGCTCCGGCTTGGAGTGAACCACCTTGGCGGCGGCGGCCAGGTTCTTGCGGACCGGGGCTTTCTTGGGCGTGGCGTTCTTGACAGGGTTCTTCGTGGTAGCCATGAGCTCAGGCAGGGGCAGCAACGGGGCATCCATCATGCATGCCCCCGGCCCGGGTTGGTCAACCTTTTTTGGATGGCGGAACCTACCCGCAAAATGTCCTCGCGCGCCTTGTCCACCCCAGCGCCACGCATGGAAAAGACGGTCTCCCCCAGCTCGTAGAAGCTTCCCAGCGCCGCGCGCTCGGGGATGACGATGGCCCCGGCCAGCTCCGGGTCTTTCAGCCGCCGACGGTGTTCAGCGCGCTTCAGGTTCACTCGGTTTGCCACCGGCAGGAAGGCCTTGCCCTGCTTCCGGAGGGTCTCGATGGTATGCAGGTAGACGACGTAACTGCCCCCGTCGAGCAGGGTGGGAACGATGTAGAGGTCGCCGTCTGGCAGCTGATCTTTCACTGGGGCACTGGGCGGCAGGTCTTGGATTTCCAAGTCGAAACCCGGTGAGGCCGAGCGGCCCACGGTGAATGGGGTTTCGTCTGAAAGCGCGGCCCAGGCCACAGAACAGCAGTGCGGATCTCGGTCGTTCACCAGAACTCGGTGCTGGGAGGCGAAGAGCGCGGCAAGATTGAGCGAAAGCGTCGTTTTTCCAACGCCCCCTTTGAAGCAACAAACAACAAGTCGCATGTTCAAGTCCTTTTTTGGGTAGGTTGTGCAACACATTAGGATGCAAACCTATTCCCGCAAGGCCCCTGCAGCTAGAGGGTTTTAGCCATGCAGACGTCCTGGGTTCAGAGAGCCAAGGGCCCGGCGGGAGCCGTGGCCGCCCCTGCCTTTTCGCCCCCTACGCTTTTTCGGCGGCGAGCAGCCGCCGGCCCTTGCTTCAAGCCAACTCGGCGATGCGCCGTGGGGATTGAACGAACGCGGGGTGGTGTCGGTGGAGTTCGGTGTTCATCCGATCCACCGTATAGCGTGCGAACCAGGCCTGCATGGCGGGCGCGAGAACGCCCTCGCAAACTTCAGCCAGCGTCTTACCATCGGCCACCCGACGCTGTTCCAGCCTTCCAAAGTGGTGCCTCTTAACGACGAACCGCTCCCCGATCCGAACCAACGGGTTGGCTCCCGCGTCCAGAAGCGCTGCAACCATGGCCGCATACCCCCCTGCTTGGTGACGGTCTGACTTGAGCACATTGGCATACATGACCGCGGCCACCGCCAAAGGGGTGATGCCCGGATCACCGGCCACGCCGGCATCCAAGGCTGGCGTTCCCCTGAGCGCGTGCAGCCATCCGTAGAAGGCCATCGAATCGTTGGTTTGAATGGCCCGGATGAGGTTTTCGGTCCCAGCGCTCATTGCCCACCTCCCAGGATCCCGATGAGCACCAAGGCCGACAAAACGTATACGGGCAACAACATCACGCGCCACCACTCCGCCGAGACGTCCTGAAGAGCGCTGCTTTGGCGACGCTGGGCCGGCAGTTGGTAGAACCGAACCAATGCACGCCCGGCGTCAAGGGGGTTGGCAACCATATCCCGATAGAACACCGCAGCGCTCAGGATGCCGACCAAAAGCAAGGCCATGTTCAAGCTCATGCGAAGCGCTCCTCTTCCTTGTTCCAGCGTCGCTCACGGCGGGCCCGGGTGGCGAGGCGCTGGATTCGGCGGTGCTTGTCGGCCAGTTGGTTCAACCCGTTGGTGCGGTCCAGGAACTGCATGGCGGTGTGGAGCTGGAAGTGCGTCAGGTCGTTGCTAGCGGGCTCTACGGGATGGATCTTCATGTCTTCAATCTCTTTTTGTGGATAGGTCGATTTACCCATTAAATCGCTCCTACACCACGATCCAACCACATCTCCAACCGATGTCAACCCATTGATTTGAAAGCTTTTTGACTAAAAACAGGCGCTGCCCTCAGGGCTTGTCAAAACGCGATTCTGTCGCATGCTGAAGTAAATGACACCGCATGCCCGCCCACGCCCACGTTTGCCCGCTCCAGGCTTTGGCCTGGCCGAGTTGTTACTGACCTTGGGTGCTGTCGCCGTCATGGGTGCAGCGGCGTTGTTCTTTTATCCCCGGGTCCAGACCAGGGTGAATGTGGCAACGGACGTTGAGAACCTACGGGCATTGGCGAGCGCCATTGATCGCTCCTACGGCGTTGTGGGCACGTATCGAAACGTGAGTGCGTCTAGCGTGGTCGAGGACAACCTGGCGCCCGCCGACTTCCGAAAGGCATCCTCTGGGTCGGCGCTGACCAACATCTGGGGCGGCCCCATCGCCATCACTCCTTCCACGGTTCGGAGGTTTGGAGACAGTTTCACTGTGGCGTTTTCCGGCGTGCCCCGCCGCGCCTGCGTGCCGTTCCTCAGTGCGGTGGCGGGGGATGCATTCGTTCAAGACGTGCGAGTGGACGGGACCTCGGCGAAATGGAACACGGGAGGCCAGCTGGATGTGCCCACATTGGCCGCCGCCTGCGAGGAGAACGGGAACGTGTTGGAGGTGGTGTATTACTCGGGGCTGGCAAGCGGAGGCTCGGTGGCCACTGTCATCGATCCGGTGGCGCCTTTGCCCTCTCCATTCCCTGATCCTCCGACGGGGACACCGGTAGGTCCCGTGGCTGGCGCGCCTTCGGTGGCCGATGCACTCCCAGGAGATCCCGTCGCGCCCTCGCCTGGGGGGTTGCCTCCTGCTCCTCCTGCAGTTCCAGCCCTGCCCCCTGCCGCAGCGACCCCGTTGGTGCCCCAACCCTCACCGGTCGGACTTCCACCGACCTTGCCGCCGGCGTTGGTGCCCTGTCAGCAGGCAGAGTCGTTTACGCAAACGGGAACGTGCCCGGCGGGGACGTGGGGGACGGAAACGCTTCGCACCCGCACCGTCTGTCCGCACGGAGGCGTTGATCCCAACACCGACGCGGCGTGGGAGCATCCCGAAGCCTGGGCACGGCCCGTCGTGGTGACGGCAACGATTGCCAGCAGCTGCCAGGCCTGCCCCACCAACGAGCGGCAAACGCAGTCCCAGTGGGTCACCCGCACGGGATCATGCCCTTCGGGGATGACTGGGAATGTGTCGCAGGAATGGGAGCAGGTCCGTTCGCGGGATATCACCTACGCCTGTCCCGCCGGTCGCACAACGGTTCCATTGCCTAACGTTGGTGGATGGTCGGCCTGGTCAGATACCGGCAACCAGCGCAACGCGGTCAACACGTGCGCGTCCACGGTCCCCCGCTGCAGCGATGGCAGCTTGCAGGTAGCGGCGTGGTATTCCTCCGATTACGTGGACCTCCCGCTCCCTTCGGGCTCCTCAGCGATTCAATACTGGTATCCCGATGCTGTGGTTCGTCTGACTCCAGCGGAGACAGCACGGCTGCAATGGGCATTGAACAACGTGCCGGTGACCCGCGTGGAGACCCCTGCCCCGATGCCTGGTAACTGGCCGGCAAACGTCAGCGAGTCAGCGAGCTACGCGGAGCAATGCAACGCATTGGCAGACGTGGGAAACATCAACTATGCCTACTCGTATGAGTTTGAGTGCGTGTCCAACATGGGCATGCACTACTGCGACTACAACTGGACCGGTGGGGGCACATCCATGGCCGTGTGCAGGCAGGCCTGCGCCTCAGAATTGGTCGGGAGGACGAACAACCCCTACCACTGGGCGTGGCCTGAGTCGTCAGTGGTTTCCGCCACACCCTCCGCAACCTGCACGGGGCAGCCCGGCTGCACCCCCAACGGCGGGTATGGGAGCCAGGAAGGCCTGCCGGCGTGCAACGAGCACAACGTGGGCCAGGCCGTCTCTTTCAACTGGTATCGGCAGTTCTACAACCCGGTCCGGGTGGACTATCAGACGCTTACGCTAACTTGCCGAGGACCCGTATGAGCTACAGATCAGATGGGGTGGTCAGTTGTGGCACTCATTGGCAGACCAGTGAGGCTACTCAGCAGGCGGCACAAACGATGCCTGGCTTGGTGTTCCCATGACCTTCTGGACAAGCTCGTAACCGGAAACCTCCTCATACCGGGAGGGGATTCTTGCCTTGAGCCCATGGAGGCGACGATTCGCCGTCAATGCGAGCTGGTTGTAGGTGGTCGCCGTCACCCGGCCGCGGCGGGAACCGTTGTATTCGCGGTTAGTGACGGTCGAGATGTTGGAGGCTACCGAATGACCCACCACGAAGGCATGGAAGAACGGAACCCCCTCAATGCCTCCACTCGAGACCAGCTCATCGACATACTCAGCCGCCTGGTTCATTTCAATGCGACCGATTTCAGAGCGCCCCTTCTTCAACTCAATGAGCAGAACATCGCGCATCATCACCAAGTGATCTTTAGCAGTATCAAAGCTCTCTGTGCCGACAATTGAGATGGTGGCATCGGAAAGGACGACGATGTCAGGGCGTTTTGCAGCATTGGCGAAAGATTGGTCGCCCCTTCTCGCTTTGAATAGGCTGGTGGCAACGGTGCGTAGCGTGTTGTTCGACGCATACTCCGAACTATCGAACTCCGGCCCAAACAGCCAACGCGCCTGTGTCACAAGCGGGTGTAGTGTGTGCAGCTCATCCGCTTCCGGGTCGCCGCTGAGCTTCTCCATGGCGGCGATGATGGACAGACGACTGTCGATCTCATCCAGAACGGTGAGCGCATCCTCCACAGTCCACTGCCCAAGCAGTCGATCCAGCCCGTCGATGTCATGCTCATCCAGCTGCATCAGCTTGTCCAGGAAGCTTGCACCGCTGCGCCCCCTCTGAATCTTGATCACCGCCTTGACCACTTTGCTGAGGGTCTCCGGCGGTATCCCTGGTTGGTCCTGCACCACGGTTTTTGTGAACTGGGCCACTTCAAGCATGGACCGTCGGGGGAGCGTCCGCAGATCTTCTCGATTCTTGTAGAGCGCGTCTTCTGAGTTTTCCTCGATCAGGTGAGCCGACAACTTCTCGACCATTTCCTGGGCATACCCGTTGGCCGTTTCGAAAAGGCGATCAGTGCGCTCCGTTGTCTTGAACTTCGACCAGTCTGGTTCGACTTCGGATAACCACTCTGCTCCGCACTCGATCACGATGGCATAGCGCTTAGCGAAGCGCACCCGCCCGTCCAGAACGGCCATTTGCCCAACGGTCCAACTCGGCAGACCCACCAAACGATTGCTCACCCAGAACGCAACACCCTGGTAACGCGTGGACTTGGCCGTGCGTGTCGTGTCCACCACATACGCGGTGACACTGAAGCCGTGTTCGACCTGAATGTTGCGCTCTTCCAGAAGGCCTTCATGCTCGGACAGGGGGACGGACTGGCCGTTCACCGAGACGATGAACTGCGGGTCGTGCAGGAAACGACCAGATAGAACAGTCCTGATCCGATCTGGATCGGGGCGATGGCGTTCAACTTCCACCAACAACCGGGTGCCATGGCCCATCCGCGTTCCCGCCTGATGACTATGAATGTAGAACGGCGACGGCTGATTTCTGGTCCCGATCACGAAGGTCGAGAGAACGCCGTTTGTCCAGGTTTCGACCGTGTAGCGATCAGAAAAGCACAACAGACCATGGCGACCTATGCCGTTGCGCCCAAAGGCCATGCGCACCCAATCGTCGCGTTCAGAGGGAAACTGGACGTTCTCCCCTTGGGTTCTTTGCCGGTTGTATCCCAAGGTCATCCAGCGCTTTCGAAACTGGTCCTCGGTCATCCCGTGGCCATCGTCCTCAACCGACAGCAACCCACCCGTTTCCGCCGGGATGATCACAGCTACTTTGGCCGCCCCGGCATCCCACGTGTTGGCTACCAGCTCAGTGAGCGCCATGTCAGGGTCATAGCCAATCCGCCCCAGTGAGCGCAGCACGTAGTCTTCTTCAAAAAGAGCTTCGTTGGCTGCCTTGCCCTTCTTGGCCATGGGGATGCCCGCTAAATGCTTGATTGTGAATGTGTGCAAGACTATGCCGCCTTCCGCCGACTTTGGCAAAAAGCTACGCCTTGCCCTTCTCACCCGCCGCGACGCCGGCGGGCATGCGTTATCTGGGGAGCGCGGTGCGATCCCATGCCCGCTTGGCCCAGCCGACGACTATAGCCATCACAACCAACACCGGCAGACCGTAGAGGAAGGCCCCGTAAAAGGCGTAGTTGGCGAAGGTTACATAGAGGGGGTCGTCCATCAGTCGCAAACCGAGCCACGCCGCCATCGCCACCAGGCCTCCGCCAAGCAAAGCGCCCACTGCCGCGCCCTTCAGGAACCCGTGATTGCGGAACGTCGGGACACGACCGGTTTGGACGTGCCAGCCCCAAAGCCGCTGAGCTCGAACATGGAGAGCGAAGCAGAAGGCCAAGAACGCAAAGATCAGGCCTCCCGGCACGCAACAGATCAGGCCTATGAAGAAGTCCCGCTTCATGATTTCCAGTCCCGCTGCCAGTGCGACGAGCCCCAACGGGCCCAAGATCACGAGCGGCAGGATCATCTGAGACGGCCCAGGTGGGGCCATCATGCGGGGCTGCGGTGCGTAAGCAGTCATCTTTTCTCTCCCTTGGGGTCGTGGCTGCACGCTTGATCGGAACCCGTGTGCAGTCAAGACATGGCGCCCAGGCGTTTAGCCTGCGGACGTCCCTTCGTCCTTCACTTCGACCACCTGCCAGCCCTCGCCTTGCGGGCGGAACACTGCACGCAGCTTCGGCTTGAGGGTGCCCGGCTCCGGCTTGGTGGGCTGGCCACCGATGGAACCCTGGGCTTTTACCGACCCGCCCACCATGCACTCCTGATCCCCATTGGGCTTTTTCTCGCAATCGAGCTCCAGCCCACCCGCATCGGTGACCTCAAACTTCCAGGTGCGCTGCAACGTCGCCTGCTTCCCTTGCTCGGTAAAGAACCCTTCTACAACTTTGACCCCATCCTCCTTGGTGGGCCCCTTGTCACCAGAGCAGGCCGTCAGGGTCAGGAGTGCCACTGCTGCGGCCACGATCATTGCTTGTTTCATGTCATGCGTCCTTGTCTTTGGAAGGGATGATGCCGATGACCTGGTTCTTGTAGCCGATCTCCATCCGGTCGATTTGGAGAACAATGTCCGGCAATCCATTGGGCTGAAGCCCGCCCTTCACGACTTTGAAAAAGATTCGGTCGCCGGTAGCGTCGCGTCCCACCCGGCCAAGCTCTGCCACGTCTTCGGGCTTCAGGCGCAGCGCCGCGTGATAGCGCCCACCGCGTTGCCCTTGCCGAAGGGCGATGCACCGATCACCGCCGTGGGAAGAAACCCGGGGGAGTTCGGATACCAGGAGTTGTTAAAGATTTTGGCGTAGGCGTGGAGGATGCCGGTTTTCTGGTCGATCTCCACGTCGAGGTGCGGCCGAAGGTAGAACGCATCCGTTGATGCAATCTGGCGCGCCTTGGCGTCAAAGGCGGAGGCAGGGTCGCCCCTCTCTCCCACCCGCTTGAACTGGTGCTCCCAGGAGCCGATGCAGTGGGTCCGGGTGGATGGGGCCATTGCGAACCCGGCTTTGGTCAGCGCGATCAGGTTGCCTTCGCACATATCGAAGCCGCCTGAGGCTGTGGCCGCAAGGCCCCAACGGATCCGCGTGTAGCCGTCCAACACCGGTGGATCGCCGTCGTCCCAGTAGGTGCCGGCGGGCTCAAAGTAAGGGCTCCTGACACGATCAGCCGCCGCCTTGGGCGTCCCCGAAATGGCCTGCCCGATCTGTCGCAGCAATCCCGTTGCATCTTGGGCGTGAGCCCCGGTTGAAACCATCAAAGCAACCGCGCAAATGCCCCCTGTCCAACGCTTCATACCCTGCTCCTAGCTATGGGTTGCCGCCAGCTTACGTGTCACGTAGAGTCTACCCGGGGCGTAGGCCTTCCGTCATCCTGACCGCATGCCTGCAATGCATCCGTTCAGCCCATGACCGCTGCCCCGTCCACGCCTAGGGCGATCGTGGCCGCGCGCCTGCGCCAAGCCCGTGACCTTCGGGGTTTGAGTCAGCGCGAAGTGGGGATCCGGATGGGCTTGGACAAAGACACTGCCTCCGCGCGAATCTCTCGATACGAGTCGGGATCGATGTCGATCAGCCTGGAGGCGCTCTTTAAGCTCGCCGAAGCACTGGAAGTGCCGCCTGCATACTTGGTCGCCACGACGCCAAGCATGTCCGAAGCCATTCTTGCCCTGAGCATGGAGGGCATCTCCCAGCAGTCCCACCTGGCGGACATGTTGAACGCGCTCGTCAAGCTGCCGATTCAAGAGCGCGAAACATTCGCCAAACTGCTTGAAGCCAAGACCAAAGACGGTCCCGCGTAACGGGACATTTCCTTCCGCATCTGGCGACATCGCCCATCGTCCTTGAGTTGGCCTCGAATACGGGCTATCGGCCTGCCCTGCCAATCCTTGAGCGCAATCCTTGATGCATAGGACCATCGCCGACTTGCCCCCAAATGTGACCCGCGTCACTATTGGCAAAGGGGGACGGAGCCTTCCTGGCTACCGCCACGCACAAGGGAAGTGACCGATGGCAAAGAAGGACGGGGCTACTGCGCCCGCGACGCTAGAGAGTTGGCTGGACTTGCGCCCGAGTTGGTTGCGAATGGCCGCGGACGGGTTGGTGCGAGACCGGCGCAATCCGAACGAACTGGAAATCGACGCACTCGCCGATCATTGCATGCAAGAGGCGGCCAAAACCCTTGCCGCCAAGCATCCCGCTCTGGCTCCTGGCGTCATCTTGGGAACCCCCACCGCGGGATCACTGCGCATTGATTCGGTATCCGAGATCCGCGGCGTGAACGCAATCGGACCAGATGCGGTGCTGGACGTGTCTACAAAGGGTATGACGGTTGTTTACGGTGCCAATGGCTCGGGCAAATCTGGCTACGCGCGCCTGTTGAAGCACATCTGCGGTGCACGCGCCAAGGGGATGATTCACGGCAACGTGTTCCACGATGCACAGCAATCCGCTTCTGCTCAGGTCGCCGTCACCACACTCAGTGAAATCGATGGATCCGCTACCCCCAGCACCCTCGCCTGGAACGCAGCGTCAGGACCACACCCGAAGCTCAACGCGGTGCCAGTGTTCGACTCAGCAACCGCCATGGAGCTTGGCGACACCCCAAGCGAAGCAACTTACCTGCCCCGTTCGATGCGTTTCGTCAGCGCCCTGATCTCCATTGCTGACCGGGTTGGAAAACGCCTAGAAGCCCGAGCGGGCCAGCTCCAGACTCACCTCCCACTTACACCAGTAGAGCACGCCCAGTCCGTGGCCAACCGCTTTCTCCAGTCTCTGAAGCCTGCGCTGGACCATGATGCAATCGACAAGGCCTGCGCTTTTCCTGACCTGTGGCTTAAAGAGCGACTGGCCTTGGAAACGGCGCTTGCGCAAGCCAATCCTGCTGATGCCCACGCAAAGGCCATCTCGGATCTGGATCGCCTCTCGAAGTTTGCCGAGAACATGGGTGAGCTTGCATCGGCATTGAGCGACGAGAAAGCGCTTGGCCTGATCGCGGCACGCAAAACCGCTGCGGACAAGCGGCAGGCCGCCACTGCCTACGCCACCGCCTTCATTGAAGGCATGCCACTGAAGGGCGTTGGGGACGCGGTCTGGGAGACGCTCTGGGAGGCGGCCAAAGCTTATTCAACGGGCCACGCCTATCCAGAGCACGCCTATCCACACGTGGGAGATGGAGCCCGTTGTGTGCTCTGCCAACAACCTCTGGACGGAGAGGGGAAGGATCGGCTCAAGAGCTTTGATCAGTATCTCAGTGCGACCCTCCAGACCGAGGCGAAGGCGGCTGAGGCTGCGCTTACTGCCCTCACGCTCCCCGCTTTGATCGACGCAGAAAGCCCATCGTGGCAAGCACAGTGCGCGGCCGTCACCCTCGACAGCGAGCAAGCCGCAGCGCTGGCACAGAACGTCAACGCCAGAGTCAAAGCGATGGGCAGTGCAATCGAGTTGTCGGCGGTTCCTGAAATGGACTGGTCCCCCTGGACCGGCGCGCTCGCCTCTTCCACTGCCACCATCACGGCTCAACGCGAAGCGCTGGCCACCTTGTTGGACCCTGCCGGCCGCGCCCAGAAGGAAGCCAGGTTGCGGGAGCTAAAGGCGCAGGAATGGCTGTCGGGTCAGGTTGAGCCGATAAAGGCAGAGGTGGAGCGACTCAAGAAGCTTGCCATCGTCGCGAAAGCCCTTCCTATGACGAAAACGACCCCACTGACGACCAAAAGCAATGACATCGGGAAGCTGGAACTGGCCCAAGGGTATTGCGATCGATTCAACGCGGAGCTTGATGGCTTGGGGGGTGGCAGTCTCCCGGTGCGCATGAACCACAAGTCCTCGGGGAAAGGCGTCTACAGTTTTTTCATTGAGTTGAAGGACGCAGCACTGTCGGTCAAGAACAGGGACGTTCTCAGCGAAGGGGAACAGCGTATCGTGGCGTTGGCCGCGTTCCTCGCCGATGCCACGGGAGCCGATCGTGGCATCCCTGTCATCTTCGACGACCCGATCTCATCCTTGGACCAACTCTATGAGGAAGCTGTCGCTAGGCGTTTGGTTAGCTTGGCAGAGCAACGACAGGTGATCGTATTCACCCACCGGCTGTCCCTGATGGTGCTGCTAAGGAACGCAGCAAAGCAGCGCGCTGACCTGGCACTCCCGCCGGTGGAGGTCACCACGGTGGCTATCGGCCGCGACGGCGCGAGCACCGGCATGCCGACTACGATTGACGCATTCTCACTCAAGCCCAAGACAGGGTTTGAACATATCAAGAACAGCATCGTCGGAATCAAGAAGCAAGACCCTGACGTCAGAGCAATCCTTCTCAAAGCTTCTTGCAGCAACTTCCGCATCCTGGTGGAGCGATCCGTTGAGGATGATCTTTGCTCAGGCGTCATCAATCGGTTCAGGCGCGAAGTAAGAACGCTAAACGTGCTTCAACGCTTGCATGCCATCACAGCAGATGATTGCGCGCTGATCAACAAGATGATGACCAAATACTCGGCATTCGAGCACTCCCAGTCTATGGAGACGCCGACGTGGCTGCCGGCGCCGGATGAGCTTCTGGCGGACGTGCAGACGATGCTGGACTGGATCAAGGACTTTAACGGACGAGCGGAAGCGGCGGCCAAGCCCAACAGCTAGTTTCGGCGTATTCGCACTCCACCCATCGGACCAACGGATCGTCGGGTTCAGAAGCGTCGCTTGCCCTTGCAGGCGGCGCTCAGCGGCGGAGGGAGGTCTTGCCGCAACTCGTGGGCCCTTAAAAACGTATGGAGCCCGGCCTCCGCTTCCCCCGCGCCTGTCAGCTCCCGGATCACGATCGCAGCCACGCAATCGCCGGGCGCAACGAAGGGGTCGTCATCGAGATCGCGGCTGGAAAGCGGCGCATAAAAGTCTGCGCCTGCCTGGAAGGCTTGTAGGAGCTCGCCCCGTGCGAGGCTGTCCCGCCGTGCCGCCCAAGCCAAGCGGACGAGATCCCCTTGAGACCAAGAGACGTCATCTTCGATCAAAACCGAACCTTGGCCCGTGGCTCCATCAACTGCGCGGACGGGAGGGGCTCGCCCGGTTGCGACCCCACGAGTATCGTCTCCTGCTTTCATGCGGGGAATGAAATCTTGGATGTGTCCATGATCACCACTCGTAGTCGTCTGGAGCACCCGAGGGAATCCCGGCCATCGGTCCTGAGTAGCCGACGTTCTGAGCCAAGTTCTGGGCGGTATGCGCCATGCGGTCAAGACGCTCCGGAACCTTGTCCAGGGCGAAGATGACCATTCCGAAGAGGGCGATGTTGAGCAGCTTGTTGAAGATCTTGCGCATGGGACGACGTCCTCCGATATGTCAGGTAATCGGGTTTCAGATGAGACGGTAATGCTGGGCAACGCCCACCAAACAGCCGCCCCAGATGCAGGCCACGACCAATGGAGCGCAGAGCAACAGGACTCCCAGTGCCACGTAGTCGTGAGCGGCCAGCGGCTTGAGCTCGGGGATCATGGGCAGCCGATCGGGTTGAGCGCTCATGGTTCGTCCCAACGAAGAGCGTTCAACGCGGCGAGCTGCTGCTCGCATTGAGCGACGGTGAGCACGTATCGGGCGTAGGAATGAGCCTGATAGGCCCGAAAGCCCTCCTCGGAGGGAACGTTCGACGCCTCGTCGACCTTGGCCGTCAACGCCTCCCACTGATCATTTCCGGCGCATTGCATCTCCAGGAACAGTGCCCAAGCCTTCGGTCCTCGTTCCCGAGCGAGCGATTGCACCTCATACATAAGGCGGTTCGTTTCGTTGTCTCGCTCGGCGTCCAACTGGTCCACGCAAGCATACCCTTGCTCATTGAATGGATAAAAGAACATAGAAACTCCTTAAACGAAATGTGGATTGGCTTCGATCCGGTCAGCGATGACCTGGGCGAGGAAGATGCCGAGCAACAGGCTGGAGGCGTAAACGGTAAGGACGATGATCATGGGCTTGTCTCTTTCTTGAAGTCGTGGTCAGCGGGTTGCCTTCCTCTGATTCCAGGTTATGAGAGAACCCATTTTTGACAATGCCCTTTACCGATCATTTTCTGACTAAAGCTCAAAACTGGATATCCAAAAGCAGATCTTGGAAATAGTTGCACCAACTCACATTTCCCCGTTCAAGATTGATCCCAGAGAGGCGCATAGGCCCTTGCATCTTTCCCCATGCAGGGTTTTGCTCTAGCCGCTTTTGGCTTTTGGATTTTGGCTTTTGGCGTTTGCTTCCCCTGATGGCACTGCATCCTCCACGGAAGCCAGTCAGCCGTTCTAAAGCGCAGACAAGAAAAAGGCAGCAACCGCCGTGCGGCTCACGAGCCCTCGCTATCTGGCCACGAACTGGCAGCCAGGCACCGGCTCACCAGCTGCCGCACGGCTTCGCCTCGCTTGATCCCGGCCCTGTTCTCATCAATCAGCAACGCCATCGCCACATGCGGTTCGACCCAGCACTCCGGCAGCATGGCCGTATACCGTTGGCCTCCCCCCTTCTGAAGACGCACGCGCTTGGCAAAGGGCTGCCGCACCTGGGCATGTTCCCGGAGGAGTTGAGTCAAGGCGGCTTGAACGGAAAGCCCCTGCTCTGCCGCCAGGCTGGAGAACGCAGCCAGCACGTCGGGAGCGATGCGCGCAGCATAGATCTCCTCAAGGCCGGCCTTGGGTGGTTTGGGCTTCAACGTGTAGGGCATGGAGTCCTCGCTTTGGGCTTGGGCAACCACGCGTGAAAGTTCGCTTCAGCAGGTGTCAGCAGCGCGGACGTGCCCAAACAACGGGCCAGCTGGTAATGGCCGATGGTGTGCGGGAACTGCTGCAGGTGGAGGTGCATGGCGCGGTCGAAGTAGCAGATGCCGCCCTTGCGGCGTTCGTAGGCGAAATAGCGTTTGCGGCGATCAGTCATGTGCTCTCTCAGATGTCATTCCCACGATCAACAAACACTATAAAAACCCCATGTTTTGACAAGGGTGCCTGCCGATCATTTATTGACTAAAGCCGCTATTTGCCGGCTCGAATGCAAAGAACACGAATACTGTGAGGGTCCTCACTTCTCTGCATCCTTGATCACCTCCAACACTTGGCAGGCGCAAATGCAGTAACCGTGGTGATCGCTGAAGGTGTTGTAGACCAGTTCGGCGATCTCGTCCGGGGCCCGATGGTCAATCTGCTCAGCATCAAGGAGCACTTCCCCTTCGCTCGGCAAGCACTTCAGCACCCGCCCGTCGATGTCCCACTCGATGCCGGAGATCAGGAACTTTCGCATGCCGTAGCCCCAACCGGGTGCAACGGTGGCGACCTTCAGCACACGGCGGACGGTGCTCGTGGACGCTTCAACGTCATGGGCGATGTCGCGAACAGTGCCACCTGCTTGTGCAAGGGCGACGATGGCCAGATCGCGGTGATGGTTGGACAGGGGGAAGTGCGGGGTTGCGTGGTTCATGGGCAACGCCTTGTCGGTTGGGTTGCTGCAAGGCTACGGCGCCGGGCGTGGGCCGTCAGGACGAAAGGGGCAGCTGCCCCTTTTCGTTGCGCTGAAGGTGAAGCCGCTTCAGGCGTGGCCTGCCCGCCGGTAGAGCTGCCTCAGCAGTTTCCGTGCATGTGCTGAACCCAAATCGCTTTGCTTGTGGGCGCCAGGACGGGCGGCGCCAGCGCCCGAATCTCTTCCTCCACAGCCTCGGCAAGATCGACCGCGTGGCACCGCAACCCGATGTCCAGGAGAACGATGTCCCGCGTCCGCTCTCGATCGCCCTCGACCAACCAAGGACGGCCAACCACGTCATGCAGAAAGGGCCGATCCGGCGCGCCTTGCAGGACAGCCCACATGGCCATGGCGCCCTGCATCCGGAACGGAAAGAACGCCCTTTCCTCCGCTTCGACCTTGCTCCGCGCGAGCAGGGCCCGCCGGGCTTTCGCGTCGCTGCGTATCACTCGCTCAAGCTCCGCAGGCGTTGGGGTGGTCATCAGAACCGTCACTTCGGCTGGCAAACAGCCTCGCAGCCAGTTCCACGAACTGTCATCGCTCATGCGATACATGGGATACCGCAGCACGCGTGCGTCGAACAGGGTGACGCTGTTCCTTTCAGGAAGCCACTGGTGCGCATAGATGAAGTGCCTCCAAGCCACCTTGTGGTTAGCCACGTCTGCTTTGCCAGCCATTCGACGCTTCTTCTCCAGCGCAAGCCAGAAGCCAACGATGAGTAGCAGGATGGCTGCCAGCAACACCATCATCACGTCACCCGTCCACCAGGTCATGCCCCCCTCCCCTCGTTGAGTGCTTCGTTCAATCCTCGCCGCACCGCTTCGCCCACGCTGACCTTCTCCTTGGCGGCCCTGGCCCTTATCGCAAGCACCAGGTCAGCAGGCGCATTGATCGGGGCCAGTGCGACCCGCCTGCTTTCCTCCTCTCGTGCGGGGGTCCTCATGGGTTGGGCGAGTGTCTGCGCCAACAACTGGCGGACGGCTTCGGCCGTGGTGATGCCGGCATCTTGGGATTGCCGGCGAAGCGCTTCATGGATGACTGTTGGAACCAAGACCTTGGGCAGGCGTTGGGGTTTGCAGAGGCGTGCCATCAGAATCGCACCTGCGGCTTGGATGGCGCAGCCTTCGGCAGCCTCTTATCCAGTGCTCCTGCCCGCCGCATCGCTTTCCTGCGTTGGCGCTCACACTCACGCTCCGCGAATGCCTTTTCCATCTTCCGGAAAAATGCCTGCGCCGCAGGCGACACCGCCACCGACCCGGATACCGCTGCGCTCATAAACCTGGTTGGCTTCTCAGCTACTGACGGAAGCAACGCTCCGAATGACGGGAGACCATGAACCTCACCCTCCACCAGCTGACCATCCGATCCAATGAAGAAGATCTTGCTCGTTCCCTCGGCCTTCTCGCCTTGTTTTAATGTGTAACTGCCCATCGATTCGCCCTCCCATGAATGTTTATTCATTCATCCTTGATCGGATCGGCGGTTTGGCAAGGGTTGACCGGCCTAAGAAAACGACTAATTTTCAGATCTGCTTTGATGCCTAAAAAACGGATGAATCCGTGAAACGGCTCACATCCGATGCAGCTGCGTGGCAAAGCCGGACCTCAGCGCAGTTGACACGTTGTTTCTTCGCCCAGGCCCGCATTGCCTGCACCACGTCCACGCGCGCACGAACCCGCTATAAGAGCTGCTCGTGTCCTCACCCACCGAGTGGGGCGGCTATCGCCACCCTAGGTCCACGCGATCCAGGTCGTAGTCAGCGCCGGCTTCGAAGGCGGCTTGTTTGGCGGGGAGGTCTCCGTAGCGTTGTGCAAACTCGGCGTGGGTGAATCCGGCGTTTTCAAGCGAGAGGGCGTAGAGGCGTTGGAACTCGGCGTTGGCTTCGGTGCAGTGCTTCATCGGGCTCGCCTGCTGGCAGAGCGGATTGCTCGCGAACCGATAGCGATAGCCCCGGACTCGGCCCTTCCCGCACCCAAGAGCAAACACGGCTACGCCGTGAGCACCCTGCGAGCGAGCTCGAGACTCAGTGATCGAGTCGGGGCCTTCCCACATCGCGGATGTTTCATTGACGCGTTGGTCAGCACGGGGCCATTCTCCTTGGTTTGCACCGGGCTGGAGCCGGGACTGACCAAGAGAACAGAACCATGAAGAAGAGATCGTTTGGACACTTTGCGGCCGTGGCGGCCCGCGCGTCCGGGAGCCTGGGGGCGTTTGTTGCAGCCTTGGGCGTGGTGGTCGTCTGGGCCGGGAGCGGGCCCCTCTTCAAGTTCAACGACACTTGGTCATCAACACCGGCACAACGACTGTGACCTTCCTGATGGTTTTCTTGATCCAGCACACTCAAAACGGGGACACGGCGGCGCTCCACATCAAGCTCGACGAGTTGATTCGGGTGACCAAGGACGCGAACCAGGAGCTCCTCAACTTGGAGTCCATGGAGCCCGCGCACTTGGAGGAGATCCGCCAACGGTATGAGTCGTTGGCCAAGACCGCGGCAGATATCAAATCGAAGAAGGAACGCTGTATGCCGTGCCGGGAAGACGCCCTGCCCGAGCCTGAATGATTTAAAGAGCGATTAGGCCTTCGTCTGGGTGGCTAAACGTCGCGGGGCGACCCGAAGTAACATTTCTCCTCTGCCCAGACCGTCCATGCCCATGTCCTATTGCGATCCCTCCCCGGCTGTCCATGGCTCCGTCTTGGTGCTGGAGAACGATGTCGACTTGGGGCCCTTGCTGCGGGACGTCCTTACCATGGCCGGCTACGATGTGTTCTTGGCCCAGTCGAGCTCCGAGGCTCTGGCCCAGCTCTCTGCCACCTCAATGGCCGCCGCCGTCTTGGAGTGGTCCGCGCCAGATGGCAGCGGAGAGGTGGTCGCCGATCACCTGCTCGCGCACCGTATTCCCTACGTGGTTGCGTGCGGCTCCATCGGCCAGCACGTGTTGCCGGCATGCCACCTTTGGGCGCCCTTTTTGCCCAAGCCTTATACGATCACCGTCTTGATCACCGCGGTGGAGTCCAGCCGGTGCTCCGGGGTGCCCGTTGAGGACCGCCCGGCGTCGCCATAGAGCCACGCGTTCGCCTGGTGCTGAGGACTGTCCGGGCGGCTTGGTTAAGAGAGTCTCAAGGCCCGAGCACCGGTCTTCACGTGTTTTGGGCGACGCTGGCGTGAAGGTATTGGTTCACCCAGCAGAGGACCGATAGATGGCCATCAAAACTCTTGAAGAGCTTTTTGTTCACGAGCTGTCTGACATTTACAGCGCTGAAAAGCAGCTGACCAAAGCCCTGCCCCGCTTGGCCCGAGCCGCCGAGAACCCGGATCTCGTGGCTGCTTTCGAGACCCACCTGGAAGAGACGCAGGGTCAGGTCGAGCGGATCGACCAGGTCGTCGAAGTGCTGGGCATCCGGCTCAAGCGCATCAAGTGCGCCGCGATGGAAGGGCTGGTCGAGGAAGGCAAAGAAGTCATTGATTCGGTGGAGAAGGGACCCGTGCGCGACGCCGCACTGATCGGTGGCGCCCAGAAGGTGGAGCACTACGAGATCGCTTCTTACGGCACCATCGCAGCGCTCGCCAAGCAGCTGGGCTACAAGGACGCCCTTCCCTACCTGTTGGAAACACTGGCGGAAGAAAAATCGACGGATGAGAAGCTCACCCTTCTCGCCGAACAGGGCGGCAATCAGAAGGCCGCGGCAGGCAAGTAACCGAATGACTGGCGGGCCTTCGGGCCCGCCCTTGATCTGGACGGGAACCATGTGGCGCCGAAACGGGTTATCGATCGTCCTCGTCGTGCTGACCGTGCTGTTCTTGAGCGCGCAAGCGGTGACGTGGTGGAGCGTTCACAACGAGGAGCTGGCACAGCACGGCCAAGCCGCGTTGGGATTCGGTGCCTACCTCACCACAGGGCACTTCAGCAGCGCGACGTTTGAGAACTGGGAGAGCGAGTTCCTGCAAACGGGGATGTATGTGCTGCTCACCGTTCGGCTACGCCAGCGTGGCTCGGCGGAGTCACGCCCGCTTGACCCCGACGAGGAAGATCCAAAACTCGACGCCGGCCCTGCCCCGTGGCCCGTCCGCCGAGGAGGCATCTGGAAGAAAATCTATGGCCACTCTCTGGCCATCGCTTTTTTAAGCTTGTTTGTGATGTCTTTTTCTCTTCACGCCCTAGGCAGCTGGCGAGCGCGGTGCGACGAAGCCCGATTGGATCACTTGCCCGTCCCTGGCTTCTTTGAACACCTTTTCAGCAGCGACTTCTGGTTCGAGTCCATGCAGAACTGGCAAAGCGAGTTCTTGGCCGTTCTCGGCCTGGTCGTGTTGACCATTTTCCTGCGTCAGAAAGATTCGCCGCAGTCCAAGGCAGTGGAGGCCCCCCACGCCCAGACGGGGGACTGACATGCAACGCCCGGCCCTGCTCATCATCGATCTCTTCTCCCGTTTCGATTTCCCCGACGGTCAAACACTGGCGCCACTGGCGCTCAAAGCCGCCAAGAAGGTCCGGCAGATCCGAGACGTCTTTGACGAAAAACAGTGGCCCGTGATCTACGCCAACGATAACTTCGGGGATTGGAAGTGTGGCTTCCATCAGCTTGCGGAGGTTTGTCGCCACGAAGAAGGCCCGTCGGGCGACATCGCCAAGCTGCTGTTCCCCGGTCCGGATCACTACACGGTGCTCAAGCCAAAGCACTCGGCCTTCCTCGCCACGCCGTTGGCGGTGCTTCTCGCCAAGATCGGCGTCGACCAGTTGGTGCTCGTCGGCATGGCATTGGACTCTTGCGTGCTTGCCACCGCCATCGATGCCAACTCCCGCGAGTTCTCCACGGTGGTGGTGTCTGATGCAACCGCCTGCGTGCCGGAACGCAGGCAAGCCGCTTTGAAGCTGCTGCGCTCCACAGGGGGAGTCGAGGTTCGCACGGCCCACGTGTTTTTGCGCTCCCACGAGAGGGGAAAGGGTCATTGACCAATGGGCGGTCTGGCCGGTCTTCTGCAGGCCATCAAGAGCCGGAAGTCGATGCCGTTCACGGAAAACCAGCTGACATGTCCCTACCCTTACCGTCTTGTCTGCCTCCAGCCAAAGAGGGACTCCAATGATCGAGCAAGCCCGTCTGTCTGCCTTGCACTCGTTGAATATCCTGGATTCAGACCCCGAGCCGTTTTTTGATGCGCTCACCCGGGCTGCGCGATCGGCAGCAGAGATGCCCATCGCGCTGATCTCACTGGTGGACGAGGGCCGTCAATGGTTCAAAGCCCAAACCGGGCTGGAGGGCGTCCGTGAGACTCCACGCGACATTTCCTTCTGCACGTGGACAATCCTTTCAGAAGAGATCTTTGAGGTGGAAGACGCTTCCATCGATCCCAAGTTCTGCAAAAACCCATTGGTGCTGGGCGCTCCTCACGTCCGGCACTACGTGGGAGCACCGATTCAAGTGGCCGGCGGCCATCGGGTGGGCACCTTGTGTCTGCTGAGCCAAATGACTGGCAAACTGACACCCCGCCAGAGGGATGTCCTTCAGTGCTTGGCCGAGGCAGCTGCCGTGGGGATGGAACAACGGGCACAGCTGCTCGATCGGGTGTCCGAGGCTACTCGACTGCACGGCGACCTGCAGATGAGCCAAGCGCTGCTCGAACAGACCAACGCCGTGGCCAAGGTGGGTGGCTGGGAGCTCAACGTTGATACCAACGAGCTGGAGTGGACCCAACAGACCCGCCTGATCCATGGGGTGATCTATGCGTCTCCCTCCTTGGAGTCGGCGCTCTCCTTCTACCCTGAATCGGCGCAGGGACCCATACAAACCGCTCTCGCCAGCTGCGCCGAGCACGGCACCCCGATCGACCTGACGGTGCCATCCACCAAGGCTGACGGAGAGCGGATATGGGTTCATGTCGTCGGACAGCGCCTCCAAGACGACCGTGGCACGCGCCTGATCGGGGCGGTTCAAGACGTGTCGCTTCAGCGCTCCGCCAGCGACGCGTTGGCGCTGAGCGAATCTAAATACCGTCGGCTGTTTCAGCACAGCATGGGTTTGATCTGCACGCACACCCTTGAGGGCACTATCACGTCCATCAACCCGGCCGCCTCCCTTTCACTGGGTCGGGAAGAGCAAGAGCTCATCGGCCAGCCGCTGTCAGAGATCCTTCCGCCGGACAGGCGGATGCAACTCCATGCCTACCTGGCCAAGATCAAAGAAGATCAGAGCGACTCAGGAGTGATGGAACTTGTTGCCTCCGATGGGTCTCAGCGCTTCTGGGCCTACCATAACGTCCTGGATACGGAGGCGGATCCTCCCTACGTTCTGGGGCATGCCCAGGACATCACCACGCAACACCTGCAAGAGCAACAACTCCAAGAGCTGGCCATCCGGGACCCGTTGACCCGATGCTTCAACCGACGCTATCTCACCGAGCTCGCTCAACGTCAGTTGGACGCTTGGGGCTGCCTGGTGTTCGACCTGGATCACTTCAAGGAGATCAACGACACCCGAGGCCATGCCCAAGGCGATAAGGTCCTTGTCGACTTCGTTGCCTTCTTGTCGGTCCCCCTCCAAGGCGAAGAGGCGGTGGTTCGGCTTGGGGGCGACGAGTTCTTGGTGTTCGTCCCTGGCGCGACGCTGGAGCGTTTGCGCGTGCTGGAAGACACCTACCAAGAGCGCGCCGGCGACGCGCCGATCCGGTTCTCCGGCGGTTGCGCCATCGGCCGCCCCTCGGAGTCTGTCGCGGACACCATCAACCGCGCGGACACCAAACTTTACGATCGTCGCAGGAAACAACGGAGCTGAGTTCCTGTCGGCCCGCAGCTAGAAATGCCGCTTCTTAGCGCAGCCCCAGCCCCGCGAGCGGAACCACGCCTATTTGGATAGATGAACATGAGCGTGCTATGTTCAAGAGGGCACTCAGGAGGAGAGTCCTCCGAATTTGATAGAGCGCCAAGCGACAAGGGAAGGCAGCAGCGCTCGATCCCTGCGGCTTCCTATGATGATTTCGAACATTCTGCTCAGTGGCCGCGCCCGCGGCTGCGCGCTTGCCTCACTCCTTTTCGCCGGCACGGCGGTTGCCTCCCCCACCCCGCTAATTCGCTTCCCCAGCAGCAGTGCTGAGCAGGTGGCATTCGTCGCCAGAGGTGACCTTTGGATCGCGCCGAAGGACGGGGGCAAGGCGAGTCGACTGATCGAGGGTCGGGACGGCATCGGCGCAGCCCAGCTGTCCCCGGATGGCAAGTGGGTGGCTTACACGCAGCAGACCGGCGGACGCAAGGACGTCTACGTGGTCCAAACTGCGGGCGGGACACCTCGACGCCTAACGTTTGACGGCCGCATATCGCCAGCCGGAAATTTGGTGGTCGCCTGGACCCCTAAAAGCGACGAGGTGGTGTTCCTGTCCGACCGCGAGTCGGTCAGCTCAAAACAGATCCAGGCGTTCATTGTCCCTATCGCCGGAGGCCTTGCGGCCAAACTCCCCATGGATCAGGCCGGATCCTTGGCATTTTCCCCTGACGGGTCTTCGATAGCCTACACCCGCACGTTTACAAGCTTGGCTGCAAGAAAGCGATACGTCGGCGGTCAAGCGGAAGATATCTTCGTCTATGAGACAGCAAAAAAAGCCCTGCGCCGCGTAACCGATTGGAAGGGCACCGACACGGCCCCAATGTGGGATGGTCGGAACCTCTATTTCTTGTCCGATCGTGGGCCCGGTTTTCGAATGAACCTGTGGCGCTATAGCTTCGACACGGAGCGCTTCGAACAACTCACCCATTTTGCGGATTTTGACATCGACACCCCGTCGCTCGGTGGTGGACGCATCACTTTCCAGCAGGGCGGGCGGCTTTGGGCTTTTGGCCTCGATGATGCCAAGCTGCGTGCCATCGCCATTAACGTGCCCAACGATCAGACGCGCACGCGCGTTCGGGCAGTGGATGCCAGCGCCTTGGTCCAGACCACGGACGTTTCCGGTGTCACGGATTTCGGGGTGAGCCCGTCCACGCTGGTGGCATCCGCCCTCGGCGAGCTCTTCACCTATGACCTGGCCTCGGGGAGCACCCGAAACCTCACCCAAACGCCGGACGTTTACGAGCAGCATCCTGCCCTGTCCCCCGATGGCGAGTGGTTGGCCTACATCACCCACGACGGTCGCGCGCAGCAGTTGGCTATCAAGCCGAGTAACGGTGGGTCTGAAAAAATCTTGACGCGGTTTGCGTCTGGCGTGCTTTACCGCCCTACGTTTTCCCCAGATGCTCGCTGGCTGGCCCTGGCCTCTGCTGGCAACGAACTGTGGTTAGTGCCTCGGGGGAAGGGCTCGCTCCGCCTGGTTCATGCGAGCACCAAGCGAGAGATTCGGGACGGGGCGTTTTCCCCGGACGGTCGATGGCTGGCTTATAGCACCACCCGGGAAACCGGGGTCTCAGCGATTCGGCTTCATGAGATCTCTACCGGCAAGGAAATAGAGGTGAGCTCCCCCATGGAGAGCGATCGGCTCCCCGTCTTTTCGGAAGACTCCCAGACCGTCTACTTCGTCTCTCGGCGGCACGAGCGTCCGCTTACCTCTGATCGCGGGGACGAAGCATCGTTCGCAACAATCGCCTCTGACGGGCTCTATGGGATCCGCCTTGCACATCTCCAAAAAAATGGATCTCCCCCATCTGCATTCGCTCTCCCCGTGACTGGAGGACGGATAGTTTCGCTGCATCGCCGCGCCAACGTTCTCTATTATTCACAGCGTCCGACAGAACTTCTCAATGGAGAAGATCCCTCCAGCGCCTCTCAACTGAGGGCATATGACCTCGCGCGCGCTAAAGACGAGCAGGTCTTGGAAGAGGTGGAGACTGTGGCGATTTCTGACCGGGGAGGTCCGGCCGTGATTGGACGAGGTAGCAACCTCTACGCGGTCGACTTGGGTATACCCCACCCAAGGGCTCACCAGTTGGACTTGGCGGGCTTCAAGGTCGATGTTGAACCACGCAAATCTTGGTCTTCTTCGTTCGACTACGCGTGGATGCTCGACCGTGATCTCTTCTTCAGTCCGTCCATGAACGGAAGCGATTGGTCTCAGGTCCGCGCCCGTTACCGCAAATTCCTTCCCTTGTTGGGCTCGCAAGACGACTTCAACTACCTGATGCGGCAGATGCAGGGTGAGTTGGCCACTTCTCACGCGTTCGTCGCCGGATCGACCCTCGGCACGGCTCAACAACCTCCAACAGGGAGGCTGGGAGCCGATTTTGCACTCGACAAGGAAAGCGGTCGCTACTACCTGCGGTCGGTCCTCCAAGGCGACCCAAGCCGCGCGAAGTTCCGGGCACCGCTGTTCTCGCCGGACACCGGTGTCGGTGTCCAACCGGGCACGTTTGTGCTGGCCATTGATGGACAGCCATTAAAGGTGCCCGCAGATCCCGACGAACTTTTGGTAGGCAAGACTGGCCCTGTAGTCTTGACGATTGCAGACCAAGCTGGCGGCCAATCGAGGCACGTGACCGTGACGCCCTTGCAGAATGACTATAACCTTCGCCTCTACGATTGGATTCGCACCAATCGGGAACGTGTCTCCGCGCTTTCTGATGGGAAGCTGGGCTACGTTTTCCTGAGCGATTTCGCGGACGCAGGCTCAGAGGATTTCGTTCGTCAGTTTCAAGGCCAACTGGACAAAGAGGGACTGATTTTTGACGTTCGCTGGAATCGCGGCGGCTTTACCAGCCAAGCCATTCTCAGCATCCTCCGGCGCGTTCACGCTGGGCTGTTTGTGAACCGCCAGGGAGGTATCGAGCCCTTGCCGCTGTTTGTCGCACCTCGCGCCATGGCTGTCTTGACCAACGAACACTCTGCATCCGATGGCGACCAGTTCCCCTACTATTTCCGCCAGTATGGTCTAGGACCGATCATCGGTCAGCGCACATGGGGCGGCGTTCAGGGCATCAAGGGCTTCATGACTCTGATGGATGGCACGCGCATCACCATCCCGAAGGATTCGCTTGCCTCCACTTCGGGACATTGGCTGATCGAGAACGAAGGCGTTTCTCCAGACATTGAGATAGTGCCGAGCGTTGAGGATTTTGATCCGGGATCCGATCGACATTTGGAGACGGCGGTGGCAGAACTTCTGAAGCGAGCCGCTCCTGCTGGCCTCACAGCTCCAGCGCCACTGCCCGCTTATCCCCAGAGAGGCGACGTGCCGCCCGCAGCCTTTGGCAGGTAGGCCGTCGGGCAGACGCTCATTGGGCGTCTGCCGGGACCCCGCCGCTTTGATTGCAATACGACGCGTGCGGCAGCTGGATCGCTGTGCTGAAGCGTTCCGCGCCTGTGCAAGCAAAGCCGTTGCAGTCGACTCGGTCATTCCTCTCGCCACTTTTTAATATGGTCCACCAGCGCCCGCAGCTTCGGAGGCATGTTGCGGCGCTGGGGGAAATAGAGGAAAAATCCCTTGAAGGGAGGCAAGAAGTCGCCCAACAACGGCTCGAGTTGGCCCGCGTCTATGTATGGACGGAAGGTGGCCTCAGGGGCAAACGTGATCCCCCCGCCCGCGACCGCTGTTCGCAGCATCAACCGCAGGTCATTGGTTGTGATCTGCGGATTGACCGCTACGCTGAACGGCACGTCGCCTTCACTGAACTCCCATTTGTAAGGTGCGGCCATCGGCGAAGGCCGCCAACCAATGCATCGGAAGTTGACCAAGTCCTTTGGATGACGGGGCCGTCCGTGTGTAGCCAGGTAGCCAGGCGAGGCCACTGCCACCTCTCGCTGCTCTCCCGTCAGTGGCACTGCCACCATATCCAGCTCGATGACCTCCCCCAGCCGGACCCCGGCATCGTAACCGCCAGCAACGATATCGAACTCCTCGTCTGTGACGGTGATATCGATGGAGATACCAGGGTAGGCGGCGGCAAACGAAGCGAGCAGCGGACCTGCCAAGAACCTTTCCGCAATGGACGTCACCGCCACGCGCAGCCGACCCTTGGGAGCGGCGTCGCTTGAACTGAACTCAAGTGCCTGCTGTATGTCGGACCACGGCTGAGTCAGCGCGTCTCGCAAGTTCTCTCCTGCTTCCGTCAAACGCACTGAGCGAGTCGTCCGCGTTAACAGCGCAATGCCACGCGCGTCTTCCAACTTCCGGATCGCTTGGCTGACTGCCGAACGGGTCAGTCCAAGCCGGTCTGCCGCCGCTCTAAAGTTCCTTTCCTCAGCCACCGCCAGAAAAAGAGGCACCAAGTTCATGTCAAGGGACACTGGTTACTCCCACTAAACAATGCGTCAAGCGCCCAAGGATGCCATAACCAATCGCCCCCATCTATCGTTGCGACTCCTTTCTACGGAGTTGGCCATGAACAAGGTTATTTTGATCACCGGCGCGTCCAGCGGCATCGGCGAGGCCATTGCAAGAGATTTGGGGAAGGCCGGCGCCAAAGTCATGCTTGGCGCCCGGCGGCGTTCAAAGATAGACGAGATCGCCAATGAGATCCGTTGGTCGGGTGGCATCGCCCAGGGCCGTGAGTTGGACGTTACCGATCGCCAGTCCATGCATGCCTTTGTTCAAGAAGCGATGGACACCTGGGGGCGAGTAGACGTTCTGATCAACAACGCTGGGGTGATGCCCCTCTCCCCACTGTCGGCGGGCAAGCTCGATGAATGGGAACAAATGGTCGATGTAAACATCAAAGGCGTGCTCTGGGGCATTGGTGCAGTGTTGCCCATCATGGAGCGTCAGGGCAGCGGCCAGATCATCAACGTCGGCTCCATAGGAGCCCACCAGGTCGTCCCCACTGCAGCAGTCTACTGCGCGACGAAGTTCGCAGTAAGAGCCATCTCTGATGGGCTGAGGCAGGAGAGCTCTTGCATTCGAGTGACCTGCGTCAATCCCGGCGTCGTCGAGAGCGAGCTCGCCGCGTCCATCACGCACGCCGAGACGCGCGAGGCGATGGATAGCTACCGCGCCATCGCGCTGCAACCATCCGACATCGCCGTGGCGGTCAGGCACGTCATCGCAGCACCGGCGAACGTGGACACCAGCGAGCTGACCATTCGCCCGACCCAATCTGCTAATTGACCTGGAGTGCAGCGTGTTTTGGTGCACCGTCTGTATGGCCCATTTTCCTACATGTCCATTGATGACACGAACAAGGCGTGGTGACCTGGGCGAAGCGGCCTCATCGGTCCGGTGGGGCGCCCGGGGCTACCTCACCAAAACCGCAGACCAAGCCGAGTTGTTGGAGGCCGTAAAGACCGTGCTCGCTGGCGGCATCTACTTTTCCGTAGCGGTTCTGACTTCGCCGCCGCGCTCGGACACCGGCAGCGCCTACGGTTTGACACCCAGTTAGGTCGGCATTACCGGGAACTCGGGCAAGCGATTCGAGCAAAGGGGATTGCATATGCCATGGGGGCTCTCGACCCGAACCACCGAGCACCACAACTCTTGATTGATACGGAAGCTCGGAGTTCACGCCACCACAGCTGGTCGCAAAAGCGAGGGAGACAGGGGACATCGAGCAGCGGCTGTCGAACCGACCTCCTGGGGCCGCTATGCGGTCCAGTTGGGCCCTCGGGGGCCACCTGCAAGCGCGACAACCCCAGAACGCTCGACTCCCACCCCGCTGGGGCCGTCAAGCACTGCCGAACCCAGGCATCTGAAGGCTCACCTGCACCCTTGCCGCTGGGCACGTGAGCCTCCTAAGTCCCTGCGTTTGAACAGGCTCATTTCGACCTTTCGAGAAGACCGAGACCAGAAGGGGCCGCGGAGCGGACGTCGGCTCGCTGGTCGCAACCACGGGCATCGCGATCCGAGGGGATAGTAGTTTCAAAAGAACTTCATAGCAGCCGGGCACCCAGCGGCACTGGGTGCTCGGGCACGCATAGGCTGACGTTTCCGCAAGCATCATGAAAACCAAGCACCAAACATTGGGACATAAATGGCCCAACTTGCTTATCGGGGAGGTTCACGACCGCCACGACGTTCTTTCCTACAAGTGACTCCAGAGAATAGAGCGTCGTGATCTGAGCACTGCACTTCCGGATGCCGACCTCTTCACCGAAATCGATCTTAAGTTTGTATGCCGGATTTTTTGCTTCTGGGAACGAGTCGACGGCAATGACGCGACCGACCCTGATCTCCACTTTGCAAAAATCGGACCACCCGATTACGTCCATCGACTCGGCCTCCATACCAGATTAAAAAACGCCGCCACGTCACGTGGCTGTGAGCCCATCCAACCGCTACAGCGGCAACAGCCGTCGGCCTAGTCCAATTGAGAGCAATGCCGACGGCAACTCCAGTTCCCAATCTAGACGCGCCGTTATTCAGCCCCACGCTCTGACAGTCCGTTTGCTCAGTCCGCGATCGCGTCCACCATCAACTTCACAGCAGCCTCCAGTTGAGCGTCGTGGCCTGCCAAAATATCGGCCGGCATGTTCTCAACTTCGACATCCGGATCTACCCCGTGGTTTTCAACGACCTCTTGTCCTCTCATGTCATATACGGCCCTGGATGGAATGGTGATGTATCCACCGTCGGCAAGCTGCACATTGCCATTGTAGCCACGCAGCCCGCCCCAAGTCCTCTTCCCAACAGCCTTGCCGAGCCCATACTCCTGGAACAAATACGGGAACAACTCTCCGTTCGAACCCGACCACTGATTGATAAGCACCGCCTTCGGTCCGGCTAAAAGCTCTTGAGGCTGGGTGTCCATTGCTCCGGCGCGATTGCCATTGAACCCCACCTGGGTCCTGCGCAGGCGCTCGATGAGATAGTCGGCCACGGAGCCACCAGCGTTCCAACGGACATCGAGCACCAATGCCTGCTTACCCATCTGCGAATAAAATTGGCGTGTGAACTGTGCCAGCCCGTGCTGTCCCATATCGGCTAAGTAGACATAGCCCACTCGGCCGTCCGACAGCCGCTCCACAGACTGGCGATTGCGTTCGATCCAATCGAGCTCGCGCAGGTTCACTTCGCTTGCGACCGGCTTGACACGCAGGGCGCGGCGCGGCTCTTTTGGCCCGACAGCAATTGTCAGCTCAACAGGCTCCGAAACCGCCAGGCCTTGCAACAGTTCGTCCGGCACTAGGGGCGCTTGCAGCTCCTTGCCATTGATAGCCAAGACATAGTCACCCTCTTTAACAGCCAACCCAGGCTGTCTTAGCGGACTGCGATACTCTGGCAAGGTATTATCGCCCGGAAAAATTTTCGAGATCCTATACCTCCCAGAATCAGGGTCGAGCACCCAGTCTATGCCGAGCCGGGGTCGGTTGGCGCGGCTGTCCGTGTGGCCGTCATCGCCGCCGCCGACGCTCATGTGCGAATTCGACAGCTCCCCCATCATCTCGCCGATGAGCCAGTTCAGGTCGGCTCGAGATCCAAGCAGCGGCAGGAGTTTAGCGTAGCTGTCGCGGACCTTATCCCAGTCCTGGCCGTTCATCTCTTGCGAGACCAACAGGTCACGCTGCAGCCGCCAAGCACTGTTGAACATCTGCGCCCATTCGATGGCCGGATCCACTAACATACTCAGCCCGCTTAGGTCTAGGCTCTGTTCCTTCTTTCCAACGTGCCCCCGCGGCACATCCAGCACCGCGTAGTCACCTCCCCTCTTGATCAGAACCTTCTGCCCCACGAGAGCTAGGGAGTAGCTGTCCAAGTCTTCTGCGAGGACCGTATCCTGCTCGGTCTCAAAATCGAACCGATGAAGCGCAGATTTCTCGCCCTTCAAGAAGCCGTCGAATGTCGAAAGCGGTTGGCTCAAGTAGTAAATTCCGTCGTCGCGGACGTTGAGCTGAACGATATTGGCGGGCTCAATCGCAACCACCGTGGCGTTCGACATGAGGTCTTCCTGGGCGATTCGCGCCGGATCTTGGGGCAGATCAACCACGTAGACACCAGTGGACTTCACCATCGCAAAGTCGATTTCCTGGTCGGAGGGAACCGCATGCACATACCGGGAGGAAGTAAAGTAGAGCCGCCTGCTGTCTGGAGACCAAGCCGGGTTTGCCTCGGTCCCCTCCCCTTTCCCAAGGCGATGCGTGCGTCCCGTCGCCAGGTCGTAGAGGTAGATGTCGCGACGTTTTGCAGTCCCTGCCATGCTGAAGGCCAGCCAGCGACCATCGGGCGAATAGACCTGATCTCGTATCCCTTGCCGCTTGTCTCGGGCCACCTCGATCGGCGCGCCCCCGCTTAGTCCCACCTGCCACAGCCGGTGATCGCCATCGCTGAAGCTAAGACTTCGGCCGTCGGGAGAAAAGACTGGAGTAAAGAAATACCCTTTTTCGAAGCGAGTGATCACGCGCTCCGACCCATTGTTGACAGCACGGACGGCCACTTGAGGTGTTCCTGCAACTTCTGTGACGTAGGCAATCCTGCTGCCGTCCGGGGACCAACTTGGAGCATCCTCTTCAGCAGCAGGGGTCTGCGTGACGTTACTGGACTTGCCTTCCCCCGTCGGAACGATGAACAGGTCTCCGCGTGCAGAGAACAAACCGTGATGACCGTCCGGCGAAATCGCGTAGTTGATTCGATCGGGAAGGTCGAGGTCGCCATCCCGCACAATCGCTTCGCCACGCACTTGATTGCCCACCGCACGCAGCCGCTTCTCCAACCGCACGTTGTCGCCAGGCAGCGAGACAGGAACTTCTGTTAAGCGCTCGCTGGGCAGGTCCAGCCGATACAGCTTGCCGCCTTGCTGGAACGTGACTGCATCGCCGCCCAAGGCAGGCGTATCGATGTCATAGTCCGTGAAAAACGTGAGCTGCTTTTCTCGGCGGGACTTGAGGTCGAGGACCCAAATGTTCGCGCGTCGATTGCTGTCCCGGTCTGAAAGGTAATAAATCTTTTGGCCATGCCACATTGGAAACGCATCCATTCCACCGGATGCAGTCAGTTGCTGGCTGCTGCGCGTTTCAAAGTCATACGTGAACACCTCACGCGACATGCCCCCGTTGTATCGCTTCCAATTTCCGTGGGGTGCCAGCAAGCGGTTGTATGCGAAGGTATGGCCGTCAGGACCATACGTGCCCATACCGACTGCGTTATCAAGTGGCATGGCCTCAGGCAAGCCACCGGCGACCGGAACCCGGTAGAGTTCCCGCACGAGTCGGTTCCATTGCCTATGCTGGCTGAGATAGAGGATAAACTGCGAATCGGGGGACCAAGTGACGACAAGGTTGTCCAGCCCACGCCCGTTGTGATGCGTCAGCCTGATCGGTTCGCCACCCGTCGACGGCATCACCCAAACGTCGCTGCCAGCGTTATTCATGCCCGTGAAAGCTATCCAACGACCGTCTGGGGAGACCCTTGGAAATACATCTGTCCCCGGCCCCTTCGTCAGCTGATTCGCTGTGCCACCTGCACGGGGAACTGACCAGAGGTGCTCGTTGGCACTGAAGACAATCTTTCCGTCGTAGGCTTGAGGATACCTCGGCAGCGCCGCAGATGCCTGGCCCCCGGCGAACATCGTGAATGCCAGAAGAAATGGAACGAAGGGACGCGATCGTCGAAACATAGAATGCTGCCGTGTGCCAAGTAGTGACGAATGCCGGGCATGGGAAGAGCGAACAGGCAACCCCAGCGCAATGCCTTTGCATTTTCGAAAAAGTCTAGTTACGAGGTATCCATACGTCAAATCGATACAAACCATCACTCACATCGATGAGTTCGATGAACGTCACCATGTTAGGATCTCACCGGGCCGCCTCGCCATAGACATGACAGTCGATCACTTCAATCTTCGTTCCTTCGATCTGAACCTGCTACTGGCTTTTGATGCCCTCATGCAAGAGCTGAGCGTGACACGCGCAGCAACGAGGCTGAGAATCCGTCAACCCGCGATGAGCCACGCGCTGTCTAACCTGCGAATGCTTTTCGACGATGAGCTGTTCATTCGTAACGGCCACGTCATGGAACCAACTCCCCGTGCGAGGGCCCTTCATGAGGGGCTGCATCCCCTGTTGGTTCAAATTGGAAGCGCGTTGGTTGTTCCTACCGGCTTCGATCCGGCGGAGGAAACCCGGATTTTTAGGCTCGGCATGAACGGCCAGGCCGAAGCGTTGCTTATGCCTTTCCTCGTTGAGCACCTCGCCAAACACTCTCCTGGAATAACCATCGAGTCCGTCCCTCTCGGCGAGCATGCAATCCAAAACCTGCTGAATGACGCCAAGATTGACCTCGCGATCGCGCATGTGAGCGAGGATACCGGACGCTTGCGCCGTGAAATGCTCTACTGCGAACAGTTCGTGTGCTGCTTTCATCCGTCCCAGCTCGCCTACGCAACCCCTATCGCCTCCGAAGACTACTTTTCCTCCGTGCACGGGCTCGTGTCGGACAGTGCAAACTTGCCTGGATTTTTGGAACATCTGCTTCGGCACGCCCCGATGCAGCTACAAGCCTCCCACTTATCGCACAACGGCATCACCTTGCTTGCGATGGCTTCTCGCGCTCCACTTGTCGCTTCCCTGCAAGCCGGTGTCGCCAGGCGTTATGCCGCGGCATTCGGCCTCGTTGTTAGCAACCTCCCGTTCGACGTTGACGAATTGCAAATCGACCTGATCTGGCATCCGCGAAGTGAAAACGACCCAGGCATCTCGTGGCTGAGACGGCTATGCCAATCGTGCGTTGCCTGATGGAGTAGTGCCGGCTGCCACGCCAGCGTTCGACCGTGACCGAGCAACTCATCGTATTTGATATTGAGCACACCGTGATAAATAGACAGTTCACCTTTAATCGTGGCAATTGGCATACCGGCCACAATTTGATGGGGCCGTTGGACGGCGAAAACGACATTGCCGGCTTAACGCGGGCCGGGTATTCACCCAACGGTTCTCACTATGGAGGTGAGCACGGCCCGCGGCTCGAAATGTTCGAGAACTCAGCAGATGGCTCGTTCTTCGCGTTTGTTTCGCCCACCGGCCGGACCACAGTGGAAGTGCTCCTCCCCGACTTTGAGAGCTTCATGCTCTTCATGAAGGACTACGGGGGTTCATTTGCCGCAGCCGGTTCCGAGGCGACCCAAAAAGTGGTCATGGAAACGCTTGCGAAACTCTTCGGTGCGCTCCATGGCCACGACTGGAGCGAAATCTGCCAGCGGTGTGACCCCGTAGGATGGCGACGCTGGAACGGTATGCAGGACAGGGGCGAAGGCCGCCTCGACCACGTTGTCCCACCGGCGTCGCGACCGACCATTTAGCTGAGCGCTTAGGACAAGCAGCGCCGGGGGTTCTCTTCGTCGAACAAGCCAGCGCGGACGGGATGCCTTGGTTGGCAAAGTATCTATCCTGGCCTCGGAAATCGTGCGCACTGGAGTTCATTTTTAGGCTTCCGCAGGCCTTGAGCACGCGCATGCGCCCCGTGTAGACACGCGCAAATCACCAAGGCGGTCACCGCTGTCGCCATCCGGGGCAGCAACTGCGCCTGGTCGATCGTGAGGTTTCCCTCACGGAGCCAAATGAAGAGCGTCCGCGAATTGGCGGTAATACTTGTCTATCAGTTCTTCGCCATTGTCCGGGGAAAACAGATACAACCTCATTGTTCCTTCAAAGACAAGCGAGAGGCGATCGGTAACGACTTCAGGGTCCAGACCACTGGTTATTTGCCCCCTTTTCTGAGCACGTCGAATTCCTTCCCGCAACATTTCCAACAAGCCCAACTCGTGGCTTCTAAGAAGCCCAGCCACATGAGGATTGCGCGCCCCTTCGCTCGCAATTTCGGCGCGCAGAACTGCCACCGCATGTCCTTCCGGCTTGAGGAAGAGGTCCGCTAAGAGCTCTTTGACGGTCCGCCGACTAAAGTCTGAGTTCCAGAACCGTGCAATCAGGGCCTGATGGCGCTGCAAATCGAGTTCGATCAGGGTGAGGATAAGTGCTTCTTTACACGAAAAATACTGATAGATGTTAGCAACGCTGACCTTTGCGTTGGCGCTTATGTCGGAGAGGGAGGAAGCGTGGAAACCCTTGTGTATAAACGACTTCCGCGCTCCATCCAGAATTTGCATCAAGCGTTTTTCTCGCGCCCCCTCATTGACAGGGCGACCAAGCTGCGGCTTGCCTTCACCTCCATTCATTCAACACCTCAAAATTGGTCCTGTCCAAAGCAACAACACTACTTCCACGGGCGACCCGGCTCAACAGGCAGCATTCGCTTGCGCGATTGCTGCCCGGCCTGAAGCAGACCATCGCAACGCTCGAATCTTCCCTTCAATGAAGTTCAGTTCCTTCATTGGCCTCCGCGCAGATGCTCTACCGACGTCCAGCTCAAGGCAGGTCGATCAAGAATCGGACGAATGTGCGCCGGTGGCGTATACCTTGATTTCCTGGAACTGCTCAATGGCGCGAGGTCCGCAAAGCACACCGATGCCGCTTTGCTTGAATCCGCTCTGTTCAAACTGCTCGGACATGACGCCCCAACAGTTCATCCAAATATGGCCGGCCCGGATAGCCTTGCCCACTCGTCGGCAACGCGATGAGTCTTCCGAGAACACCGACGCAGCGAGGCCAAACTCGGTGGCATTTGCGCGCGCAATCGCGTCGGCCTCGCCCTCAAAGATCTCGAACGTCTGGACAGGCCCAAACACCTCGTTCTGAACGACGTAAGCGTTCAAGTCTTCGACCTCGATCAAACTTGGACGGAAGAATGCGCCGGCGGCCAACGGTCCCTCTTCGACTGGGCCGCCGCGAACGAGAATATTCGCATAAGACGCCGATTCGGCAACCACTGCGTCCACGCGTGCAACGCTGGCCTTGTCGATCAACGGACCGAGCTGTGCCTGTGGGTCCTCACTCTCGCCGAGTCGAACGTTGCCATAGGCCTCAATGAGGGCAGTCCGCAGTCGGTCTGCCACCGTCCGCTGAACCAAGACACGAGAACCTGTGCAACAGAACTGGCCATTCATCGCGACGAGGGCCATGACGATCTGCGGGACAACGGCCGCAAGGTTGGCGTCGTCAAATACCACCAACGGTGCTTTCCCGCCAAGCTCCAGGTTCAGCCGCTTCAGCGTTTTTGCGCCGTTAGCGGCGATGGTTCGTCCGATGTTTGTGCTGCCGGTATAGCTGATCATGTCCACTTGTGGCGATTCCACAAGCAGGGATGCGCCAATGCTTCCTGTCTCGGTGATGACATTGAGCACGCCGGGCGGCAGCGATTGAACGGCTGCGACCGCCTCGGCGAACAGCGCGTTGGTGAGTGCCGTCTGATGAGGCAGCTTAAGCACCACCGTGCACCCGGCCGCCAACGCCGGAGCTATCGCTCGCACGGAGAGAATAATCGGGGAGTTCCAAGGCGAAATGACGCCAACAACGCCAAGCGGCTCGGGATCGGAGAAGAAGTGCACTCCTGGCGCAGCTTCAAGAGCTCGGCCACCGGTTTGGAGCAGCGCGGTTGCCGCGCCATAGCGGAGCCACTCCGACGCCAAGGAGAGTTCCCACTCGGTCTGAGCCAACAGCTTGCCCCCTTCCTGAGAGAGGCGGACCGCCATTGTTTTTGCGCGCTTGGCGACCTCGACGGCTAACTCATTTAAGGCTCTGGAACGCAATGACCGCTCTGTCGGCCAGTTCGATGTATCAAAGGCCTTACGTGCAGCCTCAATTGCAAGCTGAGCTTCGTCTTGGCCGATATCCAAATAGGTGCCCAGAGGCTGGCCCGTCGAAGGACTGACCGCTTGCCTGATCGTCCCCCCTTTGTTCCAACTGCCATTGATCCAGTTCTTTACTGCTTCAGTCGCACGCGAGTCTGTCATGGCGTTTTCCTTTCGTCGTATTGGGCAGGGTCGTTCCCCTGCTTCACCTTCCGCACCGATTGAGCGATCAACGCTGCCTTCGGACAGTTATAAGAGTGAGCGCTCACCAATGTATCTGTCAAGCGTTTTTGTTGATGGGGGTTGAGGCTGTGATGATTGGTTAGCAATAAGACCAGCTCCCTCCCCGAGCTCAGCTACTTGGGCTGCATCACGCGACGAGTTGGATCTTGGGCGTTCGGCCACACATTGAGCCTCAGCGGAGCCCCCGTTTCGAGAAGCAGCCCGAGGCGGTGGTCGTTCAGACGCGGAACCCGGAAGGCTGCGCGTCGTTACCCGGTCGAGGCCCACGCAGCGCAGGCACGCGACGTGGGCTTCACCTGGTGGCAGTGGTGGATCATGACGCCACTGACGCTGATCGGCACTTTCTGGGTGTTCGGCCTGCTGAGCGGGTTGCCGATGTTCTTGTATGTGATGTATGCACAACTGACCCAGCTCTAGAGAGCAGCCGCTTGGGGTTAGGGCGGCCCGCGTTGAGGCCGCCTTATCACCGGACGCACGTTTGCGATGGGCTTGCGCGGAATTTGGGGATGGGATATACAGCAGCTGCCGGTCGCATAAGCGCCGGTGTTGTGCCCGCATAGCCAATAGGCTCCGGGTGCCCGAGGTTCTCCTATAGGAGGCACGGGAATCGTCTTCTGATTCCGGAGCCCCTATGAGCAAGAAACGCCTCAAATCCATCCGCACTTCTGCCTTCCACGCCCAGGCCGGCCGCTGCTATTACTGCGGCTTGCCGATGTGGCTGACTTCTCCCAACGAGCTGGGGCTCAAGGGCAGCAACGGGCGCGGAGTCCAATGCACTGCCGAGCATCTAACGGCCCAACAGGACGGTGGACAGGACGTGCCAGAGAACGTCGTGGCTGCGCATGCCCGGTGCAACCAAGGCCGCCACAAGCGCCTCGGCCAAGCACCGTCTCCTGACGCGTTCAGGACGCTGGTGATGCGGAGGGTCGCACGAGGAAAGTGGTGGCCTCAGAACTTGCCGTTCTGGCTCCGTCAGCCGATCCGTTGAAATCACCGCCGGGGAGGGGAACACCGATGCTGATCGAGGGAACGCCCGCCGGTTGTTTTGGCCTTGCGGGATGCGATCAAAAACGCCCGCAGTCTGACTTGGTTCGTCCCAGCTCGTTTCACGCATCAGGCGGGGCCTTCAATGCACTGAAGGCATCCCTCTTCGGAGTCGTTGGACGCACGTCAAGGCGGACAGATGCAGTCCCAGCTGGGTGCGCAGGCGCGCTCCTGCCTCTTATTGCAAGAGCGTTCCATTGGCGATATCGAGCAACACGTGCGCCGCAGCCACCGCCTTGGCACCGGCATTGGCGAGGCCTTTGTGCACGGGGTTAGCCAGCAGACTTCGCCGAGCCCTTCTTGGGGGGCTTCCGCATCGGCTTGGCCTTGCTCGCCTTCTTCACCGCCTTGGTCACCTTCTTGACCGCCTTGGTTGGCGATTTGGTCACCGCGCCATTGGCCGCCGGGAACTTTGCACCCGGGTTGGCTTTGGCCCAAGCTTTGCCGTCGGCGGACTTGGCCCACGCGCTAAAGGCCTTCGGGGTCAAACCACGGCCCGCCCAGGTCTCACCGCTGGGAAGGCGATACTTCGGAGCCACCTTGCCGAGCTTGCGCCCCTTCAAGGATCCAGTGGTCGCCTTGGGCGCGCGCGCCGGCTGGGTGTCGATCGATTCCCCGATGAGTTTGGCGACCTGCCGCCGCTGCGCAGGACTGAGGACCTTCGCATACCTTTGGAGCACGGCGAGCGCCTTGGGCACCTCCCCGTCGCGTTTCTCGACCAGCTTTTTTCTGGGCTTCCAGCTGTTTGATCTCGGCATCGAATGATTTGAGGGTGGTCAGGGCCATTGAGATACTCGGTCAGATAAGGCCGCCTTGGTTATATCCGATAACGCGCTTGCGAGACAGGCCCCCATCTT
>NZ_DAMBEF010000014.1:0-39753 GCF_032061965.1 Stenotrophomonas sp. | reverse complement strand
ATCTTTCTGCGCCCCCCCCCCTGCAATGGCTCGGCCGAACGTTCCCTCGGAGTGCTCTTTATGAACCCGGGTCGACGTAGGGGCCGCGATCCCAAGAGCGGTATCGCCAAGGGACCACTTCTTCCAAACAGGTGATCCGAGGTTTGGGTAGGTGGGCAAACGCTTCGACGCTGGCGCGGAGTCGAGCTGCATGAGCTTGCGGAACAAACAGCCAAGGCCTTGCCGTCCAGACCAAGGGCACACCGCTGTCCCGGAACAGAGCTGCGCGCAAGCCTGGCCAGTGTTCATCCCAGGCCCTCAAGCGCGCCAGCAGGGACGGCGCACGGGCGGCATACGTGATCTCACAAAGGTAGGCTGCTTGCTCTTTGAAACTCACTGCAAGGGCGTCGCAATACCAATGCGGCCCGCTGGTGTCGGGGTTCTTTCCCTCGTTGAGCTGGATACAGCATTGGCTGTTGACGAACAGCGCCCGATCCGCCCGTAAGTAGTCCAACACTACGCCTTCAAAATGGTCCATCGCTTCGCGTCAGGGTTCTTCTGATGATCGAAACCAACGCCCGGCCCGGGCTACGGAATGGGCGGACGGAATGCTCATTGGTTCAACAGCTTGCTCTTTTGCGAATCGAACTCGGCCTGCGTCAGGATACCCTGCTCCTTGAGCTTCAGAAGCTTGGCCAACTCATCGGCAACCGAAAGGGCTGGTGCTACGGGAGCGGGCACCGGGGCGGGCTCCTCCGCGACGCTGACGACCTGAGTGGCCGTGGGACGGTATTCCCGGTCGACGGTGAGCGGCATTGCAGCGTCGTTGCGCGTGACATCGAGTTGGTAGGTCGGCGCCTTGGTTGCCTTTGCCAAGCCATCCAGGAAGTCACCATCGGTCTTGAACTTCTTTCCGGCCACGGAGGTGATGACGTCTCCTGCCTTGAGGCCCGCTCGGTCCGCGGCTCCACCAGGCGTCACCTCAGCCACCTCGTAGACCGCAGCCCTGCCGCGCGGAGCGACTTTACCTAGAACTCCGAGCACGGTGTGGTTGGGGAAGATCGTCCCTGCTGGGAACGCGCCTCCCGCACTGATCAGGAAGTTCATGATGCTGTTGTGGAAGTCCGCCCCTGAAAAAGGAGCACGCTGCATCTGGCCGAAGGCCATCTGGGTTTCCATCCAGCCCGACACCTGCACACGCGAGACTCCGGACAGCTCACTCACGTTGAAGCGGAAAAATCGCCGAGGTGGCGTGGAGTAGCTGTTGCCGAGCAGCATCTGACCCATGATGGACTGGCCTGTGCTCAACGGCGACTCGCAAACGACTTCCGTATCGCTGCTGCTCACGACCGTCCACTGGACATCCATGCATTTGCTGGACAAGCGGGAGACGGCCACCGATGCCTTGCCTGAGAACACCGCCTCGGGTGTGCCACTGGGAGTCACAGCGAACAGCTGGGAGCCAGTAGCGGTGAACGGCAGGACGATGAAACCAAGAAGAAAAATCAACGTTCGAATCGCCATGTGCGCTCCCCCTAGAGCATGTGACGTTGGACCTCCAGCCAATGTTACCCGTTTAGCTAACCCCTAAGCGCCGGATCGGCCCTCCAGAATCTCTCGCGCGATTTCCTCAGCGGCGTGCAGCGCCAGGCGGCACGATTCGAAATCCGGTAGCACCACGTCCCGGCAACCCGCTGCCGGGACCTCCACGGATAGAAGGCGCCATTGGAACCCTCCGCCGCGCCAGATCGTGGCCGAATACTCGTGACCGTCAAAAGAGAGAAATACCCGATGTAAAGACTCCGGAGGCTTCTGAGTGCCCATGACGGCTTTTCCAGGAGCAGGATGGCTCAGTCTGTCTTCGGGCCCCACGCTGTGCAACACAGGAAGCCTGAATAGGCCGAGGCCGAGATGAGCTCGGGGCCTCATGGAAGCGATACGGCTATAACAAAGGCCTTGGGGAAGTTCTTCGACCATCGACAGCCCTGGAGATCAGCGCCTTACGCAGCCTTGCGGTGCTCGTAGTAGGGGTGCTGCTTGTCGTCCATCAGAGCGAGCAACTCCTCGACGCTGCGGCCCTGCGGCGTCAACCAAGCGTCCACGTTCTCCGGCTTGAGGTTGACAATGGTGCGATCGTGCCCTGCAGCCGCGACTTCAGGCTCGGGGGCGTCGGTCACCGCCGCATAGGACCAGAGATCGGGCAGCAGGCCGGCCGGATCGGTCCAATGGGACACCAGGCACGCGATCAGCAGGTTCTCTCCGGTGCTCGGGATGAACTGAAGTTCTTGGCTGCCGCCTGCCCCATCATCGACGTTCTCGTAGAACACACGCGCCACCATCAAGCCGTGCGTATGCCCGAACTGGTGTCGCCAGAACCGAGTGAGGTTGTCCCGGCGGGCGTTGTAGGTGCCCGAGACCTGCCCGCGTTTGGTTCTGTCGATGCTAGGGTCCATGCCTGCCGGTCGGCAGTAGTAGCGCATCGGCCGAACGATCGGCCTGCCGTCCTCCACGATGAGAACAGGGGCATACCAGTCCGGGAAGATGCGGTCGTCGCGCTCGGGGACGGGCACCGTGCGGATGCCATCCGATATCCAGCGTTTCAGCTGCTTGACCTTGTTGCCCGCGATGCGTTGGTCGTTCGCGGCTTTCTTCGTCGGCTTGGACCCGGCCAACACCCGCTCTGCGTCGGCCAACCGCTTGGCCTGCTTGAACAGCTCTTGCTCGCTGTTTTGCACAAAAGTGGCGTTGTAGGACTGGATCAGCGCCTGAATCTCCGTCACGCCAGGCGTTTGCGGATGGAGGAACCCCTGGTCCATCCCTTTGGGGATTTTGATCTTGGGATCCGCTGCCCGGCGCAGGTAAAGCTCGACGAATGCGTCGATGTCGATGTCCGCACCATAGGCGCGAACGTATTTGTGGTAATCGGCCCACACTTCAGCGGAATAGCACATCCGGTCCTCCCAGCACGCGGTCTAGGCAATCCTAGCCAAGCGGCCCGAGACGGCGTGTGGAGAAAGCAAGCGCTCTACCCCGTAAGCGCATTCAGGAAATCCAACACGCCACGTTAGCAATACTACTAACATCCCGCTAGACTGACGCCCCGTTGTGGTCTCACTGGATGAGCCAGCCTTTCAGGAAACTCCCCCATGCTCACCCCCTCCTCCTTCCCTCCCGGCTTCCTTGGCGCCGCCGACTCGGCCGCTGAAGTCTTGGCACTCCCTGTGCTGCCGGTGCGCGTCACGTGTGGCTTCCCCAGTCCAGCCGAGGACTTCTTCGGCGTCACGGACCTGCTGGACCTCAACCAGCGGTGTATCGACAACCCGGTCGCCACGTTCTTTGTCGAGGCCGATACCGGCGAATCCATGGAGGGGTTTGGCATTGGACCAGGCGACACGCTGGTGGTCGACCGGAGCAAACGGCCGCGGCCGGGTGATGTCGTGATGGTGTTGTGGGAGGGGGGCTTCACCGTCAAGCAGCTGCGCCAGCGGGCCGGCCGCTTTGAGCTGCATTCCGGCAACCCGGCCAATGCTGCAATACTGGTGCCAGAAGACGTTGAGCTGGACGTCTGGGGCGTGGTGACCTGGTCCTTCCGAAAACAACTCAGGCGCTGACATGGAAGACTCACGAACCCGTTGGAGTCACCTCACAGCAATGGAGGGCCCGCGTTGGCCCATCCGCTGCGGTCATGTATTTAGCGCCGACGACCTCGCACTCCTCCGGAAGGGGCTCTGGCCACGCGACACGGACGACCGGTGGGCGGTTTGGCTCGACGGGGACACCCTGCGCTGTTGGCGCTCTTGGACCGATACGTGCATCTACGAGGCGCAGGTGGCATTGACCGAGGACGGGTCGGCCCAAGCCTTGGTGCTGCACGTGCTCGACGAAGAAGATGCCTACCGGCGAGCGCCCACGGATGAAGGGGAGCTCGAACGCTTTGAAGGGGTGCTGTCCCTCGTGTGGCGCCGCGAGGGCGGGTTCGGCGCACTCGACGGCGTGACGCTCATCCAGGAGCCGTGATGCGCGATCGGATAGCACTTTGGAAACGTGTCTACGACACAGACGACAACGCGATTTCGACGGCGTTGTCCAAGCTGGCGTGGGACCTGGCCGCGTTCACTTGCGTGGTGGAAATGGTCCGCCACGCGCCCGATGCCGATGACGGGAAGCGACTCAACGGGATGGTGTTGGAAATGCTCGTTACGGGCTTCTGGAGCAGCACCATGCAAGGCGTTCGGCGTCTGGCTGAGCGGGACACCATCCACGGCGCTTATGGGGTGTGCTCCATTGGTGGCCTGTTGCTGGACGCCAAAGCAATCCGGCAACGCGTCACGCGCCGGGTATTCGTAGAGGACATTGCCGGATTGACCTATAACTACTCCGCCGTTGAAGACCAGTATTGGCAGTTCGCGCGCGCTCAACCACCAGGCGACGCTTATCTCGTTCCGCGGGAGTATCAATACGAGCCTTCGGCACAACGGCATGCAGTGTTTGACTGGCTGAGCGGGACCACGCCCGGCACGTCAACTCCCGATGACCTGATTCGGGAAGACGTGTTTGACGCGTTGGAGCGACGCCTAGCGCGCCTGGATGGTGTCGTGGAACACGTTAACGTAGAGATCGCCCATGCGGCCACAGAGTTCAGCCGGACGGGCCGAGTGCTTCCGCGCTGGAATCTGGACGACGCAAAAGATGCCATCAAGGAGCTGGCTGAGATCGCGCAACTGGTGGGCGAGTGGTTTTGCTACAGCGGCATTGGCAGCGTTCTTCCCCACCCGTCGTTCGACCAATTCGCGCACGTGGACCAGCCCCTTTTCAACGGTGACACACAACAACTCCAAGCTACTTGGGATGGTCTGGAGCAAGAAATCAGGCAGTGGCACGACGTGGATCCGAGGGCCCTTTGACATGTTGGGTCTCGTCGACGGCAACAACTTTTACGCCAGCTGCGAACGGGTCTTTAACCCATCCCTCCGCGGTATGCCCGTGGTCATCCTCTCCAACAACGACGGCTGCGCCATTGCCCGCAGCCAAGAGGCCAAGGATCTTGGGGTCGGGATGGGTCAGCCGATCCACCAAGTCCCTTTCGGCGTCCGTCGCCAGCTGAAGGTGCTATCAGCCAACTTTGGCCTCTACGGCGATCTGTCCGGGCGCGTGGTCTCAATCCTCCGGGACCTGTTTCCGCACGTTGAGGTCTACAGCATCGATGAATCGTTCGTCTCGTTCGATGGCATTCCCAAAGCTGACCAAGAGCGCGTTGCCGCCGAAGCCCGGACGCGGATCTTGAAGTGGACTGGTATCCCTTGCTGCGTGGGCTTGGGGCCGACGAAAACCTTGGCCAAGCTGGGCAACAAGGCCGCCAAGAAGACGGCGCATGGTGTCATGACCGCCCTGCCCGGCTCCGCCCTGTTGGACCGCTTTCCCGTCGAAGATGTCTGGGGCGTGGGCCGCAAGCTGACTACCCGACTGGGGATTGAGGGCGTGCTTACTGCGGCTGACCTAGTCCACGCGGACAGCGACACATTGCGGGCGCGGTATGGCGTGACGTTGGCCCGCACCCAGCGAGAGCTTCAGGGGATTGCCTGCTCCTCGTTAGAAGAAGTCGAACCGGACCGGCAGCAGATCGTGGTGTCCCGTTCGTTCGGCAAAGAGGTCGTGGCCTTAGAAGACCTTCAACAAGCCGTTGCCACTTTCGCCCAGAGGGCCTGCGAGAAGCTCCGAGGGCGCTCGCTGCAGGCCGGTGGGGTTTGGGTGTTTCTCCACACCAACCCGTTCAAGCCCGGGGCACCCCAATACCATCCCAGCAAGGCTCTTAACTTCATATCGCCGACCACGGACACCCGCGAGGTGCTCGTGGTGGTTCAAGCCCTGACCAAGGCGATGTGGAGGGAAGGCTACCGTTACAAGAAGGCGGGCATCGGGCTGCTGGACCTGACCGCGAGGGACGTCCACCAAGGCGATCTGTTCGCCCAGGTAGACCCGCGCTCCCACGCGTTGATGGACGTCATGGACCGCGCAAACGCGAAGTTCGGTCGTGGCGCCATGGCGTTTGCGTCGTCTGCCAAGCGCGTGCGCGGAGGCGAGCAGCGCAGGCAGGTGTGGGCCATGAACCAGACCGCGTTGTCACCGGCTTATACGACCAGGTGGGATCAGCTGGTTCGAGTGAGGTAGGGACCGTCATCGCGCCAACCATTCCACCAACTCGCGGACACCGGCCGCGTCGGAGCAGGCTGCGTCCACTCCCTCGTTCTCCACCTTCATTTGCAAGGTGAGCCACGCGTGTTCCTTCTTCTCCTTCAGCCCGACATGAGGTTCGATAGCTCCTCGGCTCCATAACCAGATCGATTTATCCCGAAGCTTTAGAACTAGAGCATGAATGTGAGGCGCCGCCTCTGGCTTTCCCGCAAGAAGTTCGAAGGCTTTTGATGCGCCCCCCTGCGGGCCCTTCTTTGGAAGCCCGCCATCGTCCAGAGAGATGGTTCCCGCGTCCGACATCTCTGCCAGTATGGTCTTACAGGCACCAAGATCCGTGTCGTCCGCATCTAAAAACCCATGCTTAGATGCCTGCCGGAAAGCATAGTCGAGATCCACAATCGCACATGCCGGAATCCCAATCGCGTCAAGAATCTCCATGGATTTCTGAGTGTCGGACACCCCGCTCATCGCGACAATCGCGAGTGAAGACTGTCCCATGGTCTTCCCGGAGACGGCGCAAAAGAGACTTGGAAGCAAACGGAGTTCTGTCTTTCCCTCGGTCAAGACCACCTTGTCCGCGAATAGCATCTGGGACGAGTTGGTCAAACTAAAAATCTGGTGGAGTTGGTGCGTCGGCTCCGCAACCAGCTTTTCGACGACCGCCTGAAGCCTCGGCCTTGCTTGTGTGCCCTGCGGATGTTTCTTCGTCATCAGCAAGGCGTTCTTCGCGTCACGGGCGAGGATCATCTGAGCGGAGTGAGTCGAAAAAATGACTTGATAGCCCGCTTCAGATAGCAAACGCAAAGCCTCGCGAACTTGCTCCACTGCGAAGGGGTGCATGAACAGCTCGGGCTCATCGATCAACAACAAGGTCACACCGCCCACGACCGCCGCCCCTCGCTTCAGATCAGCCAAGTGACGCACCATGGCCATTTGAATGGCGCGCTGGGCACCGTGGCCGTAGGAACCGAAGGCTCTGCCCTTTCCATCACCTTCATAGACCTTAACAGTTCCAGCTTTGATGAGATCGTTCAGAACTGGGACTGGAAAATCCAGCTTGATGCTGACCCCAGGGAACAAATCAGAGATTTTCGCATTAATCGAGGCATCGATTCGCCCCAGCTCATCAAACCGCTCTGTTCCCTCCGCGGAAAGCATTCCAACGATCGCCGAAAGGTGCGGTGACAGGTCAGCCTCGTGCCTCTCCTGGATCGCCGCAACCATGTCGGTAAGAAGTTTGCCAATCGTCGTAGTGGTTGTTGCTTTACTGGCGTCCTCGGCCGCATCCTCCATCGCTCCGATGCGTATTGGCTCCGGGAAAAGAGCAGAGATTGCTTGATCAATACCGGTTGGATTGGGATCCCACGCGTTCGTGTCTGGATTCAATATGGTCAGGAATACATCCCCGCCAGGCACCTGCTGAACTTTTCGGATGAAGAGCACCCCATTGCGCACATGGGGCTCAATTTTGCTTCGATGCCTAACCTCTAGCGTCGCGAGGTCCGCTTCGGCGATGCCGTAAAGGCGGCCGAATACCTCAACAGGCAATAGGGAATCGTGGAAGTCTTCCTCCTTCAACTTCCCCTTTTTCACCAACCATTGCAACGCAGTGAGGCAGTTGCTTTTACCGCAGTTGTTCAACCCGACCAGCGGCGTAAACTTGGTCAGTTGCAACTGGGTGGAAACACACGATCGGAAGTTCCGAATATCTAAGTCTGAGATGTAGACAGCCATTCCGTTGCCCCCTGTTGTGAGTCACTCCCCGATCACAGCCCTAAGCTGTTCGGTGACGCTGTTGCCCTTCTCATCCTTCAACTGGGCCATGAGGTAAACCCCTCGGCCATTGCTCTTCTTGGCCCACAGCTCCCCGATCATGCGCTTCTCCTTCTCGGAGTCTGCGGAGTAGCGGTCGCCGCCTTTGTATTCAACGACCAGCAGACGCCCATCCTTCAGCCTGGCAACGAAGTCCGGGTAGGTCCGCTGCTTGGACGTGGGCATCCAGAACTGGCTCTTGTCCACCAGGTTGCGGACCCAGAACTCCACTTCATCCAGCTGGTCGATGGCCTGGGCGCAGAGGAACTCTTCCCCCAGCTTGCCCGCAGCCGTCCTCCACTTCAGATCGCCCACCCAAGGGTAATAGTGCTTGCGGAAGCGGTAAGTCCCGTCTTGCTGTTCGTAGTAGGAATGCCCTGGATACTGCCTAAAGTCCGCCGGATAGGTGAACATTGCGTCCGGCTCGGCGCTCACCACGATTTCTGCTTCCGCGCCAAGCAGCACTCGCTGGAAACCGTCCTTGAGAGCTTCGGCCTTGGCGATCTGGAGCTGCTCGCCCAGTTTCCGCCGGAGCACGAACTGGCCATTGAGCAGCTGGGACAGTGAGAAGCCCCGATCTTCGGACAACCCGCTGATGGACCGGCGCAGCCACTCGCGCAGAACCGGCTGCTTCACGCCAGGGTCTCGGATCTTCTGATCCAGCCAACCCACCAAATCTGCTTGGGTTCTATCCTTGGCAAAGCCCGGCAGGTAGGTGTTTACGTCGTCATCGATCTTCGTGTAGCTGACCTTTGCATCAACCAAATCCACCTCGAAGGTCTGGCTGTCGGCGTTGAACTTGAGGCTGGAGAGGTCCGGGGGGTAAGCCAGCAAGTCCCAGGTGAAGCCCGGGGGCGTGGCACCGCTCTCCACGAACTCCAGCTCGCCCTGCTCCATGACGCCGAGCCGGGGGACGCTGAACACCACCCCGTTCTGGCTGGGCGCTTTAACCGCCTTGGCCGTGATCTGGTGCCGCTGGATCGTAGCCGTCGCTTCCTCGCGCTCCTTGGTTGGCACAGCCTTGGTGATCGCTTCCACCGTGGAATCGTCAACCTCGCCCGTGATCTCGACCGACCCGCCCTTCCCCTCTTCGCTCGGAGTAAAGACCACGTTGGCTTGGTCCCGAGCGGGGATACCGGTGAGGTCTGGCTGCTTGCTCACCGCGATCGTGGTCTTCGGCGTGACGGGGACCGGATTGACGTTGCCGCCTTGCAGCGGCAAACCAGGCCCAGGGGTGAGATCCGGCAGCACTGCGCCGACGGCTTCCAACGGGTTGAACCCGATATCGATGAGCGACTTGGTCAGCTCTGCGGCCGCCAAGTTGAAAGCCGTGGTGGTGACGTGCGCGTAGGCCTTGTTCATGGCCTCTTGCTTGCGACGAGTGGCATACGGCATGCGCAGCACGCGGCCCAGCAACTGCTGGATGTCCTTGTCGCTTTTGACTTGGGCCACCGAACAAAACACATAGGCGAAAGAACAATCCCACCCTTCCTTGAGTGCTTGCTTGGTAATGATGACCTCGATAGGACAGTCCTTGGCGAACAGGTCCACGCCATCGATTTCGCGTTGGTCACCGGTTGCAATGGCAATGGCCTTCTCGGGCACCTTTTCGTTGTCGATGAGGTGCTTCTTGACCTCCTCCACCGTGGCCGTGCCCTTGGCGTTCTCGGCCTGGATCAGCAGGATGGGACGGATATAGTCCGGCTCGCCAAGCGCGGTCTTGCCCAGCTCGTTTCGGCGAGCGACGGCGCTGCCCACAGCGACCTCCCACTGCGCGACATGCTCTTTCAGCACGACCGGGAACTTGATCATGTCCGCTGCCTTGAGCTCAAAGGCGCTGACGCTGACCAGCACGTTGCTCTTGCTGGCCTCGGGGGTCGCGGTCAGCTCCACCACCACTTTGGCACCCAAGCGCTCGTAGACCTGATACGAGAGCGGCGTGTTCGCATTGTGGGCTTCGTCGGTGATGACCAACGGTCCGTGGAGTTTGAGCAGGTTGGCGAACGAGGCAATCGCCTTCCCGGCCTTGTTCTGCTCCAGGTAGGGAAGGTCCGACACGCTGCCTGCAAAATGGGCCTCCAGATCTTCGTGGTGCTTGTATACGTTGCGGTCTTCGCGTTCTTCGACTCTCAGTGCTGCCATGGTCGAGATGACCACGCACACCTTGGTGCCCAGGTCCGCGGGACGAATGTGGGTGAAGTCCTCCACGTCGAATACCGCCACCTTGCCGCCGAATGCCTCGTCCAGCTCCTGGCGGTAAGGGTGACGTGGATTCTTGAACGCTTCGAGGGTCTGGGTCTTGATCTGGGTGGTGGGGACCATCCACATGACCAGCGGAAACTCGCGCTCCAGGTATGCGTCGCCTGCGGCCTGAATGATGTGCGCGCCCATGACGGTCTTGCCACCGCCCGTGGGGATGCGCAGGCAGACGTAGGGCGAGGCATCCATGCCAGGCATCGGCTTGTAGTGGGTGACCAGGCCAGGATCCACGTTTTTCTCAAACGCGGATGCGGGACCGGTCAGCCGGGCGTCTTCCAAGAACTGGGCCAGGCTGGACAGGGCCCGCTGCTGATACACCTTGAGAGAAAGAGCCATGCTTAGCGTGCCTTGATGTCGTAGGGGGTCTGCTTGAAGGTGATTTGGAGCTCCTCCAGCCGCTCCTTGGGCAAGTCGCACGACTCGCCGTAGATCACCTTTGGACCATCAAAGGGTTGTAGGCCCTTCAACACCCGCTTGGTCAGCACGTTGCCGCCGGTCTTACTTTCATCGCCCAGGATCCCGTTGAACAGCAGGTAGTAGCCGATCCCGTGGTGCTCACCTAGGAATGGCTGTTTAACGGCACGGGTGGAACGCGCGGTGCCGGTTTCGGCGAACCAGACGTGGGCGGCCAAGTGCTCAAACTTGATGCCCTCTCGGATGTGGCCGCTTTCATCAAACACGGGCACGCCCAGCTTGTAGAAGCGGAAGCCGCCGCCGCCGCGCCATTCAACCGCTTCTGACACGCCACCGGCATCACCGTTGACGACTTGCTCAAGCCTTGGCTGACAGTGAGTCCGTGCATGTGCCCCCTCTTCAATTCCGATCCACCGTCTCCCCATCTTGTGAGCGACAGCACAGGTCGTTCCTGAGCCGAGAAAGCTGTCAAGGACCAAGTCACCTTCATTTGACGCTATCTCAATGATCATTCGAAGCAGTTGTTCAGGCTTCGGCGTAGAGAACGGCTCTTGATCTTGAAAAAGATTGAGCATCTCTTTTTTTGCGTCCTGATTGCTTCCTGCAAAACGGTGATCCCACCATGTGTCCGGGACTACCCCATCGATGCTCTCACTGAGAAACACCTTCTCCCGGGGCCTACTCTTACCTGCCTTACCAAACCACAGCCGATTGTCAGCGAGCAGCTCCGCCGTCCTTTCAGGCATGCCGTTCCAGTGCCGCCCTGCTGGTGGACCCACTCTCCCACCACCGGGGAGGTCAATCTCATACCTATACGCAGCTCGCTTTTCAGCGCTCTCTGAGGGCACCGAGAACGCGACACTGGTCCAAACACCCCGAGCATCACCGTCAATGTTTTTATAGGACTTCAGATTTTCCGGAGTCCTAGAAACAAGGTTTCGCTTCCAGCTTTCCTTCTTCTTGGCGTAAACGAATAGATGATCATGGCTTCCGGATATCTGGGCCTTATTCTTCTTTGCAAAAGCCTTCTGCCACGCGATCTCTGTTACAAAATTCTTCCGACCGAAGATCTCATCAGCGATAACCTTAAAATAATGAGCCTCATTGTCATCCAAGGTTACCCACATCGAACCACCTTCGGCTAAGAGCTCACGTAGCAACTCCAAGCGTGGATACATCATAGACAGCCACTTCGAATGCTCCAAATTGTCATCGTAATGCTCGAAAGCACTCTTGGTGTTGTATGGTGGATCGATGAAGATGCATTTCACTTGTCCTGCGTAATAGGGCAGCAGGGCCTTAAGCGCAGCCAAATTGTCGCCTTCGATCAGCATATTTGGGGAATCCACCTCCCCATGAGACAAGCTAGCCACCGGCTCCAAGAGACGGTAGGGCGTGAGGGCAGAACGGGTTAGGTCCTCGTCGCGGTTGGACCAAGAAAGCAAGGGCATCGAAGGCATTCCCAAAAACAGGCCCCAAGTATCGGCCAAGACGCATCTTACGGGCCAGCGTCGCAACTCCTGCGACCCCGCCGGCGTCCGCCAGGCTTGAGGATCGAGCCCCTGGGCTATATGAGCCCTCGCTCCGCGAAGCTGGTCGCCTCAAAGCCGCCGAGCACCACGTGATCCAGCACCCGCATGTCCAGCAGGGCCAGCACCTGCTTCAGCCGGGCCGTCAGGGCACGGTCTGCAGCGCTGGGCTGGGGGTTGCCTGAAGGGTGGTTGTGGAACAGAACCACGGCGGCGGCGTTGGTTTCTAAGGCACGCTTGGCGACGATGCGGGGATGGACCTCGCAGCTATCGATGGTGCCGGTGAACAGGTGCTCGGTCACGATAACCCGGTGTTTGTTGCCCAGGAAAACGATGCCGAAGACTTCGTGGGCCAGGTGCGCGCAGCGGGCGCGGAGGTAATCGGTGGCGTCAGTCGGGCTTTGGATAATGCCCTGGCGCTCCAGGCGGCGGGGCAGGATCTCTTCTGCGGCGAGGAGGATGCCGGCCTCGTCCATCAGCAACTGGCATTGGGCACGGGTGTCGTTGACGCTGCGCTTCATGGTTTGGCTCCCGGTGCTGGATGCGCCTCGTGGGAACCGGTCAGCGAAGCGTCGGGCCCAACCGCACCGGAAGCGAGCACTGCGGCAGCGGAGCGCAGTGAGGCCGGAACGTCAGAGGAGGAGCCGAAGGCTTGCGGGCTGGCACAGCGGAGCCAGGCTCCCGTTTCAGAGGCGAAACGTCGGGAGTGCGTTTGAAGGGTTGTCAGGCCCGGCCATGGTCTTGCAGAGGCGCGCTCTTCGGCAATAGCTGTAGACCGCGGAGCTACTCACGCCCAGCTCCCGGCCCAGTTGGGCGCGGTTGACCTGCTCCAGCCGGGCCTGGACGTGGTCGCGGGTCAGGCCGCACAAGGTGCGGTGTTCCGCTGGCTTGGGCTTCGGGAATCCGGGGATGCCTAGGGCCTTGCGGTCGTGGCTGATCGTGAGGACGCTCACCCCCAAGCGTGTGGCGATCTCGGCGGATTTGTAGCCATCCTTCACCATGCGTAGCACCTGCACCTGCCGCGCCACCACCCGTTCGACTGGACTGTTGCTTGTGAGGCTATGGCGGCGCACGAAACAACTCACGGCCTGCTTCGTGACTCCGACCTGGGCGGCGATGGCACTCTGGGTGAAGCTCTGAACCAACAGACTCTGGACTTGTTGTGGGGAGTGACCGGCCAGGCCTCGGTTGCGTGCGGTCATGCGATGAAGCCCAGCGCCTGTTGGGCATGGCGAATGACGCGGGGCGATACCCCCAGGACCAGTGCTTGCTTCACCACTGGCACGTTCGCTTGGGTATACGCCCGAACCGCGTAACGGCGCTGGCTCACGTAAGCCCGGTAGCGCTCTGCCGGGTGGCTGGGCATGGCATCGCAGGGGTCCACGCGCTGGGCATGCAGGAGTTGCTCCGGCTCGCCGTGGGCTCGGCGGTGGGCGGCCAGGACTTCGTCCACGTCGGCGCTGTAAGGCGTGTTGCGCTGGCCTGCGTCGTAGATAGCCTGGATGTCTGGAGGCATGGGCAGCAACTCAGAGCCGCCGTTATTCGACAGCGCGCCTGGCGCAAACAAGGTGGAGCGCTCGCGGCTCATTGCCTCGCTCCACGTGCGGCAACGCATGCACCCAAGCAGGCCAGAAGCAGGAAGAGGCCAACCGGCCACGCACCGAACGTGCCCACCGCCGCACCCATCGCCAGGAAGATGACTCCCACCCCAAACAAGCCGGCCTGGATAACGAAGCGGCCGTAGGTTCGGCCGTGTCGCTCTCCTGCGCGCACGCGTATCCATGCAGCCTTCGCGTTCCTGAAGCGATTGAGGGTCAAATACGGCACCGTGAGCATCAGCCCCAGCAGCACCACAAGCAGAAGCGCGCTCATCATCGGCGGCCTGCCCCGCGACTCCTCAGCGGGTGCGCCTGGAAAGTGAGAGGTTGGCCCCACTGGCTGGGCTTCAGATTCCAAGCCATTGGCAGGTGGTGCGGCTCATGAGGTTGCGCAGGGGAGCAGTCCATGCCATCCAGGATTAGATGCCCGCATTGCTTGAAGTCTTCGACGGTCAATGAGGCAGCGGAGCGCTTACGAGAAAATGCGTTGCACGTCATCAGCGTTGCCCCTCCATCGGCACGACGGGCACGACGCGGGTCTTGCTGCCCTTCCCAACTAAGAAGACTTGGTCCTGAACTCGGATCGGCAGATCATCGGCCTGGACAATGGCAATCACCTTGCCGCTCTCTAAATCCCTGACATACACCTCCACGCCCCGGCGTTTGCTCAAACCGTTCTGAACCGCCGTGCCAGCCACCCCGCCGATGGTCCCGGCCGCAATACGAGAAGCGTTTCGATAGTTTTTGTTCACGTCTCGCACGGACGCGTAACCTATGGCGGCGCCAATAGCGGAACCGGCGTTTAGACGCTTGTCGCTCTTGATGTCCACGCTGCGGACCATCAACACCTCGCCCAAGCGGGCGTTCTGAACGGACAAGGTTTCGCTGGTGCCGTATCGGCGGGCCGACGTGTTATCCGCGGCCGAGGCAGTGAGCGGGAGCAGGCTGGCGAGGGCCAGAGAAATAATCAGTGCGCGCATGGAGGCTCCTTATTCGTGTGGGTTGATATACCCATAACAAACGGTTGGCTTTGCGCAAGAGGCTCAGACAAGGAAAAGGCGGCTTTCGCCGCCTTCTCTTATCTCTTACAAACATCACCCAAGTTGAGATCGGACGCTGTGGCGGTCGCTCCCTCCCCTCGGACACAGACCACGAGCGTCGTCAGACGCGATTGACCGCCAGATCGTGCAATAAACCAGGTCTTTGAGCTGAACGGGTCATTGGCCACCACCAGCGAACGACCGGAGGTCGCAGCACTATCGACGAAGGGCCCCTCCAGAGTGATCTCACCGCCGAAATCGTCCCAAGTCACTCCCCCAGATTTCAGCAGAGCAGGAATGTCCTCTGCGGTAGCGTTCTTCGGCAAGTCAACTTCTCCGACCAGCTGTAAAGGTTCAGAACGGACCACGCCACTCGGCTGGCCATCGGATCCGACGGAACATCCCGATGCGAGCAACAGCATGCCGGCAATCATAGAACCAGAAATCATGCGCATAAAACCTCCTTTTTTGTGTGGGTAGATATACCCATACCAAACGGATTGAGTTGCGCAAGGCCGTTGAGAAAAATAAAGGCGGCTTTCGCCACCTTTCTTTGGGGTTAGAAGCGGCGCCGTTGCCGAGGGACTTCCTGGGACTGACCGTCCGTGCTTCCTTGTGCCGCCAAGGCAGCTTGGACCTGGCGCTGGGCGTCGGCGGTGAATCCGCCTTCCGGTGGCTTCCAGGCATGGGCAGGGGGGAGGCTCGACTCAAGGTGCTTGGCTCGATCTTTTGCATGCAGATCGTTGAAGAACGCCTTTCCGCTGTAGATGGGCGCTTCGCCCTTGTGGTTCTTGATGTGGGGATCTGCGCCAGCCTCAACCAATGCCTTCAAAACCTCTATGCGGCGGTCGGCGTGTAGAGGCGTGTTTCCAAAGTTGTCCTGAGCGTTCAAGTCTGCCCCTGCTTTAACAAGCGCTTGCACTGTCGCGGGATGATTCGCGCGATGGAGCGGCGTCCGGCCATCCTTCCCCCTCGCATTGACGTCAGCGCCTGCGCGGGTAAGCAACGCGACTGCCTCTGGATCCCTGGCTGAATGAAGTGGCTGATCTCCTCGGCAATCGAGCGCCGCGGGATCGAGACCCGCTTTCAGAAGTTCCTTGAGTGCGCCCTTGTTCGCATTGAAAAGCGGGGTGCGCCCTTCATTGTCCTGCGCGCGCAAATCAGCCCCAGAAGCCATCAATGCCCGTGCCTCCGCCTGCCCATTTGCCTGGAAAACGGGCGTTTGTCCGCTGCCATTCCGCGCGTTGACGTCCGATCCCGCTTTCAGCAACACTTTGAGACAGCCATCGTGAGCGCCAAACAATGGCGTGTTTCCTTTGATGTCGCGAACATTGACGTCCGCACCCGCTTTCACCAGTTGCGTCAGAGCTCCTTCATTCGTGTTGAAGAGCGGGGTCCTCCCCTTCTGGTCTCGCGCATGAACATCGGCGCCCGCCGCGATCAACGCCAGGGCGTCACCTTGTCCTTTCGCACTGAAAAGTGGCGTTTCCCCACCGTCGTTTCGAGCGTTGATGTTCGCTCCGGCCTTGATCAGTTCAATCGCCGCCCCTTCGCTCGTCACGGAATGAAGCGGGGTATTGCCAAGACCATCCCTTGCTTCAATGTCCGCACCGGCTTTCAGCAACGTGCGGACCTCGCGAGGGTGATACGCATCATGAAGGGGAGTCTGATCAAGCCATTCCTCGTCCCGTGCATTCACATCGGCAGGGATCGGTGAAAAGCCCGTTCTCTTCAAAAGAAACTTTTTAACACCCGAAGTATCCAACACACACCTCCACGATCATCTATTGACATCTATCCATTAGCAGAAGAACAGACTTGCGCAAGGGCAACAAAGCGCAGAGAGCCGCTTTCGCCGCCCATAACTACGCCACAGCCTTGAAGTGCTTCTTTTTCGGGCGCTGTAGCCGGATCAGATCTTTTAAGTTGGACTGCAAGCTAACAAGATTGCATCCTGACCTTCGGATCGAGTCCGCTAGACCACGTTCCCAGAACGCAACCGAGACCGAGATCCCTCGCCCCTTCAACCGGTTGATCGCGGGCAAATAGTCCCCGTCTCCGGCGACGATGATGACCTCGTCGCCCGCCTCGTAGCTGGTGAAGCTGTCTGAAATCAAGTCGGCGACAAGCGCCGTATCGACGCCTTTCTCTTTGTCTTGCAGGCGCTTCACGAAGGTTGGAACAAAGCCCGCCTTTGAAGTCTCAACGACCAACGCGTGCCTTTCGGCAGCGCTTCCAAATGATCCGTAGATTCGCGCCGCCTTGGGCTGCTCGCCGAACGACAGCATTTCTTGGAGGGCTTTGTAGTTGCACACCGCGACACCCAACTGCCAGTGCGGAGACCCCAGGAGCTCGCGCGCGGTGGCCCGCAGGTTGCTGTCGTCAACGTAAATAAGACTTGCCATGCTCCCTCCAAATGCTTTGTTACTTCATGCATAGCAAAGCATTCGAGTTCCGCAAGACCGGAAATGATGAGGGCGGCCTAAGCCGCCCTTTCGCCGTTTCCTCTTTGATGCAAGCGTAAGAAACTCAAAAAACAACATGGCGCTTAGTTAACCGACCTTCGAAATCACTAACTAAGCATTCTTTTCACCCCGGCCAGGATTCGTCCTGACTCTTCCTTTGTAGCAAAGAACCTCAAGCCGTCAAGGGTGATCCGTGTGAGCACCCCATGCCCCACAGCTTGAAAAAGATTTCAAGCCACGTCGCGCTCGCGCTCCTTCTTTCGCACACGCGCCCTATCCTTCCCCGAGCTCTCGGTCACCGGCGTTGAAGCGGGCTTTTCAGCTTCCTGCTCCTTGATTACGGGCAGCATGGGGTATTCGTATTCCTGGATCCCTAAGAATCCGACCACCTTTTCAGCCTGCGCTGCCGCGCGGAAGAGCGCCTTGCTGTCGTCCTGCAGAAGGTTCTCCCAGTGCTGGAGGTAGGCAACGTGGTTCTCGAAATGGGCTGGGCCTGGGGAAACCCCGAGTCGATCTTGGATCAGGACAGAGCTCAACTCAGCGATCAACTCCTCTCGCGCGTAGCTCTCACTCCCGAACTTACCCGTCAGATCCCGAGCCAAGCGCTCCTGACTGCCGGTCCAGTGCGAGAGCTCGTGCAACAGTGTCGCGGTATAGGCCTGCGGATTTTCAAAGGCCGACTGCTTTGGAAGGTGGATACTGTCTGTCAGGGGCATGTAGAACGCGCGATTGCCACCATCGTGGTGCAACTTGGGCTTATGGCCCTGCAACAGCTCACGGACCCGAAGGTTGCGAATGCTTTCCGGCATGACCAAGGTTGGCGCAGGCGGCAGGCCGTCGATTTGTGCCGCGTTGAAGACGAAGCCAGGCCTAGCGATGGGCCGGTTGAACTTCTGCTCATCTTCCAAATCCTCGCCATCCTGTGATTGGGGATTGTTTCCCCTCACTTTGGAGAAATCCCAATAAACGATGGTAGTTGAACGCTCGCCTTTGCGGACCTGGCCGCCCACCGAAAGCGCTTGCTTGTAAGTCATCCAGCGCGAATCATCAAAACCCCTATTGAGCCTCTCGGCCAGCAGCGAGATCGTGTTCATGCCGCGGTAGCTGCGCCCCGTGGTCGGATTCCAGGCGCCGGTCAAAAGCCCGGGTCTTGCGTTGGGATCGTTCCACTCCTTTCGCCAGATCAGCTGGCCGTGTTCCCGCGAGTAGTCGCTGATTTGCTGGGTGCGTTCTTCGGTGTGCTTGGTGTAGTTGAACATGCGGGGTTGCCTCAAATCTTTTTCAAACGCCTGCGCCTCTTAAGCAGGTGCTTGTGGGTGGATGGGATTGGTTAAAACTCGAAATGCAGGTCTACCGATTTGCGCCCGTCCAGAAGTCGGCGGACCAAGTCAACGATGTCGTTCTCGCTGCGCAGGCCTTCGTCCCCATCGTTGCCGGGCTTGACGTGAAGGCCGAACGCGGACTGGACCAGCAGGTATTGCGGATCGAACTCGGGGCCTTCTTGCCCGAGGTCGGCGGCGGTGATGCCCCCTTCGTGAAAAGCATCGTCGGGAATGTTGGGGGTGGGCGATGGCATGGGAGGGGTTCCTTTTCTGATGGATACCCCTTTGCAATACCTCACCTGCGGCGGATGTAAAGCCCCGAACCTGCGGTTAGCCGCCCGCCCTTCTCTTCTCGATCTCTGCCTTGCGCTGGGCGCGCTGTTCCGACTCCCTGCGATCTTGCGCCCTCCATGCAGCGGCGCTCTTCGCTTGACGCTCCCGTTCAGCGCGACGCTCGGCCTGGACTTGCTCGTAGGGCGTATTGGTGAAGCCAAAGACGTCTCGGATGGCATCGGGCATGTCGGCGAAGTCCTGCTCGTCTTGCCGTTCGGCGGCGACGGCCAGTGCTTCGTTCTGGGCGTCGTTGGCCGCCTTGGCCTGCTCAGATTCGGATTGGCGGGCTTCTGGGGTCAGGGCCTCCAGCCGCTTGAGCTCCTGCTCTTGTGCGCGCTCGGCGTCGGTCTGCTCGCCCTTCCAGCAGCAGAGGTAGCAGTCCAACTGCTCGCCCTCCACGCGCCGATTCGACGGACGCCCACGCAGGTGCCCGGCGGTCTTCAGGCCACGGGTGAACTGGCGCTGCGAGAGGATTTCCTCCGGTTCAAAGCCCTTCTTCTCGCACCAGGCCACATAGCGGGCATGGATGGCCTTGACGCTTTGCCACTGCTCACTGCCAGCGGCGGCACCGAACTGCACGCGGTCGGCATGGGCCCAAGCGGCGATGGAATCGGCGTTGTGGATGACGGCCTGCTTGTAAGCACGCGCGGCCTCCGGGAGCTCGTGGTCGGCCATGAAGCGACCGCGGGCCACGACTCGGCGGGCGCGTTCGAGCATCCAATCGAGGAACAGCTGCCCTTCTTCCTCCAGCAACTTACGACTGAAGTCCTCCACGCGGTCTTTTTCCGGAATGACGTTGGCCCACTCCACAATGGAAAGGCGTCGGGCGACGCCACCGGACTTGTCACGGTAGAACGGCGCGGAGTTGCTGCTGATGATCCACTTGGCCTTGGAGTGGTAGTTCAGAACGGAGAGGTGTTTTCGGTTGATGCCGATCCCATTGCCACTCACCAGCGTTTTGAACGTGCCTTCCTTCCACTTCTCGCACTCCACCTCATCCACCAGGATCAGCTGGCTGCCGAGGATGCCTTCGAGCGCAAACGTGTCCCCCAGGGTGGCCAGGTCCAAGCGAGCCACTTTGTTGTGGATGCCTTCCACGCATTCGGCCAGCGTCGATTTGCCGCTGCCGGCGGCCCCGTGCCACCACGCCGCGATCTGATAAGAACCAGGCAACAAGGTCATGCCGCATTGTTCCTGCACCAGTGCACGCACGCCTTCGTCCGGCAACGCATGGGCCAGGAACTTGCCCAGCAGGCTATCTGCTGGCACGGAGCTGGGGATGTAGCGCTGGCCGGGCGTGGCGCCCGTGGCGATGTTCAGGGCGTGGGTCATGCCATAGCGCGGCTGGGGCTCCAGCGCTTGAATGCCATCTGCCATGATTTCCAGGTAAGCGTCAGCGCACGGGACCACCGCCCGCTTGGGTTCCAGTTGCGGCAACGCGCTTTGCTGGCCTAGGCGGGTGCGGGCGTAGGCCCAGCAACTGGAAGCGAGCTTGTCGCTGGCCTTTGCGGGGATATTGGCATCGAGCCAGTCGGACGCCAGGCCGTCGCCGAGACCGCGGTGAACCAGCGCCCAGTGATTTGCACTCCAACGGTAGACCAACGTCGATTGCGTCGCGGATTCATCGCGGACGCTGGCCCAGAGGTGCCCGTCGAGCCCCAGCTGGAGGTGGCGAGCGAACAGGAAGTCCAGGCTTTCCGGGCGCAGCTCGCCTTTGTTGAGCTTGGTTTGCTTGTGGCGATCCAAGGCGCGTTGTTCAACCTTGAGATTGCTGGCGTAATCCCGACGGTTTTTCTCCCAGTGCTTTTCGATGAGAAAAGCAACCTCTGGGGGGTTGACGACCGACGGATCTTGGGCGAGATTGTTTGTAGACATTGTTGTTGGCTCCAACGACTCCCCGCCCTGCCAGGCGGGGTTTCGCGTTTGTGGGGTTAGGCGACGTGCGGCAACGCGTTGTCCAGGATTCGGCGCAGCTTCTCGCTGGGCGAGATCCCCGATCGCTTGGCTTCGGCTTTCAGCCGCTCAATCAACGCCCGTTCCATCCGAGCATTGAAAGGATCCTTACGAGGGGTTTGGTATTGCTGCGTCGTCATGGGTGCTCCGTGTTGCATCCGTAATACATTCAAGAAAGCAGGTTTCTCGAAACCGTCAACCCCCTTCCAGACAAATATTTTTTAGCTGCTGGTTAACTTTCCTGCTGGTTTTCTTTTTTTTCTTAAACCAGCAGACAAACCAGCAACTAAAAACACTCCAAGTTATTGTTTAATTTCGTTTTTGTTCAAAAAATAAGCTAACTGCTGGTTTGCTGATTAAAAAAACAGTTTTACGCTACGCGCCAACGTCTCATTTAGTCGGGATATTTTCACTCACCCTTAACAAATCGTAGTTGCAGAGAAAAAGTGAAAAAATTAACCAGCAAACCAGCAGGGGCCTTCAAAGCCTTACGTGGCAAGGGTTTTGCTGCTGGTTTGTCTGCTGGTTAACGGTTTTGGCGTTAACCAGCAGGAGCGTTAACCAGCAGTCTTTCCTAACAAACCGATACGGTTGGATTATTTTTCGTATGGAATGGCTTTCAGGAAAGCGGGGTAACAAGCACTTGTTACCCGGTTTCTGCGGGTTGAAGAGCAAAAGCAAAAGCGGCTTGGAGCAAGAGCCGGCGGCTGCTCGCCGCCGAGTCTTGAAGAGGGAAAGGCGGGCCTCCGGCCTCTACTCGTAGAGGTGGAAGTGGGACCAAAACCCGGGGCGCCTGGGACCGGTCAGTTCGTTCCCCACCGTGACTTTGACCGCCCCAAGCGGCAGGAAATGAAACGTTTGATTCGCGTGGATCTGCAAAGCCGTCATCGCTGCGCACAACGGATCGATGTCACCCGCCAGCACCAGGATTTTTTCGCTTGGAAGGTGTTTCAGTTGACTCCTGATCGCGGCAAGGGCAAGCGAACCCGCGCCGCAACAGCTGTCGTAGACCTTGGCTCCGCTCCCACCAGGCCGATGCCTGGTGGCAAGGGCTTGAACCAGATCGAGAAGATCGCCGGGAGTGAAAGACTGACCCAGCCCTTCTCCACCCTTCCTGGCCAGCAGCTCGGCATGGACCCGTCCCAGGACATCGTCAAACGGCCTGCTTGCGAAGACCGCTTTGATGTAAGCGTTGATGGCTGCCACCACTTCAGGCGCTTCTTCGACATTTTTTTTCAAGGGTCCAAAAGCAAGGACTTTGGTGTCGAGGTGACCCTTGGTGTCTGCGTGGATATGTGCCATTGACATCAGTGCGTGCTGAACGAACGTTTCGAATGCAACCCGCGGATTCCACGGCTTGCCAGGAGTGGAAGGAATGGCGCGGATGGCCTTCACAAGCGCAGTGACCTCATTCATTGTTGGCCGCCCCCATGTCAGAGCCCGTCACCCGGTTGGCCTTCTCGAGCCGGATCTCCTCATCCATGGCGATGAACCGATCTCGCGTGAGAGACCAAAACACCACCCGCGTTTCCAGGTATTGAGTGATGATGTCTTTGCACTCGACCACCACGCGCCCGATGGGCATCCGCCAGATCAACTGGTTTGACAGCAACTGAAGTGCGGTCATCGCAGCACACAACGGATCGCGGTCGTTCGCTTTCACGGTAAGCCCCCGAAGGGCCTTCGAATCCTTCCCGGCCAGTTCGTGAAGCTTCACAAGCAACAGCGTGCCGGCTCCGCAGGTGGGGTCACCCATGGACCACTTGTCTTTTTGAGGAGTTGGAGCAAAGGCAGTCAGCGCCCTCGCAAAGTCCCAAGGGGTGAAATATTGAGCGTCGTTTTTATTCCCATTCCCCACGAACTCTCCAAAGAGCTGCCCCAGGATGCATTCGAACGGCTCGAAGGTTTCCACTGCGCCCCCATAGGCCTGGCCCGCCTCGAGGCACCAATCCTCGGTCCCATCCACATCGGTCCCAAGCAGCGTCAAGTCGCACCAGGGAGCCAAAGGCCCACCTCGCCCGACGGCCAACTCCGCCTGCTTGAGCACGAGAACCTTCAGCGCAAGCGCGGTGAACTTGCGCATCTTTTCCCTGGGCGATTCCCCGGGGATGGCTTGGATAGCCTTCAACAACCGCTGGTAAGCATTGTTGCGGCGGGAGGTCGGCTTGGCTTTCTTCGGAGTGCGCTTATTCATCGTTAGCCGCCCCCACGTCAGCGCCCGCCACCCGGCTCACGTGGGCCATGTCGAGGTAGGTTCCGCGAATCAGGCCAGACTCCACTCCCCGCTTGAGCCTGCGCGCGGCTGCAGCACCGTAGCCGATGAACACCGATCCCGCCGGGCAACTCGTGCCCAGGGTCCCATCCGGGCGGCAGAAAGACAGGCGTCCCTTGGTGAACACCACCGAGGAAACGTTGGGGTGGTTCAACACCGAATCCTGCATCCAGCCGGTTTCCATCCGAGCCAGCACCAGGGAAATCCCGTTGCCGTGCTCTGCAGCCTTTTCCATCCAGCGATGCTGCGAGGTCGGGCTGTTCTTGTGGCCGCCGTAAGGCGGGTTCATCCACACAAACGCCGTCTTGGGCCAAGGGCTCTTAAGCCCGTCATCGATGGGCTTGAGCATTTTTTTGGCGGTCCGCCAAGGCATCCCCTGCTCGGGGGTGCACGGATCCAGGTCAAAGGGCCCCAAGCCCGTGTGGCCCTTTGCGGGATCGCCGTGGATCAGCTTCGGCGGCGTCAGCCAAGTTTCGGTGGTAATGCCTTCAGGCGCCCGGTCGTAGCCCACGTTCTTGGCGAGGGCGACCGCAAGCTTGGCCGGCTTGATCGTGACGCGCCTCTTCGGGGTTGGGGTGGTATTGAGGTGGTAAGTAACAGCGTTCATGGGATTCTCCGAGGTTTTTAGGCAAAGCTCCGCCAGCACGGCTGACAAGCCGCGTTTCGCGAAAGGGTTTGAGGGATTGGGCCTTAGATGACTGCCAGGCCCGGGCAGTTACAAGTCACCATCAATGAGCTGGGCAATCGCTTCCAGCTTGTCCTCGTCCACCTCCAGCTCCTGCTCATAGAAATACGCCTCGTAGAAGTCCGCCGCTCCCAGGTACCAGGGCACGGCGTTGAGCTGCGCCTCATCCAGAGCGAGAAACACCGCGAGGGCTTTAGCTTGCGTCTCCCCAGCCATCGGGTAGCGCTTGGTCGCCAACGCATCCCCGGTCAGCTCAATACGACCCTCTGGGTGAACGCTGCGCGGTTCGTCTTCAAGCGAGGGGAAATCCAGAAGGGCGGCACGCTCTTGGGAAAAGACGGCGCCCAGCACCTCCTCCGCGATGCCGTTGTCCACCGAGCACCCGATGTCGCGCTCGATACGATTCACGTCGTAAGTGATCGTCAGAGCATCGGCGGCCTCCTTGGCATTGATGCGCTTCATTTCCCTTTCAGCGCCTTTAGCGGTCCGGGCACGGACCGGCAGAAATGCGGTGATATCCAGCGCAGCGGTGATGTGAAAAGTGAAGATCTGGGTCATGTGGATTCCTTGGTTTGGGCAGAGCTCCGCCAGCACGGCTTGTCAGCCGCGTTTCGCGAAAGGTGGGGAGGGGTTGGGCCAGTCCCGGCCCGGGTTACTGCAGGGGTTAGCTGTTGGCGGCGTCGGACACGTCGAGGAAGCTCTGCAACGTGGCGATCTGCAGGGTGAGCACCTGGCCCGGATGCAGGCCGCCCGTGTCGCCGTTCTGGACGATGGCCGCCGTGCTGCGGTCGCTGGCGAGCTGGGCCAGGGCCTGGGGCAACGCGTCGGCCAGGGCGTCAGCAAGGGCCTCCGGGGTCAGGGTGGAGAAGTGGGCCGAGAGCGAGGGGTCGAGCGAGAGGATGAGCGGCTGCATTTCTGTGTTCCCGATTGGTGTGGCGCCAGCCTACGGATCCAGAAACCGACATTGTCCCGATAAGGGGTGCTCACCCCTTTGGCGTCAGGACACGAAAAAGCCCCGGGGGTGAGCCGGGGCTTGGGATGGTCTTCTGGGCTGCGGCGGAAGCCGCTGCATCCTGCTTTTTCCTCCAAGACCGAGCCGGCGGGCAGCCGGCGAGTCCTGCTCAAAAGCGGAAAGGTGTCCTTGTTGTTGGGACAGCAGGGGGAAGGGAGATGTCCAGCAGTTCGGCACGGACCTCCGAATGGAGCTCTTGCACGTCGCGCTCCTCGTCCTTCCACATGTCCAGCAGGGCAGCCAACGCCAACGCCCCGGGTGAGCCCTCTTCGTCCGACCCTGCATCACGAATGTCTTCCTTGACCCGCTCCAGATGCTGGGCCAGCTCGTCCTGTGCGCTTTCGAGCAACCCCTGGTAGCGCTCCACGTATTCGCTCTTGAGCGCTTCGTCAGTCCACTGCATCCTGAAGGCTTCAGGCAACGTCGATGCAACGGGTGTGAGCATCGCCAGGCCGCGCTCGTCGTGCTGGATCGCGCCACGTCCTCCCCGCAAGATTTCTGTGATTTTCGCCCGCTCCGCATCGCTCAAGTGAGAGAGATCGAGCGAGGTCACCTTGCCTTCGATGAGGCCGAACTCGATCCGGGCGTTCTTTACAACTCGGAAGGCCGCCGCGGGAGAACTAGGCGTTGTCTTTCCCAGCAAGTCCTCATCGTTCCGGGACTCTCGCCAGCGCCGAACCTTAGCCGCGTCGGTCATCCCCTCTGCCCACTCCAGCAACCGACACAACCGGATGGAGACGTGCTTGCCCTCGCCCACGATGAGGGAACCGGTTTTGCTGTCCATCGTAGCGAGTGCGCGAAACACCTTCTGATTGAGTCCCAAAAGGCCAGCAGCTTCGGCAGAAGACCACGGCGCGGTGAACTGCACGTTCTTTTCCGTCTTTTCAGCAGCGGCTTCTTTGTCGAAGTCGTCCTTCAGGCGTTTCCAGGAAACCCCCTTCCCCGCCAAGAACTCCGGGTGCTTCTGGCCCCAGGTTTTCTTGTAGCGCTTCAGGAGCTCTTTTTCAGCGTCTTTTATCGAGTCGAGGGACATCGGGGATACCGCAAGGGGATGGCTCGATGGTAGCCGGTCAGAACCGGAACGGCTTGCGCGGGATCTCTGCTGCCGTGGCCGGTGGCAGCCTGTCCTCCAGCCCTCGAGCTCGATCCTGGTTGCGTGCGTGGTCCCGGGCGCCCTGGAAGGCTGCTAGCGCCTCCTTCATGGCGTCATCGAAGGGATCGCGCGCCGCCACGCTGGTCCAAGGCTCCAGCAAGGCGTTGGGCAGGGTAGCGTCCCAGATCTCGCCTTCGGCCAGGGCTCGATCCAATGTGTCCTCGTCCACCGTGAGAACGTGCCCGGCGATAAGACCATCCACGACGGCCCAGGCGTGGGAGGTTGCCCAGCCCTCGTGGGACGTCACCAACGCGGTGTAGCGCCCAGCATTCTTCCGCAGCTTCTCCAACGCTACCTTCGCCTCGTGGATCTGCCGCTCCAGTTCCAGTTCCCGCTGCTGTTGGCTTAACCGCTCCAGCTCCGAACTCAACCGGCGCTCCTTCGCCGTCCTGCCCTGCTGTCCGTCCTTCCACGCCAACAGCTCGTCGTAGTCGTATTTCACCCGCTGATTGGGGCCGTTAGCGGCACTGCCCGAGGCCTTTTGAAAGCGGGGGCCCATGGGCGGAATGCGGCGTCGCCACTCGCCCAGCGTGTCGGCGTGGATGCCCAGGAACCATGCTGCAGCCTTCGCCGACACCATTCCTCCGCCCGCGTTCTTCGCGCGGACCAACTCCCCGCTCCACGACGCCTCGGCTTTGGCAAGAAACGCTTCTTCCGTGCGGACGGGTTCAATGCTCGTCATCGAGAGCCACCTTTTGATTTCGTGCAGCGAAGATCGTAGCCGGAGGGTCGTTGGCTTCGTCAAGTCGCGGCTTGTCCGTGCCTTTCCAGCGGTTCCAGACCCGGGGACTGCTAGCCATCATGTGCTCTTCCACCTCGCCAAACGCCCGACGCAGCTCGGACCATTCCTGCTCGGTATAAATCTCGTCCGTTGACGCGGTTTCCCGGTCTTTGGCCCGGTGATGCAGCATCTGGGATACCACCCGGCTCTTGCCCAACAGCCTCCCCGCGTAGCGCCCCAGCGTGCGGCGCAGGTCGTGCGGGGTCAGGCCGATGTCCACCTCCTTGCGCAAATCGACCAGCCCGGCGTCACGGCGCACGTTGGCGATGATGGATTTGCTGTCCGAGTAGTGCCCGGTCTTGCTGCGCCCGGATCGGGCCGGAAACACGTATCGGGTGCGGTCCAAGGCGTGCTCGGCGTTGGCCACTTCTTCGGTCAGGGCCGCAATGACCGCTTTGCTCCCTCCCCGCTTGATGGCCGCTGCCAGCGCCGCCTTTGCGCCTTCCAACTCCTGCCTGGGACGGGCATCGTCCATGCGCTCGTTGAACCGGCGCTGGAGAATCCGTTCGGCAAAGTAAGTGACAGGCAGAAATCTCTCTTCCCAGTTCTTCGTTTCGAACAGGTAGACCTGACTGCCTTCGCGCTTTGTGGTCGGATTGATTTGACCGGGGGAGGAAAGGCAAACCCAGGACACCTGCGCCTGAGACAGCTCGCCCGGCGTGCACCGGTCATACCAACGCAACGGAGCAGCCTCGCTGCGGCGGGTGCCCCATAGCAACGTCAACAGCAGGTAGTCCGCCCCTGCCGCGTTCCGCCCACCTTGCTCGTCGCGGCGCGCGGCAATGGCTTTAAGCACTTTGGGCAACGTCTCGTCGCCCAAGGGGTTGCGAACCTCGGCTCGGCTGTAATGGCTGCGCAACTCGTGCGCCTCTCTAAGCATATCCTCGGTATGGATGACCTCCAGCGGGTTGTAGAAGTGCCGTTGAGGCCTGCCCAACTCGTGATCCCGCGCCCTCTCCTGCTTGATCACGAACTCCACGGCCCTCCGCGCGTCGGAAAACGTATGTTCGGTCGAGGACAGCCCGGCAGCCCGCACCAACTGGATGTGTTTTCCAGTGATGCCCAACGCCTCCAGCTCGGCCACCGACAGCTTGGACCAATCCGCGACCCCGCCCAGCTTTTGCCTCATTTGTTTGGGAATGCGATTGGAAAGCCTCATTGAGCTGATCCGGCACGCGTCAAAGGCGGCCCTGACCACCTCCGCCTTGATGTCATTCAACGCCCGATCTGCCAGCTCAACGCCAGGCCTGGAAAGGCGGGACACGCTGTCGTGCACCGCGTCCACACTGACTTGCTTGACCTTTTTTTTCCTTACTCGGGAATCCAGATGGCCGATGTAACGCGCCAGGCACTCCCGCAACGTCAAATCGCCGTAATCAACCGTCGATTCCTCTTCCAAGGCGTCCAGCAGTTGCTGCCGTTTGACGTGGACAGGGTTCTTCCCTGTTTCCTTGAGCAACGCCAGATGATGCCGGCAGGCCTCCCTGGCCTCGTCCAGCCCCATGTCAGACACGTTGCCCAAGCTGAAGCGAATCGGCGTTCCGGTCGGCCCTCGTTTCTGGCCCACATAAGTGGTCATGGTCTTGCCAACCCGGAAGCCAAACCCGGTGGGCGCCCCGGGCCCTCCGTCGAGCACCACGTAGGGCGCGCCTTCCGATCGAGCGACCATTCGAACCTTCCCTTGCGCATCCAAGGCCGGCCCCTTGGTGATCGACAACCCCAGCACTTGGGCGTAGGTCAAACTAAACTTAAGAGAGCCGGACTTCTTGCTCGACGCTGGACTCTTCAACACACGCCCCTCTGGATGTCCGTATTGCTACAGTATCGCACGCACATGGCCATCGCTACAGACCATTGCTACAGCTTTCTTTCGCTAGAGTCCCCACGTAGCTACAGAATCGCTACAAAAAACACCTTCACTCGCCGCCAATCGCCTCCACCCACCGTCATTGACGTTACCGGCCAAACAATCAAGTGACTGATTTAAAAGATCAAAGCAGCACCAGCAAGGGATCCAAAGAACACACGCCTGCTATGAAGCAGTTCTTCGCAGCCAAGTCCGAATATCCGGACCTGCTGCTGTTCTTCCGGATGGGCGATTTCTACGAACTGTTCTATGACGATGCCCGCAAGGCCGCGCGCCTGTTGGACATCACCCTGACCCAGCGCGGCAGCTCCGGCGGCGCGCCGATTCCGATGGCCGGTGTGCCCGTGCATGCGTTCGAAGGCTATCTGGCGCGACTGGTGGCGGTGGGCGAATCGGTGGCGATCTGCGAGCAGATCGGCGACCCGGCGCTGGCCAAGGGTCTGGTCGAGCGCAAGGTGGTGCGCGTGGTCACCCCCGGCACGGTCACTGACGAGGCGCTGCTGGACGAACGCCGCGATACCTTGCTGATGGCACTGTCGCGCAGCAAGGCCGGTTACGGCCTGGCCTGGGCCGATCTGGCCGGCGGCCGCTTCCTGGTCAACGAAGTCGATACCGACGACGCATTGGAAGCCGAACTGGCCCGTCTGGAACCGGCCGAGCTGCTGGTCCCGGATGAAGAAAACTGGCCCGAGTTCCTGCGCCACCGCAATGGCGTGCGCCGCCGCGCGCCGTGGTTGTTCGATGCCGACAGTGGCCGCCGCCATCTGCTGAACTTCTTCAAGTTGCATGACCTCAGCGGTTTCGGCATCGATGACAAGCCGCGCGCCACTGGCGCTGCCGGCGCGCTGCTGGGCTACGTCGAGGAAACCCAGAAGCAGCGGCTGCCGCACCTGACCTCCATCTCGATGGAGAACGCAGGCGAAGCGATCGCGATGAATGCGGCCACCCGCCGCCATCTGGAGCTGGACACGCGCGTCGATGGCGACACCCGCAACACCTTGCTCGGCGTGCTCGACAGCACCGTCTCGCCGATGGGCGGGCGCCTGCTGCGACGCTGGCTGCACCGCCCGCTGCGCCTGCGCAACGTACTGCAGCAACGCCACCACGCGGTTGCCACGCTGATTGATCGCGGCACCGACGCCGACCTGCGCGACAGCTTCCGCGCGCTTGGCGACATCGAACGCATCCTCACCCGCATGGCGTTGCGCTCGGCGCGACCGCGCGATTTCTCCACCCTGCGTGATGGCCTTGGCCTGTTGCCGGCCATCACCGCGCAGCTGGATACGCTGGATTCACCGCGCCTGCAGCAACTGCGCGCCGAACTCGGCTCGCACGATGAAAGCGCGCACCTGCTGGCCAGCGCCATCGCCGAGCAGCCGCCGTTGAAGCTGTCCGATGGCGGTGTGATCGCCGAGGGCTACGACGCCGAGCTTGATGAGCTGCGCCGCCTGTCCACCCATGCCGACCAGTTCCTGATCGATCTGGAAGCGCGCGAGCGCCAGGCCAGCGGCATCGCCACCTTGAAGGTCGGCTACAACCGCGTGCACGGCTATTACATCGAAATCAGCAAGGGCCAGGCCGACAAGGCGCCGGTGCATTACACCCGCCGCCAGACCCTGACCAATGCCGAGCGCTACATCACCGAGGAGTTGAAGAACTTCGAGGACAAGGTGCTGTCGGCCCGCGAGCGCTCGCTTAGCCGCGAAAAACTGCTGTACGAAGGCCTGCTCGATATCGTCGGCGAGCACCTGGAGCCGCTGAAGCGTTGCGCCGGCGCACTGAGCGAACTGGACGTACTGGCCGCATTCGCCGAGCGCGCACAGGCGCTGGACTGGGCGCAGCCGGAACTGCAGGAAGACGCCTGCCTGCGTATCGAACGCGGCCGCCATCCGGTGGTCGAAGCTGTGCGCGACGCACCGTTCGAACCGAACGACCTGGACCTGCACCCGGACCGCCGCATGCTGGTCATCACCGGCCCGAACATGGGCGGTAAGTCGACCTATATGCGACAGAACGCATTGATCGTGCTGTTGGCGCATATTGGCAGCTTCGTGCCGGCCAGCCGCGCGGTGATCGGCCCGATCGACCGCATCCTGACCCGCATCGGCGCCGGCGACGACCTGGCCAAGGGCCAATCCACCTTCATGGTGGAAATGGCCGAAACCAGCTACATCCTGCACCACGCCACCGCCCACTCGCTGGTGCTGATGGACGAGATCGGCCGTGGCACCTCGACCTATGACGGCCTTGCCCTGGCCGACGCTGTAGCCCGTCACCTGGCCTACCAGAACCGCTGCTACACGCTGTTCGCCACCCACTATTTCGAGCTGACCGCGCTGGCCGACGAAAGCCATGAAGGCGGCGCCAGCGGCATCGCCAACGTCCACCTGGATGCGGTGGAACACGGCGACACGCTGGTGTTCATGCATGCAGTGAAGGACGGCCCGGCCAATCGCAGCTTCGGCCTGCAGGTGGCGGCCCTGGCCGGCCTGCCCAAGTCCACCGTTGCACAGGCGCGACGGCGACTGGCCGAACTGGAGCAGCGCGGCGGCGAAACCCAGAGCGCAGCGATGGCACCGCAGGCACTGGATGCCCCACAGCAGTTTGGTTTGTTCGCCGCGCCGAATTCGGCGGCGCTGGATGCCTTGCAGGCGATTGATCCGGACGAGTTGACGCCGAAGCAGGCGTTGGAGGCGCTGTATCGGGTCAAGTCGTTGATCTGAGCCTTGCGGTGTTACCGACGCCGAACCAGGACAAGCACCCCCTTCCGCCCTTCGGGCACCTTCCCCCGCTCGCGGGGGAAGGCGGGCTTCATGGGACACCGCTTCTGCTCCCTCCCTTTTGCGAAGCAAAGGGGAGGGTTGGGGAGGGGTTGGCTCTTTCGGCCTTTGGAGCAACACCGGCTTCGCGGCTTACGCCGCTCCTGCACCGGGAACGCTTGCTGCTTTCCGGAAACACCGGGTAGATGGCCTGAGTTTGATTTGCTTGGCGGTTCCGTTGCCCCCCCGCTTCGCGGCTTACGCCGCTCCTACCTGCGGGATCAACGCATCATCCTTGGCGTTGCCGCGTACCGCTGCCAGCCGCTGCAGATGCGGTGCGACGTAGTTCTCGAACGCCGCCAGCGGTTCCAGCTCGCCCACCCGCATGTAGTAGCTCAGGAAGGCGGTCATATACAGATCGGCCACGCTGAAGCTGTCACCGACCAGGTATTTCCTGCCTTCCACGGCGCCGACCAAGGTGCGCATCAGGTCCGCCTCGGTGCCATAGCCTGCCTCGATTGCCGGCGCCAGGGCACCATGCCGGCGCGCGGTGATGAAGGACTCCACCGGACCTGCAGCGAAAAACATCCAGCGATAGCACAGACCACGCTCAGCACTGCCTACCGGCGGCAGCAAACCTTTTTCCGGCACCAGGTCGGCCAGGTGCAGGCAGATGGCCGCGTTCTCGGTCAGCACCACATCGCCCTGCCGCAACGCCGGCACCTTGCCCATCGGATTGATCGCCAGGTACTCGGGCGACTTCATGCTCTTGCCGAACTCCAGCACCACCTCGTCGTAAGGCAGCCCCGTCTCTTCCAGCATCCAACGGGCGATGCGGGCACGGGAGTAAGGGTGGGTGTAAAACGTCAGCGTGTTGCTCATGGCAGGCACCTCGTTGGAAGAGCCTGCAGTGTGGACAGGGGCTACTGACAGCTGCTGTCAGCAGTCAGCCATTGCGGTGCTGCAGCTGCAGGACCTTCCAGCGCTTGAGCAGGCTGTGCCGCTGGTCGGGATAACGGCGACCGGTATCCTCCAGCGCCAACATCCGATCCGCGCGGAAATGCCGGAAGTCGCCGCGCATTTCGCACCACGCCGCGAGAAAGCGCAGCTCCGCCATGAAGGCCATCGCAAACGGCCAGACCACCCGCTCACTGGCCCGCCCTTCGGCATCGCAGTACTGGATGCGTACGGCATTGCCTTCGCGGATTGCGCGTCGCAGTGCCGGTAACCACGGCTCGGGCTCGCTGCGCTTCCATTGCGGGGCGAACAGGCCACTGGTCTCCACCTGCAGGCGCAGCGGCTCGGGCAGCACGCCGGACAAACGCTCCAGCGCGGTGCCTGCGGCCGCTGCCAGTTCCGGATCGGCATGCGACACCACCCAGCGCGCGCCCAACAGCAACGCCTCCAATTCATCGGCCGAGAACATCATCGGCGGCAGCAGGAAGCCGGGGCGCAATTGGTAACCGATGCCGGGGTCGCCGGCGATCTCGGCGCCCTGCCCGCGCAGCGCGTCGATATCCCGGTACAGGGTGCGCAGGCTGATCTCCAGCCGCTGCGCCAGCTCCGCGCCGCGCACCGGCGTGCGGCGGCGCCGCAATTCATCCAACAGATGCAGCAGGCGGGTGGCGCGCTGGGTCATGGGTATTCAGGCAAGTCGGCGTCAGGGGCGGCGGACACAGACTACCGGGCCGAGCGATACAGCGGGGTCTTGCGCACACGGCCGCTGACTGACAGGCAACCCGCCGCCAGCGATCCTGCGCAATGGGTGACCAATTTCATCTTGCTGCGGTTACAGTCGGAGCAAGATGTCTTCCCCAACGCCAGCAGGAGCCAGCAATGAGCAATGACACCAAGGCGAGCTGTCCGTACCACAGCGCCCCATCGCCGCAAGACGCCGCACAGGCACAGCGTGACACCAGCACGACGCCGAAGCAGAAGCATGGCGATGCACCGGTGACGCCGATGACCACCGCCTTCGGTGCGCCGGTGGTGGACAACCAGAACAGCAAGACCGCCGGCCCGCGTGGCCCGCTGCTGATGGAAGATGTGTGGCTGCTGGAGAAGCTGGCAAACCTCAACCGCGAAATCATTCCCGAACGCCGCATGCATGCCAAAGGCTCTGGCGCGTTCGGCACCTTTACCGTCACCCATGACATCAGCAAGTACACCCGCGCCAAGATCTTCTCGGCGGTGGGCAAGCAGACCGAGATGTTCGCCCGTTTCACCACCGTGGCCGGTGAGCGCGGCGCGGCCGATGCCGAGCGCGACATCCGCGGCTTTGCGCTGAAGTTCTATACCGAAGAAGGCAACTGGGACCTGGTGGGCAACAACACGCCGGTGTTCTTCCTGCGTGACCCGCGCAAGTTCGGCGACCTCAACAAGGCGGTCAAGCGCGACCCGCACACCAACCTGCGCAGCGCCCGCAACAACTGGGATTTCTGGACCCTGCTGCCGGAAGCGCTGATGCAGGTCACGGTAGTGATGAGCGACCGCGGCATTCCGCGCAGCTTCCGCCACATGAACGGCTTTGGTTCGCACACCTATAGCTTCACCAACGACGGCGGCGAGCGCTTCTGGGTCAAGTTCCACTTCGTCACCCAGCAGGGCGTGCAGGCGCTGACCGATGCACAGGCCGAAGTACTGGTCGGCAAGGACCGCGAGAGCCATGGCCGTGACCTGTTCCAGGCGATCGAGCGCGGCGAGTTCCCGAAGTGGAAGCTGTTCGTGCAGGTGATGCCGGAGCTTGAGGCGGAAACCTACCGCATCCATCCCTTCGACCTGACCAAGGTGTGGCCGAAGAGCGATTACCCGCTGATCGAAGTGGGTGAATTCGAACTCAACCGCAATCCGGAAAACTGGTACCAGGATGTGGAGCAGTCCGCATTCGCGCCCAGCAACATCGTGCCGGGCATCGGCCCCTCGCCAGACAAGATGCTGCAGGCACGCCTGTTCGCCTACACCGATGCACAGCGTTACCGGCTGGGCGTCAACCATCACCAGATCCCGGTCAACGCTGCCCGCTGCCCGGTCTTCAGCAACCACCGTGATGGCAGCCTGCGGGTTGATGGCAACTACGGTGGCCTGCCGCATTACGAGCCCAACAGCTATGGCCAGTGGCAGGAGCAGCCGCAGTACCGCGAGCCGGCCTTGAAGATCCGTGGCGATGCCGACTTCTGGAACTTCCGCGAAGACGACAACGATTACTTCAGCCAGCCCGGTGCGCTGTTCCGCAGCTACAACGCCGAGCAGCAGCAGCGCCTGTTCGAGAACACCGCCCGCGCCCTGGGCGATGCGCCGGACTTCATCAAGCAACGCCACATCGACAACTGCAACAAGGCCGACCCGGCCTATGGCGCAGGTATCGCCGCAGCGTTGAAGAAGCTGGCCGACGCCAGCGCGCCGGCCGATCCGTTCGCACCGCCGCCGCACCCGGGCAATGACTTCCCCACGGCCACCCCGGGCGCAGAGGACATCGAGCTCTAAACCCGGACCCTGTGTCCAGGTGTTCCATCGCACCGCCCGCTCCGTGCGGGCGGTGCTGTTTTCGGTTGCAGCCACCGTGGCTGCGGCCCCTTCCCGCAGGCCCCCGTCCCGGGGTTACCATGCGGCTCGGCAACCAACTGCAAGGATTTACCCGATGAGCCTGACCGACGACCTTCTCTCCCAGCTGCAGGGCGCACCGCTGCAGCAGGTTTCGCAACAGCTGGGCATCGACAGCCAGCAGGCTTCGGGCGCCATCAGCGCCGCACTGCCGCTGTTGATGGGCGCGTTGGGCAACAACGCGGCCAAGCCGCAGGGCGCAGAAGCCCTGTTCGGCGCACTGCAGAACAACCACAGCGGCCTGGACATCGGCAGCGTGCTGGGTGCGGTGCTGGGCGGCGGCGCTGCCAGCAACCCGGCAGCCAATGGTGCCGGCATCCTCGGCCACATCTTCGGCGGCAACCAGGACCGCGCTGAAACCGGCCTGGCCCAGGCCACCGGTTTGAGCCCGAGCAGTTCCAGCCAGCTGCTGAAGATTCTGGCCCCGATCGTGATGGCCTACATCGCCCAACGCATGAGCAGCGGCGGCAGCCAGGCCAGTGCCGGCGGCCTGGCGCAGATCCTGGGCCAGGAGAAGCAGCAGGTATCCCAGGCCGGCGGCATCGGCGGCGGCCTGCTGGGCAGCGTGCTGGACCAGGACGGTGACGGCCAGTTCGGCGTCGGCGACCTGATCAAGCTGGGTAGCGGCCTGCTGGGTAGCGGCAAGCGCTGAACCTTGCGGGGTCCTGCCCGAAGACGCCACCGCAAGGTGGCGTTTTTTTTGTGTTTCTCCCTCTACTGGGAGCGTCGCGCAGCCCGGGTAAGCGCAGCGCACCCGGGGTCTTGATGTACATCCGGCAACATCGCCTGCCACTCAGATCCCGGGTGCGCTGTGCTTACCCGGGCTACACGGAGATACCCCCGCGCAGGTCTGCGGGTAACGGCACTGCAAGTCGACGCTCTTGATTCTTCTGCACCGGCCCGGGAAACACCGTAGCCCGGATAAGCGCAGCGCACCCGGGGTCTTGATGTGCATCCGGCGACATCGCCTGCTACCCGGATCCCGGGTGCGCTGTGCTTACCCGGGCTACACGGAGATTCCCCCGCGCAGGTCTGCGGGTAACGGCACTGCAAGCCGACGCTCTTGATTCTTCTGCACCTTCCCAGAAAACACCGTAGCCCAGGTAAGCGCGGCGCACCCGGGGCTTTGATGTACATCCAGCAACATCGCCTGCTACCCGGATCCCGGGTGCGCTGTGCTTACCCGGGCTACAGGGATATACCCCGCGCAGGTCTGCGGGTAACGGCACTGCAAGTCGACGCTCCTGATTCTTCTGCACCTTCCCAGAAAACACCGTAGCCCGGATAAGCGCAGCGCACCCGGGGTCTTGATGTGCGTCCGGCGACATCGCCTGCTATCCGGATCCCGGGTGCACTGTGCTTAGCCGGGCTACGGATTACTTGCCGGGTTACGGCGACACTGAAACCTGCTCGGAGCTGCCTGAAGACGCCGCCGCAAGGTGGCGTTTTCCTTGGCCTGTTCGGTATTTTGCAGACACCCTTCAGGTAATAGGCCGCAACTATCGCAGCGGTTGGATAAATCAGTTTCCCCTATTTAAGTCTGCGCCTTACCTTGGCTGCATTCCGATTCACCACGTCCATCGGCGCGGTGGATCTCTTCAGCCAGCCAGAGGGTGTCAACCATGACAAGCGAAGCCAAATGCCCGTTCAACCATGCCGCGGCAGCAGCCGGCAGCGGCACTTCCAACCGCGATTGGTGGCCGAATCAGCTGCGTGTGGATCTGCTCAACCAGCACTCCAACCGCTCCAATCCGCTGGGCGAAAGCTTCGACTACGCCGAGGCGTTCAAGACGCTGGATTACTCGGCATTGAAAGCCGACCTGAAAGCGTTGATGACCGATTCGCAGGATTGGTGGCCGGCAGATTGGGGCCACTACGGCGGCCTGTTCATCCGCATGGCCTGGCATAGCGCCGGTACCTACCGCACGGTCGATGGCCGTGGCGGCGCCGGCCGCGGCCAGCAGCGCTTCGCCCCGCTCAACAGCTGGCCGGACAACGTCAGCCTGGACAAGGCACGCCGCCTGCTGTGGCCGATCAAGCAGAAGTATGGCCAGAAGATTTCCTGGGCCGACCTGATCGTGCTGGCCGGCAACGTCGCGCTGGAAACCATGGGTTTCCGCACCTTTGGCTTCGGTGCTGGGCGCGAGGATGTGTGGGAACCGGATATGGACGTCAACTGGGGCGATGAAAAAGCCTGGCTGTCGCACCGCAACCCGGAAACCCTGGCCAGCAACCCGCTGGCTGCAACTGAAATGGGCCTGATCTACGTCAATCCGGAAGGCCCCAACGCCAGTGGCGATCCGCTGTCGGCAGCACCAGCCATTCGCGCCACCTTCGGCAACATGGCCATGGACGACGAGGAGATCGTCGCCCTGATCGCCGGTGGGCACACGCTGGGCAAGACCCACGGTGCAGGCCCGGCCAGCCACGTCAGCGCGGACCCGGAAGCCGGTGCCATTGAATCGCAGGGCCTGGGCTGGCACAGCAGCTACGGCTCGGGCAGCGGCGCCGACGCCATCACCTCTGGCCTGGAGGTGGTGTGGACGCAGACCCCGACCCAGTGGAGCAACCACTTCTTCGAAAACCTGTTCAAGTTCGAATGGGTGCAGACGCGCAGCCCGGCGGGCGCGATCCAGTGGGAAGCAAAGGACGCGGCCGAGGACATTCCCGATCCTTTCATCGCCGGCAAGAAGCGCAAGCCGACCATGCTCACCACCGATCTGACGCTGCGGTTTGATCCTGCGTTCGAAAAGATCTCGCGGCGTTTCCTCAATGACCCACAAGCCTTTGCCGAAGCTTTCGCCCGCGCCTGGTTCAAGCTGACCCATCGCGACATGGGCCCGAAGGCGCGCTACCTGGGCCCGGAAGTACCCAAGGAAGACCTGATCTGGCAGGACCCGCTGCCGGCCGCCGTGCACGCACCGACTGCCGCCGATATCGCCGCGCTGAAGATCGCGATCGGCAATGCCGGCCTCAGCGTCGCCGAGCTGGTCTCGGTGGCATGGGCATCGGCATCCACCTTCCGTGGCGGCGACAAGCGCGGCGGTGCCAACGGGGCACGCCTGGCACTGGCGCCGCAGAAGGACTGGGAGGTCAACAAGACTGCCGTTGCGGTGCTGCCCAAGCTGCAGGAAATCCAGCAGGCCTCGGGCAAGGCCTCATTGGCTGACGTCATCGTGCTGGCTGGCGTGGTTGGCGTGGAACAAGCGGCGGCCGCGGCAGGCGTAAAGGTGGACGTACCGTTCACCGCCGGCCGCGTCGACGCCAGCCAGGAAGATACCGATGTCGCGTCCTTCGAAGTGATGGAACCGGTGGCCGACGGCTTCCGCAACTACCGCCGCTCCAATGCCCGTGGCAGCAGCGAGCAGTTGCTGGTGGACAAGGCACAGCAGCTGACGCTGACCGCACCCGAGCTGACCGTGCTGATCGGCGGCCTGCGTGCATTGGGTGCCAACTTCGACGGCAGCCAGCATGGCGTTTTCAGCGACACCGCTGGCGTGCTGAGCAATGACTTCTTCGGCAAGCTGCTGGACATGGGCACGGCATGGAAGGCGGTGGACGACAGTGCGGAGGTGTTCGAGGGCCGCGACCGCAAGACCGGCACCGTGCGCTTTACGGCGACCCGCAACGATCTGGTGTTCGGCTCCAACTCGGTGCTGCGTGCATTGGCCGAGGTGTATGCCAGTGCCGATGCCAAGGAGAAGTTCGTCCATGACTTCGTCGCCGCCTGGACCAAGGTGATGGAACTGGACCGGTTTGACCTGAAGTAAAAGCAGCGTCGTGTTGAACAAGAGCGCCACCTTCACGGTGGCGCTTTTTTTAGTGCTGAGCCATGCTCGGCAGGCGCTTTACCAGTAGAGCCTCATTGCCGAGCATGGCTCGACACTACAGGTGCTGCGCGTTGAGCCCCTCTCCCGTGTACGGGAGAGGGGTTGGGGTGAGGGGGCTTTTCGCAGGGAAAGCCTCTGCCGAGCATGGCTCGGCACTACAGGGCGTCCAGGTCGCCCAGGGCGCGGATCAGGCGGCGGGCGCGCTTGTCGGGGCGATGCTCGGGGGCTTGATAGCCGGTGCGTTCGGCAATGCGGCGCTGGCGCAGCGCTTCGCGCGCCAGCCTGGAGGCGGCCGTTTCCTCATACAGCGCCTGCGCCACTGGCGCGGCACCCCGCGTATCACTGAGTCCACGCACCGCGATCTCGAAGATCTCCTCGCCGCGCTGTACCCGCAAGGCATCGCCCACACGGATCGCGCGCGAGGACTTCGGGCGCTGCCCGTCCACGTCGACCTTGCCGGTCTCCACCGCCTGTTTGGCCAGACTCCGGGTCTTGAAAAAGCGCGCGGCCCATAGCCATACGTCAAGACGAATGCTTGCCACTGGAACGACTTCACCACTCATCGCGTTGCCATGACTCCCTTGTGATCCTGCCAATCCTGATACCTGCCATCAGCGCCCTCACCCGCAAGATGCTAGTGTGCCAGCCCCGATCCCGACAGCGTTGCCCATGTCGAAAACCACCCAGAACCGCTCACTGACCGAAGGCCCGATCGGGCACAGCCTGCTGATGTTCGCGCTGCCTATTCTGGCGGGCAACATCGCCCAGTCGCTGAACGGTTCGGTCAATGCCGTGTGGGTGGGCAAGTTCCTCGGCGAGGCGGCGCTGACCGCCACGGCCAATGCCAACAACATCATGTTCTTCCTGATCGGCTCGGTGTTCGGCATCGGCATGGCCG
>NZ_DAMBEF010000013.1:0-107062 GCF_032061965.1 Stenotrophomonas sp. | reverse complement strand
CGGTGTCTCCTTTGGGAAAACTAACACCTGAGCAGGTTTTCAGTGGGTCATTACAGATCTTCCATCTCAGCCGATGGGACTGGCCCAGGGCAATCTTGCTGCTCTTTGGTCAGCGGGAGTGAGAAATGGAGAGGGAGAAGGGATTCGCCGTATTGGAGTACCTGTATCGGGATGCGGGTAACTGGAAGACGCATGGCGCAGTTTTGCTGCGCGGCAAGGTTCGGGACGCCGATGCTGCGATTCGCTCTTGTTTAGAGCAAGGAGAGCTTTTTCGTGCCGGAGCAGGTATTACTGCCAGCCTTGCATCCGCAGCATTCGCGCGATCACGAAGATGGTCCTAATGATCTGGACCATGCGTTTCATGAGTTCGCGGGGCTGCGGGATGCCCTGGAAGAGGATCTATTGTCGCTGTCGCCGTGTGGCTCGCTTGTCCAGCTGGTTTCGTTGTTTGTTGCTGCGCAGGGCAGGTGGGATGTGCGTTGCTCGCGACGCGTGGATTGAGGCATGCGAAACCGGGGTCAGAGTGAGATTCCGGAGTGAGATTCCGCTTCGATCAGGGGACTAGCGGCGGGCGAGCACTGATCTAGCTGGCGGCCAGGCGTAAGAGTTGCCGGCAGGCCGTCACAAAACGTCTCGAGGCGCGTGCAAATCCAATTGCCTCAACCGATTTCGGTACCATACCGCCCGGGGACAACGCAGTTTGCCGGGGGGCTAACGGCAGCGTTGCGATTTCACGTTGGGCATTGATCGGTCCGCATCGCGGGCGGCTATGCCTTTGTCTGCCCAAAGTATCGAATGCCTGATGATCGCCACCCTCCTAGTCGGCATGCTCTGCGTCTACCTGCTGAGCTTTACCGTGATGTTCCTGCTGATCAGCCGCCGCCTGCGTGGCGAGAAGATGGGCATGGATGTGTTTGCGGTCGGCAACCTGATGCTGGGCGGTGCTTACGTACTGCAGCTGCTGGAGGGTGCGCCGGGCTGGAACCTGATGAGCGTTGCCAACCACACGCTCACGCTCTGCTCGTTGCTGGCGTATTGCGTGGGCGGTGCACGCTTCTTTGGCTTGAATACGCCGTTGTTGCGGCCCTTGTTGTGCCTTGCCTTGGGCTACTGCGCAGCGCAGGCCTTGGCCAATTGGGGGTGGGGTTCGCTGGGGCGCTACGTCATGCTCGCGGGTGCCTGCGCGGTGTGGTTTGTTGGCATGGTGGCAATGCTGGTGCACGGCATGCGCAGCTTCGCTCGGGATCTGCGCGGTGAGATGCTGTTGTTCGCAGGCCTGATCAGCGGCATCTGCGTATTGAATGTGATCAAGCTGGTCAAACTGCTGAGCGGTGGATTGGCAGGCTTGGCGGCGGACCAGCAGTTCCAGATGGTGTTCTACGTCTACATGTGTTCGCTGGCTACCATTCTTCCGCCTTCGATTGTGTGGTTGGTGCTGCGCCGACTTACCGATACGCTGCGCGCAAGTGCCGCCTGCGATCCGATGACGCAGTTGCTCAATCGGCGTGGTTTGAGTGCCGAGCTGGAAGGCTACTTCCGTCGTGGCAGGCAAGCGCATCTGCTACTCATCGATGTGGACCATTTCAAACACATCAATGACAACTATGGCCACCACGTTGGCGATGCAGTGCTGTGCGGGGTAGCGGATGCGTTGCGTGGTGCTGTGCGCAAGGAGGATCTGCTCTGCCGGCTTGGCGGCGAGGAGTTTGTTGCCATCTGCGTGGGCGGCGATGACCCATCGGCGCTTGCTCTCGCAGAACGTGTGCGCGAGGCGATAGAGCGCAAGCCAATGCTGCAAGGCCCGGACTATGTGGGGCTGCGCTGCACCGTGACCATCGGCGTCTCGGGCAGTTTTGATAGCGAAGCCGGCCTGGACCATGCCCTGCAGGAAGCCGACGCGGCGCTATACCGGGGCAAGCACGCCGGCCGCAACCGGGTGGAAGTGAAACCGGGGTCAGAGTCGGGTTTTCGGCCGGCCGCTCTTGCGCGGGCTTAGGCTGCGTCCCAGTTGCTGTTCGATGGATGCGCGAAAGCGGTCGTTGCCCATGGGCTGCTGCTTGTGCAGATGCGTGCGGAACTGCTCGGCGTCCTCTGCATTGATCTCATCTACCAGCACCTTGTAAGCCATCTGACGCTGTTGCAGGGTGGGACCAAGCCGTTGATAGCAGACGTGCGCCTGCAGGGCGGGGTCGGGCATGCCGAGGGCATTGTGGCGGTAGCTCGACCAGGCATAGTCTTCGGGGCGCGCAACCATGCGGGCGCGGACGGGGTTCAGTTCGATATAGCGATAGCAACGCAGTAAATGCTCATCACTGGCGACCAGATGTGACTTGTAGCGGCCCTCCCAAAGGGTGCCCGTTCGCGTATAGGCATCGTTGACATAGCGGACATAGCGCCGGCCCAGCGATTGCATCATGTGACTGATGGCACCTGCTTCCGTGGGCGTAATCAGCAGGTGGACGTGGTTGGTCATCAATACATAGGCGTGCAGGCCGCAACCGAACTTGATGGACAGTTCCCGCAGGTCCTGCAGGTAGCGCGTGCGGTCGATATCGCGGAAAAAGCAGGGCTGCCGGTCATTGCCGCGCTGGATCACGTGTTGCGCTATGCCGGCCAGGTCGATACGCGGTTGCCGTGCCATGTGCGGTCCCGTCCAGGTGTCCAACGGTGAGGGTGGGCGGGATGGGGGATGAAGGCTATCCCTGTAGCCGGGGTGGTGGTGTAGGAACTCGACTCTGACCCCGGTTTTGCCCCATGCTCCGCCTACCAGTGGGGTCTGGGTTGCCAGGGAGGGGATCGGTATGCGGTTCTGGTTGGCGTTGTTTCTATGCGTGGTGTCGGCCGGGGTGCGGGCAGCGGATGCCGTGGACCTTACGCCCTATGTCCAGCAGGACGTCTATGAGTGGGTGAAGATTTCACCCGACGGCAAGCATTTCGCGGTGACCAAGCCGCTGGAAGACCGTACCGCCTTGCTTATCCTGCGCCGTGAGGATCACGCCTTCACCGCCAAGATCATGGGCGGGGCGGACTCGGTGGTGGATGACTTCTGGTGGGCCAACGATGAGCGCGTCGTGGTCTCGCTGTCACGCAAGCAGGGCTCGCGCGATGAGCCGGTGTCCATCGGCGAGCTGCACGCGGTGAACGTGGACGGCAAGTACAGCATGTTGTTGGCCAGCCCTTACGGCGTGCGCGAGCATGCGGGCCTGGTCACGGAAGTGCGCAACACGCTCGAGCAGATGGTCTACATGCTGGACCCATTGGCGGGCGATACACGCAATGTGCTGGTGTCGGCGGTGCCCGTCACCAACGATCCGTTCGTGCGCGTAGAGAAGCTGGACATCTACAACCGCAACCGCATCCGCATTGCCGAGGTGCCGGTACGGCGTGCCAGCTTCATTTCCGATCAGGCCGGCGAAGTGCGCTTTGCAGTGGGCGCCAATGTCGACAACATCTCCAAGCTGTATTACCGCGACGCCCGCGGGGAGGATTGGCGGCTGATCAACGATGCCGGCAGCAGCGGTCAGCGCCGCTTTCCCTTGGGTTTCAGCGCGGACGGAAAGCTGGCCTACCTGCAGGTGGAGCAGGCTAGTGGCCCGGACAGCATCGTGTCCTGGGACCCGGTTACCGGCAAGGAAGTGGAGCTGCTGCGCGATGCAGTGGTCGATCCTTACCAGATCCTCTATGACCTGGACGGCAAGACACCGATAGGTGCATCGTTCATGCACGAGCGCATCAGCAACCGCTTCTTCGATGAAGCCGCGCGCACGCCGCGCCTCTATCGCAGCCTTGAAAAAGTGTTCGTGCACGACGCGGTGCGCATGACCTCGGCTACCGCCGATGGTCGCTATGTGTTGCTGTTCGTCTGGGGCGACCGCAACAACGGCGACTACTTCCTGTTTGATACCGAACAGAAGAAGGCCGACCGTATCTTCAGTCGCCGCGAATGGTTCGTGCCAACGCAGGTGCCGCCCTCGCGCCTGGTCAACTTCCGTGCGCGTGATGGCATGCAGCTGCATGGCTATCTGACCGAGCCGCTTACCGCCGCCAATGGTCCGCGGCCGATGGTGTTGCTGCCCCACGGTGGGCCCTTCACGGTGTTCGACCAATGGCGTTTCGACGACGACGCGCAGTTGCTGGCCGCTGCTGGCTATGCGGTGCTGCGGGTCAACTATCGTGGCTCGGGCAACTATGGGCGCGCTTTTACCGACGCGGGCAGCCGCGAATGGGGCGCGCGCATGCAGGACGACCTGGCCGATGCCACCCAGTGGGCGATCAAGGAAGGCGTGGCCGACCGCGAACGTATCTGCATTTACGGCGCCAGCTACGGCGGTTATGCCGCCCTGATGGGTGCGGCACGCGACCCGGGCCTGTATCGCTGTGCCGCCGGCTACGTGGGTGTCTACGACCTGGAGCTGATGCATCGCGACACCTCGCAGGGCAGTGGTTCCGGGCGCACCTGGGCGGCGGACTGGCTGGGCGACCGCCGCGAGCTGGGCGCGCGCTCGCCGGTGAATCTGGCTGATCGCATCAAGGTCCCCGTGTTCCTGGCTGCCGGCGGCAGGGATGAGCGTGCGCCGATCGAACACAGCAAACGCATGGAGCGGGCATTGAAGCGCGCGGGTGTGCCGGTGGAAACCCTGTACTACCCCAACGAGGGACATGGCTTCTACACCGAACCGCATCGGCGCGAGTATTACGCGCGCTTGCTGGGCTTTCTTGGCCAGCACCTGGGTGGCGCGACGGCAAAATGAGTCATCGACGATGGCGGGCCCATCCCTATTGCTGGCTTTTTGCGGCATTGCTGCTGATAAGCGTGACAGCGCCTGCCGTGGCAGCGACAGCCGGCAGTGACTTGCCGGTACGCATTGTCGTCAGCTACCAACACATGGGGTGGGATTTTATCGAGGAAAGCTTTGCGTTTGATCGCGCAGCCGGCCAAGGGGACTACAGACTGCGTGGCAGCTATCGCAACCGCGATGGAAACCGCCAAAATCCCGCGCGCAATGTCGCCGTTGCGGACGTGAAGGCCCTGGTCGACGCCGTACGGGCGCCGGCCTGGTCACATAGCCGTGGCGTGCGCGAGGTTGCTTCACGCATCCGGCGCGGGCAGTTGATTCCAGATGACGTGCGTTATCCGGACTCAACAGGACGGTGCAGTGCACAGACGCAGCTGGTGTTGGGTGGGCAATACGTGAAGAACAAAGGAACCGGGGCGTTGGTTGATGAGGACTTCGGTGAAGATATGCGCTGGACGGACGACGATCCGTTCGCGGCCATCCAGCTGATCTGGAGCGATGGCCGGCAACAGATGCTGCATTCCGATTCGCAGAGGGCAATGCTGCTGCCTTGGCGCATTGGAAAGCCCACCAATACCCGTGATACCGGGCCGCAGAATTGGTCCGTCGATGTCAGCGAGCGTTTGCGTGCAGTGGTTCCGTCTGACAGTTATCTGCACGAGCGCCTGGATGGCCTGGAGCGAATGGCACAACGCATCCAGGATGACGTGGGGTTTACCGTCCGCGAGCTATGCGATGAGCGGGGGAGGTGATGATGAACATCCTGTGCGCGATCGCGCTATTGCGGACAGCCCATCAGCGTGTGGGTTTGCGCCTTGGCGTTTGTTGATCAGTGACCCCAACCCCAATCCGGATTTCAGGTCTTGGATCAAGGCCTTGGCTTGGCCACCCGGTACTGCCTGTTATCAGCCTGGCTCTTGGCCGCGCTATCCGGATTGATGCAGATGCGGCCATCGCAGATGATGGCGTCCGACGCGGCGAAGGCCTGCATGACCGGTACCGCATTTTCGTAGCGCGCAAGCTCATCCTTGGCCTGCGAAAGCTCGCGGCGGTAGTAGCCCAGCACTGCCCAGCCCACCAACAGCACCAGCAGCAGGATGGAAGCGGCTGCGCCCAGCCATAGCCAGACCATGCGGTTGGCACCTTGCAGGTGGGCGGAGGTGGCGGAGACGGCGCGGCCGTATTCGGTTGCTACCGGTGATACGGCATCCTTGGCCTCGCGTGCGATCTGTGCGCTGGCGCCGCCTACCAGGCCGGCGATGTCGCTGCGCACCTGCGTTACCTGCTGCGCAAGCGCCTGCATGCGCTCGTCGAAGGCGGCGCTCATGCGTGCCTCGCGCTGGACCATTTCCGAACGCAGCATCAGCAGCGCCTTCACTGCGTCGGCGGTGCTGGCGTTGTTCGTTCCCTGGTTGCCTCTGTCCATGTTGCGTCCTTGGTGCCGTGTTCTGGTGATTACTGCCGCGCGTGTTCCTGCGGTGCGTGTTGCGGCTGCGCGACCTGGCGGTCCATCGCCTGTTGGCGGGCAAGCAGGTCATCGCCCATCTGTGCCATGCGCTGCCCTTCGTTCGATTGGGCGAAGTTCATCGCCAGTCTATCCAGCGCATCGCTGTTGCCGCTCATTGCCGCAGCCAGGTATTGGTCTGCGTGTGCGTCGTTGAAAGGGCCTGGCTGGTTCATGCCGTGGCGCTCGGCAGCCGCGGCGCCTGCAGGTGCCTGCTGTTGGCGCGGTTCCTGTGCGCGGCCCTGTTCCTGCTGTTGGGCAGGCGGCTCGGTGGTCGAGGTCAGCACGTACTGCCAGCGGGTCTGCGCTGGATTGGCCCTGGCGGCGTCCATGAAGGACGAGAAGTCCGAGGGGTGGATGGTCTGGCAACCTGCGGAGTCGGTATTGGTGCGCGAGCCGCTATGGATCTTGAAGGTGCGGTTCAAGTCCTGCATGCCGTTGGTATCGTGCTGGTTGAACAGGCCATCGCCATTGCTGTCGCGTTGCACCAGGTCGGCATCGCGTGGTGCGGTCAACTGTTCGGTCGAAGGCCGGAACGCCTGGTTGGTGCCTGCCGATCGCGGGTTTGTGTGGGTGGTGGAGCTCATTTCGATGGTGCCCTCGGCCAACCGGCCAAGATCTTCACGGCGGTCGCCGTTCACATCCTCGCCCTCGGCGCGGCGCCAGGTCACATCGGCATAAGGCGTGCGTTCGCGGCCCGGCGCGGGCTCGGCGTGGCGGTCGTACTGCGCGGTGGGTTCGGTGCTGGCGCGGTCGGCCATGTACCAGTGCCTGCCGCCGTTGGCGTCCTTGCGCAGTACCGCAATCTGGTCGTCGTACACGCCGGTGCCGCGTTGGCCGTTGCTGTCCATCGAGGCGAGCGTCGAGGTCTCCTTGCGCAGGCCGAGCAGCACGCTGTCCTGCGTGCCCAGTGCGTCGCGCGCGTTCTGGTTGCCGCGGGTTTCCACCATGCTGGCGTAGACATCGTACTTCTGCGCTTCGGTCAGCCCGACCAGCTCATTGGGTTGGTCCGCGACCTGGCTGTACTCGGGCATGCGCGGTGGCTGCGATGCCTGGCGCAGCCGTTGCAGTGCGGCCTGGTCCGGCCCGCCTTGCAATGCGCCGGACGTATTGAGCTGGTCCAGTTGCGGACGGGCACCTGCGGAGACGTAGCGATCCAGGGCTTCCTGCACCACCGGCCGCTCATCGCCGCGTGCCTGTTCAAGCAGGCGCATGGCCTCGGCGTGGTGACCCTGGCGGAACTGCGCGATCACCTGATCGGCGCTGCTGCGGATATCGATATCGGTGGCGGTGGTGGGGTGGGGATTGGTCATGATCCGCTCCTTGCCGCAGGGGCCTGCTCATCAACGAAGGGGTCGGCATAGCGCCCACTTGCCTTGGCGTCCGTATCACAGCCGCTGTCGGGGCGCGCGGCATTGCAGTGCGGTGTGGGCCATTGCGCCCGCGTTACCCGCTGCTGGGTCTGGAACGCCTTGCCATCCCAGGTAAGGAAGCCGAAGTGCAACGCATCGCCCAAGCGCCGCTCGGCGGGGATATCGGCAGGCATGGCGATGGGGTCGTAGTCATCATGACCACCACCCGGGTTGCGACTCTTGAGCAGTGCCGTCCAGCGCAACGTCGGCACCTCGCTCAAGTGGCTGAGATCGAGCTGCAACGAACCGGGTTCAACGGCAGCTTGCTCGGCCGGGGTCAATTGCGGGGCAGGCAGGTAGTGCGGGGTGACGTCGCCCAAGGTACCGTTGCTGGACCACTTGTAGACACGTGTATCGGCCAGTGCAGCCTTGCAACCCGCGGCATCGAGCTGATACGCGCCTTCAGGCGCGGCGTCGGCAACGTTGTCGATGCAACGGAACGGCCCCTGCACCAGGTAAACGGTATCGGCCGCCGAGCTGCCTTCGAAGGAACGCACGGTGATGCCTTCGAGAAAGTCCACCGTAGTCAGGAAATCGGGCCGCGCGCCACGCCCGGGTAGCGCCAGATACGCTTGCGGCTCACGGACCAGTGCCGCACGCGCTGCGCCGGGAATGAAAATGTCCTTGTCGGGGATGGCCAGCAATACCTGCGCCAGGTGCTGCGGCAACAACCCAAGGCAGGGCTTGTGCAACAGGCCGGTACTGCGCGCACGATCGCTGGGCACCTGGCTGTCGTTGGGATTCTCGGGGCACCACTGCGCGCCCATTCCCTTCTCAACCGCATAAGGCACCCACGGTTGCGGTGAGGTTGATGGCGCCTGCGGCAGTGTCGCAAGTTCGGCGGGCAACCTGTCCGTTGCAGCAGCCGTTGCCTGGGGCTGCGCTACCGGCGCGGCTGCGGCGGGGCCCGTGTCCTGCGACGCGGCGGGTTTGCACGCCACCATCAGCGTTGCCAACATCAGTGGGGCGGCGATGCGACGCGAAACAAGGGGGGCGCAGGGCATTGCGAAGGCTCCTTTGGCAGTTATGTGCGCGAACATAGCCCACGCACGTGTTCTTCCCAGTGAAGCGAGTCTAGCTTTGGCCGCGCGGGCCACCTGTTCACGTTTGAGAAGCCCGCATCCATCTGCTGCGTTGGAACCTGGGCTTGGCGGCTAGTTCCGGCTTCCATCCACATACGGGCGGGACTGAAGAATCAGCACGTCGTCGCCAACCACGGCCCACTCGATATCCTGATCCACGCCGCCCAGCGTCTGCTTGGTCTTGTTGCCGATAGCAGCCAGGCGCGCGATCAGCGGGTCGGTCAGCACCTGGCGCGAGCCGGTGATGGGTACCTCGCGTACACCACCGGCGCTGTTGGCAACCAGCTGCGTGTCTTCGGCAGAGCGGCTGAGTACCTGCACGGCCTTGGACCAAGTGGAATACATCACCTGCTCGGCTTGCCGCTTGCCTTCGACCACGCGGATGCCGAGGCCGCGCTTGGCGGAGATATAGGTGATGTGGCGGCGGGCAGCATCAAACGGGTCGCGGGTGATCATCACCCCTGAGCTGTCCGACGGGGCTGCGGCCTGCACCAGTACCGCCATGGCCACCGCATCCTGGCCCAGCCCGGCGGCGCTGCGTGCCTCGTAAGCTTCAAAGTTGTATACCGATGCCCACACCGTCTGCACTGCCCTGGCCAGTGCATCACTGCGGGTCACATTCGGCACCGTGGTGTACAGGCCCGCACCGCTGAAGCCCGGCAGGTCTTCGGAGTTCGACGAGCTGCGCACGAACACGCCCACGCTGTGCAGCTGGTTCTTCCATTGGCTGTCCAGTGCGCGCACGAATGCAGGGTCGGGTGTTGCATTGCTGATTTCGGTGCGCAGTGACGCCAGTGCAGCGCGACGTACCCCCGCGTCGGTGCTGAAACCGTGGCGACGTTGCAGGTCTTGCAGGCGTTGCGGAACCTGCAATCGCTGCATGGTCGCCTGGTAGTACGCGAACGGGATACAGAAGCCATCCGGCACGCGTGCAGCCGGCGGCAGGGCGGTCTTGAGTGCGCCAAGATTGGCTGCCTTCACGCCGCAGTGGCTGCTGTCGCGCGCGCGTAACGCTGCCAACGGCTTGAGCGTTGTCACCGACAAGTCCGGCCGCGGCAGGTTGCGGGCGATAGGCCGGGCCGCGGTGGTCGAGGGCGTGCGCGCGGGTCGCGTGCGCGGTGTCACCCGATAGTCGTTGTTGCTGACATCCAGTTCCACCCAGCGCCCGTCGTACTGACGGAGCGCATTCTGGGCATCGCGGATGTAGACGTTGGGGATGCCCCAACCCTTGGCCAGCAGATTGACGTGCGACAGCAGGGTGGAGGGGCGCTGGGTCACCAGGCCGGCAACCGGCGCCAATGCGATCGGCACTTCATCCAGCACCGGAATATCGCGGGGCGAAAGATCGCGCAGTTGAGCCTCGGTTCGCACGATGCGCAGCCTGCCTTCTGCACGGCCGGTATTCAATGGAAGGAAGCGTTGCTCGCGCAGCAAGGCCTCCTGGGTGATGAAGGGCAGGCCGACGCTGCGCGCTAGCTGCTCGTGCTGGGTGGAGTTGGTCTTGAAGCGGATGGCATCACGGAACGAGGCATGCAGGACCTGGTCGGTCTGGCGCAGCAGGGCAGCGGTGAGTTGGTCGCCTTCCCAGAATTCGTAGGTATAGCCGGGCAGGTCGCGCTGCCAGCTCACCGTGCCGAACAGGAAGCGCCGCTGCGGGTCGCGGTATTGCGCGTTGAGCGTGGCCTTGGTCATGCCCGGCAGCAGGCGCTGGTTGCGTACGAACTGCTCGTGCAGGGCATGGCGGGGCGTGTTGATGTAATAGATGCGTCCGGCATTGCGGCGGTCGATCACGAAGATGAGGTGCGGCATCTCCAGCGCCGTGCCCGTGTTGTAGACCCGGGCCAGCTGCATGAACTGCGCGCGGCTGTCGATGCGCTCAAGGTAGTCCGGCCCGGTAACGCGCGCCGGCGCAGAGGCATCCTGCTGCCGGTACTCGTAGGGTGATGGCTTGCGTGCGGTCTGCGCCAGGGCTTCACCAACGCTGCATAGCCCTACAAGGGCAAGACCGGCGACGTGAATGAAAAGCGGCCAACGGCGTGGCTGTGTGCGGGCTCGTTCCATGATGCCAGTGCGTTCCTTGGGATGGCGAATGATAAGCCACGGGCACGCGAGCCGAGATGCACGGGAGCGTCGCTCGGCCCTTGCGCCAAACGGTCCTACAACTGCGGTGCAGATATTGCGAGAATCAACCCCAGTGGCGCCAGCGCCATCGGCGTCAAGGGTGTCGATGCGGCATCCGGCGATCCAACTAACCTGCTGGAGCAACCTGCCGACTCTCGCCATGCCGCTCACTCTCGATCACCTGCGCCGCTATGCGGTCGCCCGCACGCTGTTCAAGCCGACCACCTTGATGCGGGCGATCGAGAAACTTGGTTTTGTCCAGGCCGATCCCATCCGTGCCCCCGCGCGGGCGCAGGACCTGACCTTGCGGCACCGGGTGACGGGCTACCGCGCGGGTGATCTGGAGCGGCGCTATCCGCGGCTGGCATTGGAGGAAGACTACTTCGTCAACTACGGCTTCCTGCCGCGTGCCCACCAGGGCTTGATGCACCCACGTCAGGCGCGTTTGCAATGGACGCCGGCACGCTGGAAGCAGGCGCAGGCGGTACAGGCGTTCATTGCCGAGCGCGGGGTGGTGCATCCGCGCGAGGTCGACGCGCATTTTGCCCATGGCAAGACCACCAATTGGTTTGGTGGTTCGTCCAATGCCAGTACCCAACTCCTGGATGGCATGCATTACCGCGGCCTGCTGCGCGTGGCGCGGCGGCAGGGCGGCACACGCATGTACGCGGTGCGTGAGACCGATCCCGCCGTGGAAGCGGCCGACGTCGAACAGCGTCTGGATGTGTTGATCGACCTGATCGTCAACAAGTACGCGCCGTTGCCGGATGCCAGCCTGGGGCAGCTGGTGGCGTATCTGGGCGGCGGTGTGCCGCAATGGAAGGAAGGGCGCAAGGCCGCCTTGGTGCGCGCGCGAAAGCGCTTGCAGCGTGTGCGCGTGGATGGTGTGGATTGGCTATGGCCGGAATCCGAACGCGCCGATAGCAGGCGGTGGGTTGCTGATGAACAGGTGCGGTTGCTGACACCGTTTGATCCGGTGGTATGGGACCGCCGACGCTTTGAGTTGTTCTGGGGCTGGGCCTATCGGTTCGAGGCGTATACGCCAGCGGCAAAGCGCAAGCTGGGTTACTACGCGCTACCCCTGCTATGGCGCGACAAGGTGATTGGCTGGGGCAATGTATCGGCGGCAGCCGGCAGCCTGGACGCGCAGTTGAGCTATGTGGAAGGGCGGAAGCCGCCTGAGCCCGGCTTTGCGCAAGGGCTGGAAGCGGAGCTTGAGCGCATGCGTTCGTTTCTTGGCTTGGGTTTGGATACGCCCTAGCTGCGGGGAAGGGTGATGTGGCCGGATCGGCATGCAAGCCCCTGCGCCGGTTGGCACTACACTGCGTGCTCTGGTCTGCAATGGGTGGGCCATGTTGTACCGGGGCCTGCCTTTGCATGCCGGGTTTGATCGAAAGGGAAGTCGCACGTGAGTCAGAACATTCAAGCCGCCGCCCGCAGCAGTGCCGTGCATATGGCAGTGGCCTTCGTGGCCATGGGCAGTTGGGCGGCATTTGCCAATCTGGCACATCCGATGCCGCGGCCGTTGATTGCAGGGCTGGTGCAGGGCGTACTGTCGGCGCTGATCACCTTGTTCCTCAAGCGCATGCTTGAAGCGCTGTCGGCCCGCTTGCCGGGCCGCGCAGGTTGGTGGTTGCCGCCGCTGGCGGCTGCCGCCGTATCGGTAAGCCTGCTGAGCAGCATTCACTGGCTGGCAGGTACGCCGGAGATCCTGCGCACCATCATCGTGCCGCTGTCCGTCACCACGCTCTATGCGGTGCTCTACACCATCGCGCTGCGCAAGGCTGCGCCGGCCGCCCGCTGATTCAAGCTGGCGGGGCAGTTTTCTGCTCCGCTTATTGCACCTGGCACTGCACCTGGAATGTCAGGCCGCTGCCAGCAGGCAGCAGCGGCAGGGTGAGTCCACTGGGTGTCAGCACATCAGACAGATTGGCGGGGCAGGTGATAGCGGTCGGCGAGCAGCTGTTGGCGACCACGGCGCAATTGCCGAGGCCGGCGGCGGGTGTATCGCGTACCACGGCCTGATCGGCGGCCCCGGGACCATCGTTGTGCAGTTCGATGGTGTAGGTGGTCTGGGTGCCGGATACCAGGCTCGGTGCATTGTTGCTCTTGCGTATCCACAAGCCTGCTTCGGTGGATTCATTGGTGAAGGTGCAAACGATGTTGCTGCCCCATGTAGTAGCTGCGGCATCAAGGGTAACGCTGCCACCGTTGGCGCCGTTGCCGGCAATAGCGGTTGTGGCGTTGCCACCGCTACCCAGACCGGTGCAGCTGATATTGCCCAGGCGGAAGCCGGTAGCAGCGTTCTCGGTGACCACGGTTTGTGTATTGGTCGCGGTCAGCGTATGCGTGACGCTCGCCTGGCCTGTGCTGCCGGCCGCCGTGGTGGTGAGGTTCTCAGTCGGGAAGCCATTGGTACCGGCAAAGCTGAACGTACCTGCCTTGCCGTTGGAAATTTTGGTCAGCTTGAGCGTTGCGGGAGGGCACACGCCTGTGCCGAACTGGAAGTCGTCCGCGGAAATGACGCCCATGCCAGCGGGAATGCCGGGGTTGGTGTTGGCGGCGATGACTGCCGATCCAATGCGGTTGTACAGGTAAAGCCGGACGGTGTACTGGGTGTTAGGCTTGAGCATCGGGTAACGCGTGTTGTTTGCCGAAAAGCGCTGCCAGGTGTTGGCATCACCGTTGGCTCGGTTCACGTTGACGTGAACATCCTGCGCAATGGTCCAGAAATCAGAGGACGCGCCTTCGAACACACGTACCGCCAGCTGGAAGTTCGATCCCTGATAGCTGACCACATGCACCTTCTTGAAGAACGTGCCCGCGGCGACCACTGCCGGGGTGGTGAACTTGTATTCCAGGTACCAGTTGTTGTTGGCCGCATCGGTGAGCGTGCTGCCGGTGGTGATGTTGCCCTGCAGGTAGCGGCTGCGGGTCGGGCCTTCGTTGAATTCAACCAATCCGCTTCCGGTCAACTCGGCCGTCGCTGAAGCCACCACCAGCGGGTTTGCCCCGGCAGTCTCGATCCAGCCGTTCTGAGGATCGTTGTTGGCCGGCGGGTTGGCGCGGAAGTCCTGGTTTCGCGTCAGCGAGGGGGAATTATGAAACCAGCCCGCGTCGAACTGGCCGTTGACGCTGGCGCCGATCGGGCATTCGTTGAAACCTGGGGCAAGCTCGGCGGCGTTGGCCAACGCCGGAATGGCAAACAGCGAGAACAACAACACCGCCACGCGGCTCGTACCACCCGTGCAGCGCATTGCACGCGCAACGACTACGCGCGAGCAGCGGCGCACCAACGCCGGAGCCTGGATAAATGACAGCATGTAACCCCCGTGAATTTACGTGCAGATTACCGGGGCGGCGAAGCCAGCGGCCAGATAACCTTAGACGAGCTTATAGCAAGCGTCGCGAGGCTACCCGGCGACGGGTGAAGTGAATGTGGAGACGTACGGAGCCCGGAGCGCAGTCGATTGCGGGACGGTGAACGAAGGTTGCGGGCTTGGGCGGCAAGCGTACCGCCCGCAGAGCTCTGCCGGACGGTCGGGCTGGATGACGCGGCGCGCGGTTGTCCGCGGGGACCCAGTCCCCGGGGCCGCTGTTCAAGCAGGGCGAATCGGCTCTTGTCAGGCCAGCGTGAGCTGCTTGACGTCCACCTTTGGCAGCAGCCGCTTGGTGAAGTAGCCATCCTTGTAATAGCGGATCTTGCGGCACAGCACCGGGTGGGCCAGGCCTTCGTACAGCACGATCTCCTTCTCCGGGCCCATTGCCTTGAGCTCCTGGGGCAGCATCAAGGCGCGCTTTTCCAGAACTTCGTTATCCGATACCGACCGGTTCTGGCCATGCGAATGCGTGCGTGCGCGCCGCCGTACGGTGGTGAAGCCCAGCATCTCGGAGTAGTCGTTGGCATCCTGCTGTTCGCGCGGTGCGTAGATGATCTGCAGCGCGTGGTTGGTGATGATGGTGCGCGACAGTTCCTTGCCGTACACCGCATCCAGCTGGGCCATGGACTGCACGATGGGGAGCAGGCGCAGGTTGTAACCGGCCATGTAGGCCACCGCTTTGGCGATGATGTCCACGCGGCCGATGGAGGTGAACTCGTCCATCAGCAGCAGGCACTGGTGCTTGAGGCTCTTGTCGTTCTGCGGCAGGGTCTTGGTATTGACGTTGATCAGCTGGCTGAAGAACAGATTCACGATCAGGCGGCTTTCGGCCAACTTGTTGGGCTGGATGCCGACATAGATGGTCATGCGCTTGCGACGCACATCATCCAGGCGGAAATCGTCGCCGCTGGTGGCTGCATCCAGCACGGGGTTCAACCACGGATTGAGCGGCTCGCGGAACGAGCCGATGATCGAGGCGAAGGTGACATCGGCCTGCGACAGCAGGCCGGCAAACGCGGTGCGCGCCTGCGAGCTGAGGAAGGAGGCTTCGGCCAGCTTCTGCAGATAGGGCTTCAACTCGGTGCCGTCGCCGGAGGACAGGCGCAGTACCTGGCCCAGCGTTGGCTTGGGCGATCCCGGTACGGCGTCGGCCTGCTCGAACAGATACAGGGTGAAGGCCAGGAAGGCGTTGCGGGCCTGGCTGGTCCAGAACTTGTCCTTGTCATCACCATCCGGGTACAGCATCGCCGAGATCGATTGCAGGTCGGACACGCGGAACGACGGGTCGCTGGACACGTAGGTCATCGGGTTCCAACGGTGCGAGCGGCGATCTTCCGCGAAGGGGTTGAACAGGTAGATCTCATGGCCGATGGATTTGCGCCAGCCCGAGGTCAGGTCAAAGTTTTCCTGCTTGATGTCCAGTACCACGGCCGATTCGCGGTAGTCGAGCAGGTTGGGGATGACCACGCCAACGCCTTTGCCCGAACGGGTTGGCGCGGCCAGGATCACGAACTGCTGGCCGGACAGCCGCAGCAGCTTGCCGTTCATCTGCCCCAGTACGATGCCATCGTCCTTGTGCTTCAGCAGCCCCGTGTTGGCCAGGTCAACCATGCCGGCAAAACGCGCACGGCCGTGGATGTTGCGATGGCTGCGCAGCTTGATCAGCATCACCACGATGGAGGCCCAGACCAGCAGCATCAACACCGCGCCGATACCGCCGGCCAGTTTGATGCGCCCGGCATACGGCATCACCTGCGGGTGATTGAGATTCTTGAAGTACTGGTAGTACGTGCCGAACTCGGTCATCCCCGTGTCGAGCCCGAGGAACATCAAGGTCAGGAAGCCTGCCAGGTAAATGGCCGCGATCAGCAGGACCACTGCAGAGATGGCGGCAATCAGGATCCGGTAGTTGCTCAAGGCGATTCCTTCGACTCGGTCATTCGTATGTTTGTTTGAAACGCGGCAGTGACAGGCCCACCGCAGTGCGCCGGAGCCACTTCGCGATCACTTGCCGGCGCCAGTGCCGTTGCTGGTGTCAACGAGGATGTAGTCGTCGTTGCGCGACCAGCGCTGCTGCCCATCGCTGAGCTTGACGCAGGGCTTGCCATCGCAGGCGGTGATCTTCACCTGCTGCAGCGTCTCCATCACCTCGGCTTCCAGGCGTGCGTTCTGCGCACGTTGCACGTTGTTCGAGGCGACATAGGCGGTGCCGCCGATGACCACGGCAGCAGCAACGACCATGGCGGCCAACGCTTTCCACGCCAATGCGCGTATGCCCGAGGCAGCGGCCAATTGCTCGCGCTGCAGTTGATCGGCAATGGCGCGCAGGCGATCACCGCTATCGGCGATGGCTTCCACCGCTGCCGGGATTTCCTGGGAAAGCGCTTCGCGTACCGCTGCGCGCGCGCTCTGTGCAAGCTCGGCTCTTCCCGCAGCGACGCCTTGCCCCACGTCCGCTGCCGCGCGTTGAAGATCCGCGGTGGACGACTTCTGCTCCGCAACGACCTTCTCGCATTGCTGCGTCAGGTGACCCGCAAGAAGTGCGGCGTTTGCGATGAAGTCCTCCATCTTCGATTGCTCCATGTCACACCTTTCGACTTCACACCCTCGCCGGGCGAGAGGCGCATGTTGCCAGAATCGAACATCGAGTGGGAAACAAACGTCGTTTAACTTTTTTCTTCACGTCAATCAGTGAAGAGTGTGTGTATGCTCAGTTCATGCAGCGCTCTTGTGTAGTCGGACGCTCGCATACTGCAGCGTCCCCGGGGGGGCGGCGATGACTGCATGTTGAGTGCACGAATTGGGGATTTTTAAGCTTTTTTGCGGACGCAGACGCGCTGTCATCAAGCTGAAGTCGTTGTTCTGATACGTGTGTTGATCATGCCCATGCGCGGAACGCGCATCACACTCTTGTGTGAAAAATTACTTCACGGGATGCAAACATTTGCGTCTCTATGCTCCGCCCCGAAGGTGAAGTGGGACGAGTGTGCGAAGTAATCGTTCCGTGCATACGTCACGATGAAATGGATTTTTGAATGGTTTATCTCTCACGGGGAGCGGGTAGCAGACGGCGGTCTGTCCGCACATTGACGGTTGCAGGCAAGCCCTTGCTTGGGGTCGCCCTTGCCACGTCGCATCGCCTGCCATCTCGGCGCAAACATCCCTGCTTCCCTGTGCAGAGACTCCTGCAGCGCTCTGCTGCGGTCGAAAACTTCTCGATGGTGACTTCGTGAGCCGCAATATGCCGATCCGCAACACGCTGTGCGTTGCTTTTCTCAGCTCTATCGCGCTGTTGGCCGGTTGTTCCGCGCCAAAGCCCACCGAGCCCAGTGGCAAATGGATGCCCGTAAACCGCATGGCCGAGGCGCCGCAGGCGATTCCGCTGCACGCGTCGTACCTCTATCAGGCCTCGCCTGTGGACGGCACGCTGAAGGGCATGTTGACGCGCTGGGCCAAGGATTCGGGCTTGACCTTGTCCTATCTGCATCCCAACGACTACACGTTGTTCGGGCCGGTCGCCGACATCCACACCATCAGCGTTGCAGAAGCCGCCGCTGCATTGTCAGCCGCTTATGCCGCACAGGGCGTGCTGGTGGTGGTCGAGCGGCAACAGATCATCGTCAGCGTCGCGGCTGTGTCCAACGACACCGCGGGCCCGCAGGCAGGTTCCGCAGCTGATGCTGCTGGCAAGTAAAGGACAGCGCGGGCATGTTTGGTAAAAAGAAGACGAGTTCCCCCGAGATAGATCGGGCGGTTTCGCAGGGGGTCAACTTCGAAGTGTCCTTGGCCGACCGTGCCAAGCGCAGCGAGAAGCGCGCGTGGATGGTCGCCTGGTGCGCGATCCTCATGGCGTTGCTGCTGGCCGGCGGCTACCTGCTGTTCCTGCCGCTCAAGGAGAAGGTGCCGTACCTGGTGATGGCCGATCCCTACACCGGCACTGCATCGGTGGCACGCCTCAGCGGTAACTTCGGTGAGCGCGACGTGACCACGGAAGAGGCGATCAACAAGAGCAATGTCGCCCAGTTCATCCTTGCGCGCGAATCGTACGATGCCGGACTGATCGGCCAGCGCAACTGGCGCACGACGCTGTCCATGGCCAGCCCGGCGGTGGCTCCGGCGTACATGGCGCTGCACGCGCAGACCAACTTCGAGCGTCCGTTCCGGCTGTACGGCACCAGCAAGTCGCTCAACATCCGCATCCTGAGCATCGTGTTGGTGGGCGGCGGCGAGGGCCGTCGACCCACCGGTGCCACGGTCCGCTTCCAGCGCAGCGTGTACGACAAGTCCAACGGGCGCGTCGAACCGCTGGACAGCAAGATCGCCACGCTGGAGTTCACCTATCAGCCCAGCCTGCGCCTGAGTGACGAAGACCGGCTGCTCAACCCGCTGGGGTTCCGCGTCATCAACTATCGCGTTGACAACGACTTTGCTCCGACGCCGGGTGCACCCGCACCGGTGCAGCCCGCCCCCGCACCCGCCGCGGCACCTGCCGGTTATCCGGTTGATGCGCAGGGCCAGCAGGGTTATCCGGCCTATCCGGGTGGGGTCGCCCCGCAGGGCCCGGGCGCTTATCCAGCCGCTGCACCTGGCGCGATGCCAGGCGCGGATCCGAATGCCGCCGCATTGCCGCCGCCGCCGGCGGAGCAGTCCGGTGCCACGAGTGAACAACGGGGAGTTGAACGATGAGTAGCCCGCTGCAGAAAATCCTGCGACGTGGCCTTGCTCTGCTATTGATGGCGGGCTTGGCACTACCGGCGGCCGCGCAGGTGGTCGAGGAATACGATTACGCGCCGGACAAGATCTACACCGTGCGCACCGGCCTGGGCATCACCACCCAGATCGAGTTGAGCCCGCACGAGCAGGTGCTGGACTACAGCAGCGGCTTCAGTGGCGGCTGGGACATCAGTCGGCGTGACAACGTCTTCTACCTCAAGCCCAAGAACGTGGACGTGGACACCAACCTGATGGTGCGCACGGCGGCGCATTCCTACATCTTCGAATTGAAGGTGGTGGCTACCAACTGGCGGGCGCTGGATCAGGCCAAGGCGGCCGGCGTGCAGTACAAGGTGCGCTTCGTGTACCCGGCCGATACCAAGTTCGCCGCCGAAAACGTCGCCACCGACGAGCCCGCAGCGGAGTTGAACACGGCGGTGGTGCCGGGCCGCGACTACTACTTCGGCTACGACTACACCTACAAGAAGCGTCGGCCAACCTGGTTGGTGCCTACGTCGGTGTACGACGACCGTCGCTTCACCTACATCCGGATGGGCGATCGTTCGCGCTTCCCCAGTGGCAACTTCCCGGCCGTGTTCGCACGTGACAGCAAGTCCGGTGACGAGTTCATCGTCAACTCGACGGTTGAGGGGGACACCATCGTGGTGCATGGCACCTACGCCTACCTTGTCGTGCGACACGGCGACAACGCTATCGGCCTGCGCAGGAGACCGGAGCAGTGAACCAGATCCCACCCAATGAGCATGACGCCCCGGAAGTGCCGCAGCAGCCAGCTGCCAATCCGTATGCGCGGCGCGAATACGCCACCGATCCCGGGCTGGACAATGAGGCGCCGTACCTGCGCGCCGATGACGTCCAGCGCCTCAACCGCAAGGCGCTGGGCTTCCTGGCAGCCATCGTGATTGCATTGGCTGCACTGGCCGCATGGATATTCTCCGGCGGTCTTTCCTCCGGGGACGACGCCCCGCGCAAGCCGCCTTCGGAGCAGGTGATCATCCCGGCTGCTCCGCGCGACCTGCCCGAGTTGCCGCCTGAGAGGCCTGTGGTCCAGGCGGCGCCGGTTCAAGAGTTGCCGCCGTTGCCGGTGATCGACGATAGCCCGCAGGCGCCGATGGGCATGGGCATGGATTCCTCGCGGCGTCCGGAAATGACCTTGCTTGAACGACGCATGCTTGATGCCAACGGTGAAGCCGGAGAGGGCGGTGCGCCTGCGCCGATGCCAGGTGCGATGGCCGCAGCTGCGGCGCGTTCCGGCGGTCCGGCCGATGGCCCGACCAGCGCACAGCCGCTGTACAAGCCCAATACCTTGCTGCTGCGTGGCACCTATATCCGTTGCGTCCTGCAGGCGCGTGTCATCTCCGACTTCCCGGGCTATACGTCCTGCATCGTCACCGAGCCGGTGTATTCGGTCGATGGCAAGCGCCTGTTGCTGCCGCGTGGCTCGAAGGTGCAGGGCACCTATGGTTCCGATGACATCATTGGCAACCGCGTGGCCATCGTCTGGGATCGCATCACCACCCCGACCGGGCTGGACATCAACATGAGCAGCCCCGGCGTGGATGGGCTGGGCTCAGCCGGCAATGACGGCCACTACAGTGCGCATTGGGGCCAGCGCATTGCTTCCTCGCTGTTGATCAGCATCCTGGCCGACGCGTTCAAGTACGCCGCCGCCGAGAACGGGCCGCAGCAGTCGTCAATCGTCAATGGCGCCATCGTGCAGAACCCGTATGAAAGCGCCACGGCGCGGACCATGGAGCGCATGGCCAACATGGCAATGGAGCGCAACATGACCCGTCCGCCGACCGTTACCATCAACCAGGGCACGATCGTCAATGTCTACGTTGCGCGCGATGTCGACTTCTCGGCCGTGATTCGCTGAGTCCGCATACGACATGAATGCAGAGTCCGCCATCGCCAAGGTGTCCAACGATTTCCTGGAATACCAGTACGGTATTCTGGGTATCGGTGAGCACATGCATTCCAGCGATGTCACTGAAATCTGCATCAACCGGCCGGGTGAGCTTTACCTGGAAACACGCTCGGGCTGGCGTCGTGAGGCGGTCCCGTCGCTGACCTTCGAGCGCGCGCGGCAGTTCTGCACGGCGGTGGTCAACGAGAGCAACACCGGTCAGCGCATCACCGATGCCGACCCGATGGTGTCCTTGACCTTCCCGACGGGCCAGCGCGCACAGTTCGTGATTCCGCCCGCCTGCGATGCAGGCCGGGTGTCGATCACGATCCGTCTGCCGGCAAGGTTCGGCAAGTCGTTGGAGCAATACGAGGAAGATGGTTTCTTCAGCGAGATCCTGGAGCAGGCGCCGACCCTGAGCGACCATGATCGCGAGTTGTGCGAGCTGCGTGCGCAGCGTGACTACGCCAGTTTCTTCAAGAAGGCGGTGCAGTACCACAAGAACATCGTGGTATCCGGTGCAACCGGTAGCGGCAAGACCACGTTCATGAAGTCGCTGGTGAACCATATTTCGGACCAGGAGCGCCTGGTAACCATCGAAGACGCACGCGAGCTGTTCCTGCAGCAGCCCAACGTGGTGCATCTGCTGTATTCGAAGGGTGGGCAGAGCACCAGCAACATCAGCGCCAAGTCCTGCATGGAAGCCTGCCTGCGCATGAAGCCGGACCGCATCATCCTGGCCGAGTTGCGCGGCGACGAGTCGTTCTACTTCATCCGTAACTGCGCTTCTGGCCACCCGGGGTCGATCACCAGCTGCCATGCCGGCAGCACGTCGCAGACCTGGGACCAGCTGGCATTGATGGTGAAGGCCTCCAACGAAGGTTCGGGGCTGGAGTTCGAGGTGATCAAACACCTCCTGAAGATGACCATCGATATCGTCGTGCACATCAAGGCGCATGCAGGCCGGCGCTATATCACCGGCATTGATTTCGATCCGACGCGGGGGTTGGGCTGATGCGTACCTGCGCGTTCACCACCCCGCATCATGGGAGGGGCCAATAATGCTCCCTGGCCTGGAAATGGCGGCTTGCACGGACCTGGCGGTGCCCGCCGAGGTCATGCATCACGTGGTCAAGGTTGAATCCTCGTTCAACCCCTTTGCGATTGGCGTGGTCGGTGGCCGGCTTGCGCGGCAGCCGCGTAACCTCGGTGAAGCACTGTCGACCACGCGCATGCTGGAACAGGCCGGTTACAACTTCTCGCTGGGTATTGCCCAGGTGAACCGTTACAACCTGGCCAAGCATGGTTTGAGCAGCTACGAGCGGGCATTTGATGTCTGCCCCAACCTGCAGGCGGGTTCGCGCATCCTTGCCGAGTGCTATGGGCGCTCCGGGCAGGATTGGGGCAAGGCATTCAGCTGCTACTACTCGGGTAATTTCACCACCGGCTATCGGCACGGTTATGTGCAGAAGGTGGTCGCTTCCTGGCAGGCGTCCGCCGCCGGGCCGACCGCAACGGCCATCCCTGTCATCAGAACGCGGCCCGCTGCCGCCAGCACCCCGCGCAACGTTCAGGTTCCTGTGGATTCGGCGGCTGCGCGCGTGCTGCGGCGTGTCGAGGAAGCTGCCTTGGCTCGCTCCGGCTTGGGCATGGCGGAGGCACAGGCCGCTGCTCCGGCGTTGCCTGTACAGCAGGCAGTGCCCGCGCCGCAGACTCCGGTTGCGCCTACGCCCGCGCAGGCCGGCAACAACGATGCACCGGTCGTCGTGCGGGCGATGGGTGCACCGGCTTCACAGCAAATGACAAACGCGGCAGGTACGCTCCCGGCAAGCCCGCAGGCGCCTGCTCCTGTTTCCCCCCAATCGGCGCCGGCCGCGGCAGCACCTCAACGGGATGCCGCGTTCGTGTTCTAGCTTCATCGCCGTAACGGTCACCTGGTGACCAAGCAGTAGCTCGCAGTTCTTTTCCTCCAACCGAAATCGGGGTTCCCCATGCAGAATAAAACCAGCAAGTTCTTCAGCAACGTCCGCCGCCGCGCGGCTTCGTCCGTCGCAGCTGTCAGCCTGTTGGCCATGCCTGCTCTGGTGATGGCACAGGACGGCTCGGGTGCAAGCAACCGCGTCACCCAGTTCTTCGACAACGTCAATGGCCTGCTCAACATCGCCTCGATTGCGGTGGTGACCATTGCCGTAATCTTTGCGGGCTACCAGATCGCTTTCAACCACAAGCGCATCAGTGACGTTGCGCCGGTGTTGATCGGTGGCTTCCTGATTGGCGCGGCAGCGCAGATCGCCAAGATGCTGCTGCCGGAAAACGTTACCGATACGGATACCACCATGATGATGGTGCAGTCCCTGCTGCAGTATGCGTAAAGACGCGCTCTTCCGCGGTTGCACGCGACCGGCCATGTTCATGGGGGTGCCGTATATGCCCTTCACGATCGCGGCTGGCGCGTGCCTGCTGTTGACGTTCTATATCGACATGTTCTTCCTGTTCCTGTTGCCGATCGTGATCATGATCATGCGGCAGATGGCGCGCAGGGACGAAATGGTGTTCAGGTTGCTGGGCCTGCGCTGGCAGTTCCGCAGCAGGGTCCGCAACCTCAAACACCACAACGGCATGTGGGTGTTCACACCCAACAGTTATAGAAAGACGCTCGAAAACCCCTCCAGGGACTAGTTGAATGCTGTCGCCCGATACCTCCATCTCCGAGTTCATTCCGTACTCTTCACACGTGTCTCCTCACGTAGTGAAGACTACGGGTGGCGATTTCCTTATCACCTGGCGCCTGGACGGTTTGCCTTTCGTCGGGCGTGAGGAATGGGAGCTGGAGCATCGGCACGGCACCTTCAACCGGATGCTGCAGACCCTGCGTGCGCCGGATTTCGTCAATGTCGCCTTCTGGGTGCATGACATCCGGCGCCGGGGTCGGGTTGACCTGAAATGTACTTATCAGCACAGATTCAACCAGCAGTTGTCGGATGAATACTTCGAGCGCCTGTCGTCGGAGAAGATCATGCGCAACGAGCTGTTCCTGACGATGATCTACCGGCCCATCGTCACCGGCAAGAAGTTCGTCGAGAAGTCAGCCAACGTCGATCGCCTGCAGGCCGAGCAGGACCAGTCCATCGGCAAGATCACCGAGCTGGCCGGCAACGTTGAGGCGGTGCTGAAAGACTATGCGCCGACCTTGCTGGGCATGTACGAAGCCGACAACGGTGTCGTGTTCTCCGAGGTGTTGAGCTTCTTTGGCTACATCCTCAACCGTCTGGAAGAGCCGGTCCCGGTGCTGCATGCGCCGGTGTACGACTACCTGCCGATATCGCGCCACATGTTCTCGGCCAAGTCGGGCGATTTCGTGATCAACGCGCCTGGTGGTGGTAACCACTACGGCGCCATCCTGAATATCAAGGAATTCACCGACGGCACCTACCCGGGCATCCTCAATGGCCTGAAGTACCTGGATTTCGAGTACGTGATCACGCATTCGTTCAGCCCGATGGGGCGGCAGGATGCGCTGAAGGTGCTGGATCGCACCAAGGGCATGATGATCTCCTCGGGCGACAAGGCGGTGAGCCAGATCGTGGAGATGGACCATGCGATGGACCAGGTCGCATCGGGCAACTTCGTGCTCGGTGAATACCACTTCATGATGACGCTGTACGCGGAAGACCAGAAGACGCTGTCGCAGAACCTGGCCACCACGCGTGCAGAGCTGTCAAACGCGGGCTTCGTGTCGGTGAAGGAAGACCTGGCGGTGTGCTCGTCCTTCTATTCGCAGCTACCGGCGAACTGGAAGTACCGCACGCGGCTGGCCAACGTAAGTTCGTTGAACTTCCTGGGGCTGTCGCCGCTGCACAACTTTGCCACCGGCAAGCGGGACAACAACCCGTGGGGTGAATGCCTGACCGTGCTGCAGACCACCAATGGTCAGCCGTACTATTTCAATTTCCATGCCACCCACCCGGCGGAGAATTCGCTGGGTGAGAAGGCGATTGGCAACACGATGGTGATCGGCAAGTCCGGTACCGGCAAGACCGCCCTGATCAACTTCCTGCTCAGCCAGGTGCAGAAGTACAAGCCGTCGCCGACCATCTTCTTCTTCGACAAGGATCGCGGCGCCGAGATCTTCGTGCGCGCCTGCGGTGGCAACTACCTGGCGCTGGACAATGGCCAGCCGACCGGCTTCAACCCGTTCCAGTGCGATCGCACCGATGCCAACGTGCAGTTCCTCGGCAACCTGATCAAGGTGCTGGCGGGCAAGACCACGTACACCGCGCGCGAGGACGAGGACATCTTCCGTGCGGTGGAAAGCATGCTCGACATGCCCAAGCACCTGCGTTCGATGACCAACTTCCAGAAGAGCCTGCCGAACATGGGCGATGACGGGCTATTTGCGCGCCTGCGCAAATGGACGGCGGGCAATACCCTGGGGTGGGTGTTCGACAATCCGGTCGATGTCATCGATCTGGAAAAAGCCAACATCATCGGCTTCGATTACACCGAGGTGATCGACAACGCCGAAGTGCGTGTGCCGGTGATCAACTATCTGTTGCACCGTCTCGAAGAGCTGATTGATGGCCGGCCGCTGATCTACGTGATGGACGAGTTCTGGAAGATCCTCGACGGCGGCGGCGCGCTGAAGGACTTTGCCAAGAACAAGCAGAAGACCATCCGTAAGCAGAATGGCCTGGGCATCTTTGCAACGCAGAGCCCGGAGGATGCGCTGGCCAGTGACATCTCCGCGGCACTGATCGAACAGACCGCCACGTTGATCCTGTTGCCCAACCCGAATGCGACCCGCAGCGAGTACATGGACGGGCTGAAGCTGACCGAGGCCGAGTTCGAGGTCGTGGCCAACCTGGACGAGCGTTCGCGTGCCTTCCTGGTCAAGCAGGGGCACGGCTCGACGGTGTGCCAGCTCAACCTGCGCGGCATGGATGACGCGCTGGCGGTGATCTCGGCCAGTACCGACAACATCGACGTGATGGACCGCATCGTGAATCAGCAAGCGGAGCATTACGGCGTGGCGGTGGACGAACTGACGCCGGACCAGTGGCTGCAGGAGTTCTATGAAAATCGTAAGGGTTCGGGGCGCGGGTCGAAGCAACGATCCGAGTCAGGCGATGGTAGACGGGCTGCTGCGCGCTGATGCGCCAGTACCTTGGAAATTCAACGCTATTTGAAACTAGTAGAGGTGGACCATGAAAACCCAGAAACAGCATCGCGATACCGGGAAATCGTCATTTCGCCAGGCGTGGCTGCGTACGTTCGGCTCGGAGTTGAATGCGCCCAAGGCCAACCGCTGGGTGCTGACCAGTGTCGCCGTGGTGGCACTGCTGGGCACTGGTGTGGCAATGGCAGCCTGGAAAGTGGACGACGATGAAAGCCAGCGCAAACTGGACGATATCAAGAGCCGTATCGGCAACGATGGTGGTACGGTCACCCGTCACCTCAATGACCTGAACCGCAAGTTGCAGATCCAGCAGCGCAATGGCACCACGCCGGAAATGATCGTCGAGCCGACCGGTGACGAGGCGCTCAACAAGACGCAGCCCAGCAGCGTGGTAGTGGCAATGGACCAGCTGTGCTCCACCGGCGCAGCCACGACCTTGGGTATGCAACAACAGACCTTGTGCCAGGAACTGGCCAAAACCGAGCTGGCGCAGTACCGATTTTCGCTGCGGATGTTCGAGCGATCCAAGCAGAACTATGACCGTCTGAAGCAACTGGAAGATCGCCGCCGCAGCCTCAGTGCCAACGACTACGCGAACATCGAGTACAACACCAATGAAGTGTTGGCCCTCACCGCGCTCATGGACAATGACCGCGACCGCTATCAGACCTACATGGCGGCTTATCAAGCCCGTGTTTCTCACCTGCAGAACTCACGCTCGGCCTTGACCAGGAATGCGCTGAAGGGCAACGGCGCCCTGCCGGGCATCTAAAGGAACTAGGAGTAGTTTCATGTTAATGGCTGCTTTCGATCTGAGCGGGTTCATCCAATGGGCCTTCTTTGCTGCAACATTCGAATGGCTCAACGGTCAGATCGACGCGTTCCAGGCAGCAATGCTGGGGCGGACGATGAGCTGGGTCAGTGGCATGTCACTGACCCTGCTTACCCTTTGGGTGCTTTCTCAGGGGTTCATGATCGTCACCGGACGCAGCCGGGAATCATTGATGGGCCTGGTGGTCGGATCCTTGCGAGGTTTCCTGATCGTGCTCGCGGCTACGTCCATGTCCTTTGCGGGCAGAGACGTGACCAATTTCATCAGCAAGACAATGCCTGAGGAAATACACCAGGTCATTACAGGTAACGATGAGAAGGTAGAAGATTCGATTGACGAGAACCTGAAGCTGATGGGGCTGATCTTCGCCTTGGTCGATGCGTTGCCGGTGAGTGACAGCGACCAGAACCAGGCAGACCAGCGGATGATCGCCAGCATGACCGGTATTGGCATTGCCGGGCCGTCGGTGATCGGCGGGGCGATGCTGATGCTGTACAAGCTGGCAATAGTGTTGTTCGTGGGCTTTGGCCCGATATTCATCCTTTGCCTTCTGTTCGATCAGACCAAGGACTTGTTCAAGCGCTGGTTGATGTATGGCATCGGCACCATGTTCTCAATGGGTGTGCTGGCGTTCATGGTTTCACTGGCCACCAAACTTGTTGCAATCACGGCCGTAGCGATGGTGACGGCTTACATCGCCAATTCAACGGGTAGCACCAATGGTTTCGGTGCAGGCTTGAGTTCATCTGCCATCCAGCAAGGCGGCATAGGATTGCTCATGTCCGTACTGATGGTGATGACCCCGCCGATGGCTGCAATGTTCTTCAATGGCACGTTGGGCCAATTCGTTGCCAACTCCAGCTTCGGCAGTGTGGGGCGGAACAGCACGGGTCAGACTTCGGATTTCAAGCAGGACATCCTTCGGCGCAACAGGGACGACGACAACAACCAGCACCATCAGAACAACAAGGGAGCTGGTTCGCCTGTTCGATAACGCTGGCAATCGGATCAGATCGGCTGATAGTGGAGACGATATGAATAGCCCAATGAAGATCTTGCTGGCGGCTGGGTTGCTTGTTGTGTCTTGTGGAACTGCGAGTGCACAACAGCCTGGTTCAACCGGCTACAACACGGTTTTTCTCCCCGCCCATGGGGTGGGGGATACCCGTCAACCTGCGGAGCAGTGGGGGGCATTCGCCTCGGGCAAACGTGGCGTCATTGGCTGGGCTGTCGATGGCGGCTCTGAGGCCGAGGCGTCCCAGCTGGCAATGGATGGATGCCGGAGTCAGGCCGGTGAGGAGTGCCGCGTTGAGTTCACTTTTGTAAACGAATGCGCGGTGCTGACTCGGAATGCGAGCCGCTGGTTTTGGCGGACGGGCAACCAGGGATTGCGGCGCTTGACCAATATGACGGTTCGTCAGTGTGGCGAAGACTGTAGTGTGATCCGCACTGGGTGTGCGCTTCCCTGAAGTTCGCAAGACGCCAGCTCGATCTCGCCATGGCGAAGGGGGAATCCCCGCTGTCGCGAAACCAAGGTATACGCTGGCTGAGCATGGCGAGGAGCCAGCGTTGTTGGGGCGTCTAACAGCCTTTGCGGTTCGCGCAGTGGCGGAATTCGGACGAGGCTGACTTTTTTGGTGCGCCGAGATGTTGATCGACGTCCGTAGCCAGGGAGTTGGGATATGCGTTACCTATCGATCATTGCACTGACATGGACCTGCCTGCTCTGCGGCATCTTGTCAGCGCACGCACAGCAGCCTGGCTCCGCTGCCTACAACAGCGTTTACCTTCCCGCACACGGTGTCGGTGACACCGTGCGTGGCCGCGGTCCCGAACGATGGGGCGGTGTGGCAGTGGGTGACCATGGGCTTCTGGGCTGGACCCTGCAAGCAGGAGATGAGCAGCAGGCGGCTGAGCAGGCAATACAAGTTTGCGTGGAAAATGGCGGTGTTGATTGCCAGATTCTCGGTACCTTCAGCAATTCGTGCATGGTGATTGCTTCGGATATTGCTGTCGCCAATGTTGCGCGTGGAGACAAGGTGTTCACCACTCTGGTCCATGGTGGGGAGGGGATGCGGTCGCTGCGGAAACGAGCACTGAGTGAATGCGGCGGGCAGTGCTCAGTTGTCCAGGAAGGGTGTGCGCTCCCGGGCAGGTGATTCATCGGAATTGCAACGGCGATAGTCGGACCTGATGTTCATTTCGGTTCAAAGGCTGGGACGTGTTCCACCGGCTGAAGGAGGAAGGTTTATCCGTTACGCACTGATGATTGTGCTGTCCTGCATTGGCCTGTATTGCGTTTCAGTGGCGGCAGGTGCTCAGCAGCCGCAGCCTGGCTCGGCCGCTTACAACAGCGTGTGCCTCCCTGCGCATGGCGTAGGTGGCACCTCGCGTGCCCCGAAGCAGATGCGATGGGGTGCGCTGGTGGCGGGAAAAGGCGGCGTGCTTGGTTGGACCACCGAAGGCGACTCGGCGCAAGGCGCAGCTGCGGAGGCGATGGACCGGTGCAGTGTGCGGCAGGCGCAGTCGAATGCGAAGTCGTTGCTACCTTCGCAGACAGCTGTGCCGCGGTGGCGTCGGATATTGCAAGAGTGGATGTGTCCACCGGGCAGTTGGTTGCTGTTCGCGTGATGAATGGAACGACAAGTATCCGTAAGCTGAGAAAAGAGGTGATGGCGCACTGCGGTGACGATTGCAGAATCGTCCATAAAGGGCGTGCGTTGTCCGCGGGTTGACACGCCGGCGTGTTGGGCGGCGTAACGGGAGATCAGGTGGTGAGATCAGGTACGTTTGCTTTTATGTTTTGGCTTGCGCTGCTTTCGTGGTCGAACGAGGCGGAGGCCCAGCAACCCGGCTCGGCTGCCTATAACAGCGTCTATCTTCCAGCGCATGGGGTTGGTGATACGGTTCGCGGCCGTGGCATCGATCAATGGGGTGCCTTGGCCGTTGGGAACCGGGGGCTGATGGGCTGGACACTGGAGGCCCCGACTGAGCAGGCGGCGACCGACTTTGCCATGCGCTCCTGTGAAGCCAAGGGTGCGGTTGGTTGCGAGATATTGGGGGTCGTCAATAACGCTTGCATGGCGATAGCTTCAAATATCGCAGTGGTGGATGTCGCCGGTGGTCACCCCGTGACCACCGGCGTGGCAACCGGAAATCGAGGGATGAGGAAGCTGCGCCGGGACGCCCTGAAGGAGTGTGGTCAGGGCTGCGAAATTATCCAGGAAGGCTGCGCCATTGCTGGTCGGTGATTGCGCTCTGTAGCTATGACACCTGGGAGCGGAACGCTGTGGCCCTTCAACGCCGTCGGGATGCGTGGAAACAAACGCTTCCCGCAGCAATGCTGCGCTGTTCTCCAGGCCGCTTCGCGGGCATGCAGGGGCCGTGTTGCGTTCCGCTTGTTAGCGTTGCGTGAGAAGTTGTAACTGCATCTGTGCAAGGGTTCAACTTCTTGCGATTGGATGTTAGTTTTGGCATATGCTGGTCACGTCGCCTGTCGGGTGCTTGCCAGTCGAAATTGCCAGGGTCGCGCAAGGGGTGTGCGCGATTAAGGAAGGGTAGCCGGTGTGCTGCCTGCGTTTGCATCGACCACACGATGACGCTGCGTATGGATATGCCAGAGAACAACGTGTCACCCCACAACCATGATGTAGTGCCAGCGACGGAACCCGGTTCCGGCGAGGTTGCCTTGTGTTCGATGCAGTCTGGCTCGTACAGGCGCAGCCACTCGATCGTTTTTTTGAAGAAGCCAGGCAAGGGGTGTGCCCGGTCGTCGCTTCACTTGGCTCCGCGCGGTCCGATCGCGGCGCGTTGCCAATACCTGTCCGAAACACGGAACCCCGTTCATGCCGAATATTGATATTGCACCCCGTACCTTTTTCTCACGGTTGGCTTTGGCCGGGATGGCCTGCGCCGTGATGGTTCCCATCGCCGCCTGCAACAACAGGCAGAACAGAAGCGAAGCCCCCATGAATGCATCTACCCAAGCCGCTGAAGCCGCTGCGCCGCAGCGCAAGCTCAACAACCATCCGACCAAGGCTTACGAAATCCGGGTGAAGCTTGCAAATGCTCCCGGTGCCTTTGAAACCATCGATGGAGCCGCCCAGTTCGACGTCGAGAACCCGGGCGAGTGCGGGAACGTCGATCCCGTCATCGGTGCGATTCCGCGTATCACCAGCAACGAACCGATTGCCCTGAAAAAGGTCTCGGACACGGAGTACGCCGGGGTCATCTATCTTGATCAGATCGTCGATGAGGACTACTTCGGGCGTGCGGTGTGCCGCTGGGGTCTGGCCGAAGCACGTGTGGTGCTCAAGGCAACGAACGATCCGGCCAACACCCGTTTCATCTTTGGTCTGCCCGCGGAAAAAGTGATCGCCGGCGGGCAGGAGACCCGCTATTTCTGGTCCGGCTATTACCCCCGCGCGAAGATGGATGCGTTCCGCGATCTGGGTGATGCGGATATGGAAAAGGTTCCTGCTGACAAGCGTGGTGAGTTCTTCAGCATGACGCTCAGCGCCAAGGAGATCGCCTCATGACCAAGCTCACCTCCCAGGACTACGCAGAGCTGGCCAACGATTCCTATTCCGACTATCGGTTGGGGCCTGCTGACCCCTCGCATGAGGAGTTGACCCCGAGCGGCAAGTACAAGGTCCTCGAGCACGTCAGCAATGCCAGCAACGGTTACGAGGGGACGATCTACCAGAGCCTGACAGACGGCCAGATTGTGGTTGCCCATCGCGGCACCGAGCAGATCTGGAAGGACGCGGTGATTGCCGATGGCTCGATGGTCACCCGGCGTACCAACCCGCAGGCAGAAGATGCGATCGCGTTGACGCGGCGTGCGCTCGAATATTCCCAGACCATCGGTGAGCGGCCGGGCATGGAAGCGCCGCAGGTCAGCGTGACTGGGCACTCGCTGGGCGGCACGCTGGCGCAGGTATCGGCCCATCATTTCGATCTGCGCGGTGAAACCTTCAATGCCTATGGCGCGAGCAGCCTGGACCTGAAAATTCCGGCTGGCCCCAATGGCAAGGTGTTGAACCACGTCATGGCCAACGATGCGGTCAGTGCGGCCAGTCCCCAGTACGGTGATGTGCGCATTTACGCCACCGAAAAGGAGATGTCCGTTCTCAACCAGTCCGGGTATTTCAACAACCGCATTGCTGACGCGATAACGCCGGATTTGGCGGTGGTGGCAGCGGGCCGCTCGATGGGCTCGCACAGCATGCACAACTTCCTGCCGGTGGATGGCAATGGCAAGCCGGATGTATCGGTGCTGCAGGATCCGGCCGCACTTGAGCGGGCCCGGCAGAATGCGCCCATGATCGAAAACTACCGCGGTGATGTGCAGGACCTGCGGCGCGCGGTCACCATCGGCGCACGGGGTCCGGTGGGTTGGATAAAGGACGGTGTCGATTACTTCAGCGATCGTGATCCCGCAGGTGCCCCCGCGGCGCGCGAGGAGTTGCAGCGCGAGGGCAGGAACAACCAGTTCCACGATGCCTCGTTGAATGGAAGCGAAAAGATGGCATCGGCAAACGCCACGCCGGCCGTGCCAGAGTCCCAGCAGGCCTATGTGGCACGACTGCTGGAAGCCGCTCGCAATGGCAGCCCGGACGGCGTGCGCGCTGCAAGCGATGCCCTGCAGGCCTCGCCGACGGGACAGGCGTTCCAGGCACAGGCCGACCAGCATGCACAGGTGCTGGCGCAGCGTGATGCAGCGGCGCAGCAGGAGGCACGTCAGCAGGGGGCGCAGCAACAGGATATGGCGCGCTACGGCTAGCCGGCAGCGGGACTGTCGAATTCGTTCGCACGATGCCTTGAGGAACTTGCATGAAACATTCAAAGACGACGATGGCGGTACTGCTGGCACTGGCCTTGGCTGGCTGCAGTCAGCAGGGCAGCACCGGGACCGCACAAACGCCTGCGGCCGCTGGCGCCCCCACCGTTGCCGAACAATCAAAGGACGCAGGTATGACCGATCTGAAACCACCATCCGCCGACAGTGTTCTGTACGTCATCTATCAGCGTGATGGTGATGGTGCCGTCAGCTACGAGATCGACGGTGGGGCGATGGTGAGCTACTGGTATGGCTATCCGTTCGATCTGAAGGGCCGTCACTATTTCACCGGCTTTGCCACCAGCACGGCGGGCGAGGACAGCGAAGACGGGGAGGGCGAAATGATGGAGCCCGGCCATGTCGCCATCGCGCAGGCCACGTTCGTGAAGGCGGAGGACGCCGGCAAGCCTACCTGGTCACAGGTGGATACCGATGGCTACGTCGGCGAGTTCGGCCAGAACGACCAACCGGATGCGATTGATGACACCCGCAAGCCGCTGTCGCAGGAAACTGCCGATGGCAGGTTGCTGCTGGCATTGCCGACCCGGCGTTTCGACGACGGCGTGGCGCAGGCATCGTATGCAATGTTCCTGTTCGATCCCGACAATGTTGACGACCTGTCCTTCCGCAAGTGGGGCTACCTGGGGTCGGTGCTGGCAGGCAGTGACAACGCTGCGGCCTGTGATGAAGGCAAGGTAATGCCCTGTGCGGCCAGTACTGGCACCTTGTCGTTCGAAGCGCCTGGTCAGGGAGGTCTACCCAATGTGAAGATCGCGCTGGCAGGGAAAGAAATTTCCGCGCCCGGAAAAACCCGTGATCTTGGCGCCGAAGATGCGCTAACCTATCGCTTCGACACGAAGGAAGGGCGCTACCTGCCCTGAATCCACTTTCGAGTTGACCGCTCTGTAATTGACTCAAGGATTGAGTCCGGTTGACGTCCTGCGGCCCACCCCGCGGCCGCACTTCACCTGAGGAGCCAACGATGGCCAATCCCACCGACAGAGCCGCTGTACTCGACATCATTGAACGCCAGGCGGATCGCAGCAATATTCCGCGAGAAGACTTCCTGCGTTTTGCCTATATCGAAACCGGCGGCAAGTTCAATGCCAATGCCCATAACACCGACAGCGGTGCCAAGGGCCTGTTCCAGTTCATTCCCGGTACCGCCAAGGCCTATGGCCTGGCTGGTCGCGAGTTCGATCCCGAAGCAAATACCGCAGCTGCAGCTTCGTTGTACGAAGGCAACCGCAGGCAGATCGTTGCAAGGCACGATCAGACCGGCCGGCCTTTCCTGTCCGGCGCCGAGAACCCGAATGGCCTGGACATGTACCTGGCGCACCAGCAGGGTGCAGCGGGTTACGGCTCCATCCAGAGCGCGATCGCTACCGGCAATTTTTCGCTGGGCAGCACGCGCGGCAACATCATGGGCAACATCAGTTCGCGTGACTTCGAACAGATCACCGGTCACCCCTACAGCACGGTCCGCGGCATGGATGATCGTGAGCTGGCAACGTCGTTCACCCAATACTGGAACACGAAGTATTCGGCGATCTCCATCCCCGACCGTGGCATCACCGCGAGCGCGGCCCTGCCGGGCCAGCGCGATGCGTTGGCCGATGGGGTGCTGCAGCGTGGCGAACGTGGCAACGATGTACGTGCCCTGCAGGAATCGCTGAATCAGCTGGGTTTCCGTGACGCACAGGGTGGCTCGCTGGAAACCAACAGCGCCATCTACGGCCAGCGCACCGCCGAGGCCGTGAGGAGCTTCCAGCAGGCCAACGGACTGGAGCCGACCGGCAAGGCCGACGAGCGCACGCGCGAGGCGCTTACCGCGCAGCAGGGCCGCCCGGCCGCTGAGCGCAACCAGCCCGCCGAGCCGCAGGCGCGTGCCAACGGCGGGGCAACATGGCCGGCGCCCGGCAATGACCAGATCAACCGCGCCGACAAGCCGCGCGAAGGCCACGGCGAGTTCGGCACGGCGCGCAGTGGCGGCCGTACCCACGGTGGCATCGATATCCAGGGCAATGTAGGTGACCCTATCGTTGCTTTTGCCGGCGGCAAGGTCACGGTGTCGCCCAACAATGGCGCCGCCGGCAACACGGTGCGCATCACCCATGACGACGGATCGGTCACCAAGTACTTCCATCTGCGCGATTTCTCGGTGCGTAATGGTGAGCGGGTCGAGGCCGGTGAGCAGATCGGTACGATGGGGCGCAGCGGCAATACGCCTGCCAAGGGCGACACCCACCTGCACTTCGAGTTGTGGCGTGATGGTCGCAAGATCGATCCGCTACCTGAATTGCGTGCTGCTGAACGTGGTGGCGACGGCGCGCGGCCGGCACCGGCCAGCAGCGGCGTGTTGCGGTCGGGCGCGAACGGCGCGGAGGTGAAGGCGCTGCAGGAACAGCTCAATCAGTTGGGCTACAAGGGGGCCGATGGCAAGCCGTTGGAAACCCGCAGCGGAACCTTCGGCCCGCAGACCGAGCATGCCTTGCGCAGCTTCCAGCAAGACCGTGGCATTGGTGTGGATGGCGCGTTCGGCAAGCAGTCGCGTGAGGCGATGACGCAGCAACTGCGCGCCGGTGGTGCGTCAACGCATGGCCAGCAAGAGGGCGGCGAAGGGCAGTCCTCCTTCGTTGATCGCATGTTGAACGCGGCGCGCAATGCGGATGTGTCCGGCATCCAGAAGACGATCGAGGATTACGCCTCGACGCTCAAGAGCCAGTGGGACAAGCAGGTTCAGCAGAATCAGCAGGTCCAGCAGGCGACGCCGGACGCCGCCAAGCCCAGCACGGATCCGCAACGTTGAGTTCGACCCTGCCGGCCCACTGCTGGCAGGGATTGGAAAGGCCTTGCCGGTGCATGGACTGCATCGGCAAGGGGCAACGGCCGCATTGTCGGCGCTTCACTTGACCACCACCGCAGCAAATGGAAGCGGCGCGATGATGCGCTGAAGAGGAAACACCATGAAAACCATGTTCAAGATCGGCTCGATCGCCTTGATGCTGCTCAGCTTTGGCGCGGCAGCGCAGTCCGGCAACGGCCTTAGCTACCGTGACGGCGATCCGTTCCTGTTCTGCACCAAGGGACAGGATCCAGTGAAGGAACCTTTGCCCTGTTGGACGCCGGTGGATCATATTCGCACCTACATGCGGATGCCCTACTGCCAACCAGAGGATCCTTATGGCAAGCCATGGACCACTGACGACTACAAGTCGTTGCAGGAGTACCTGACTATTTGTCCGCAGGCAGAGAGGTCGGGCGATTGGGAAGGTCCTGGTATTCCTGAAACCAGTCCTTCCCGCTGGCATTGAAACGCTGGGTGAGCAGTGTCGTCGCGGTGCGCTGTTCCACGTTTTCCTGGCGGTGGAGACGATAGTCTGGGTGTATACCCGCGGCGGTATGCACCCAGACTTGCAACTGGCGACAAACTGCGCCATTGCGTTGCGGTTACCGTTGTCGGCTGAGGACGTGGTTCCTGAGATTGTCCCTGGACGCCTCGTTTGTCAGATCAGCGAAGTAGTACGGCATGGTGTTGGATTTTGAACCCCATAACCCACTGCGTCTGGTCGGGTGTTAGGACTCGGTTGCCGCGTGCTGGGCATGCAGCGGTGAGCGGTTCTGCCAGCGCCGGATTTCTATTCCCGATCTTCATTGGGGACGAGCACATCAGTGGACTGGCCGTGTTCGGTTGCGACAACAAGGGATTGATGGATGAGCGCCCCCCTGTGGCCATCAAGGGGTGATGTTGGTGGTGCAGGTGCAGGTGCAGGCGTAGCCGGACCAAGCATCTGCTTGCCGACGATGACGGTGACTGTCTGTTTCTGCAGAATGACGGCCGCCTTGCTGTTGGGGAGTCACCCCCAAGGGCTTGAACGTTTTGCCATCTTCATTACGGCGAGCAGGAAGCATGTGCGACAACTCCTTCCTACCTGTAAACAACCATCTGCGAGACCCCGGCAATGCCTTTGAACTTTGAGCCCCATCTGGATTCGGCGGTCGACAACAGCAACGGATTGTGGATACCGCAGCCGCAGATGGTGCCTGCTTCGCCGCCGGAAGACCCAAGCCACAACGAGTATCGCTATGCGATCTACCGTGGTGAGGAGCGCATAGCCGGTATCGGGTGTTTTGGTGCTGACCTGCAGGTGCTCTCAGCGGGCCGTCGTGAGCGTGTTTTCACGCTGGATCTTGGCCGGGACTGGGTGCTGGATGCGGTGCTGGAGTTGAAGCAGACGCTCAATAGCGACGAGTCCGACTTCGAGTTCCTGCGAGGCCTGGCCGAAGGCCTGGTATCGGTTTTCGAGAACCGCTCCCGTGTTGCCTACGACCTGCGGTACGTGGCGACTACACGGACAGCGCTGCTGATGGAGCGTGGCATCGCGGTGCCTGCGGGTGCTGCAGTTTCGGCAAGCACGGACATCGACCTGCAGGGCGCGGGTGATCTGGTGCTTGCGCAGGTCCGCATCCCGGCACGTGGAAGCGGCGAGGTGGGCGCATGACCGACTTCGTCTTTGACGACTATGCGCGCACAACATTGTCGGCAGCAACCAATGTCGCCGATGGTAAGCCGCTGACACCGGCGCAGATAGACCAGGTCATCGGCTACCTGAAATCGCCCGGTTCGGGTCCGGATGGAACGTCGAGCTATGCGGACTACCTTGCCCGGCAGATGCGGGCAAACCCGCCAAGGCTGCCTGCCAACATGGACTACGTCGGCTTTTCCGGCGTAGACGGCAAGGGCGTGTCGAACTTCCAGAATGCGGAGACGTATATAGGCGATGTCGGCAAGAAGGCCGGCATCATCGGTGATACGCCTTGGGGCCGCTTCATCAACGAGCTGGGCACGGAGTCTGCAGCGCGAACCGAGTTCAGGGTGGTGGAAGGCAAGTTCCAGCATTTCATGGAACTTCATGGCTACGAGCCGCGCGCAGCGAACTACGCCGGCGCGCTGCAGGACATGATGTGGAATGCCGGTAGCCCGGAATACTTCGAGAATGCGATTGCTGCCCGTCGTCCGATCGTGGCATTCGTCGAGAATGCACCGCCGGGGCGTGGCTTCAGCAACTTCGAGCTGAGCACCGCGCTCAAACACCCGGACGCGGTAATCAACGGCTATCCGGTACGCGCCTTTGGCAATGACCCGTTGGCCTTTGCCAGTCAGTCCGCCGCCGAGTTCCAGCAGCTGGAGCGAAGCATCGCCCAGGCCGCAAGCAGCAACAGCGGGAAGATCATCAGCGTGCAGCAGGTGCGCGCCAACCTGTCGTTGATCGAGGGCTATGACGCGGTTGGCAGGACCTTGTTCAACCAACCGGTGGACGCATTCAAGGCGCTCAGCTTCGATGAGATGGCGACTGCCCGCTCCGCGTGGAGCGCAGCCCGTGGCGGGCTGGCCCCGGGCCTGTTGGTGGAGCCGCCCGGCACGTCGTCGCGTATGGCCGGCGAGCCCGGTGCGCCGCGCGGGCCACCGGCGGTGGAACCGCCGCAACTGACCGGCGCCAAAGCCGCGGCGGAGGCCGCACCGGATGCGATGCTGGCACGGGGCCTGAGTCCCAGTGGCCGGATGATGCTCAAGGGGGCCGGCGCGGCTGGCATCGCGCTGATGGCCTATGACTTCGCCAGCAGCGGACACAAGGTGATCGAGCTGCGCGGGCAGGGTAACGACATGGGCGCCGAATCCACCGCCACCCATTTTGTCGGTCGCAACGTGGGCGGCGTTGCCGGCGGTGTGGCAGCCGGTTTTGGCTATGGCTTGCTGGTGGGCTCGGAGACAGGGCCGGGCGCGATCATCACCGGTATTGGCGGCGGCATTGTCGGCGCCTATTTTGGCGAGCGCTGGGCGCAGGCGCGCGACAACGACAAGGTGTTCAAGCAGACCGACGGCAACGGGGTGGAGTGGGCGCGTGACCCCGACGACCCGCAGGGCAGGTGGCTGCGGTCGGCGGCCACCGAGCAGATCAAGCTGGCGCCGGTGCCGCAGGCGCCCACGGCCGGGGCCGAGGTGGCCGTCAGCCCACGCCTGGACAGCGATGGTGATGCTGTGTTCCGTGAGACGCGCTACGTGGCATCGGGCAACCTGGCGCGGCAATTGAACTATCAATCTGCCAACGCGTCCTACGCGCTTGGCCTGGCCAACCCGGCCGACAGCCAGAACCCCTATCGCCTGCCAAGCAAGGAGGCCGACGTGGATGCCTACGTGCGTGATGCGCAGGCAGGCTCCTGGTCGGCGCTGCATTCCATGCCGATGGAGCATGGAATGAAGCACGAATGGACCACGCCGGTGACAGCGCAGAAGGCGGACGAACTGCAGCGCGCCTCGGACCTGATCGTGGCGCAGAACGCAGCCAATTCACCGGCGGCGGTGGCCGCGCGGTACCAGGTGGCCTACGACCAGTTTGGTTGGCACCGCGATGGGCCGGTGCCGGAGGCGATCCAGCATGCGGCCGCCAGTGCCGGCACCCTGCGCGCTTCCGATGGCGATACCTATACCCGTGGTGCGGACCGTGAGTGGACCCACGACGGCTGGCTCTACGACAGCAAGGCCACGGGCAATGTCCGCGCCGAGCTGGACGCCGTTTACCAGAGCCAGCAGGCCGGCGTGGCCGACATGCAGGCCATCGCGCAGTATGCGCGCGAGCATCCGCAGCCCGAGCAGGACAGCATGCGCGGTTTGATTGCCGACCTCTATAAAACAGCCGGCGTGCCACGTACCGACGCGGAACTGGACGCGGCGATGGCAGCGGTACAACGCGATCATGCACGCGATGGCCTGGGCCAGCGCAGCTATTCACTGGAATTGATGCCGGATCCGGCAACCAATACCTACAACGCGAACAGCCCGATTGCGAGCTACGCCAGCGACGAGGACGGCCAGATGGTGCTGACCAGCATGACCACCGGCGAGGAAATGCGCCAGGTCGCGCCGGCTGCTGGCGAGCCCAGCGTTGCGCCCCCCGCGCAAGCTGGCCAGTCCACGGATCAGGCCGGTTTGGCACCGTCTTCCAGCTCGGCGGCGGGCCGGTTCATCAATGACTACACGGCGGCGCTTGAACGGGGGGACTTTGCGCAGATTCAGGCCTTGACCGCTGCCTATGCCCAGAGTTCGCAGTTTGCCCAGAACGCTGCACAGGCATCGCAGGCGCAAGGCAATTCGGCTGAGGTCGATCAGCCGCGTAGCCCCGCGGTGCAGGGCCCGGCCCTCGGCGGTTGAGTGCAGGCAGGTTGAGCAGGCCGCAGCCCGCATCACCGCTACGCCGCCAAACCTGATGCGGTGGCCAGCGCTTGCGTTGGCCAACGGCTCAGCTTTGTGTCCCTTCCACTACGGAACTGCCACGTCCTGCTAACCCGCAGCGCCGTAGCCTGATCCTGCGGCCCACTGCCGCAGTGGAGGTTGCAATGATCAGCAAGCAGACCCAGAACAACATGCACAAGGGTGAACAGGCGAAGCCGCAGGGCAACGCCGCCGACCAGGCGCGCAATGCAAATCCGTCGCGCCAGGCATCACGCGGTGAACCCAGTCACCAGAAAGACATGCATGATCAGAAAATGCTGGATGAGCGCGAGCAGGACAATCGTGGTCACGGCAACAAACATTGAGTGAGGCGACGACGCTGCAGGGCTGCTGCGTGCGGCAGCCCTGTTCCGCACCCCGTTTCACGACAGGAGGTGCTGAATGAAGATGCGCCATGTCTACAGTTCCGCAGGTCTGCAATTGGCTCAGCAAGCCGTTGAGGCCGCGCGCTTCGCCGGTGTGCACGACGACGATATTCTTCTGGTTGCACGCTCGGAGGTGGAAAAGTACGCCATCGAGGACAATCGCAAGCTCGCCGACACCGATCTGGTATCAGCGACGGCACGCGGTGCCGGCGTAGGTGCGGCGACCGGTTTGCTGGCCGGTCTGGTGGCGGTGGCGGTGCCTCCCTTGGGCATCACCCTGGCAGGTGCGGCGGCAATTGGTCTGGCGGGCGCAATGGTAGGCAGCCTGTCCTCGGCCTTGCTCGGTGCGACTGTTCCTGATCCCGTGCGCCAGCAATTTGAAGATGAGATCAACGCCGGCAACATTCTTGTGGTGCTGGATGCGGAGGCGACGGTCCTGGATGCGGCAGGTGACGCACTGACAGCGTTGGGGTTGCGCTATATGCCTTACGAGGCACCGACTGCGCTGAGTTAGGCAAGGCGTGTTCAGTGCTGCGTGTCGCCCACACTCAGCCCGCTGTCGTCGACACTGATCACGCCTTCCACGTTAGCGGCCACGTTCACCGCGCGGTCGACGTCTGCCTGGGTGGGCAGCGTGCCGCTGAGTCTCACCATGCCGCCACGTGTATCCACGTGGATTTCCCGCTGGCTGCTGTCGCTTGCGGCGGACAGCTTCTGCTTGATGGTGGTGCTTATCCAGCCATCACTGCCCGGTTGGTTGGCGGTATCGGCCTGCTGCAGGAGCACGTTGTCGCGAGGTGGCATTGCCGTGGCAACCCCGACAGGGGTGCAGGCGGGAACAATGGCTGCCAACAGCACGAAGGCAGGCAAATGCAGGCGTTTCATCACGTTGCTCCTTCGGTGGAACCGCATCACTCAGGTGCAATCCCAGCCTACGGAACCGCGTGTTACGCGCACGCAGGACGAATGTTAGTGGCAGGGGAATCCGCGTATTCAACCAGGTGAGTCAAATTGCAACGATGACGCCAGTGTCTGCATGCCGGAACGGAAACTGCACGCTTCGCTTACGCGTATAGCCCTAGTTTGATTGAGTTCCACAGTCAGGAGATCGCCATGACACGCGGCGACAAGAGTGCGTATACCGATAAGCAGATGCGTCAGGCCGAACACATCGAGCAAAGCGAGCGCAAAGCGGGCCGCTCCAAGAGGGATGCGGAGCGCATCGCGTGGGCAACCGTGAACAAGCAGGACGGTGGCGGCAAGAAGTCCGGTGCGGGCCGGGCCAACCGCTCCAGGCACTAGCCAAAAAGCAGAACGGCCCCGCCTGCCGGATCGCCGGTGGACGGGGCCGGGATGGCGTGCGGATCAGCGATGCAGTGCGTCGATGATCAACCCGGTAGCGATCTCCACCAGCAGGTAATCGGTGTCGGACTGGCGTACCCAGCGCTGGCCGCGCCCCGGGTCCCGCAAGCGGTAATGAGCGTAATCGTCGACCCAGTAGCGACGGTCTACGTCGGCCCACTGCATGCGCTCACCGCGACGCCAGGCTTTCTTCTGCCAGCCGGGCGGCGGCGCCTGGCGGTTGTGCGGACCACCTGCATGTGCGGGCGGCCCATTACCGCGCGCGTGGTGCGGTGGATCAGCCCATGCCGGCGCCACAGCAAGGGCGGCCGCGGTGGCCAGGGTGATGCCGAGCAGACGTGTGGTTTTCATGTTGATCTCCGTCCCTGCCGCAGCATGCGGCGTCACGGTGCGGACTCTAATCCAGCCAATGTGAATGGACGCAGAGGTCCGCAACGGGTCGCGACACGGGTTTATCATCGACGGTCAGGCCATCTTTTCGAACGCACGCCGGTCGCGCTGCACGCGCATGCGGTGCGATGCCGTGGTTGCGATACCGCGGGTCTTGATATCCTGCACGAAGGTCCACTCGCCGGTGATCTGCCCAGGGGTGATGTCCAGCAGCGCGTAGCCGCGGCGGGAGGTATCGCACCAGGCGAGCTCTGGATTGGTCGAAATGAAGGCCCGTGCCACGTCGCTGGGTGCGGCGCCCATGTTGCCTTCGATGCCACCGGAGGTGACGCCTTGCACGGCAAACTCCACACCGGCCGGATGGCCATCCTGCTGCAGTGAATAGGCCCAGGCATTGTGGCTGTCGCCAGACAGCATCACCAGATCGGCATCGGCACGTTGTGCGGCCTGCAACAAGCGCGCGCGGGCAGCGGGATAGCCGTCCCAGCGATCCATCCACATGGGCAGGCCCAGGCGCGTGCCACGGATGTTGTTGCTGAAGGCCTGTACGGTGCGTTCGCTGGCATCGCTGCGCAGCATGCGCAGCGTGTCGACGGGCATCAGGGTGCGGCCCAGGATGGTGCCCATGCCCACCAGTTGCCAGCGGCTGCGACGGGCGTTCTCGGCCATGGCCTGGTACAGCCAGTGTTCCTGTTCCAGGCCCAACATGGTCGCCGATGGGTCCTGCCAGGGACCATCGCGGAAGGCCTCCAGCGCGGCATCGGTGCCGGCCTGGTAGGCGCTTGCGATGTCCGCAGGCTGGGTGCGCCCGATCAGCCGCGACTCGGTGCGGTAGAGCGTGCCCAAGTTGCCGATCTGATAGGCCTTCCAGGGTTCTTCGGAAACCGGCATCCATTCACGGTAGGCCTGCATGGCCGCGGACTTGCGCGCGTTCCAGTCACCTTCCGTGCCGGGCTGATGATTCTGCGCACCGCCTTCCCAACTGTCGTTGGTGCTCTCGTGGTCATCCCACAGCGCCACCATGGCGGCGTTCTGATGCAGCGCCTGCAGGTCAGGATCGGCACGGTAGCAGGCAAAGCGCAGCCGGTAGTCGAGCAGCGAGATCATTTCGTGCGCGTGTGCCGGCATCACTTCGCGTTCGGCAATGCGGTCGTGCATCTTGTAGGAGGCAATGCCGTATTCGTAGATGTAGTCGCCAACATGCAGCCACAGATCCATGTCCTCGCGCTGGGCTGCATGGGCATAGGCATTGAACCAGCCCATCGGCAGGTTGGAGCAGGAGAACAACCCAAGCTTGAAGCGGGGTACGTCACCCACCGGCAAAGTGCGCGTACGTCCGGTCGGCGAGTGGCTGCCATCGGCGGCGATGAAGTGATACCAATAGGTCGTCCCGGGCTGCAGGCCGGTGACGGTCAGCTTGGTGGTCCAGTCGCGGTAGGCACCGGTGCGTACGCTGGCGCCGGAGACCACCTGGCGGAACTCGCGGTCGCTGGCGACTTCGACCTGCAGGGTGGTTTCCTGTGCGTCCCCGGGCGGTACGTAGCGCGTCCACAACAGCATTGAGTCGGGGCCAGGCTCACCGCTGGCGACGTTGTGGGTGAAGCCCTTTGCCGCCTGCACTTCGGCGGCAAGCAGGCGGCCCGTAGGGAGCAGCAGGGCGCCCAGGCCGAGGCTGGCGCCAATGATCAGACGGCGGCGGTCGATGTTGATGCTCATTGGGTGCTCCGTGGTCAGCGGGGGGCGGTCATTGGCGGGTGAAGCGGGATGGATTGGCGGGCGAGGTGGCCCTCGCCCTCTGTCCCTCTGCCGCGGCTGGAAGAGGGGCAGGGGCCTGCTTCGTTCGAGCGTGGGGTAGCCGCGTTCTTGCGCGTGGCCTCAGAAGCGGCCGCGGATGCCGAAGTTCCACATCGAGCCGTAGATCGTGTACATCTGCACGCGGCTGGGGATGTTGGAATAGATGACTTCCGGCTCGTTGAAGATATTGCGGCCGGCCAGCATCACATCGATGTTGTCGGTCAGCTTGTAGCTGGCGCTGATGTTCCACAGCTCACGTGCATCGCGGTAGAGAATGCCGTTGTTCGCCGTGGTGGGCGTATTGCTCAACGCGCTGACACGATGCTCGGACTGGTAGTTGCCGTTGATCTGGAAATCAAAGCGTCCGTAGTTGTAGCGGATGCCCCAGTTGGCGGCCTGCTTTGGAATGTTCTGGCGTGGGCCGTCCGGGTTCACCTGGGTCAGCGAGCCATACACGCTCAGGCCCTTCCATGCGCCAGGCAGGAAGGTCATCTGCTGGTTGTATTCCAGCACCACGCCCTCGTTGGTGCTGGTGCCGGGCGCGTTCTGGGCGCTGCGGAAGGTATAGCCGTCGTACGCATCCGGGTCGAAGCCGACATCTTCCGGATTGACGGTGATGCCGGTGACCTGCATGTCCTGCATGTCGAGCTTGTAGTAGGACAGGCCCAGCATGCCGGAGGGCTCCAGGTAGTACTGCAGGCTGGCGTAATACTTGGTCGAATGCTCGGGCTTGAGCTGCGCGTTGGGCACGGTGACGATCATGGTGTCGTCGTTGACCGATACGACGCCGCCGAGGTTGCCATAGTCCGGGCGCAGGATGGATTGGCTGAAAGACAACTGCCCGACCAGTTTGTCGCTGAAGTCGTACTTGACCCCGCCGCTCAGGAAAAAGTCGTCGTACTCGCCCTTGCGGGTGGTATAGCGGGCGCCGTTGTACTGGTACATCAGGCCTTCGACGGTGTTGACGTCCAGTCCGGCTTCGGTGACTTCGCTCAGCGGCCTTACGTCGGCCACGCGCGCCGCGGTGCGGGTCTTTTCGTAGCGCAGGCCCAGATCGAAGCGTGCATCACCCAAGCGGGTTTCTGCCTCGATGTAAGCCGCATCCACGTCCTCCTGGATGCGCTTGTTGTTGTCCAGTTCGCGCTTGAGGTTGCCCACCACATCCGGCGTGAAGTACTCCGGGTGATCCTTGAATATCTGGTACATGGCGTAGTTGCTGTCGGCGCGCCAGCCTTGCTGGTTCATGTTGCCTGCGCCGGTGCCGATGATTTCGAAATCGTAGTTGCCGGTCCACGGCACCGTGGCGTCGGGATCGGTCTGGCTGCCATTGGGGCCGACGTACTTGTATTGCTTGTACGAGCCCTCATTGGTGCGCCAATCGTTGCTACGGGTGCCCAGGCCGCCCATCAGGGTGACGGTGGTATCGTTGAAATCGAGGTGGCGCTTCAGGTCCAGGTTGACCCCGTACTGATCGTTGAGCGCATCGGATTCAGCAGTACGCACGTTGTAGCCGATCTCGGCGTCACGGTTGAAGTTGCTGGGGTCGTCCCACGGCCGGCCGGCGGTCTGGTTGAGTATCCAGTCGTGCGAGCTCTCCGAAGGACGGTCCAGGGTGAAGCCGATGTCGGTCAGCCAGCTGTCGGTGCGCTGGAAGAAGCCCTTGCTGTTGTCGCGGAAGTTGAACTCCGCAGAGGAGTAGCTGCCACGCAGCACGGCCTCCCAGTCCTCGCCCTTGTACTCGAGTTTGGGGGCAATCAGGTAGGCCGGCGTGCCTGCATAACGGTGCGAGTACTGGGTATGCAGGCGGGTGTTGGTACCGTTGGGATTGACCACGATGTGATTGGCATTGGAGCCCGGCGCGGCTTCGGACTTGGACGTGGTGCCGAAGATCAGGTAGGTGTACTGGTTGAAGTACTCCACGTCATACATCGAGTAGGTACTGCGCAGCGAAGCGACCAGTTCATCGGTGATCTGGTAGTCCAGGCTGAGGTTGGCGGCGGTGCGACTGGTCATCTTCGGGCCTGGCCGCCACATCACGCGGTAGGGCATCGCGCTGCCGTCAGCGCTGTAGGCATAGTCGGTCTGGATGCGGTCCTGCTGCACGTAGTTGGCGTTGTAGCTGGCGTTGAACTCCACGCCGAACCGGCCATCCATGAACACGTCGCCGAAACCGAATTGGCCGGAGGGGTAGATGGTGTCGTGCTTCTTGTCGTCCGGGAAGTACTTGCCGGACCAGTTCGAGTCGGAGGTGCCCACAGCACCGAGCTGGAACACGATGTCGCGCTTGGTGCGCTGGAACGCGTATTTGCTGCGCAGGTTGATGTTGCCGCCGGGGGCGTCGGCATCCATGGCCGCGGTCAGGGTGTTATTGAGTTCGATCGACTCGATGCCGGTGATCGACATCTGCTCGAACGAATTCTGGCGACCGGAATTGTTGTTCGACGTGGCCGTGGCCATGCGCGCGCCGTCGGTGGTGAAGGTCGAGTACTTCGGGTCCAGTCCGCCGATGCGCACGGCGGTGGCGTCGACCTCGGTGTAGTCCAGTGACAGGCCTGGCATCGACTTCATGAACTCGCCGACGTCGCCCATGGTCAGCGCACCGTAGTTGTCGGCGGCGACAACGTTCTTTGCGTTCATCGCAGCGCGACGCTCCATGATCGCGGAGGCCTGGCCGTCGCGCGATGCGGTGACCTTGATCGCATCAAGGTCGGTGGCGCCGCTGCCGGCATAGGATGGCGCCTTCAACGCAACCTCGACCGTAGCGGCTTGGCCGGCAACGATGGTGGCGTTGATGCGTTCTTCCTGCAGGCCGGTGTACTTCACCAGCAGCGTGACGTTGCCAGCGGTGAGTCCGTTGAGCTGGAAATGGCCACCTTCCTGGGTGTAGGTGACATTGCGGCTACCGTCCACACGCACTTCGGCGTTGCGAAGATACTCGCCGGTGGCAGTGTTGAGTACGCGACCACGCAGGCTGCCGCTGGCGATGCCCTGTGCTGTGGTGTCCGTAGCCTGCTGGGCCAGGGCAGTGGGCGAAAGGCAAAGCGCTGCGACGATGGCGCTGACCAGCGCCGACTTCTTCACTTCGAGCATGGATCTGTTCCGGAGAGTGTGGAGTGACCGCACACAGCGGGGGTTGCACGCTGCAAGCGGCGCCACCTTACGTCCGGACAATTACAGAAGCTTTACGTTTCAGGCGTGGAAACAGTCACGAATGAAAATGCTTTTTGCTGCTTCTGCCCGTCCAGTGCCGAAAAAATGTTCACACGCGCCCGGAGCAAGAGTGTTCGCCGCCTCACCGATGCAGGCGGCAGGGACGAATGCCACAGCCTGCATCTGTCGATCACGAGGTCCGCGCGGGCGCGGGAAGGGCAGCGGACTGTTGCTGCCTAGGGTTCCCGCGCTAAGGGTTGCTGGGCATCACCCGTCCAGCGCACCAGTTGCAGTTCGGCGCCTTGCTGCTGGCCCTGTTTGTAGTTGCGCACCAGATAGAAGCGTCCATCCCCCAGCGCCTGCAGACCTACATCGGCCTTCTGATTCCAGCCGCGGATGCCGGTGACCGGATCACGCAGTCCTGCCTCGGCCAGTGGCAGCAGCTGGCCTTGTTCCCACTGCTGCGGTGATGGGCCGGGGACACCGATCAGATCGCCGCGGCGTGGTGTGGCCTTGGCATCGACAGCGAACATCAGGTAATTGGGGAACGTGCTCTTCTTGCCTTGGTACACGCCCATCAGCCAGCGTTGTTGCGCAGGGTCGTAGGTGAGGTTCTGCACGCCGTAGCTGGTATTGCCGGTACGCACGAAGTACTTGCCATCCACTTGCTGCGGTCCACTGTGGTGCGGCGCGGCCTCCTTCAGTGGGCGAGCCAGGGCGTGCCACTGGGCAACGTCATACTGCAGCAGCACCTGGTGATCATTGTCCTCACGCGTGGTGTTGCCGTAGATGCCGTACGCCACAGTGAGCAGGGGGCCGCCATCTGCGTGGCCAAAACGCGGCCCGAATGCGACGCCATCGATACCCGAGCAGGCGTAGCGGTGATCAGGCGACGCGGTTTCGTTGCCGCGATAGCGGCCATCATCACCATCGAAGCGACCGTCGCCATTGACGTCGGCGGTATAGTCGGCCACGACTTCAGGCAGATAGACCGTGCGCATGATGTCGGTATCGGTGGCTTGCAGGCCAAGCTTGTCGATGCGGCGTACATCGATGAGCGCGACGTAGAAGGCCTGGTCCTTCTTGTATTCCAGCGAGCCATAGACCAGACCATCATCCGGATTGAAGTCCAGGTCGCCAAGGTGGCCGGTCCAGCCCTCCAGCGTACCTATCAGCGTGCCGCTGAAGTCATAGCGCGCCAGCAGGTTGGTGAAGGAGTAGTAGATGTAGCCTCCCTGTTCGTCCACGGCGATGCCCTGCACATGGCCTGCGTCCCATAATCCACCGTGCTGGGTGGTTGGCAATGCGGGCAGGGGGGCGGAAGTGACGGCAGAGGCATGGCTGGCACTGGCGGCCAGCAGCAGGTACAGGCAGGTGCGGAGCTTCATCGGGCGCTGCTGTTGCGGAACGACCGCGCAGCGTTGCAGGCCACGGTGACCAGCCGATGACAAAGGCCGCGCAGCCGGCAAGCACCCGCTGCGCAGCGACGGAAGCGGCTCAGGCTTCTTCTTCTTCCTCTTCTTCCTCTTCGTCTTCTTCTTCCTCGTCTTCGTCTTCCTCGAAGGCATCGGCTTCTTCGACGCGGGAGAAGTTGGGCAGGGTGTCAGCAAAGCTGATCTGCTTGCCGTTGGCGAGCATCGGGCGCACGGCACGCTTGCCGGCTTCCTCCACTACCGCAAAGCACACCAGCGACTGCGCACTTTCGTCACCGGCTTCGTCAAACACGGCTACCCAGCCGTCGGCGGGGATGATCTGGATGATGTTGTCTTGCATGAGCGGACTATCGGTTGAAGGAACGGCGAGCTTGCGTGAAGGCGGGCGCGTATTGCAACCGTGTCCGTGGCCGCCACCGTGCACGGCACCGCACCCACCGAGCAGCGGATGCCGGAACTGCCCCCGTTCGCACCCGACGAACGCTACCGGAACGTGCGCGGCTGCCGCGATGGGCTGCCAGTTCGCAGCTGCGTGGTGCAGGCCTTGATGGGCGTCCGGCGCAGCGACGATCGGCAGTGGTTGCGCGGGTCTGCTGCGGGCATTGCATCCCTCCAGGCAACGCCTGGGTGACGCCGGCCAGGCGCGTGGCCCAGGCCGGATGGCGTGTCATCCGGCTTTACTCCAACCGGCGCGGCGGCGACGATGAGCGCTGGCTTTCATCGGTATCCCGCCATGCTCCAGTGCCGGACTCTCGCCCATGCCGCCGATGGCGGTGCCAAGGCGTTGTGGGTGGACCTGTGCCAACCCACGCCGGATGAGTTGGCGCAGGCGTCCCAGCGCGTGGGCTTCACCATCCCGGACCGCGCCGGGATCAGCGAGATCGAGTTCAGCAGCAGGGTCCGCTTCGAAGGCGACGCACTGGTGCTGAACCTGCCGCGCTTCCAGTACGAATCCGAGCATGTGGTGGGGCCGCTGGGTTTTGTGGTCGCGCCAACCGCCCTGGTGGTCCAGCGCGAACATGCGGTTGATGCCTTTGATGGGCTGGAGGCCGAGCTGGAGCGCCAACCCTGCAAGGGACCGGCAGATCTTTTCCTGCGCATGATCGAGCATGTCGTCGATCGCCTTGCGGACCTGCTGGAATCACTGGAAAGCACGATGAGCGAGTTCTCGCGCGCCGCGTTCAACCACCGCAAGGGACGCCGCGCCTCCCGCCAGCTTGAGCAGATGTTGCAGGAGGTCGGGCAGATGGGGCGTCGCATCGGCGCGTTGCATAACACCTTGCACGGCTTGCTGCGGATGATGAACTACCTGGACGAGGCCACCCCGGACTGGTTTGGCAATGATGCTCCACGGCGTATCAAGCTGGTGGTCAAGGACCTGGCATCGTTGAGCGAGTTCGAGCAGCAGCTGGGCGACCGTAACGAATTCCTGCTCGACAGCGTGCTGGGCCTGATCAACATGGACCAGAACGAAGTGATGAAAGTGATGGCGGTGGCATCGGTGGTCGGCATCCCGCCGACGGTGCTGGTCGGGGTGTGGGGCATGAACTTCGCCCGCATGCCCGAGCTGCACTGGCACTACGGCTATCTCATCGCACTGGGCGCAGTGGCACTGAGCATCGTAGTGCCCTTGTTGTGGTTCAAGCGCCGGGGCTGGTTGTAACCCGGCTCGTCGCCCCGGTGGCAGCCCCGTACAATCGCCACTCTCTCAAGCGATGGATGGTGTGTTGATGGTTGCCAAGCCCTTGTCCCCGGCAGGAAAGCTGTTTGCTGCGGCCGCATTGATCGAAGGTGTTACCTGGGCGGGCCTGCTGGTGGGGATGCTGCTGAAACGCGGCTTGGAGATCACCGATCTTGGCGTGCGCATCTTCGGGCCGCTGCATGGTGCTGCGTTCCTGTTCTACGTCGTGGTCACGCTGTACGCGTGGGGCAAGTTGCGCTGGCCGTTGTGGGCATTGTTGCTGGCATTGGTGGCGGCCGTACCGCCGCTGGTAACGGTGCCGCTGGAGATGTGGTTCCGGCGCATCGGGCTGTTGTCGCCCCGCGTTTGATCAGACCAGGTTCAGCTCGGATTGAAGGGGGCAGCCCTCCGTGTGCAGACGAACGCCAACCTGGGTTGGCGTTCGCGCAAGCCTTGGTAGGGCGAGGGATAGCGCAGCTGTGGCCGCGACCGGGCGCAGGACTGTAAGCGTTTTCGGTGAGGTTTTTCATAACCAGTGGTGCAGAAGTGTGGCGTCCATCCGGACTGTCACGCTGCGCGGGCGCGCCGTGATGGTGGATAATCCTGCGCTGCAAACGTCGGCTTGCCTTCGCAAGCACGGCAACGATGGGACCGGTTGATCGGCAGCGGGATCGTCCATCGAGGGCGGGTACAGCCCCAGCATTTGCGACCGGTTTAAGTTGGATCGTCTAGTTTTGCCCCGCTTGTCAGCGTTCTCCCCCAAGGAATCCAGGTGCGATACAGAAGCAGTCAGTGGCACGTCAGCGCGTGCCCCCGGACGAGGTCCGGTGCACGCCGGTTGGCACCGCAACGGAGCCACCGATGAATCAGTCCCCAAGTAACGCCGCCCTGGATGCCGGTACTGCGGTACTGCCGCCGGAACAGCCGTTGGCGATGCCCGAGCAGTCCTTGCGCGAAGGCCGGCTGCACGTGCCGCGCCAGGACACCGCGCCGGCCAACATCGGCCTGCGACGTCTGTACGTGTTCGGCACGACCGCTTTGATGACCGTGCTGGCCACCTGGATGATGAGCCAGGTCCTGCTGCGCGGTGGCTTGAACGTGCTGGAAGGCTGCCTGCTGGCGCTGTTCGTGCTGTTGTTCGCCTGGGTGGCGCTGTCCTTCGTCAGCAGTCTGGCGGGCTTGCAGGCGCTGCTGCGCGGCCGCCGCAAGCTGGGCATCTTCCCCGATACGCCGTTGCCGACCCTGCGCAGCCGCACTGCGCTGCTGATGCCGACCTACAACGAAGATCCGCGCCGGATGATGGCCGGCTTGCAGGCGATCTACGAATCGGTAGCTGCCACCGGGCAGCTGGATCGCTTTGATTTCTTCGTACTCAGTGACACCACGCGTGACGCCATCGGCGACGCGGAGGAGCAGGTGTTTGCCAACCTGGTGCAGGCCACCGGTGGCAGCGAGCGCCTGTTTTACCGGCGCCGTGCCAGCAACGTGGGACGCAAGGCCGGCAATATCGCCGATTGGGTACGTCGCTTTGGCGGTGGCTACCCGCAGATGCTGATCCTGGACGCCGACAGTCTGATGACCGGCGAGGTGATCGTGCGCCTGGCCTCGGCGATGGAAAACCATCCCAATGTGGGCCTGATCCAATCCCTGCCGGCGGTGGTCAATGGCCGCACTGCCTTTGCCCGCATGCAGCAGTTCGGTGGCCGCGTGTATGGCCCGGTGATGGCCTATGGCGTGGCCTGGTGGCACGGCGCGGAGAGCAACTACTGGGGGCACAACGCGGTGATCCGCACCCGTGCCTTCGCCGAACAGGCCGGGCTGCCGGAACTGCCGGGCCGCAAGCCGTTTGGTGGCCATGTGCTGAGCCATGATTTCGTCGAGGCAGCCTTGATACGCCGTGGCGGCTGGGCCGCGCACATGGTGCCGTACATGCAGGGCAGCTATGAGGAAGGCCCGCCGACCTTGACCGACCTGTTGATCCGCGACCGCCGTTGGTGCCAGGGCAACCTGCAGCATTCCAAGGTGGTGGCCACGCCTGGCCTGCACTGGATCAACCGCGTGCACATGATGATTGGCATCGGCCATTACTTCACCGCGCCGATGTGGGCGATGCTGATGTTGATCGGCATTGCGATCCCGCTGATCCATGGCGGCATCGACCTGACCGAGACCCTGCACCTGAGGCTGTCGCCGGCTTATTACTGGCGTGGCATGGACCAGGATGGCGTGCTGTGGGTGTTCGCAGTGACCATGGCGGTGCTGCTGGCGCCCAAGGCCATGGGGTATGCGGCGATGCTGACCTCGCGCAGTGACCGGATCGGATGTGGCGGGGCCTTCCGCGCGTTGCTCTCCGTGCTGCTGGAAACCGTGCTGGCAGCGTTGATGGCACCGGTGGTGATGTACGTGCAGTCGCGCGGCGTGGCGGAGGTGCTGGCCGGCAAGGATTCCGGTTGGGATGCGCAGCAGCGGGACGATGGCAGCATTCCGCTGTCGGCCCTGCTGCGCAGCTATGGCGGCCTGAGTGTGTTCGGGCTGGTGATCGGGGCGATGGCCTATGTGGTGTCACCGCCATTGGCAGCGTGGATGGCGCCGGTGGTGATCGGCATGGCACTGGCGGTACCGGTGGTGGCCTGGACGTCGTCGCGGCGGGTGGGTGACTGGCTGCGTCGTCATCGCCTGCTGTGCATACCGGAGGAAAGCGCGCCGCCGCAGGTACTGGTGCGTGCCGCCGAACTGCGCGCCGCGGCAATGCGCAACGAGCCACCGGCAGGAGCGGCGTAAGCCGCGAAGCCAGGGCAAGGGCCGGGCGGGAATGCATTCCCTGCCTGCAAGCCGATTTCAGCCATTGAGGCCAGCAAGGGCATAATCCCGGCATGTCTTTGGGAGCAATGCAGATGTTGGAAACGGTGGAGCAGGAAACCGGCGCGTCGCCGGAGTGGGCGGTGATCTGGCTGCATGGCCTGGGTGCCGATGGCCACGACTTCGCGCCGATCGTGCCAGAGTTGGTGCGGCCGCAGTGGCCGGCGATCCGCTTCGTGTTTCCGCACGCGCCCAAGCGCCCGGTAAGCATCAACAACGGCATGCCGATGCGTGCCTGGTACGACATCGTCAGCATGGATTTCCGCAGCCGTGCCGATGCCACGGGCGTGGCCGAGTCGGTGCAGCAGGTCGAGGCGCTGATCGCACGTGAGCAGGCCCGTGGCATTCCGCTGCAGCGCATCCTGCTGGCCGGCTTCTCGCAGGGTGGAGCGATCACCTTGTCGGCCGGCCTGCAGCGGCGTGAGCCCTTGGCGGGGCTGATCGCACTGTCCACCTACCTGCCGGAAGTGGACGCAGCGGCCGCGCAATTGGTGCCGGGGGCCACCGTGCAACCGATCTTCATGGCCCACGGCAGTGCCGACCCGGTGATTCCGTTGCAGGTTGCCGAACACAGCGCGCAGGTGCTGAAGGATCTGGGCTTTGCGCTGCAGTGGCAGCGCTATCCGATGGCCCACCAGGTCTGTGCCGAGGAAATTCACGCGCTTGCCGAGTGGTTGCAGGCACGCTTTACCCAGGCGTGATCCCCGCTTCTTTGTGAGAGTGGCCGCAGTTTGCGCCGCAGCGACGGCCGCTGTGGGCGTAGGCCGCTACCATGAGGTTCTGCACAGTCCAATCCAACGAGGTCGATGCCGTGAAGGTGGTCATTGCCGACGACGAACCCCTGGCCCGTGAGCGCCTGCGCGCCTTGCTGGCCGAGCACCCGGGGGTCAGCGTGGTGGGAGAGGCCGCCAACGGCAGTGAGGCGCTGCATGCCTGTGCGCAGGCGCAGCCGGATCTGGTATTGCTGGATATCGCCATGCCGGGTGTCGATGGCCTGGAGGCGGCGCGCCACCTCGCGCAGTTCGAGCCGCGCCCGGCGGTGGTGTTCTGTACCGCCTACGACGCCCATGCCTTGTCGGCGTTCGAGGCGGCCGCGATCGATTACCTGATGAAGCCGGTGCGCGCCGAGCGGCTGGCCGCAGCGCTGGAACGCGCGCGGACCTTCATCGCAGGCCGCGGCAACCCGCCACCGGCACCCTCGACGCAACCTCGGCGCGTACTGTGTGCACGCCTGCGTGGCAGCCTGCGGCTGGTACCGGTGGAGGACATCCTCTACCTGCAGGCCGAAGAGAAGTACGTGGTGGTGCACCACCTGCGAGGCCAGGACCTGATCGAGGAATCCCTGCGTTCGCTGGAGGACGAGTTCGGTGAGCGCTTCATCCGTATCCACCGCAACTGCCTGATCGCCCGTTCGCGCCTGCAGGAGGTGCGGCGTACGCCGGCCGGGCAGGTGCAGGCCGTGCTGCGGGATGTTGCCGAGCCACTGGAGGTCAGTCGCCGCTGCGTGGCCAGCCTCAAGAGCGAGATGGAGCGTTTGTGACCTGCGCGCCGGCAACGGCGATAATGGGTCCATGAGCATCCTGCGAATCGCCACCCGAAAGAGCCCGCTTGCCCTGTGGCAGAGCGAACATGTCGCCGAACGCCTGCGCCAGGTCCACCCCGGGCTGGAGGTGCAACTGGTGCCGATGAGCACGCGGGGCGACGAAGTGCTGGACCGTTCGCTGGCGGCCATAGGCGGCAAGGGCCTGTTCCTGAAGGAACTGGAGTTGGCGATGCTGCGCGGCGAAGCCGATTGCGCGGTGCATTCGCTGAAGGATGTACCGATGGAACTGGAGGCGCCGTTCGAGTTGCCGGCGATCCTGGCCCGCGCCGACTCGGCCGATGCGTTTGTGTCCAACCGCTACGAAAACCTGGCCGCGCTGCCACAGGGGGCCTGCGTCGGCACGTCGTCGCTGCGCCGTCAGGCGCAGTTGCGGGGCCTGCGCCCGGACCTGCAGTTGCGTGATCTGCGTGGCAACGTCAATACGCGCCTTGGCAAGCTGGATGCGGGTGACTATGACGCGATCATCCTGGCCTGTGCCGGGTTGGAGCGACTGGCGCTGGGTGCGCGCATCCGCGATCGCTTGTGCGCACCGCAGTGGTTGCCGGCGCCGGCGCAAGCCGCAGTAGCCATCGAATGCCGGCAGGATGATGCGGCGACGATCAGCCTGGTCAAGGCGCTGGACGATGCGGATACGCGCGCCTGCGTGGAGGCCGAGCGGGCGATGAATCGCGCGCTGGACGGCAGCTGTCACGTTCCGGTGGCTGGGCTGGCGCAGTGGCAAGGCCAGGATCTGTGGCTGCAGGGGCTGGTGGGCGGTGTTGCCGACGGCCGTGCAGTACGTGCGCAGGCCACGGGGCCGGCCTCTGATCCAGAGGCACTGGGGCGCGAGGTCGCGCGTCAGCTGCTGGCCGCTGGTGCCGGCGAACTACTGGCCTGATCCCGCATTCCCGGTAGTGCCGAGCCATGCTCGGCAAGGGCTCTACACGCAAAGCCTCAACCCAGCTGTAGTGCCGAGCCATGCTCGGCAAGGGCTCTACACGCAAAGCCTCAACCCAGCTGTAGTGCCGAGCCATGCTCGGCAAGGGCTCTACACGTAAAGCCCTCAACCCAGCTGTAGTGCCGAGCCATGCTCGGCAGGGGCTCTACACGCAAAGCCTCAACCCAGCCGTAGTGCCGAGCCATGCTCGGCAAGGGGCATTACCGGAGATGCCTCGGCCGAGCATGGCTCGGCACTACAGAGGTGCAAGGCGCCGAGCGAGGCTCGGCACCGCAGGCTTGCTTACTTGAAGCTGTAGACCACGTTCATCGTGGTCAGCGTATCGGTCTTGCGCTTTTCTTCGGCCACGTCGCTGTTGTAACGCGCCTGCCAGCCGGCCTTCAGGGCGAAATGCTTGTTCATGCTGACCGAAACGCCGAAGTCGTTCTGGGCGAAGGTGTTGTATGAGCCCGATTCCACCAGCAGCGAATTGACCAGCTCGGTGTTCTCGGTCATGCCGAACTTGAGGTCGAACAGGCCGCGGCCGATCAGGCCGGTACGGTTTTCGTCCGTTTCGGAATTGTGGGTGCGGCGCACACCGGGGCCGATCTGGGTGTCCAGGGTCAGGCGCTCGCCATCGATCAGGCGGGTACCGTAGCCAAGACCGAAGGTGCCCAGACGATCGTAGGTGGCGAAATCGTCGCGTTCATAACGCACGGTCGCGGTGAGCTGGCGGTGCTCGCCCAGCTGCAATGCACTGCCTGCGCTACCGGTGTAGCGGTTGGCGGTGGTCTGGCGCTTGCGGCTGGTGCTGCCATCGTCGGCCGTTTCGGTGTATTCGGCACTGGAGCGCAGGCCGAACAGGTCCATGCTGTGCACCCAGTCGCCGTCGGTGTAACGCAGCTTCAAGCGGCCGTTGAAGCTTTCGGTGGAGCTGTTGCCGTGTGCTGATGCGAAGCCCAGTTCACCGCCACTGCCGCTCCAGGGCGACGTCATCGCCGCCAGGGCGGTTTCATCGGTCGGGGTTGCCTCTTCCGCCCAGGCCAGCGGGGCGCACAGCAACAACGGCAGCAACAGCGAAACACGCAGGGACATCGATATCTCCAGGAACAGGGGCGGGGATGGCTGACGCCCGATGATACCGGATGACTTTGGCTGCTCTGGTGGGCTGGGCCGGGTGCTTCATTTGCCGTTTGGGGGGCTTGGCTGCGCATCCAGGCCCGGACTCGGACATAATCCGGCCATGGACCGCTATGAACGCATCAACGCGCTGCATCGTCTGCTCAAGTCCGCCCGCTATCCGATCACGGTGCAGCGGCTGCAGGAGGAATTGGGCTGTTCCCGTGCCACGGTGTACCGAGATCTGGCCTTCCTGCGCGATGCGCTGATGGCGCCGGTGGAGGGCGATGGTGAGGCGGGCTTCCGCTACCAGAGCGGGGAGAGTGATCGATTCGAACTGCCGGGGCTGTGGCTGAGCTCGGAAGAACTGCATGCCTTGCTGGCATCCCAGCATTTGCTGTCACGCACTGGCGGCGGCGTGCTGTCCTCGGTGCTGGCGCCGCTGCAGCAACGCATCGAAGGCTTGCTGGCGGCCCAGGCCGGTGCCAGTTCCTGGCCGGTTGAGCGGGTGCGGGTGATCCCCCACCGAGGCCGCAAGCTGGACGAAGCCAGCTTCCGTACCGTGGCGTCCGGGGTGCTGGAGCGCAAGCAGCTGTCCTTTGAATACCGGGCGCGTTCCACCGACGAGGCGACCCGGCGCACGGTCTCGCCGCAGCGCATTACCCACTATCGCGACAACTGGTACCTGGACGCCTGGGATCACACCCGCGAGGCGGTGCGCAGTTTCGCAGTGGACCGCATCCATCAGGCGCGTTTGTTGGAGCAGCCAGCGCGTGATGTGCCGGACAGCGAGCTGGACGAGCAGTTGGCGGCCAGTTACGGCATTTTCTCCGGTGCCCCCAAGGGTTGGGCGACGATCGTATTCAGTGCCAAGGCGGCGCGCTGGGTGGCGGATGAGCATTGGCATTCCAAGCAGCAGGGGCGTTTCCTTGCCGATGGTCGTTATGAGTTGAAGCTGCCGTACAGTGTGTCGCGCGAGCTGTTGATGGATGTGCTGCATTACGGCTCGGACGCGGAGATCATCGAGCCGCAGTCGCTGCGCGAGCAGGCGAAGGCATTGTTGTCGCTGGCGTTGAGCAATTACGACTGAGCGGGGCGGGCGTTTCTGGTTTTGACTTGCGCTCCGGTTTTGGCTTTGGTTTTTAGCTTTGGCTTTGGCTCGGTTTTGCCTTGGATTTCCCCTCTCCCGTTTACGGGAGAGGGGTAGGGGTGAGGGCGGCTTGTGCTTGTTGCTTTTGGTTGAGCTGGGGAAGGCCAAAGCGCGACGCTAGAACCAAAGCCAAAGCCAAAGCCAAAGCCAAAGCTTCCCCTCACCCCAACCCCTCTCCCGTAAACGGGAGAGGGGACAGCAACAACAACAACAACAACAGCAACAGCAACAGCTCAAAGCGAAGTCAGCAGCCAATGCCGGCATCAATTGCACTGCCAGAGGCGGTGATAGACAAAAAAACAGCCGCTTTCGCGGCTGTTTTTTCTTCCAGCGCGGGGATGTTCTCTTAGACCCGGCCGAAAATCAGCGTCGCATTGGTGCCGCCAAAGCCGAAGCTGTTCGACATCACCGTATCCAGCTTGGCTTCCTGCGTCTTGCGCAGAACCGGGAAACCTTCCACGCGCTCGTCCAGGGTTTCGATATTGGCCGAGCCGGCCATGAAGCCGTCGCGCATCATCAGCAGGCAGTAGATCGCCTCGTGCACGCTGGCTGCGCCCAACGAGTGGCCCGACAGCGCCTTGGTCGAGGACAGCGGCGGCACGGCGTCGCCAAACACCTGGCGTACCGCGCCCAGTTCGGTGACGTCGCCCAGCGGGGTCGAGGTGCCGTGGGTGTTCAGATAGTCGATCGGACGGTCCAGGCCTTCCATCGCCATCTTCATGCAGCGAACCGCACCTTCACCGGACGGGGCGACCATGTCGGCACCATCGGAAGTCACGCCGTAGCCAACCAGCTCGGCATAGATGCGCGCGCCACGGGCCACGGCGTGGTCATAGTCTTCCAGCACCAGCATGCCGGCGCCGCCAGCGATGACGAAGCCGTCGCGGTTGGCGTCATACGGACGCGAGGCGGTGGAAGGGGTTTCATTGAAGCTGGTGGACAGGGCGCCCATGGCGTCGAACATCACGCTCATCGACCAGTGCAGGTCTTCACCGCCACCGGCAAACATCACGTCCTGGGCGCCGTGGCGAATCAGGTCGGCCGCTGCACCGATGCAGTGCGCCGAGGTGGCGCAGGCAGCCGACAACGAGTAGCTCAGGCCCTTGATGCTGAAAGCAGTGGCCAGGTTGGCCGACACCGTCGAGCACATTGTGCGCGGCACCATGTACGGGCCCACCTTGCGCACGCCACGGTTGCGCAGCAGATCGGCCGCTTCCACCTGCCATTCGCTGGAGCCACCGCCGGAGCCGGCGATCAGGCCCGTGCGCACGTTGCTGACCTGGCTTTCGTCCAGGCCGGCATCGGCGACGGCGTCGCGCATGGCCACGTAGCTGTAGGCAGCCGCATCGCTCATGAAACGCTTGAGCTTGCGGTCCACCTGCGCGTCCAGGTCGATGTCGACCTTGCCGCCAATCTGGCTACGCAGGCCGGCTTCGGCGTGGTCGGGCAGGGCGACGATGCCGGGGCGGCTGTCACGCAGGGCGCTGGAGACGGTGTCCAGATCGTTGCCAAGGCAGGACGTGATGCCCATGCCGGTAATGACGACACGACGCATCAGAAGCTCTCGGTTGAAGTGAACAGACCTACGCGCAGGTCCTTGGCGGTGTAGATCTCGCGGCCATCGACCAGCATGCGGGCGTCGGTCTGTGCCATCACCAGCTTGCGGTTGATCACGCGCGAGACGTCGATTTCGTACTGCACCAACTTGGCGCTGGGCAGCACCTGGCCGGTGAACTTGACCTCACCGCAGCCCAGTGCACGGCCGCGGCCTTCGGCACCCAGCCAGGTCAGGAAGAAGCCGGTCAACTGCCACATGGCGTCCAGGCCCAGGCAGCCGGGCATCACCGGGTCACCGATGAAGTGGCAGCCGAAGAACCAGAGGTCCGGGGTGATGTCGAGCTCGGCCCGGATCAGGCCCTTGCCATGCGCACCGCCATCTTCTCGGATATCGGTGATCCGATCGAACATCAGCATCGGGTCGTTGGGCAGGCGGCCCTTGTTGGGGCCGAAGAGTTCACCGCGCGCGCTGGCCAACAGCTGGTCACGCGAGAACGTATGCAGACGGGTCATGCGGGGGAATCCAAAGCCAGGAGCGAGTCGCCGAGAATGCGACAGCAATCCGGTTCAATCAAATGTTTTAACTGGACGGACCCGTATGTTAGCCGCAGTTCGACGCCGTTCGGGGGCTGTTTGGAGGGGTTTGGAATTGCACAATTGTGAGGACAAGTGTGCATTTAGCGACAACAGCTATCATGTTGGCGACCTTTCAGGACTGTTGCCTTGAGCCAGCAACGCAAGATCATCCATGTGGACATGGACGCCTTCTACGCGTCCGTGGAGCAGCGTGACGATCCGGCTTTGCGCGGACGGCCGGTGGTCGTGGCTTGGCGCGGGGCCCGCTCGGTGGTCTGCGCGGCCTCCTATGAGGCGCGGGTATTCGGGGTGCGCTCGGCGATGCCGGCACTGCGGGCCGAGCGGTTGTGCCCGGATGCGGTCTTCGTGCCGCCCGACTTTGCCCGCTACAAGGCGGTATCGCGGCAGATTCGTGAAATCTTCCTGCAGCACACGCCGCTGGTGGAGCCGCTGTCGTTGGATGAGGCCTATCTGGACGTTACCCAGTCGCCGAGCTGCGGCGGCATCGCCACCGATATCGCCCGCCTGATCCGTGCCCAGATCCGCGAAACCACGTTGCTGACAGCGTCGGCGGGTATCGCGCCCAACAAGTTCCTGGCCAAGATCGCCTCGGATTGGCGCAAGCCCGACGGCCAGTTCGTGGTGCCGCCGTCCCGGGTCGAACAGTTCCTGACCCCGCTGCCGGTCAAGCGCGTGCCCGGCGTGGGCAAGGTGATGGAAGGCAGGCTTTCGGCGCTGGGCATTGTCACCGTCGGCGATCTGCGCGCGCTGCCGTTGGAGCAGTTGGAGGCCTTGTTCGGCAGCTTCGGTGGCGGCCTGTATCGCCGTGCACGCGGCATCGACGAGCGGCCGGTGGAGCCGGACCAGCCGGTACAGTCGATCTCTTCGGAAGATACCTTCGCTGAAGACCTGCCGCTGGGGCAATTTGATGAGGTGATCACCCAGCTGGCGGAAAAGACTTGGCGCGCCACCGGTCGCACCGAACGGGTGGGGCATACGGTGGTACTGAAGCTGAAGACCGCGCAGTTCCGCATCCTCACCCGCAGCTTCACGCCGGATTCGCCGCCCACTTCAGTCGAGGAGTTGCGCGATATCGCGTTGGCCCTGTGCCAGCGTGTGCAGCTGCCGCCGCAGACCCTGTATCGATTGGTGGGGGTTGGCCTGTCCGGTTTCAGGGACCGCGAAGATGTCGCCGTACAGGGTGATCTGTTCCGCAATCCGTAGGGACGCAGATGTTCCTGCGGCAAGGCCGGCCCGGTCCAGCAGACAGTCGTCCCGCTACAATCGAATGCTTTCGCAAACGGAGTACCGCCTTGGCAAGCTCGGCCGTGGTTTTTGATCTGGATGGCACCTTGGTGGACAGTGCCGCCGATATCGCCGAAGCGGTGAACCGCACGCTGGAAGATCTGGGGTTGGCGCGCGTCAGCGAAGCTACCGTTCGCAGTTGGATAGGCGAGGGCGTACGCAATCTGGTGGCCACGGCATTGCGCGAGGCGGGCAGTGACCAGCGTCTGGAAGAGGTGATGCCGGGCTTCATGCGCCACTATCACGATTGCTTGTTGCGCAGCCCCGTTCTCTACGATGGCGTGGTCGATACGCTGACGGCATTGCAGGCACGCGGTTTGCCAATGGCGATCTGTACCAACAAGCCGGCCGCGCTGGTGCCGCCCTTGTTGCAGCATCTGGGTATCGATGCCTTCTTTGCGCACATCATCGGCGGGGATTCATTGCCGCAACGCAAGCCTGCGGCGGAGCCGTTGCTGCATGTGGCGGCCCTGCTGCAGCTGCCCGTGGCTGCGTGCCTGATGGTGGGCGATTCGGCCACCGACCTGGGCGCCGCCAACAATGCAGGCATGCCGATCGTGCTGGTGCGCTATGGCTATCCGCGTGATCTGGATCTTGATGCAGCCGACGCAATCGCGGTGATCGACACGCTGCCCGAGCTGATAGCACTGCTGTAGTGCCGGGCCATGCGCGGCAGTTGTTTTGCCTGCGAAAAGCGCCCTCACCCCAACCCCTCTCCCCCGTAAACGGGAGAGGGGCTCAACGCAGTCAACTTGTAGTGCCGAGCCATGCTCGGCACGCGCTTTGCCCGCGAAAAGCGCCCTCTCCCCAACCCCTTTCCCGTAAACGGGAGAGGGGCTCGACGCAGCCAATCTGTAGTCCCGAGCCCTGCTCGGCGATTCGTTTCAGGTACTTCCGCAGCGCACGGCCGCCATGCACAGGACGCGGCCATTGCAGCAGCGCTGACAAGCGCCAGGTCGAACGTTCCGAAACATTGCGCGCGCCTTGTGGCTTACACCGCTCCTCTCGGAATGGCCGGCTTATCGTCACCTGTTATTAATAATCATTATCATTTGGTGTAGACTGTGCTTGTTCGCAGCGTGCCTGGCGTTTCATTCCGGCCACTGCCCATGGAAACATCGTTCCTCAAGCCCTTCGCCAGAGGTTCGCCCCCACTGTCGAGAGGCTTCACCATGTCCCGTCGTTCTTCGTCGCGGTTGTCCGCGCGTGTCTTGCTGTCCCGTCATCCCCTTTCTGCCGCGCTGGCACTGGGTGCATTGCTTGCCGGCCCTGCGATGGCAGAAGGCGTCGCCGCCGCAACCGACATCGATACCGTGCATGTCACCGCCGAACAGATCGCCAAGCAGGCACTGGGCAGCTCGGTGATCACTTCGGTTGACCTGGAGCGCCTGCCGCCGGCCAACGACCTGTCCGAAGTGATCCGTCGCATGCCCGGCATCAACCTGACCGGCAATACCGCGTCGGGCTCCTACGGCAACTTCCGCCAGATCGACATCCGCGGCATGGGCCCGGAAAACACCTTGATCCTGATCGATGGCCGCCCGGTCAGCTCGCGTGATTCGGTGCGCATGGGCCGCAGTGGTGAACGCAACAGCCGTGGCGACAGCAACTGGGTGCCGGCCGAGGCGGTGGAACGCATCGAAGTGCTGCGTGGCCCGGCTGCGGCACGTTATGGCTCCGGTGCTTCCGGTGGCGTGGTCAACATCATCACCAAGAAGCCGACCGGTGACCTCACCGGCTCGCTGACCTTGTACGGCAGCCAGGCCGAGCACAGCGAGGAAGGCGACAGCGAGCGCGTGGGCTTCCAGTTGTCGGGCCCGCTGAGCGAACAGCTCTCCTTCCGCCTGTTCGGCAACGCCAACAAGACCGATGCCGATTCGCTGTATCTCAACGAGGAATTCGCCACTGGCGTGACCCCGCCGGCTGGCCGCGAAGGCGTGCGCAACCGCGATATCAGCGGCCTGCTGCGCTATGACATCAACGACAAGCATGTGCTGGAACTGGATGCCAGCGTCAGCCGCCAGGGCAATATCTATTCGGGCGAGCGTGGTGTCAGCGGCGACGGCTTCGAGCGTTTGAACGCGCTGTACGGTGCCGAGACCAATGTCATGCTGCGCCGTTCCTTCGGCCTGACCCATCGCGGCAGCTACGACTGGGGTACTTCGCGCATCACCGCGGCCTACGACGACACCGACAATACCCGCCTCAATGAAGGCCTGGCCGGTGGCCCGGAAGGCTCGATCACCGAAGGCGCAACGATCTCCACGTCCGAGTTGACCGCCGCGCGCGTGGACGGCGAGATCAACGTGCCGCTGAACTGGGGAGGCATCGAGCAGGTTGCCACGCTGGGCTTCGAGTACCGCGACATGCAATTGGATGACCCGTATTCGGTCACCCAGAGTTCGGGTTCGGGCGGTGGTATTCCCGGTTATGACGGTGTGCGTACCGGCAAGAGTGACCAGCAGTTCGCGGCCGTTTTCATCGAAGACAACCTGTATGTCGGCGACCGCTGGACGCTGACCCCGGGCCTGCGCTTTGACCACCATTCGCAGTTCGGCAACAACCTCAGCCCCAGCCTCAACGTGCAGTTCAAGCTGGCCCAGGACTGGGCGATCAAGGGCGGCATCGCGCGTGCCTTCAAGGCGCCGAATCTGTACCAGGCCAACCCGGATTACCTCTACTACACGCGTGGCAACGGTTGCCCGGTGCTGAGCCCGAACATGGGCTCGGGCTGCTACGTCATGGGTAATGCCGATCTGGATCCGGAAACCAGCATCAACAAGGAAATCGGCATTGAGTGGGCGCCTGACAATGGTTGGCATGCGTCGGTCACCTATTTCCACAACGACTACAAGGACAAGATCGTTGCCGGCCAGGACCGCATTGGCGTCACCAACGACACATTGGGCCAGGTGTTCCAGTGGACCAATGCGCCCAAGGCGCTGATTCGGGGCGTGGAAGGCAACATCAAGGTGCCATTGGTGGCCGATGGCGATGTGCTGTCGTGGAACACCAATGTCACCTGGATGATCGAAAACGTCGACAAGACCACCGACCAGCCGCTGTCGATCATTCCCGAGTACACCGTCAACACCTTCCTGGATTGGCAGGTCAATGCGCAGTTGTCGTTCATGCTGACCGGCACGTTCTACGGCAAGCAGGAGTCGGCCACGCAGTCCAGCACCACCGGTGCGCTGCTGCCGCCTGATACGCGCGCGTCGTATGACTTGTGGAGCCTGGGCGGCCAGTACCGCATCACCCCGAAGGTGCGCGTGGGTGGCGGCGTCAACAACCTGTTCGACAAGCGCTTGTTCCGCGAGGGCACCACCAGCACCAGCGCCACCGGTGCCGGCGCCGATACCTACAACGAGCCCGGTCGCAGCTACTGGGTGAACCTGACCGTCGGCTTCTGATGCGTATCGTCAGGCTTGCAGCAGCGGCCGTCGTGTTGACGGCCGCCGCAATGGGGATGCCGTTGGCATCGGCGCAACCTAACCCGACCGCGCGGGTCGGCGTCACGGTGGCCGATGCCACGCTGCAGGGCTATCGCTTCGAGCAGCTGCAGATCAGCTCTGCCGATGGCCAGCGGCACTACCGGGTGCACCTGGCGGTGCCGCGTGCAGCGCCGCCCGCGCAGGGTTTCCCGGTTGCCTATCTGCTCGATGGCAATGCGGCGCTGATGGAGCTGGATGCGGAGCTATTGCAGGACTTGGCCGCACGGACACATCCGCCGGTGCTTGCGCTGATCGCGCACGACAACGACCTGCGTATCGATGGTGCGGCGCGTACCTTGGACTACACGCCGCGGCGTTCGCCTGGGCAGGCCGAGGAATTCGATGTCATGAATGCGCAGCGCCGCAGCGGTGGCGCCGACGCCTTCCTCGATGTGATCGAGAATCAGGTCAAGCCGGCGGTTGCCGGAAAGGTGGCGGTCGATCCTGCGCGGCAGATGCTATGGGGCCATTCCTACGGCGGTGTCTTCGTGCTGCACGCGCTGGCAACGCGGCCAACTGTCTTCAGCAATTACGTGGCGGTCGATCCGTCGCTGTGGTGGGCGGAAGGTTTCATCGTCGATGAACTGGCCAAGCACGCAGGCCAGTTGGCAAAGCCGGCCACGCTGTTGCTGATCCAGGGCGGCCCTGCCGATGGCAAGCCAGTGGAACGCCGTGGGCCGCATGCGGCGCGTGGGGCCGGCAATGCGCAGGCGGCCGCGCAGTTGGATGCCGCACTGCATGCGATTGGCGGCCTGGAGGTGGAAAGGCAGCGCTTGCCTGGGCTCAGCCACGGGCAGACCTTGGGCGCGGCCATTGCGCCGGCGTTGCGTTCGCTGGCGGATTGACGGCGCTGCTTGCGCGTTACTGAGGATGCATCATCGGCCGCTGCTGCGGCCGGACAGCACGCATTGCTAGCGTGCTGTCTGCGCCAATGCGCGGTAGTCGCGCGGGGTCATGCCGACGGTGTTCTTGAACTGGCGCGAAAAGGCGCTTTGGTCCGAGAACCCGCAGGCCTGGCCAACGCCGGCAATGCTGGTTTCGGTAAACAGCATGCGCGTGGCAGCTTCGATGCGGAACTTGGTGAGCAGCTGCTGCGGGGTGAGCTGGAATACCTTCTTGAACAAGCGCTCAAGCTGCGCGACCGACACGCCGCTTTTCCCCGCAAGCGTGCGCACGCGCAGGGGTTCGTGGAAATGCGCCTGCATGTACTCCACCGCTTCGAGCAGGCGCTGGAACGAAGAGTGCTCGCGATCGGGCTGGCCCAGGTCGCGTGATATGCCGATCAGGCCAACGATGCGGTTGTCTTCAATCAGCGGCTGCTTCAGCGTCAGGCACCAGCCCGGGCTGCGATTGGTGTAGAGCTGCAGTTCGAGCATGTCTTCGATGACCTCACCACCGAGCACACGCTGATCCTGCTGGATGTAGCGTGCGGCCAGATGTGGCGGATACAGCTGCAATACGCTCTTGCCGACGATCTCCTCGCGGCTCTTCTTCGCCAGGCGTTGCATCAAGGTCTGATTGACGTGGGTATACCGGCACTCGGTGTCCTTGATGAAAAACACCACGTCGGGTAATGGATCAAACATGCGCACCAATACCTGGGGCGACAGGGTGACAGCCATGGCCTTGCTCTCCGTTGCAGAGCGCACACCCTGCCATTTAGATGGCGCCCTCTCAAGCAAAAAAATTGTGCTCAAATCCGCATTGTGACGGTGAACATACACCTAGCGCGGTACAGCGGGGGCGAGTGATGATTGCACTCGAAATGTACGGTCATAAATTTCTTTCGATTTATTTGACTATACAAATCAATTGGTTGCATGTGATATTGGCCCGGCCTGAGTCGTTTATGGCCCAGGGGTAGCTGCGCGGGGGCGCAGTGAGGGTGCCGCAGCTGCAAGCGGTATTAGGTGGATTTCAATGTAACCGAAGAGGTGTGGCGCATTCTGCTGGCGCAGCGGCATCCAGTCGCTCCAGAAGGTCGCCGGCCTCCCGTTGTAGGTGGGTGACGGGCTGCAGTCCAGTCGCCGTCGGCGCAGGGCGCCGACGCGTCCCCGCTGCTTGGACAGAGAAAGGTTCATTACGCCGGCATCGCCTGGCGGCGTGAGTGTGCGTTGCATCTGCCCTGGGGAGGGTGGGTTGGCGATGCCCTGCGAGGGATGGGCCGCTCAACGTTGCATCTGCTGTGTCGCGTTGGCCTTGGCGCCGGCGTGGAGGTAGTGGGGTCAGTGGTGATCAACCGCAGTTTCCTTGGCGTCCTTTGTCATTGTTTTCGCACTTGTGAGGGGAAAGAAATGAATATCAACAATCGTGCCAACTGCCTGCCGCGTCGACGGGGTGTGCTGGCGGTCGCTGTCGCTGTTGCGTTGTTCTCAACCGGCTCCGCGCTTGCCCAGGAGGCTGACCAGCAGCAGGAAACAGCGCAGACGGCGTCCAGCCAGGGTGAAGGCCAGACGGCCAAAGACCTGGACACCATCATCGTGACCGGTTCGCGTATCCGTCGTGAGCCAGGCTTCGAAGGCCCGGCGCCGGTGACCGCGATCAGCGCCGAGAAGATCCAGGCATCCGGCTACACCCAGATCGCCGACATGGTGAACCAGCTACCCAGCTTTGCCGCCACCCAGACCAGCCAGACGGCCAACCAGACCGGCGACGTCGGCGTCAGCGCGTTGGATCTGCGCGGCATGGGCGTGCAACGCACCCTGACCCTGGTGGATGGCCGTCGCCAGGTTGCCTCCATCCCCGGCACCGCCGGTGTTGACGTCAGTGCGTTGCCCGCCAGCATGATCGAGCGCGTGGACGTGGTGACTGGCGGCGCTTCTGCGCTGTACGGCGCTGACGCCGTCAATGGCGTGGTCAACTTCGTCCTAAAGCGAGATTACGAAGGCTTGGAATCGAGCGTGCGTTACGCCGACTCCTCGCGCGGTGACATGCCGACCTATACCGGTGACGTGCTGTTCGGCAAGAACTTCGCTGACAACCGCGGCAACTTCACCTTGTACGGATTCTGGGAAGAGAATTCCGGCAGGGTGCGTGGCCAGGACCGTCCCTGGACGGCCAATGGCTATCCGTACTATGCGCGTGCCAACAGCACGGACCCGTATCAGATCCTGGACAACAGCCGTAACGTCTACAACTCACCCAATGCAACCGTGTCGCTGGGTAATTGCACTGCGGCCAATGCCGCCAGCTGTTTGTATACGTTCAATCCGGACGGTTCGCTGCGTCACTCGCAGTTGGGCCCGGGCGGTCTGACCAACCTGAGCACGGATTTCAACGTGCTGCAGCAAGGTACGACCGACGGCGGCGAGTTTGGCGGGCGGTACGACTCCTGGTACCTGGTGACGCCGTCGGACCGTCAGACGGTGCGCTCCACGCTTGATTTCGACGTCACCGATTCGTTGCGCCTGGTCGGTACGGTCAACTACTCGCAGAGCCAGTCCGAAGCTTCCTGGCGCTCGCTCAGTACTTACGGTTCGGGCGGTAGCGAAGTGGTGCCGTATTACAGCCCCTTCATTACCCAGGAAATGATCGACGCCAACGGCGGTGCCTTCACCGATGGCATCGCATTTGGCCGACATTTTGACGAAGAGCTGGGCCATATGCGCCAGCAGACCGACCGCAAGCTGCTGCAGGCCACGGTAGGTGTGGAGGGCTATTTCGACTTCATCGGCCGCGAGTGGAACTACGAGGCGTACTACTCCTACGGTCGCAGCCAGCAGCGGACGCGTGAACTCAACGCGGCTTCATACGATCGCTTGATCTCGGGCTTGGACTCCTACGTGGACGGCGCTGGCAACACGATCTGCTGGAATGGTCCCGCCGGCTGCGTGGCAATCAACCCGTTCAAGCGCCTGACCTCGGACATGGTCGATTGGCTTACCTACGACACCGATTGGTCCTCGACAACGTTGACCCAGAAGGTGGCCTCGGCCTATGTCTCCGGCGGTCTGTTCGACCTGCCCGGCGGCGAAGCCAAGATCGTGGTGGGCTCCGAGTACCGCAAGGAACGCAACGAGATCGGTACGATTGCCCAGTACGATCCGAGCAATGCGGCCTATGACCCGACCCTGGGTGTCACTCAGACCGGGTTGAACGGCGAGTTCAGTGTCAAGGAGATCTTCAGCGAGCTCAGCCTGCCGCTGTTGTCCGATGTTGCCGGAGCCAAGCGCCTGTCGCTGGAACTTGCAGGACGCGTATCCGATTACAGCACCGCCGGCCGCACCACCACGACCAAGGTGGGCTTGGAGTGGGCGCCGATAGATGACATTACCTTGCGTGGTACGTACGGCAAGGCGATCCGTGCTCCCAACATCGGCGAGCTCTACACGGCAGGCCGTGTTTCAGCGGCGTGGATCTATGACCCGTGTAATGACTGGGCCGTAGCCAACCGCACCGACGCCACCGACTTCACTGCGGCCAACTGCGCGGCAATCAGCCCCAGCAACACCAGCGTCAGCAATTACTGGCAATGGAAGGACATCGTTTACTCGGGCAACACGAACCTCAAGCCGGAAACGGCCAAGACCACGACGTTTGGCGTGGTGCTGCGTCCGCGGTTCGCTTCCAACCTGACCGTATCGGCCGACTATTACAAGATCGACCTGCGCGGGGTGATTTCCTCGCTGAACTACCAGACCATCCTCAATCGCTGCGTTGACCAGGCCAGCTTGGATAACCAGTTCTGCGATCTGGTGACGCGTGACCAGAACGGCGACATCGTCGAAGTGGCAGTGCAGCAGCTGAACCTGTCGCAGAGCATCGCGCGCGGCGTGGATATCAATGCGAACTGGTACTACGACCTGGGCGATGCGGCAGGGTCTGATGCAGGCCGGATCATTCTGGACCTGACCTATGGTCGTACCCTGGAACGCAAGTTCATCGCCGATCCGCAGAACCCGGACGACGCATGGGACTACCTCACCCTGTGGGGCACGCCGAAGTGGAAGGGCACCGTTCGCACGGGTTGGTCCAACCCGAAGATGAGCTTCTACTGGACCCTGCGCCACGTGTCCAAGATGCGTGCCAGCACCACCTCCACGGCCGATTACGAGCGCGAGTGGGCAGGCAACACGTTCTACAGCGACTTCTACGCCAGCTATCAAGTGACCCCGAAGGTCAGCGTGTTTGGTGGTCTGAACAACGCCTTTGATCGTGCGCCGCCGCGCGTGCCCGGTGCAGAAGCCGGTGGCGCAGGTTTCAATCAGAGTGGTTACCAGGCTGCGGTGTATGACGTATTGGGCCGCACCTTCAACCTCGGCGTACGCGTGAAGCTGTAACTCTCCACAGCGGATGCAAACGCACTGGGCCGACGGGATCAGCGTCGGCCCAGTTTGTTTTCAGGGTGGTGACGGCTGCAGTAGTTGTGCAGCCGTACTGCCTTAGTTGACCTTGCTGTTGTAACGCAGGGTCAGCTGGTACTCGCGGCCGGGCTGGTTGTACCAGGCAACGGTTTCGTACGCGCGATCAAACACGTTGGCGGCCTTGGCCTGCAGGCTCCAGGCATCGTTGATGGCGTATTCCACGCGCACGTCCATGGTGCCGTAGCCGGCCAGGCGAACGGTGTTGGCGGCGTTGTCGAAGCGGTGGCCGCTGCCTGCAGCGGTGACGCCAAGACGCAGCGGGCCGAAGCGCTTGTCCACGTCGATGCGGCCGCTGGTGCGCGCGCGGCGGGCCAGCAGGTTGTCGTAGGTGGCGGCGCCGGAAGTATGGTCACGCGGGTCGGTGAAGCTGGCCTGTGCGTTGATGTCGAAGCCGGCCAGCGAAACAAAGCCGGTCAGCTCGGCGCCACGAATGCGCGCCTCGGCGACATTGACCAGGGCAAAGCTGCTGTCATAACCAATCAGCTGGTCGATGCGGGTTTCATAGGCATTGAAGGTCCAGTTCCAGTTGTCGGTGTACTGGGCAATGCCGAGGTTCAGGCTCTTGGATTCTTCCGGCTGCAATAGCGGGTTGCTGAAGCCCGGGTAGTACAGGTCATTGAAGGTCGGTGCCTTGAAGCCGGTGCCGGCGCTGGCGGTCAGGCGCAGGCCGTTGCCGAAGGCAAAGCCATAGCCCAGGCTACCGGTGGTGTGGTTGCCGAACTGTTCGTTGTCATCATTGCGCACGCTGGCCTGCAGCGTGTGCGCGCCGAACTGGCCCTGGTACTCGGCGAACACGCCGGTGTTGTCACGCTCGCGCACGTCAAAGGCGGTGGAGCTGGTGATCTGCTCGTTCTGCCAGTCCGCGCCCACGCTTACCTGCTGGCCTTCGGCCAGGACAATGTCGCCTTGTACGTTGGCGGTGTCGCGGCGGGTATCGAAGGTGCTGGCAAAGCTGCGCACGCCGTTGACGGCGAAGTAGGCATCGGCCTGGTCGACATTGCGACCGACCTGGGCATTCAAACGGAAGCTGTCCGAGGGCGTCCAGGCGAGCTTGCCGCCATAGACCTGCTGCCGGTTATCGGCTTCATTGCCGCCAAAGATGCTGCCGTCGTATTCGTTGCGGGCGGCCGAGTTCAGTACATGGCCTTCGACGTTCAAGGTTTCGCTCAATGCATAGCCACCGCGCACATTGATCGAAGTGTTGCGGTATCCGTCACGGTCCGGCTCGTTGGTGAAGCAGCCGGCGCCTGCCCAGGTCGCTTCGTCGTAGAAGCCACGGCAGGCGTTGATGCCGTCGGTGTCCTGGTAGCCGCCCTGGGCAGACACCCAACCGCGTTCGCCGCGGTTGCTGAAGCCGGCGCTGACCTGACGCAGGTTGTTGCTGCCGGCGGTGATAGCCAGGTTCTGCTGCAGGCCAGGGCCGGCGTTACGGGTGAAGATCTGGATCACGCCGCCGATGGCTTCGGAGCCGTACAGGCTGGAGCGCGGGCCGCGCACGATTTCGACGCGCTCGATCTGGTCGACCGGCAGGTCCTGCAGGGTGGCCATGCCGTTGGTGGCCGAGCCGATGCGCACGCCATCCACCAGCACCAGCACCTGGTTGGAGTTGCTGCCGCGCAGGAACAGCGAGGTGATCTTGCCCAGGCCGCCCTGGTTGGTGAAATCCACGCCCGCACGACCGCGCAGCAGGTCCTGCAACGAGGTGGCCTGGCTGCGATCGATCTGCGCGCGGTCGATCACCTGCACCGGCACCACGCTGTTCTCGATCGAGATCGGGGTACGGGTGGCGGTGACGGTGATGTCGTCCAGCTCGGTGGGTGCGTTCTGTGCAGTGGCAACGCCCGGCAAGGCCAGGGCAAGGGCGAGCGAAAGGGTGTGGTAAGACAGTTTCATGGAAGCTCCTGGGCCTGCACGCTCCCGCGCAGGCGGATGGGGAAGGCTGCCAGAGGAGGGGGAGACGGAGGCGGCGCATACGGCGCTACAGCCGCCGCCATGCCCTCCGCATCGCAACCAGTCGGCTTTCGGGCCGGTCTCCGGACTTGCAGGCGATGCGGCGTGGGCCGCTTCCGTCCAGACGCCTTCCCGTGCCGTGCACAGTGGCGGTATGTCTGGCCTTGTCCTGCTTACCGTTGCGGGGGCAGTGCCGGACTGGCGGCCACTGGATTTCCAGCGGTACGCGGCACCGGCTTCCCGTTTCAACCGGCCGGCAATGCCGGTCGGTCACCCGAAAGTGCGCGCATTCTATGCCATTGCCACCCGCGGTGCCGGAATGGGGCATTCATGCCGCCGTGGCACCAGACTCCCATCAGCCCACGCAGCCCGGGTAAGCGTCAGCGCACCCGGGCAGGGCAGGGTGCGGCGGCTCGCAGCAACGCTGCACGCCGATCATTCCCCGGGTGCGCTTGCGCTTACCCGAGCTACTGTTCTTGTGCGCCTGTGGTCCAGACAGCAAGCAAACCGTGAGGCGGCTGCCATCACCGTTGCTGGAATGGCGTTGGCCGCCATCAGCCAAAAGTAGCCCGGGTAAGCGCCGGCGCACCCGGGAAGTGCAGGGCAGGGCGGCTCGCAGCAACGCTGCACCCCGATTATTCCCCGGGTGCACTTGCGCTTACCCGGGCTACCTTTGCGGGTGCCGTCTTGCCAGATAACACGTGGCAATCGGCGGGAATGCTCGGCGAATGGCTAGAATGCGGGCTGCAAACGCAGTATCGGAACAATCGTGACAGAAGCATGGTACGGGCAGGCCTGCGGGCAGCCATCGCAGGAATACCGGCAGCGCGCCCTCGCGCGCCAGCGGCAGCTGACCAAGCCGGAAGGCGCCTTGGGCCGATTGGAGGCGCTGGCCGTTGAGTTGGCCGCGCTGCAGGGCGCGGACCAGCCACGGGCGCAACGGGTGCCGGTGGTGGTCTTCGCCGGTGATCATGGCGTCACCGCGCAGGGGGTTTCGGCCTATCCGGCAGAGGTGACGGTGCAGATGCTGCACAACTTCGCCGGTGGTGGTGCTGCCATCGCGGTGCTGGCACGTGAGCTGGGCTTGCCGCTGCATGTATGGGACGTGGGCAGCCGCGCCACTACCGCCATCGCCGGCGTGGTCAGTGCCAAGACGCGCCATGGCACGGATGATTTCAGCACCGGTACGGCAATGTCCGCTGCCGACCTGCAAGCCGCATTCGACGCCGGTCGGCGTGCGGTAGACACCGCCTGCGTCGACGGTGCCGACCTGCTGGTGTTCGGCGAGATGGGTATCGGCAACACCACCGCTGCCAGTGCCTTGGCCGCCGCACTGGCGGAGCTGCCGCTGGACGAATTGGTCGGCGCCGGAACCGGCCTGGATGCGCTGCGCATGGTGCAGAAGAAGAATCTGATTGCACGCGCGCTGGGCCTGCACGGCGAGGCGATCCGCACGGCCGCGCTACCCGGCGCCGAAGCACTGCAGCGTGTCGGTGGGCTGGAAATCGCGGCGATGAGCGCGGCCATGATTGCCGCCGCCCAGCGTGGCATCCCGGTGCTGGTGGATGGCTTCATCGTGTCTGCCGCGGCACTGGCGGCGGTGCATATCAATCCAGGCGTGCGGCCGTGGCTGCTGTTCTCGCATCAATCGGCCGAGCGCGGCCACATCCGCCTGTTGCAGACGCTGCAGGCGCAGCCGTTGCTGGCGCTGGACCTGCGTCTGGGCGAAGGGTCGGGCGCGGCCTTGGCCTTGCCGCTGGTGCGCATGGCCTGTGCCCTGCACAACAGCATGGCGACCTTCGCCGAAGCGGCGGTAGCCGATCGCGATGGCACGGCATGATTCTGGACCTGATGCGGCACGCCTCGACCGGGCGTGCGGGCCACCTTGATGGCCGCACTGACCCGCCGTTGATCGATGGCGCAATGGATGCGCTCTACCGTTGCCATGCCGGCATTGGCTGGAGCAGGGTGATCAGTTCGCCGCGCCGGCGTGCGCTGGATACCGCGCATGCGCTGGTGGCCGGCAGCAACCAGTTCTGCGAGATCCATCCGGATTGGGCCGAACTGGATTTCGGTGATTGGGACGGCCTGCATTTCGATGAGCTTCCTGCCGAGCAGTTGGCCGGTTTCTACAGCGAGCCGCATGACGTGGTGCCACCCAATGGCGAATCCTGGCAGCAGTTCCAGGCGCGTGTGGAAGAGCAACTGCACCGGCTGGTGGATGAAGACGATGGGGATGGTCAGCCGGTGCTGGTGGTCAGCCACGCCGGTGTGCTGAGGCTGGCGGTGGCGCGCGTCTGCGGCATCGCATTGGCATCGCTGTGGGCGATGCGCGTCGATTACGGCACCCGTGTACGCCTGCGCGTGGAGCGTGGCGAGGATGGGCAGTTGTGGGGCGAACTGCTGGAGTTGCGGCAACCATGAGCCTGCGTCGGTTTATCCTGGCGGTGCAGTTCCTGACCCGGCTACCCACGCCGCAGGTCAGCGATTTCCGCCAGGAAGACCTCAGCCGTTCGGCCGTGTATTACCCGCTGGTCGGTGCGCTGATCGGCGGCCTGCTTGCGGCGCCGCTGTATGTGCTGGGGGACCGACCGTGGCTTGCCGGCGTGCTGTCACTGCTGGTGTGGGTATGGGTGACCGGTGCGCTGCATCTGGATGGGCTGGGTGATGTGGCCGATGCGTTCGGTGCGGCCCACCGCGATCCGCAGCGCTTCCTTGAGGTACTCAAGGATCCGCGCATGGGCGTATTCGGCGTGGTCACCCTGATCATGCAGTTGCTGCTGAAGTTCGTGCTGTTGAGCGAACTGGCAGCCAGCCCTTGTTGGTTGGGCATCGTGCTGGTACCGGCCTGGGCGCGTTGGGGCACGTTGTGGTGGAGCCAACGCATTCCGTCCCTGCACGGTAACGGCATGGGCGAGCGCTTCACCTGGCAGTTGAGCGCCCGCGCGATGTGGTTGTGGCTGCCGCCGCTGGTGGCGCTGAGCGTGTGGTTGGCGTGGCCGTTGTTGCTGGCCTTGCCGCTGGTGCCGTTGGTGGCGCTGTGGTGGAAGCGCAAGCTCGGTGGCATTTCCGGTGATTGCCTGGGCGCCAGCGTCGAGGTGACCGAAACCTTGTTGTTGCTGGCCTTGGTCGTGCTGGGCCCACTTGCGATGGGAGCGGCATAAGCCGCGAAGCGCTTGTTGCCTGCGGGGACGCGGGTGCTGGCTATCCAGCGGTGATCGTTGTGCTAGCTCAACGCGATCTGATCGACGGTGAGCTTCGCGGTTTACATCGTTCCGCCGTCATTCTTCGAAACGGATTTCGTTGGTTTCTTCTTCATCGGTATCGGCCTGCATATGTGTTTCATGCACGGGCCCGGCCTGTTGTCCTGCACGTGCGGTGGGCAGGGCGCCTACAGCGGTTTCGTATTCGGCCACCAGCTGTTGGCGGCGTGCTTCGGGCACGTCCTGCCAATGGCAGCCGAGCAGGGCACCTTCCAGCGAGTAGAGCAGGTTGAGGCTGGGTTTGAAGCCGGCGCGGCGGACCTTCATGAAGGCGCCAACGGCACCAATGGCGGTGAGATCCTGTTCGCTGCGCAGCCCCACCTGGCGCAGCCATGCTGCGCTCTTGGGGCCGATATTGCGCAACTTGGTGGTGCTCACTGCAGCGCCTCGACAAAGACCTGGGCGATGGCTTCCAGGCCCAACTGATCATCCGCATCGAAGCGCGCCAGTACCGGGCTGTCGATATCAAGCACACCGACCAGCTCGCCGTTGCGGACCAGCGGTACCACCAGTTCCGAGCGTGAGGCCGAGTCGCAGGCGATATGGCCGGGGAAGGCATCCACATCCTCGATACGTTGGGTCTGGCGGGTGCTGGCCGCGGCACCACACACGCCCTTGGTCAGCGGAATGCGCACGCAGGCCGGCAACCCCTGGAAGGGCCCTACAACCAGTTCCTTACCGTCGAAGAAGTAAAACCCTGCCCAGTTGAGCTGCGGCAGCGCGTGGTAGATCAGCGCCGACAGGTTGGCGGCATTGGCGATGCGGTCGGCCTCGCCATGCACCAGGGCGCGCGCCTGCGCCAGGAGCTGAGCGTACTGTTCCGGCTTGCTGCCGGTGAGCGTGGAGGTACTGAACATCGTAAGAGTCTAGCTGCGTTTGACCCCCGGATTTTGCCAGCGGGTACGGCGGAGCGCAGCCTCCGTGGATGGAATGCTGGAACGCAGGCAAAAAAAGACCCGACAGCGGGAGGGGGTGCTGTCGGGTCCGGGGTGCGCGGGGGAGGGACCGCGCAGTTCTGATGCCTGCTTCAGCGGGTCTTGCGACCGGCCTTGCTGGCGGCATTGGCAAACGGCTGGCGTACCAGCTCGCCGAGGGCTTCACCCGCTTTCAGGCTGAGCCCGACCACTTCCTGGTTGGCGCTGGCCAAGCGTTCAAGGTTGTCGCGCGCTACCTGCAGCCCCTTGGGAAGCAGGGCCTGCAACTCGTCCTGGGCACCGACCTGCGCCAATTCGCCAAAGAAGCCGGCGGCGGCGGTTGTCGTGCGTTCGAAGGTGCGCAGCTGTACGCCGAACACGCTTTCAGCGTTCTCAAGGGCCAGCCGGTTTGCACGGTTGGCGACAGCGGCGAACTGCTGTGTGTAACTGCTGAAATCGTTGAACTGAGCGGACATCGGCGAAACCCGGCTGGTTCTGTTGCGATGCAGCATAGCGCGTATTTGCGGCAGTGCAACATTTTCAGATGAGCGGTTCATCTGGAGCTGCTCGCCGGGCAGCTACCCGTAGCTGGGGGGGCAACGCCGTAGCCCGGGTAAGCGCAGCGTACCCGGGGCTGTCCGCGCCCGGGCCGGCCGTGGAGAATGTCGACGGCGTCGGATGTTGGTTTTCAGGCGCTTGGGGTTTACCGGGAGAGCCCCTGCCGAGCATGGCTCGGCACTACAGGGACAGACGCCGTAGCCTGGGTAAGCGCAGCGCACCCGGGCTGTCCGCGCCCGGGCCGGCCGTCGAGAATGTCGACGGCGTCGGAGTCGGATGTTGGTTTTCAGGCGCTTGGGGTTTACCGGGAGAGCCCCTGCCGAGCATGGCTCGGCACTACAGGGACAGACGCCGTAGCCTGGGTAAGCGAAGCGCACCCGGGCTGTCCGCGCCCGGGCCGGCCGTCGAGAATGTCGACGGCGGCGGAGTCGGGTGTTGGTTTTCAGGCGTTTCGGGTGTACCGGGAGAGCCCCTGCCGAGCATGGCTCGGCACTACAGGGGCTGGTCGCGCGCGGTCAGGCTGCCTTGTCGCCTTTGTAGCTGCAGCCGGAGGTGCAGGTTTCGTGCACAACCACTTCGCTGAGCAACGGCAGGGCCGGCTTCAAGCGGTCCCAGATCCAGATCGCCAGACGCTCGCTGGTCGGGTTCTCCAAGCCGGGGATGTCGTTGAGATAGTGATGATCAAGCTGGTCGTACAGCGGTTGGAAGGCGGCCTTCAGGTCGCTGAAATCCATGATCCACCCGGTTTCAGGGCCTGGTTCGCCGCTGACCCGCAGTTCGACGCGGAAGGAATGGCCATGCAAGCGGGCGCATTTATGGCCCGGCGGCACGTTGGGCAGCCGGTGCGCGGCTTCGAGAGTGAAAACCTTGAAAATATCCATGGCGTCAATTGTAGGGGCGGGGCGAGCAGGGCGAGCGTCCACGTGATGCAAGTCAAATTTTCATATCCATCGCGATAGAGCGATGTAACCGTTCGTTATGTGCGAATGCAGCAATGTAATTGGCCGGACATTTGCCTGGCATGAGGTACTGGCGTGGTCGCTAACACCTCTCCCCGGACTTCATGCCTACACGTTCCTTGCTCGCTTTCGCGGTGGCCGCTGCGGTCGCTGCTCCCTCCCTCGCCTTCGCCGACACCGCCGCAGAGGGTGGCAAGACCCTGGATGCGGTGCGTGTCACCGGCTCCAACATCAAGCGCACCGACACCGAGACCGCCAATCCGGTGCAGGTGATCGAGCGCCAGCAGTTGGAAAAGACCGGCAAGGCCAGCGTTGCCGACCTGCTGCGTTCGATCTCCGCCAACACCGGCAATGCCAGCAACGAGACCAGCAACAGCGGTTGGGCGTCCGGCTCGGCTGGTATCGGCCTGCGCGGGCTGTCGCAGAAAAACACGCTGGTACTGCTCAACGGCCGTCGTTTGGCCAACTATGGTTTCCCGGCCGGTGGCCTGTCGGACACCTTCGTCGACCTCAACGCGCTGCCCTTGGTGGCGGTGGAGCGGATCGAAGTGCTGAAGGACGGCGCCTCGGCGGTATACGGCTCCGATGCGGTCGCTGGCGTGGTCAACATCATCACCCGGCAGGGCTTTGAAGGTGCCGAGGTAGGTGTCAGTGGCGGTACGTCCGATGCCGGCGGTCTGGACCAGCAGAACCTGAAATTTGTTGGCGGCATCGGCGACCTCGACAAGGATGGCTACAACATCCTGGTGTCGCTGGAAGGCTATAACCGTGATCGCCTGGACCAGGACCAGCGTGAGCTCACCCGTTCCGGCATCTATACCGACAAGGCCGGTGGCCGCTGGAACGGCTGGTCGGCCAAGGGCGCGCGCTACCTGATCAACGGCAAGTCGGTACCGATGCTCGATGCCGCCGGCAACTGCCCGGAAGGCACGGTGCTCACTGCCAGCGCGCCAATCGATGGCCTGGCAGGCGACACCTGCGCCTTCAACCAGGCGCCGTACACCACGCTGATTCCCTCGACCAAGCGCTGGCAGGCCTACGTCAACGGCACGCTGCGCATCAACGATTCGGTGGAAGCGTTTGCCGATGTGATCTACAGCGACATCAAGGGGGTGTCCTGGTTCGGCTCAAGCCCGTTCTTCACCCTGGAAAGCGGACGCTTCGCGCTCAACGCCGATACCGGGCTGGCCGAGCCGGTGCGTTCGACGCTGCCAGCTGGCAACCCGTACAACCCGTACGGCGTGGATGTGCCGATCGAGTACACCTTCTTCAACCTGGGCGGCACCATCAAGACCAACCGCTCGCGCTCCTATCGTGGCGTGCTTGGCCTGCGCGGGCAGGGGGAGACCTGGGACTGGGAAGTAGGCGCGTTCCAGGCCGCCAGCCAGCAGCGGGAAACCGTGTCCGGTGGCTTCGCCAACCGTTGGGCGCTGTACGAGGCCTTGGATTCGGGAAGCTACAATCTGCTCGATCCGGCGGCGACGGATCCTGCGGTGCTGGCAGCTATCGGCCTGAGCACGCTGCGTCCTGCCGATTCGGTGCTCAAGGGTGTGGATGCCAAGGTGTCGGGCACCCTGGGTGAAACCTGGGCCGGCACGGTCGGCTTTGCTGCAGGCCTGGAATGGCGGCAGGAAAAGTTGGACTCCGACAACCCGTGGCAGATCGATGCCGGCCTGCAGGTGCGCCCGGCCATCGCCGAAGTGCATGGCCAACGGCAGGTGAGTGCTGCCTACGCCGAAGTGAGCGTTCCACTGCACAGCACGTTGGAGTTGCAGGCTGCTGCCCGCGCCGACCATTACAGTGATTTTGGCAATGCGTTCTCGCCCAAGCTGGGCCTGCGTTGGCAGCCGCTGGATTGGCTGTTGGTACGCGCTGCGGCCTCGCGTGGCTTCCGTGCGCCGTCGCTGTCGGAGAACTCGGCCTCGACCAGCATCGCCTACGGCACCGTGGTGGATCCGCATGATCCGGACGTGCCGGGCTCGCGGCAGAGCCCGACCTATTTCACCATCGGCAATACCGAGCTGGACCCGGAACGCACCCGCAGCTTCAATGCCGGTTTCGTGTTGTCGCCGTGGCAGAACACCAACCTGAGCATCGACTACTACCGCATCAAGGCCGACAACCTGATCGGTGCCGGCAATACCACCACGCTGGTGGAAGAGAATGATCCGGCCAACGTACTGCGTGATTCGCGCGGCAAGCTGCTGGCGGTCTACAACCGCTACCAGAACCTGAGCGAGCTGGAGACCTCGGGCGTCGATGTGGAACTGCGCCAGCGATGGTCCACTGCCGCCGCCGGTGATTTCGGCCTGTCCACCGCGCTGACTTACGTGATCGATTACAAGCGTCCGCAGGTGATTGGTGGCCCGCTGGTGGATTACGCCGGCTCCAACCTTGGCCCCTCGCTACCCGACACCAAGGCCACCACCACGCTGGACTGGGCGCTGGGAGATTGGCGCACTGCGCTGACCTGGTACTACACCAGCAGCTACGACCAGCAAGGCAGTGTTGCCGCCAAGGCGGTGCAGAAGCAGGTGGCCAGCTACAGCCAGTTCGATCTCTATCTGGGCTACACCGGTATCGACAAGCTGACGGTGTACGCCAAGGTGCAGAACATTGGTGATCGCCAGCCGCCGTATGACGCCACCTTCCCGGGTGTGCGTGCGCCTTACGACTTCAGTCAGTACGACCTGCGTGGCCGCTATTACACGCTGGGCTTTGATTACCGCTTCTGATTTGAAGCCCTCTCCCGCCGGGAGAGGAGCAGCTCTGTAGAGCCGAGCCATGCTCGGCTGAGGCTTTACCGGTAAGGCCCTTGCCGAGCATGGCTCGGCACTACAGGTTTCGCTTTATTTTCGAAATTTCGCTGCAACGTTCATGCAATAGGGGAGTGCTACACCCATGTCGTTCCGCTTTTCACGCCTGCTGCCGGTACTGCTGCTGGCAACGTTCATCAGCCTGTCACCGGCTTACGCCCAGAACAGCTACTACTTCCCCGCCGCGCAGCAGTTCGACGCGAAGGTGCCGACACCGCAGCAGTTCCTCGGTTACGAAATCGGCAGCCACTACACCCGCCACGATCAGCTGGTGGCCTATTTCAACGAGCTGGCGCGGGTGTCGGACAAGGTCAAGGTCGAGGTCATCGGCCAGAGCTATGAACACCGACCGCTGCTGCTGGTCACCGTCACCTCGCCGCGCAACCACGCGCGCGGCGCGGAGATCGCCGCACAGCGGCAGGCAATGATCGACCCGACGCAGCCGTTGCCAGGAGACGACGCACCGGCCGTGGTCTGGCTGGGTTACAGCGTGCACGGCAACGAAACTTCCAGTGCTGAGGCGGCAATGCTGACCGCCTATTACCTGGCCGCCAACCAGGATGCGGAAACCACGCGCTGGCTGGAGCATGCTGTGGTGGTTATCGACCCGGCGCAGAACCCGGATGGCCGTGATCGCGCGGCCAATTGGCATAACAGCTGGGGTTCCCAACCGGCATCGGCCGATCCGGCGGACAAGGAACACGTCGAGCCGTTCCCCAGTGGCCGCGTCAACCACTACTTCACCGATCTCAACCGCGATTGGCTGGCGCTGTCGCAGACCGATAGCTGGCCCAAGGTCGCCGCGTTCCATCGTTGGTACCCGAACATCCAGATCGACTTCCACGAGATGGGCAAGGACAGCACCTACTACTTCGAGCCCTCGCCGAAGAGCATGGAAAGCCCGTTGCTGCCAAAGTCCTCCTATGAGGCCAACAAGTGGCTGGCACGTTTCCACGCACAGGCGCTGGATGCGCTGGGTTCGCTGTATTACACCGGCGAGAACTTCGACAACTTCTCGCCGATCTACGGTTCCACCTACCCGGATTTCCATGGCGCGGTGGGCGTGACCGTCGAGCAGGCCAGCTCGCGGGGTCTGGTGCAGGAGTCGGTCAATGGCCCGCTGCATTTCAACTTCACCATCCGCAACCAGGTCGCTACTGGCCTGGCCAGCGTGCGCGGTGCGGTCGAGGACCGGGACCGCCTGTTTGCCCTGCAGAAGGAGTTCTTCCGTAGTGCACTCAAGCAAGCCGCGGCCTACCCGGTGCACGACTGGGTGTTCGGCGATGCGGCAGATGCCACGCTGACCAACAAGCTGTTGGCAGTGCTGTTGCAGCATCGCATCGAAGTGCATGCCTTGGGCCGCGACGTGGACGTGGATGGCAAGCACTTCCCGGCTGGCAGCGCTTACGTGGTGCCGGCGCGGCAGGCGCAGTTCCGCTTGGCGCATTCCATCTTCGAGTTCACCCCGCCGGTGAAGGGCGATGTGTTCTACAGCGGCACCTCCTACGCGGTGGCACCGGCGTATGGCCTGCGATATGCAGGCAGCCGTGGCGCGTTGCCGAGTGGCGCGCGGGTGGATGCGGTGCCAGCGGTGCAGGGGGGCATCAGTGGCGGCCGTGCAGGCTTCGCCTATGTTGCCGATGCGCGCGATTTCGGCAGTTACCGCCTGCTGGGTGCATTGCTGGGCGACGACGTACGCGTACGCACCGCACACCAGCCGTTTACTGCGGCGACTGCCGCTGGAGATGTCGCGTTCGGGCAAGGTGCGGTGGTGATCCCGGTGGCAGGCCAACGTCTGGATGGTGACGCACTGCAGGCCAAGGTGCTGGCCGCTGCGCAGGCGGCGGGTATCACGGTGCATGCGCTGGCCAGTGGCCGCGCTGCCAGCGGCATCGATCTGGGCAGCGACAGCGTGCGTGTATTGCGCAAGCCGAGCATCGCGCTGGTGATGGGCGAGGGGGTGTCCGCGACCGAAATCGGCTCAACCTGGTTTGCCTTGGATACCGCGTTGGGCTTGCCTTCAAGCAAGATCGATCCGGCGCAGTTGGCCAGTGTCGACCTGTCGCGCTACACCTCGATCCTGCTGTCCGGTGGCACCTACGCCACGGTCAGCGATGCCGGGGTGGCGGCGCTCAAACGCTGGATTGGTGCCGGCGGTTCCCTGGTGGTGTATGGCAGCGGCGCGCGCTGGGCCATCGACAAGGGACTGGCCGAGGCCAAGCTGCGCGAGGGCGACAAGAAGGATGATGCGGAGCGGTTGGATTTCGGTACGGTGCGTGACGTGTTTGCACTGGGCCGTGTCAGCGGCAACATCCTCAGCGCGGATATCGATCCGACCCATCCGCTGGGTTTTGGTGTGCAGCAGCGCCGCATCTGGGTCAACAAGGAAGGTGGTCTGGTATTCGAGCCGGCGAAGAATGCGTTCCTCAATGTGGTGAATATTGACCGCGCGCCAGTGGTGAACGGTTACCTGTCCGATGCCAACCGTGCGCGTGTTGCAGGGTCGAGCTATCTGCAGGTGGTGCCAACCGGTAGCGGCAACGTGGTGTTGTTCGCCGATGACCCGGCGCACCGCAAGTATTGGCATGGTACGGAACGTTTGCTGCTCAATGCCTTGTTGCAGGCAAACCATCTGAATACGCCGAAGCAGCGCGGAGAATAAGGCTTTCGCCCTTTCCTGTTGGGGTTGGGGTGAGGGCAGGCCGGCGTCATTTGCAGTGACTCTTTCAGGGGGCTGAGCAAAGCAACGGCTGCCCTCATCCGCTCCTTCGGAGCACCTTCTCCCGCAAGCAGGAGAAGGGACAAGCTCAGAGCCAAAGCCAAAGACCCAGGCGTGGTGCCCGGTTCGCGACGTGGCAATGACGAGCGTTCCTTCTCCCGTTCACGGGAGAAGGTGCCCCGCAGGGGCGGATGAGGGGCGCTTTTGCCCCTGATTTGGCTGTCGCAATAATCCAAAAAATCCAAACGTCCACAAACCAGAAAGGCCGACGCAATGCGTCGGCCTTTCCTTTACAGCTCACACCAGCAGGAATCAGGCGCTGGTACGGCTCTGGCCACGACCACCGCCGCCACGACGCTGGCCACCACCCGGGTGCGCATCACGACGTTGCTGGCCATTGTTGCCGCCATTGCGCTGACCGCCCGGCTTCTGCTGGCCGCCACGGCCACCGCGCGGCGCATCGCCACCCGGACGGCGCGGTGCATGACCGGCATTGTTGCCACGGCGCGGTGCGCGCTGGCCACCCGGCTGCTCGGCCTTGCCCGGTGCGCTGTTGCCCCAACGGATCGGGGTGTGCGGCTCGAAGCCCGGCACGTCGCGGATGTCCATGTCGCGGTCGAGCAGACGCACGATCTGACGCAGCAGCTTGGCCTCGTCCTGGGCCACCAGCGAAACCGCTTCACCGGTCGAACCATTACGGCCGGTACGACCAATGCGGTGCACGTAATCTTCCGGCACCATCGGCAGGTCGTAGTTGATGACCTTCGGCAGCTCGTTGATATCGATGCCGCGGGCGGCGATATCGGTGGCCACCAGCACGGTCACGCGGCCGGCCTTGAAGTCGGCCAGTGCACGCAGGCGCTGGCCCTGGCTCTTGTTGCCGTGGATGGCCGCGGTCTTGATGCCGGACTTTTCCAGGAACGTGGCCAGCTTGTCGCAGCCATGCTTGGTGCGGCCGAAGACCAGCGTCTGCACGCGGGAATCCTCGGCCAGCAGGTGCAGCAGCAGCTCACGCTTGCGCGCGCCATCGATCGGGTGCACGCGATGGGTGATGGTCTCGGCAACGGTGTTCTTCGGCGTAACCTGGATCTGCTCCGGGTTGTGCATGAACTCCAGCGCCAACTGCTTGATGCTCTCTTCAAACGTTGCAGAGAACAGCAGGGTCTGGCGGTTCTGGCGCGGCAGCTTGGCCAGGATGCGCTTGATCGAGGGCAGAAAGCCCATGTCGAGCATGCGGTCGGCTTCGTCCAGCACCAGGATCTCGACGCCGGACAGATCGACGCTGCGACGCTCCAGGTGGTCGATCAGGCGGCCCGGGCAGGCGACCAGCAGGTCGACGCCACGGCGCAGCATGTCCAACTGGTTGCCCATGCCAACGCCGCCGTAGATGCAGGCGCTGGGAATGCGCAGGTACTTGCTGTAACCACGCAGGCTGTCATGCACCTGGGTAGCCAGTTCGCGGGTTGGGGCCAGGACCAGGGCGCGCGGACGACGCGGGCCGTTGCCCACGGTCTGCGGCGAGGTGGCCAGGTGCTGCAGCAGCGGCAGGCCGAACGCAGCGGTCTTGCCGGTGCCGGTCTGGGCGCCGGCCAGCAGGTCGCGGCCGTCCAGCGCAAGCGGAATGGCCTGCTGCTGGATCGGGGTCGGGTTTTCATAGCCCTGCTCGGCGAGCGCGCGCAGCAGGAAGGGCGCAAGGCCCAGGTTTTCAAACGACATGGAGTGCTCCGAAACATGAATAACGCGCGCCCAATGGGGCATGCGTTGCTGATCATTGAAGACCAGCTGATCTCGGAGCGTTCCCGTAAACCGCGCTGCAAGATCTGGGATGCAACCAACGCGGTGCGCTGGCTGGAATGCGTGACGATAGGCGTCGGAGTGGGGGCGGGCGGGCGGATGGGCCATGAGGCCGCTGATCCTGCACCGCCGGCGGTCCCTGAGGGAAACGGACGGCCGCTGGCAGACCGCGCTAGTCTAAGGGATTGTCCCGGTTCGCACAAAAACGCCTGTTCAGCATTCTTTTGTGGTGGCTGGTGGTAGCGGACTTATTCATTACAATTGAAACTTGTTTCTTCGCAGACTGGACAGCCCCATGAAGCTTGGTTCCCTGAAGGAAGGCGGCCGCGACGGCACCCTCATCGTGGTTTCGCGTGACCTGACCCGCGCCGTGCGGGCCGCCGGCATTGCCGTCACCCTGCAGCAGGCGCTGGAGGACTGGTCCAATCTGGCGCCGCGCCTGGCCGCCCTGTCCGAGCAGCTCAATGCCGGCAGCGTGGAAGGGGAGTTTGTGCTGGAGATGGAGGCGCTGGCCGCTCCGCTGCCGCGCGCCTACGAATTCGTCGATGGCAGCGCTTACCTGCCGCACGTGGCACGTGTACGCAAGGCGCGTGGCGCCGAAGTGCCGGAGAGCTTTTACACCGATCCGTTGATGTACCAGGCCACCAGCGCCGGTTTCTACGGTCCGCGCGACGCGGTAAAGGTGGTCAGCGAGGACTATGGCATCGACCTGGAAGCCGAAATCGTGGTCATCACCGACGACGTGCCGATGGCCGCAACCCCGGCGCAGGCCGCCGGCCATATCCAGCTGGTGGGCCTGGTCAACGACGTCAGCCTGCGCAACCTGATCCCGGGCGAATTGGCCAAGGGCTTCGGTTTCCTGCAGTCCAAGCCGCGCTCGGCGCTGAGCCCGGTGTTCGTGACCCCGGACGAACTTGGCAACGCCTGGCAGGACAGCAAACTGCATCTGCCGCTGGTTACCCACATCAACGGCAAGTGGTTCGGTGCGCCGGAAGCCGGCGTCGACATGCAGTTCAACTTCGCCCAGTTGGTCGCTCATGCCGCCAAGACCCGGCCGCTGTCGGCCGGCGCCATTGTCGGTTCCGGCACCATCGCCAACGAAGACACCACCCTGGGCGCCTCCTGCTTCGCCGAGCAGCGCACGGTTGAAGCCTTGCGCGATGGCAAGCCATCCACGCCGTTCATGAGTTTTGGTGACGTGGTGCGCATCGAGATGCTGGACCGTGACGGCGTAAGCATTTTTGGAGCGATCGAACAGCGCATCGAGCAGGCCAGCCAAGGCTGATCCGATCGACGGCAGCGGCAGCAGACCGGTGGTGAAGGTGGCCTCACCGCCACCGGTTATCGTGCGGGTGTATGCAAGGGGGAATACCTGACATGGAAGCTGGTTTGAAGCTCTACAGCTATTGGCGGTCCAGCGCCGCTTATCGCGTGCGTATTGGTCTGAATCTCAAGGGCCTGGAGTACGCGATCGAGCCAGTGCACCTGGTGCGCGATGGCGGCCAGCAGCATGCCGCCGACTACGCCGCACTCAATCCGCAGCAACTGGTACCCACCCTGCGTGATGGTGAGCGGGTGCTGACGCAGTCGATGGCTATCCTCGAGTATCTGGACGAAATCTACCCGGAGCCGGCATTGCTTCCGTCCGATGCGGGCGGCCGTGCGCGGGTGCGTGCGTTGGCCCAGCAGGTTGCCTGTGACATCCATCCGCTGAACAACCTGCGGGTCATGCAGTTCTTCGATCACGAATGGAATGTGCCGCAGCCCGAGCGCGACGAATGGACGTTGCATTGGATGCGCACCGGCTTCGCCGCATTGGAAAGCATGTTGGTCGGTTCATTCGACACCGGCCGCTTCTGCCATGGCGCGGAACCCGGTCTGGCCGACTGCTGCCTGGTGCCGCAGATGTACAACGCGCGTCGCTTCCACCTGGACCTGACGCCGTACCCGACGCTGCGTCGGATCGAAGAGGCCTGTCTGGCCTTGCCGGCGTTCGAGGCAGCGCGTCCGGAAAACCAGCCCGACGCCATCTAGGGTCGGGGACTGGAGGGTCGGGATTGGGGATTCGATAGGGGCGCGGGCTTGGCCACGAGGTGGACCGTCAGGTCAGCGCATCCCGAATCCCCAATCTCCAATCCCGAATCCCCGAATCCCCGAACTCCCCTCAGAACCCGTGCGTGATCGCCGCCGGTGCCGCGACCGCGAAATCCGCATACGGATCATGCTCGCCGCTGCCGCCTTCGGACAGGCGGAACTTCAAGGCCAGGCCATCGCGCGAGTCGGCGGCGCGCAGCGCCTCCTCCTGTTCGATGATGCCGTCCTTGGCCATGCGGAACAGGCACTGGTCGAAGCTCTGCATGCCTTCTTCCAGCGACTCTTCCATGGCCTGCTTGATCGCGTGGACTTCACCACGGCGCAGCAGGTCGCGGATCATCGGCGTGTTGAGCAACACCTCGGTGGCCGGGCGGCGGCGGCCGTCCTTGCCCTTGACCAGGCGCTGTGAAACCACCGCGCGCAGGTTCAACGAGAGGTTCATCAACACGTTCTTGTGCGCGCTCTCGGGGAAGAAGTTGAGGATGCGCTCGATGGTCTGGTCGGCGTTGTTGGAGTGCAGCGTGGCCAGGCACAGGTGACCGGTTTCGGCGAAAGCGATGGCAGCTTCCATGGTTTCGGCATCCAGGATCTCGCCGATCAGGATCACGTCCGGCGCCTCACGCATCGCGTTCTTCAGCGCGTTGTGGAAGGCATGGGTGTCCAGGCCGACTTCGCGCTGGTTGACGATGGACTGCTTGTGCTTGTGCAGGAACTCGATCGGGTCCTCGATGGTGAGGATGTGACCGGTCGAGGTGGTGTTGCGGTGGTCGATCATCGACGCCAGCGAGGTCGACTTGCCCGAGCCGGTCGAGCCGACCACCAGCACCAACCCGCGCGGGGTCATGATCACGTCCTTCAGCACCTGCGGGAGGTTGAGCTCCTCGATGCTGGGGATGCGGCTCTTGATCGCACGGATGACCATGCCCACTTCGCCGCGCTGCTTGAACACGTTGACGCGGAAACGCCCGGCATCGGCCAGGGCGATGGCCATGTTCAGCTCCAGGTCGCGCTCGAACTGCGGCACCTGGCCTTCGTCCATCAGCGAATAGGCGATCTTCTTGACCATGCCCGGCGGCAGGCCGGTATTGCCCAGCGGGTACAACTTGCCTTCAATCTTGATGTAAACCGGCGCTCCGGTAGTCAAAAACATGTCCGAAGCGTTCTTTTCGGTCATCAGCTTCAAGAAATAGCCGATATCCATGCGCAATGTTTCCCCAACAAACGGCGGCGTGCCGTTGCAAGCACGCCTAAGGCTTGACGACAATGGCCGTGCACAGTCACTCGGCAACGGCTCCCCAATGAAACCTAGCTTCGCACAATTAAGACGCCTCCTGTATGTGACGGCCTGCGCAACCATGCTTTGTGGCAGCGCTTTGGCACAGGATCCTGCGGCTGCCGACCTGGCTGCGGCCCGGCTGGCGGTGGACCGCGCCGACCGCGCCGACGCCGATCAGTACGCGCCGGACACCATGGCCATGGCCCGGCAGCAGCTGGAGCAGGCCCAGCGCGCCGCCCAGGACCGCCGTGAGCGCAAGCAGGCGCCAGTGCTGGCCCAGCGTGCGGTGGCTGACGCCGACCTGGCCCGCGCGCAGAGCGAAGAGGCCGTGGCCCAGGCGCAGCTGGCCCAGCGCAAGGCAGAGGTCGAGCAGCTGCAACGTCAGCTGGCTTCAGGGGAGAACCGTTGATGCGCTTCCGTCATCTGATCGTGGCTGGGCTGCTGGCCATGCCGTTGTTGGCCGTTGCGGCCGAAGACCCTGCCGTGGCCGCGCTCAACCAGCGCCTGGTGGCACTGCAGGCCGATATGTACACCGCCGAAGTGGCCGCTTACGAGAAGCTGCAGGCCCAGCAGGCCATTGCCGGCCTGGCCAAGGCCAAGCGCAAGGAGCTGGACAACGCCCGTTATCTGGCCGAGCGCCGGGTGGCCATTGCCGAAGCGGCCAGCCGTGCCGCCGTGGCCCGTCGCCAGCTCGACGAACTGGAACGTACCCGCAGTGAACTGCTGATCGAAGCCAGCCGCCGCGAGGCCAATCGCGCCCGCCAGGAAGCCGAGCGGCTGCGCGTGCAGACCCAGATCCAGGCCGAAGAGGCCGAGCGCCTGCGCCTGGCCGCCGAGGCCGAAACCCTCGCACGGCAGGACGCAGAAACCGCACTGACCAGCGTGGCCGGCCGCCAGCAGGCGCGGCTCAGCACGGCCCAGCAGAACGCAGCCAAGTTGGCCCGGGAGGAAGCCGAGCTAGTGTCCGGGCAGAAGCTGCCGGGTTCCCGTTTCGACAACCGCGGCGAGGTCTTCACCTTCACCGGTGACGCCTTTGCCGCAGGCCAGGCCAGCTTGTCCGGTGGTGCCGGCAACCAGGCCAAGGCCTTGGCCGAGTACCTGAACATCGGCAAGAAGGGGCGGGTGACGATCGAGGCCTACGACAGCGCCAATGGGGTGGGCCAGCGCCGTGCCCAGGCCCTGAAGGACGCGTTGGTCGCAGCAGGGGTGGCGGCCAACCGTATCCAGGTCAGCGGCAAGAAGGCGGCCTCCACCCGGGCCCGTTCGGCGGAAGTCATTGTTGCGCCGTGACAAGGCTAAATGACTGATGGCGTTAGTTTTTTGTTGATTTTTTGTGGCTGACTGCGGCACCGATTCCGGATTCGTCCGTGAATGCAAGACAACGCTTGCCGGAACCATTTTGCAGGCGTAGGGTCAATCGTCCGGGTGGCAAATCCGCCACCCGGACAGCGGAGGGCCGAGCCGGTGCAGCAGTGGCGCGAACCAGTTTCCGAAAGTGCTCGATCCACGGGTCGGGGTTCGGTGAGTGGTTGCCTGATCTGCAGCGCCTGGTCGCAGCCCTCCATCCAGCAACGCCCCGTGCCGCAAGGCCGGGGCGTTCTTGTTTCTGCATGAAGGAGGTAGTCATGTTCGAAGGGCAGCCGCAGAGCGAAATCGACGCGTTGATCAAGGCCAACCCCGAGTTCAAGCAACTCTACCAACAGCATAAAAAGCTGAACAAGAAGTGCATGGATGCGGGATTAGGGGTGCTTCCCATTGACGATGTAACCCTGGCCCAGATGAAGCGGGAAAAACTGCTGGCCAAGCAGAAGCTTCTGCGGATCTACGAAAACCAAGTCAACTAACCTTCCCCACACGTAACTGTTTCATGTCGCGGGCGGTGGCAGCCTCCTCGTCGGTCGCCACCGCCCGCGCCACTTTGGCTGAATCGTAAGAATCGACTTTGGCCTGACATTCAGGGGCATCCGTCGGATAATCGCCAGTCCGGCCGCAGTGCGGCGCGATTTCGAATTTTTCCGATGCCCATCCATTCCTCCGTCCTCGAACTCATCGGCAACACGCCCATCGTCAAGGCCCAGCGCCTGGATGCCGGCGTCTGCGAGCTGTACCTGAAAATGGAGAGCTCCAACCCGGGCGGGTCGATCAAGGACCGCATCGGCCTGTCGATGATCGAGGCGGCCGAGCAGCGCGGCGACCTCAAGCCGGGGGCGACCCTGGTGGAAGGTACTGCCGGCAATACCGGGCTGGGCCTGGCGTTGGTGGCCCAGCAGAAGGGCTACAAGCTGATCCTCGTGGTGCCTGACAAGATGAGCCGGGAGAAGATCTTCAATCTGAAGGCGATGGGTGCCGAAGTGGTGCTCACCCGTTCGGACGTGGCCAAGGGCCACCCGGAGTACTACCAGGACCTGGCCAAGACCGTGGCCGACAAGACCCCGGGCGCCTACTTCATCAATCAGTTCGGCAACCCCGACAACCCGGCCGCCCATGAGTTCGGCACCGGCCCAGAGCTGGTCGCGCAGATGGCCGAAGTGGGGGGCCTGGATGCCATCGTCGTGGGCTGCGGCAGTTCCGGCACCATGACCGGCCTGAGCCGCGCGCTGGCCAAGCTGTCGCCGCACACCGAGGTGGTGCTGGCTGACCCGGTCGGCTCGATCCTGGCCCAGTACATCAACGAAGGGACGCTGAGCGAGAAGTCCGGCAGCTGGTTGGTGGAAGGCATTGGCGAGGACTTCCTGCCGGGTATTTCCGATTTCAGCCGGGTCAAGAAGGCCTATGCCATCAGCGACGCCGAAAGCTTCCACACCGCCCGCGAGTTGCTGGGCAAGGAAGGCATCCTGGGTGGCTCGTCCACCGGCACCCTGTTGGCTGCCGCATTGAAGTACTGCCACGAGCAGACCACGCCGAAGAAGGTGCTGGTGCTGGTGCCCGATACCGGCAACAAGTACCTGTCCAAGATGTACAACGACTACTGGATGCTGGACAACGGCTTCCTGGAGCGCCCGCAATACGGTGACCTGCGCGACCTGATCCTGCGCCCTTACAGCCAGCGCGACACCGTCGTGGTCGCCCCGACCGACCTGCTGACCACCGCCTATCAGCGCATGAAGCTGTATGACGTCTCGCAGCTGCCGGTGATGGAGGGCAATCAGCTGGTTGGCATCATCGACGAAAGCGATGTGCTGCTGCATGTCTACGGTGACGAAGCCCGTTTCCGTGATGCCGTGTCGGTGGCCATGGTCAGCAAGCTGGACCGGTTGGATGTCAAATCCCCGATCGAGGCGTTGCTGCCGGTGTTCGATCGTGGCCAGGTGGCCATCGTCACGGATGGTGACGCGTTCCTCGGTTTGATCACCCGCATCGATCTGCTGAATTATCTGCGTCGCAGGGCTCAGTGATTTTGTGGGCGCCCTGTCGGGGCGCCCCCCACAGTGGGTTCAGCCCACACTGATAGAATCTCGCTCTTTAGCTGGAAGTAGCCATGACGGATCAGCATTTTCGCAGCCAGGAGGGCGAGCGCAGCTTGTCGCTTGCCACTTTGGCCATCCACGGCGGGCAGTCGCCCGATCCCAGCACCGGCGCAGTAATGCCGCCGATTTACGCGACATCGACCTATGCACAGTCCAGCCCGGGCGAGCATCAGGGTTTTGAGTACTCGCGTACGCACAATCCCACGCGGTTTGCCTATGAGCGCTGTGTTGCCGCGCTCGAAGGCGGCAGCCGCGGCTTCGCCTTTGCTTCCGGCATGGCGGCCAGTTCCACGGTCATCGAATTGCTCGATGCCGGTAGCCACGTGGTGGCGATGGACGACATCTACGGCGGCAGTTTCCGCCTGTTCGAGCGCGTACGCAGGCGTACGGCCGGTCTGGACTTCAGCTTTGTCGACCTGACCGATCTGGCTGCCTTCGAGGCCGCGATCACCGCCAAGACCAAGCTGGTGTGGATTGAAACCCCGACCAACCCGATGCTGAAGATCGTGGATATCGCTGCGGTGGCTGCCATCGCCAAGCGTCACGGCCTGATCGTGGTGGTGGACAACACCTTTGCCTCGCCCATGCTGCAGCGGCCGCTGGAACTGGGGGCAGACCTGGTGCTGCATTCGGCAACCAAATACCTCAATGGCCACTCCGACATGGTCGGCGGCATGGTGGTGGTAGGCGACAACGCCGAATTGGCCGAGCAGATGGCGTTCCTGCAGAACTCCATCGGTGGCGTGCAGGGGCCGTTCGACAGTTTCCTCGCCCTGCGCGGCTTGAAGACCTTGCCGCTGCGCATGAAAGCGCATTGCGCCAACGCACTTGAACTGGCGCAGTGGCTGGAAACCCACCCGGCGGTGGAGAAGGTCATTTACCCGGGCCTGACCTCGCACCCGCAGTACGTGCTGGCGGGCAAGCAGATGTCCGGCTTTGGCGGCATCGTCTCGATCGTGCTCAAGGGTGGTTTCGAAGCGGCCAAGCGTTTCTGCGAACGCACCGAGCTGTTCACCCTGGCCGAATCCCTGGGCGGTGTGGAAAGCCTGGTCAACCACCCGGCGGTGATGACCCATGCCTCGATTCCGGTCGAACGCCGCAACCAACTCGGTATCAGTGATGCGCTGGTGCGCTTGAGCGTTGGGGTTGAGGACGTGGTGGATCTGCGTGCAGATCTTGAGCAGGCGCTGGCCGGATGAGTCGTTCGCTTATCGGGGATTACATCGACAGCTTCCGTAATCCGGGGTTTTGGATCTATTCCACTTGGCTTGAATTGGCCACGAAGTACCGTCGCTCACGGCTGGGGTTGTTCTGGGCCTTGTGCCCAGCATTGATCTATATGTTCGGTATTGGTGGTTTTTTCGGCTATCTGCAGGGGCATTCCGCAGCAGGATTCATACCCCACCTCGGCATTGGTTATGTGCTGTTTCGCCTGATCACCATCAGTCTGAGTGAATGCACCACTGCATTCCAGGGACATGCCAGTTTTATCATGGACGGCCGGGTACGGCTGACTGATTACATTCTGCGCGTTGTTGCCAAGGCGATGTTTTACTTTGTCATGGCGTTGCCGGCCGTGGCTATTGCCTTGGCCATGAGCCCGAATTTCCAGCCATCGGGGCTTTTGGTTTCCTTGCCAGCGTTCGTCCTAGTGATACTCAATATAGGCTGGATGGGGGCGATTGTTGCTGTGCTGGGTGCACGCCTGCAGGATGTTCATGAGCTGATTGGCAGCATCCTGATGTTCAGTTTTCTTTTTACACCAATTATCTGGTACGCGGATCAGGCGCCCGTTAATACCGTGCGCGGCATGATCGCGCGGGCCAATCCCCTTTACCACATGATCGAAAGTGTGCGCGCCCCAATGCTTGGTGAGCCGCTGGAGCACCTCACTTACATCTACATGGTGGTGATGTTGCTGGCTGGCTGGCTGGTGGCCTCTTTCATTTATCGGCGTTATGCGCGCTACGTTCCGGTGTGGGTATGACTCAGCAAATCTATCTAAGGGCAAATAAAATAGGCTTGGATCTGCCGACCTATACCCAGGAGCAGCGCACAATCAAAGCCAGTGTCAGCGTGTTGCTGCAGGCTGCGTTCCAGCCACCCAAGCGCATGATGCGGACCACGCTCGAAGGCATTGATTTCGACTTGGGTCCGGGCGATCGTCTGGCAGTGATGGGACGTAATGGTGCGGGTAAGTCAACCCTGCTGAAGGTCTTGGTGGGGGCCTACCCGCCTACGCGGGGCACTTTGGAAGTCTCCGGTGCACGGCAGGCGCTACTGAATCTGGCTCTTGGTTTTAATCCGGAGGCAACCCTTGTCGAAAATATCCTATTGCGCGGCATAGCAATGGGGTTGAAAGCCAGGCAGGCTCACGCAATTGTTGATGAAGTGCTGGATTTTTCCGAGTTGAAGGGAAAATCAGGTGACCGCCTACGAACCCTGTCATCAGGGCAACGCATGCGGCTTGGATTTGCATTGGCGACCGCTGTGCAACACGAAATTCTGATCATGGATGAGTGGATTGGTACCGGCGATGCTGGTTTTGTACAGAAAGCGCAGCAGCGAATTCAGTCTCGGGTGGAGAGCGCCCAGATTGTTGTGCTCGCAAGCCATAACTTCACCTTGATGGAGAACGTCTGCAACAAGGCGATTCTGTTGGAAGGTGGGTCGATTGTTGCGGCAGGAGGCGTGGTCGATGTACTGGCGAAGTTCAAGGAGGTTCTTGCTTCTCCCTCTAAACATCCTCAGCAGGGTTGAAAAAGATGCGTTTCTTGCTGATTGCCTATGATTTTCCTCCTATTCCCTCGCCGCAGGCGTTGCGCTGGGCCTATTTGGTCAAGGCGCTGGTAAATGCAGGCCATATCGTTGAGGTGATTGCTCCGGACGTCCCTGGCTATGGCGCGGGCGGTCTGCCTGAGCTTCCTTCCGAGGTGTTGGTTCGCCGGGTATTTCCGGGCCGTTTGACTCGGCTTTTGCTCGGGCGCGGCTCGAAGAATGGCGGGCATTCTTCGGCCTCCGTCGGTAGATCGGCTACGGCTGCTGATTCGACTGGTGAAGTCTTGAATTGGAAGGGCCGATTGAGAAAGTCTGTCGAATCATCCTTTGATGATGGCAGCGGGCTGAACTGGAAAGGGCGGTTGGCCGAGAAGATCAAGACGGTAGTTTCTGATCGCATATTTCCAGACTATCGGGCCGAGTGGGTTGAGTTCGCGGTGATGGCGTTGAAAGCGTCAATTGCCAGTGCCCAGCCAGATGTTGTGGTGGTTTCGCACGAGCCTGCATGTGCTTTGCCTGTAGGGCTTGCTGCGGCCGAGCAAGGATTGCCTTTGGTTGTTGACCTGGGTGATCCCGTATTGGCGCCTTACACCCCGGAAAAGTGGCGAAAGGCAGCTTTGGCTCTGGAAAGTGAAGCATGCCGCGCGGCCATGCTGGTGAGCGTGACTACCGATGCGGCGGCGGTATTGTTGCAGCAGCGGCATTCGTTGCCAGATAGGAAAGTTGTTGTCATTCGACAGGGCTTTGATCCTGAGTTCCAACTCGTCGATGGCCAAGGGATCTTGTTTGATTCCGGAATGCTTGAGCTTCTTTATACCGGCAGCTTTTACAGTTTTAGAAGTGCGAAGACGCTGCTGGATTCTGTTTTGTCCGTTCCAGGCGTTCGTCTTTCAATTGCAACCATTCGCGCACCTGAGTATTTAGCCGACTACGTCGAAAGGTCGCAGGGGCGCATCCGACTACTCGGCTTTCTACCGCATACCGTAGCGCTTGCTGCGCAACGTCAGTGCGATGTCCTTGTAAACCTGGCTAATGCGGATCCTGTGCAGGTTCCGGGAAAGATCTACGAGTATTTGGGTGCGGGAAAGCCTGTTATGCACTTGCGTGGCGAGCACCGAGATGCCACAGGCCAGTTGGTGTCCGCGACGCGGGCAGGGTGGGATATCGCTTCTACCCCGGAGCAGATAAATTCCGTTCTCGCTGAGGCTATAGCTATCAAGGCGCAAGGAACCTTGCTGTTGCGCGCGCCGCAACTTGACGAGGTACTGCAATATTCCTGGCCCAGTTTAGCGGCTCAGTGGCTGTGCGAGGTGGAAACTGTCCTCAAGCGCCAATGCAGATCCCTGAACACTGGCAATTGATTTTCAGGTACGCCTTGAGGTTTTCAGGCGAGCCATACCTATAAGAAGGAGTTTTATGAACGGCAATATTGAACCAATCGCAGGTGTGGAAGTTGAGATGAATGACCGGACTGTTTCCGTTATCGGCCTGGGTTACATTGGCTTGCCTACTGCTGCCACGTTCGCTGCGCACGGCCGCGCTGTGGTGGGTGTGGATATCTCCGAGCGTGCTGTGAGCGCGATTAATCAGGGAACGGCTCATATTGAAGAGCAGGGGCTTCCTGAAATGGTTTCGCAAGGCGTCGCCAGCGGCAAACTTCGTGCAGTGCTCAGTCCTGTTGCTGCAGACGATTTCATCATTGCTGTCCCAACGCCGGTCGACCACGAGACGCATCAGCCAGATGTCGGTTATGTGATGGCTGCTGGCCGCTCGATTGCGTCAGTCCTGCGTAAAGGCAATTTGGTAGTGCTTGAATCCACATCGCCGGTGGGTACCACCCGGCAGCTTGCACAATTGTTGGCTGAGCTACGTCCAGACCTTCGTTTTCCACTTGACGGCGAATCCAATCCCGATGTTCACCTTGCATATTGCCCCGAACGCATAATCCCCGGTCAGATGCTGCGGGAGCTGGTCGAGAACGATCGCATCATCGGTGGAATGTCGGAGCGTTGTACGGATAGGGCGGCGGCGCTGTATCGCACGTTCGTAAAGGGACAATGCGTTCCTAGCAATGATCGCACGGCCGAGCTTTGTAAGCTGGCTGAGAACTCGTACCGCGACGTAAATATCGCTTTTGCAAACGAGTTGTCGATGATCTGCGGTAATCTGGACATCGACGTCTGGCGGCTGATCGAGCTCGCCAATCGCCATCCGCGGGTAAACATATTGAGGCCGGGCCCAGGTGTCGGGGGGCATTGCATTGCCGTTGATCCCTGGTTCATCGTGTCAAGCGATCCGGAGCGTGCGAGAATCATCAGGACCGCTCGCCAGGTAAATGACAGCAAGCCGAAGTACGTGCTTGATCTGGTCGCTGAGGCGGTTCGAAAATTCCCGGAAGAGCATCCGCGGATTGTGTGCCTGGGGCTTTCTTACAAGCCGGATGTCGACGATTTCCGTGAAAGCCCTGCGCTGGCGATTGCACAGTCTCTTTCTGCGGCCTATCCCGGCGCCGTTGTCTGCGTTGATCCTTACTCGCACGCTCTCAGTGCGTCGGGGGAAGATGTTGACAGCTTGAAGATTGCAGATGTTGAAGTGGGGCTGAAGGAAGCGGATATCGTGGTCGCATTGGTGTCTCACTCTGCTTTTCGGGATATTGCCTATCCGGTCGAGGCTACCGTCATTGATGCCTGCGGGCTGTGGAGCTGAGGAGCGATAATGCACAACGAGCACGGTGAAAGTTCAGACGCTGTCAACCCATGGGCTGACCACATCAACGAAGCGTACTACGATGGAATGGGTGCAGCTTTTGGTGCCCGAACTCGCGATCGCATCAACTGGATGTGCTCGCAGGTTACGGGTGAAACCGTGCTGGATGTCGGCTGCAGTCAGGGAATCACTGCGATTCTTTTGGCACGTGAAGGGTTGCGCGTAACCGGGATCGATATCGATCAACCGACGATCGACTATGCAATTTCAGAACGGGCGAAAGAGATCCCGTCTGTACAGGAGAGAATTGAGTTTCACTGCATGGACTTGGCGGGCCTTGCTCCTGCATTGTTCGATACAGTCCTTATGGGGGAAGTTATCGAGCATCAGACCAGCCCGAGTCGCTTTATTGGCAGAGCGGCAGCATTTCTTGCGCCCGGTGGCAGGTTGATCGTGACTGTGCCATTTGGTTTGAACCCTTGGCCGGATCATAAATCGACAATCTATCCAGGCGATTTGGTCCTAGGGTTGCCGAAAGATTTTACTGTCCGAGAGCTGATTGCGAGTGATGGCTATATCCGCTTGGTTGCTGATCGTGACATGGCCTCTTCGGTCCCGGATTGGGATCTGCTACTGGATGCCACGAGGGTCGGTGCGCTCGATGTTCATCGTAAATACTATGTCTTGGCGGAAGATCTCAAGCAGTTGCATAAGCAGAAAGGTGACCTGCAGAGCTCAGTTAAAATCACTCAAAGCAAAATTGAAGAATTGCTAAGTGAGAAGGCGCGTAGCGAGTTAAGTTCACAGCGCGATCAACTTAAGTTTGATAATACGGTCGAAGAACTTAATCGTGTTGCACGAGAACTTGAGAGGGTTGCAGTGGAGCGTGACAGCGCCTTGGCCGAATTGGCTCAGGCCAGCGAGGAGCTTGCCGACGTGACGATCAAGCGTCGAATTGCGGAGGTTGAGCTTGATGGAAGCAAGGCAGAAACAGATTTGGTGGCTCGTAACCTCGATGCTGCTAGGAGCGAGGTGAGGTTTGCAGGTATTGAATTGGAGCGATCCAGGGCAGCCGGCGAAGATATCGGACTGAAGCTCACGCAAGCGACCGCGGAACTGGACCATCTGCGGCGGGAGCTGAACTCCGTGACGGAGCGAGAGGGGCGCCAGGCTGCGGAGCTGGAACAGCTGCGGCGGGAGCTGAACTCCGTGACGGAGCGAGGGGGGCGCCAGGCTGCGGAGCTGGAACAGCTGCGGCGGGAGCTGAACTCCGTGACGGAGAGAGGGAAGCGCCACACTGCAGAGCTGGATGATCAGAAGACTTCACTGGAAGCACGGCTGGTGTCCTTACGATCCGAGCTGGCTGTTTCTCAACAGAAAAGGACTGGTCATTTCCTGCACCTGGAGGCTGAGCGAGCTTATGGAGAACTGTTGAAGGAGCGGATGCGAGAGTTGCATGAAGAGAACTTCCGTTTCAATCATTCTTTGGCACTTGCGATAGGCCAGGCTATCCTGCAATTGCGCACCCCGCGCGGCATCTTGGCTTTCCCCGGCGCGATGGCGCGCGCGTTCACGGCATATCGTAGGCGTGGTGATTCCATTCCTAAGATGTCCCTGCCTGCGCGTGTGGCGGTCAGCGTGCCACCAGTATCCGGGAGAAGCGCGAGTCCCATTGCTCCAGGACGAACAGTCAATGTCGGGGGGGAGGTTGCACGCAAGCAGCTCTCGGTGGATGGATGGACACAGAAGTTGGATTCCAACAAGCCCGCTGTCATGAGTGTCATGGATGAGTTCTCAAGGGCATGTTTCGCTCCGCACGCAAATTTGATTGAGCCGCGCCCGGACAATTGGGAAGGTTTGCTGGACAAATACAATCCGGATTTTCTGTTTATTGAGTCTTCGTGGAAGGGAAATTCAGGGTCCTGGCAGTATAGGGTTGGAAATTACGCCAATCCGCCGGGTAACGAAATTCTTGATATGGTGGGAGAGTTCAGGAAGCGCGGCATTCCGACTGTTTTCTGGAACAAAGAAGATCCAGTTCATTTCAATGATTTCGTCGCTAAGGCGATTCATTTTGATCATATCTTTACGACTGCTCAGGAGGCGATCCCTCGCTATGTTGATCGAACTACTGCCAGTGTGGATGTTTTGCAGTTTGCGGCTGAAGAAACGTTGCATAATCCGATAGGTAGTGGTGAGCGTAATTCAAGAATCTGCTTTGCTGGTAGTTTCTATGCAAATCGTTTTCCTGAGCGTAGGGATGATCAATTGATGCTTTTGGATGCAGCGCTTGCGCACGATTTCGATATTTTTGATCGAAATCACAAGCCGGGTGCATTGCATTCCGATTTTTCGTTCCCCGAGCGTTTTTCCGGAAACATTCGAGGCAGCTTGCCTTATTCCGGCGTTAATGATGCCTATAGAAAATACAGGGTTTTTCTGAATGTAAATTCCGTTATCGATTCGCCGACGATGTTTTCAAGGCGAGTCTTTGAACTTTTGGCCTGCGGAACCCCGGTGGTGAGCACATGGTCTCAGGGTACTGAGGAGACGTTTGGTAGCGATCTGGTGTGGCATGTGCGTAGCGCAGAAGAAGCGAAGGAGGCGCTGGCGGTACTCATGACAGATGATCGTGAATGGACCAGGAGAAGCCTCCAGGGGATCCGTGAGGTGTTTGCCAAGCATACCTATCGGCATAGGTTCCAGCAGATCCGCAGGTCGATTGGCCTCGGGAAGTTCGGTGAGGACAAGTTCGGGGAGATTTTGGTGGTCGCCGAGGTTGCGTCATCGATCGGTGCAAGCCAGGTGCTGGACGCATTCAGTCGGCAGGTTCTAGTTGGTGATGCGAGTAAGCGGCTTATGCTGATCTGCAGGACGGACTTGGAGTTGGGGCACGCTGCTGCCGAAACAGGTGCAAATATCCAGATGGTTCGCAGTGAACGCGCCATTGAGGATATTATTGGGGACTTGGAGGTGAATTCAGCCGGTACTGTGTTGGCGGTGATGGCAACCAATGCTGTGTACGGAAAATTCTACCTTCAGGATCTTGTGAATGCCCTCAGGTACAGCGGTGCGGCTATCGTGGGTAAGCCAAGCGTTGGCGACCAGTGTTATCAGTTTGACGTAGAACTCGATTCGGCTTCGTTGATGTTGAACATGGCGTCGCTTTCGAGCAGAGATAGAAAGCGGGCTTTTGAACCACGTAGACCTGTAGATGCAGCAGGTAAGACTAGATTCGCGGCTGACTCGGCAAACTTTAAGCGGGTTGGTGATATTGTGGATGCGGCAACATACGCGGAAACAGTGCAAAAGATCGAGATTTAAGAAGAGACTCTCATGTCAATCCGGAAGATTCGAGTCGGCGTCAGTGGGCACGACCTCAAGTTTTGGTATCCGTTGCAGGCGGTCCTGGAGGCCACCGGGAATTTTGAGTTTCGTGAGGATTTGTGGAGTGGCCATGATACTCATGACGTAAAAAACTCGGAAGCTCTCATTGAATGGGCGGACGTGCTGATCGCAGAATGGGCGCTTGGAAATGCTGTTTATTATTCGGTCAATAAGCTCCCTTCACAGAAGCTATACATCCGCTTGCATGCACAAGAACGTAGGACCACTTACCCGGAACGGATCGACTATTCGGGGGTGGATGCGATTGTCTTTGTCGGAAAGCATATTCTCGAGGAGTGTGTTGCGAGGTTCTCCGTGCCTCGCGAAAAGTGCATCGTAATTGGAAATATGATTGATGGCGCGCGTTATCGGCTTGGAAAATTCGGAGGAGCCGAGTTCGTTTTGGGTATGATTGGGATTTCCCCTCAGTCAAAGCGATTGGATATTGCGCTGGATACGCTGGAGATACTGCTTCAGGAGGATGAGCGTTATACGTTACGTATCAAGGGGCATAATCCAGCATCGATTTCATGGCTTTGGGCTCGCGCCGCTGAACGCGAGTACTATGAATCTGTTTTCAATAGGATTAACAGTGGTTCGCTGCGCTACAAAGTTATTTTTGATCCACCAGGCGCTGATGTTCCTTCATGGTTGAAGATGGTTGGCACGATTTTGTCGCCTTCTGATCATGAAAGCTTCCATATGGCGGTGGCCGAAGGGGCCTCATCTGGTGCTTTGCCCATCGTTTGGTCCTGGCCGGGAAGTGTAGAGGTATATCCAGAGTTTCCTCGCGTCGACTCTCCCCGCCAGGCGGCTGACTTAATAAAATTCTATAACCGAAGCGCCGCGGGGCCGCGGTTGCGAGCGCATGCTGGAAAATTTGTTGAAGCGCGGTATGGTAATGAGGTTATCTCATCAGAATGGAATAGCCTTCTGCAAAGTGAAGCTGCCGGGGCGTCCAATGCCGAGCAGGATCGTCGAGGCAAAAGCGTTGTCGTTGTTTGGGCGATAGACAATTGGCTCTCGTTCCATCGGCGCGAGATGCTGGAGGCGCTGGCTGGCCACATGTCGGAAACGCACGATTTTCTGATAGTTGAGCCAGGTAATCACTATTCAACTGTTGCTAGCCTTGGGTGGGCCACGCCTGAGGAGCTATCCAGAATTGTTTCCGGCGAGTTGCCGTTGGAGGCGGGCAATATCTGGCGGACAAGGCTTTTCACCGGTGGAATCCCTTCGGGAGTGCAGTCGGCAAGCTACCAAGGGCGCTCGGATCAGTTGGAAGTTCTGGATGGCTTGATCAAAGCAAGATATGATGCTTCGGCATCGGTACTTCATTGGGTTTATAAGCCTGATCAGGCGCTGCGATTGTTCCGGACTTCTAAGTTTGTCTATGAAGTTTACGATGATTACACCATCGACTTCGGTTCTGGTGAGTTTTCCAGTTCGGTGGCCGAGATGGAGCATACTGCGTTGGAACGCGCCGCGTATGTATTCTTCACGTCTCAGCCATTGTTGGAGCGAAAGGGTGGTATCGCCAAGGCCTGTTCTCTAGTAGATAACGGTGTGGCTGTCGACGTTTTTAAAAGATATCATGTTGAATCAACCGTTCGAGATGGTCGGCCGGTTGCGGGGTATCTTGGCAATCTTTCCGTGTTCTTTGACTGGGAGTTGATGGTCGCGGTTTGTGAAGCCCTTCCTGAGGTGGATTTTGTATTTCACGGGCAAGTCGAACTGTCTCCTGGTGACCACCGGCGTGGTCTTTATGAGCGTCTCAGGGCAATGCCAAACGTGCTGTTTAGTGGAAGGGTTGGACGTTTGCGTGGCGCTGCTGCCATCAGCAGTTATGACGTTCTTCTGATTCCTTTTGTGGTAAACGATGCCATGCATGCGGTCAATCCGCTGAAGCTTTGGGAATACTTTTCCACTGGATTGCCAGTCGTTAGTACGCCCATGGACGCCATTAAGGAACGTACCTCGCTGTTGCGGGTGGCGAATGGGCAGGCTGAGTGGGTAAGTGCTATCAGGGGGGCGTTGCTTGAGACCGATGTAGAGCTGTCGAAGAGTAGAGTTGAACGCGGCGAAGAGCGGGCTTGGACTCGTTTGACGGAAGAGCATGCCAAGATCATTTCATCACTTTGAAACCATCAATGTGACTGGAATGGCAGTCGCTACGCACTTGGCGAGTTCTGACAGGACCCGGATGATCATGTAGTAGAGTTCTCGAGCGTAAACTGTAGTGGAGACGCCATACGGCTGTGTCTGAGCTGCTGGATGGCGATGTCGCTAAAGCCTATCTATTTAATTGTGTTGGAGACTGATTATGTTGAAATTTTCTCGTTACTCGGTACTTGTTTTGGCAGTAGCTACAATCGCGGGTTGCGGAAAGGCACCTGTCACGGCCGAAAATACTGGTGCCGCAGGTAAGGCGGCGGTAGAGGCAACTGACGTATCGGCAGCGGTTGCAAGTGATTTCCCAAAGGGCTTTGTACCTGATTTTGCCTATCGGGTCCGCTCCAAAGCCGACGACACTGTTGATGGGGTGGCGTATAAGAAGCTTGTTATTGAGTTCAAGGGTGGAGATGTCGCGCTTACTGATAAGGCCATCGAAGCCGGAATGACGAAGATCGGATATCGTCGATACAAGACTCTTTCCCAGGAGAACGGCGCTATTGTCGGAGATTACGGTAAGGACGGACATCGAATTACCGCGACTACGACTCCCCGGACTGATGCGATGAATCTTTTTGATGCCGATGCCAAGGGTACTGTCTATTTCGTCTGGCGCCCATAAATTTTGAGACCAAGGAAGGGGTTGATATGATTGATCATCGTGTAGATTACCAGCGCAATCGAGCGTTATCGGGGCCTCTGATTGGCTGGCTGGGCGTGGTTATTGCGGCGGCGCTTTTCTACGTTTTCTACACGGGGCTGTTTTGCAGTGACGACACCAGATATCTGGTTGGTGTAAAAAAAATAGTTGACGGGCAGCATATCGATCTCGGATCGATCGCTGAACGTCGATTGATCTTTCTCCTTCCCTCTGCGTTCTTCTATTATGCGAGTGGGCAACAGCTGGGTGCGGCCATAGCCGTCTATGGACTGTTCTATGTGCTGTTGCCTGCTCTCGTGTGCTGGGGCTTTCGCAAGTACATGGGGTTCTGGGCCGGGATCGTTGGGCTATTGATAGCTTTGACGCCGCTTCTGTACGTCAACGCGGGATCTATCCTGCCAGATATCATTAGTGCATTTGTAGTTATGCTTTCTGCTGTTTTCACGCTGGAGCTGTTGCTCCGTCGTGAATTCTCGATTCCGGCCAGATCAGCTGTATTGGTCTTGACGGGTGCACTGGCGGCGACCGGTGTTTCATTAAAGGAGAGTAACGCTGTAATAGCGGTGTTGCCTTTCGTGCTGGTTCTGTGTTGCCGGATATCCAGGCGCAATTTGAGGGCTGGGTTCATCGATTGCCTGATAATGCTGTGTGGCAGTGTTTCGTTCTTTTTGATCGAATCGGTGTTGTACAAGGTATTCGCGGGTAGTTGGCATTCAAGTCTGATGAATCGCGCGGCTGATCATGGTTTCGCGCGATTTATAGAAACCCAAGGGTTGTATCCCTGGAGTCGCTTCAGGTTCCTCGCCGGTACGTTTGACTACTGGACGCTTGGGCTATTTGCTGTTGCGCTGGGTTCGGTGGCCTACTATTTGTGTTCGTTGGTTCTTCGTCGGCAATTTAAGACGAGCTCTTATGTGTGGTTGGTTGCGGTTACATTCTATGCTTGGCCGCTAGTGTATTTCACAGTAGGTACATCGCGCTTTGATCAGTATATGCCGCCGGTTATTCAGGCGCGCTATTTTGCGCCATGTGCGCCCTTTGCAGCGTTGCTGGTAGGGTTGCTGTTGCGCGAGCTTTTTGACGATATATCCGGCCGATCCAGGTATTTTCTGATTGCGCTGATTCTTGTGGTGATGGGGTCGGGCATTTATTTTAGTTACCCGGGGCGAGCCATCCAGTATTGGGCCAGGGCAAAGGATGCGCTGCTTGTTGGTATTTCTGATGTGCGCCGGCTTGGTGTTGATGGCGTGGTGCTGGGGGGGGGCGCAGTCAACTCCGAGGTGGATCGGTGCTACCGCCACGTGCTTCAGGACGAGTTTCCCTTGGTTTCCAGGTCCGGAGTCGACGCTCTTCCGAAGCCACCTTTTGCTCTTTTCGGAGCGACTCTCGCAGGTCTTAAGGCAAGGGATACAGCGTTGGCTTCGGAGATTGCCGCTAATGTCGAGTCGCGAAATTGGAAGCTGGCGCTGGTAGGTTACTATTATGTGGATGAGACTGGTGGCAGCGATATTTGGTGGTTGCCCCGAGAGAGGGCTATCGTTGCAGAAGAGGAGGCGGGCAGCGCTGCATTTAGATCTTCAGTCGTGCCAGTTGGTAATCAACCCTGGATGAAGCGCGAGATGCATGCAGAGGTATTTTTGGTAACCGATGCGGAGGATGACAAGTGAATCCTACTGTCGCTGCTGGGGAGATTGCTGTAGTTATTCCTGCGTACAAGGTAACTCGGCACATACTTGACGTTATTGGGGCAATGCCGCTGAGTGTGTCCCGAATTTATGTGGTGGATGATGCCTGTCCTGATGGCAGTGGCGCGCTGGTTATAAACCGGTGTGACGATCCGCGAGTCAGAGTGTTGTTCAATAAGGTCAACTTGGGAGTGGGGGGGGCGGTAAAGCATGGTTATCGCGCCGCGGTTGCTGATGGAGCAGATGTTGCTGTTAAAGTCGATGGCGATGGCCAAATGGATCCGGCACTTATTCCGTTGTTTGTCGCGCCAATTCTTTCTGGGCGCGCCGATTATACAAAAGGAAATCGCTTTTTCGATGTTTCAGTCATGAAAAAGATGCCTTTTGTAAGGCTCTTTGGCAACGCAGTTCTGTCCTTTTTGTCAAAATTGTCGACTGGATATTGGAGCTTGTTTGATCCCACCAATGGCTATACCGCATTGTCGTGCCGGGTTGTGCCGTTGTTGGCCTTGGACAAGGTTAGTGATAGATATTTTTTCGAAACAGATATTCTTTTTCGATTAAACTCTATCGGTGCTGTTGTCAGGGATGTGCCGATGGTTGCGCATTACGCGGACGAGGTAAGTAATCTAAAAATTTCAAAGGTGATTCCTGAGTTTTCAGTGGCCCATCTAAGGAATTTTCTGAAAAGAATTTTTTACAATTACTATCTGCGCGATTTCAGCGTGGCTTCCATTGCACTTTTGGTAGCGGTTCCGCTGTTCTGCTTTGGCGTAGGATTTGGGGCGTTCAAATGGTGGATGTCGGTGACTACGGGTGTGGTCGCAACTTCAGGTGAAGTCATGCTGGCGGTGTTGCCTTTGACTGTCGGGTTCCATTTGTTTCTTGCTTTCATTTCCTATGACATGATGAATGTTGCCAAGGAGCCTTTGACGCAATTGTTGGGTGGCCGCCCCAGTCACGGTCGCGTGGGGGAATAGGATAGCTACTGATTGGCTTGTCGCTTCTGTGCTGGTGAAGGTGCAAAAGTTGGATCGCCTGCATGAAGTTTGGAAAGCAGTCATATCCTGAAGCGTCGATTCCGCTCGAATCAAGGGGTTCATGTGGCGGCATGGTCTGCACCCTGGACATTATATTCAGTGCCTGGTGCCGGCTCTAAAGGGTATAAAAGGGGGGCAACTGCCTTTACACGCAAGGAATGCCGCTGGCGATTGAGTTGGTGCCGATGGACACGCTGGTGTCGTCGTTCAGCGTCCGGATCCCTCGTTTCCAAATTCCGTTCTCTTGTGGGTTGTGTGGGATGATTAACCCATGCTTCAGTCCAAGCAGCGCACCAGGCGGGCCTCATCGAAACTGGTAAAGATGGACCGATTGTTCCAGCGCAGAAGGAAACGGGGTTCGGGCAGGCCCCCCGAAGCGCCGTAGAGCGTTGTTCGGGGGGGGGCGTTTTAGGGGCGGCGGCGTCTTCTGCCTGTTTCAGAGAAGTGCCGATCTAGCAATCGGCCAAAAGTGCCAGGCTGAGCCAGACGCCTTTCCTCCCGCGCACAAGGCAAATGCCAGCGGCCCTCTGTACTGACCCGCAAGCCCGCCGGGATTTCTTGGACTCGATCCGTGGGTGTAATGACCCACTGAAAACCTGCTCAGGTGTTAGTTTTCCCAAAGGAGACACC
>NZ_DAMBEF010000012.1:0-111222 GCF_032061965.1 Stenotrophomonas sp. | reverse complement strand
AGAAGCTTTCCCGATAAACCCACCGGGTAGTGCCGAGCCATGCTCGGCAGAAGCTCTCCCGACAAACCCAACCGGGTATGCCGACCTAAGCCGCAGCCACCGCCTCACCGGCAATCAAGGCATCAAAGTAATCGCGCGTCAGCCGCAACTGGGCGTCCGCACTCTCCGCGGCATTCACTACCGCGCGGAACGCGGCATTCTCAGGGCGATCCTTGGCATACCAGCCCAGATGCTTGCGGGCGATACGCACGCCCTGCGGTTCACCGTAAAACCCGTGCAGGTCGTTGAGGTGACCGAGCAGGATGTCGCGAACTTCCTGTAGCGAGGGCGGGGGCAATTCCTCGCCGGTTGCCAGGTAATGCGCGATCTCGCGGAAGATCCATGGCCGGCCTTGCGCGGCGCGTCCGACCATCACCGCATCGGCGCCGGTGTGCTTGAGAACCTGCTCGGCCTTGCGTGGCGAATCCACATCGCCGTTGGCCAGCACGGGGATCTTCAGCATGGCCTTGATCCCGGCGATGGTGTCGTATTCGGCGACGCCGGTGTAATGCTGGTCGCGGGTGCGACCGTGGATGGCCAGCGCGGCAATGCCGCTGGCCTCGGCGATGCGGGCAATGGTCGGCGCATTGCGGACTTCGGCACACCAGCCGGTACGGATCTTCAACGTGACCGGTACATCCACCGCCTTGACCACGGATTCAAGAATGCGTGCGACCAGCGCTTCGTCGCGCATCAGTGCCGAGCCGGCCCAGGCGTTGCAGACCTTTTTGGCCGGGCAGCCCATGTTGATGTCGATGATCTGCGCGCCGTGATCGACGTTGTAACGCGCCGCATCGGCCAGTTGCTGCGGCTCGGTGCCGGCGATCTGCACGCTGATCGGCGCCGGTTCACCGGCATGGTCCATACGGTGGATGGACTTGCGGGTATTCCAGAAGCGCGGATCGCTGATCGTCATTTCCGAGGCAGCAAGACCCGCGCCCAGCCGTTTGCACAGCTGGCGGAAGGGCTTGTCGGTGACGCCGGCCATGGGCGCGAGCACCACGTTCGGTGCGATGGAGTAGGGGCCGATCTGCATGGCGCTATTGTAGTGCCGGGCCATGCTCGGCAGGGGAGACTGCCCAAGCGGAGCTTGGCTCCGCTTCATCCGGCTACCCGGCGCAGTCTTGCTGCGCCTTACAGGGCTTTTGCGTCGGCAGGCGTCATCCGCGGCATCGACACCGCAGCGCCTTCGCTTTCGGTCGAACGCGCCGCGTACTGGTTGGCAAAGCGCACGTGCTTGATGAACGACGCTTCCGGTGCCTGTGCCAAGGAGGCGGCGAGGGCACCATTGAAGGCATCGCCGGCACCGGTGGTATCGACCACCTGCACCGATTCGGCACCTACGCGGTAATACGGCTGGCTGTCGCCGCGCAGCTTGTCCTCGTCGTGCGAGACGAAAACGCCGACCGCACCCAGGGTCACCACCACGGTGTTGCCGGACAGCTTGCGGCACAGCGCATGCAGGCTGGCGCCATCCAGCGCGGCGACGTCATCGGCCTCCACGCGCTCGCCGACATGACGGCCGAGCAGGGCGGCAAACTCGGTTTCGTTCGGGGTCAGCACATCGGCCAGCTTGAGCAGGCTGATGGTGGACGGGGCATTGGCCGGTGCTGCGTTGAGCATGGTCAGCACCCCAGCCTCGCGGGCCTGGGCCAGTGCCGCCTCGATCGATTCCACCGGCGACTCCAGCTGCGCCAGCAACACTTTGGCGTTGCTGATCAGCGCCGCGTTGGCAGCCATGAAGTCGCTGCTCAGCGAGGCATTGGCGCCGGCGCCGATAACGATGGAGTTGCGGCCGCGACCATCGACGTAGATGCCGGCGGTGCCGGTGGGCTCGCTGCTGGCCTCGGCGACCAGCTGGATGCCGTCGTCGTTGGCCAACTGCCGGGCCAGGCTGCCGCCGGCATCGTCGCCCAGCGCGCAGACGAAGCTGATCTCAGCGCCGGCACGGCGGGCGGCCACCGCCTGGTTGAAGCCCTTGCCGCCGGGGCCGGTGCTGTAACGCCCGGCGATGGTCGCCCCCGGTGCGGGCAGGGCATCACAACGCCACACGTGGTCGACATTGAAGGAACCGGCAACGACAACAGAACTCATGGAATCTACGTCTCAAAGATGGCTAGGAATCAGCCGAAATGGGTCAGCACGCCAGCAATGGTGGCCGTCATCAAGGTGGCGATGGTGCCGCCCAGCACGGCGCGCAGGCCGAACTTGGCCAAGTCCTGGCGACGGTCCGGGGCCAGCCCACCGATGCCACCCAGCTGGATGGCAATCGAGCTGAAGTTGGCGAAGCCGCACAGTGCATAGGTTGCGATCAGGCTGCCTTCGGCGCTCAGGGACACGCCCGGTACCTGGCCGTTGATGATCTTGGACAGGTCCATGTAGGCGACAAATTCGTTGATCACCAGCTTCTGGCCAATCAGCGAACCCACCGTGGTGGCATCGGCCCACGGGGTGCCGATCACCCAGGCAATCGGTGCCAGCACGTAGCCGAAGATCGTGGCCAGGTTGGTCGGCTTGCCGATGGCGGCAGCCAGGCCGGTGATGTCACCCAGCCAGGTCAGCGGTGCATTGAGCAGGGCGATCAGGGCGATGAATGCCAGCAGCATGGCGCCGATATTCAGCGCCAGGCGCAGGCCGTCGGCAGCGCCACCGGCAGCCGCGTCGATGATGTTGGAGGCGGTTTTTTCCACTTCCATCTTCACCGTGCCGCGGGTCAGCGGGGTCTCGGTTTCCGGGACCAGCATCTTGGCGATCACCAGGGTGGCCGGGGCGGCCATGATCGAGGCGGCCAGCAGGTGCTTGGCATAGAAGGCCTGCGCCACCGGGTCGCCACCGCCGAGCATGCCGACATAGGCCGCCAGCACGCCACCGGCGATGTGGGCCATGCCGCCAATCATCATGGTGATCAGCTCGGACTGGGTCATCTTGGAGATGTACGGGCGCACGGTCAGTGGCGCCTCGGTCTGGCCGATGAAGACACTGGCGCAGACGCTGGTGGTTTCGGCGCCGGACACGCGCATCACCTTGGTGATGGCCCAGGCCATGACCTTGACGATGGCCTGCATGATGCCCAGGTGGTACATCACGCCCATCAACGCCGAGAAGAAGATGATGGTCGGCAGCACCTGGAACGCAAAAATGAAGCCGTACTTCGGCACATCCATCAGGCTGCCGAAAATGAAGTTGGAGCCTTCATTGACAAAGCTGAGGATCTTGACGAAGCCTTGGCCCAGCCAGTCGAACACGTCACGACCGCCCGGTACCAACAGGACCAGTGCGGCAAAGGCGATTTGAAGGGAGATGCCGGTGACGATGAGCTTCCAGTCCACCGCCTTCTTGTTGTTGGAGAAGAGCCAGGCGATGCCGAGCAGCACCACCAGGCCGAACAGGCCGAAGCCGATCCTGCCCAAACCTTCGACCATGAGTAATCCCCGGGCATGCCCGCAAAAGACGCAAGCCTAGTGCAGCGGCTGATGACGGGCAAGAATTACCGTTGCATAAGCCGGCATTTGCCGCGATTGCGCCGGTATCGGCAAGGTCCCCGCGCTTAACGCGACAAAGGCCGCGGTTACACTGTTGGGCCCGGCGCGCGACCTGCGCGGGCCGTTCATCTGGAGCCAGCCATGCAATATCGTCGTCTCGGGTCATCCGGCCTGCAGCTGTCCGCCCTGTCCTTTGGCGCCTGGGTCACCTTTGGCAGCCAGATCAGCCGGGATGAGTCGCGCAACCTGATTGCCGCGGCCTGGGACAACGGGGTCAACTTCTTTGACAACGCCGAGGGCTATGCCAACGGCCGCGCCGAGCAGGTGATGGGCGATGTGATCGCCGACCTGCGGTTGCCACGCGATGGCTACTGCGTCTCGTCCAAGGTGTTCTTCGGCTCTGCCGAGGACCCTGCGCCGACCCAGCGCGGCCTGTCGCGCAAGCACGTCACCGACGCCTGTCATGCCGCACTCAAGCGCCTGCGTGTCGATTATCTGGATCTGTACTACTGCCACCGCCCCGACGCAGAGACGCCGATCAGCGAGACCGTGCTGGCGATGGACGCACTGATCCGCCAGGGCAAGGTGCTGTATTGGGGCACCTCGGAGTGGTCCGGGGCGCAGATCGCCGAGGCGGTGGCGTACGCCCGTGCCAATCATCTGTATGCCCCGACCATGGAACAGCCGCAGTACAACCTGCTGCATCGCAAGCGGGTGGAGCAGGAATATGCACCGCTGTATGCCGATGCCGGGCTGGGCACCACCATCTGGTCGCCGTTGGCCTCGGGCCTGCTGACGGGCAAGTACAACGATGGCATCGCCGCCGACTCGCGGCTGGGCCAGCCCTCGCTGGAGTGGCTGCAGGGCGCGGTGCTGGGTGAAGCGGCCGATGACCGTCTGGGCAAGGTGCGTCGTTTCACCACGGTGGCTGCCGAACTGGGCGAATCGCCAGCGCAGTTGGCCATCGCGTGGTGTTTGCGCAACCCGCAGGTGTCGAGCGTGATCCTGGGTGCCAGCCGGGTGTCGCAGTTGGAAGAGAACCTGCGCGCGCTGGATGTGTTGGCGCGGGTGGATGAAGGTGCCTGGCAGAGGATCGAGACGATTTTCGGCTGAGCCGGCCTTGTTCCCTCCCTTGCGCTGAAGCTGTAGGGGAGGGGGCTTTGGGCCTGGGTGCATGTTGCCCGCTTCGCGGGTCCCTGTAGTGCCGAGCCATGCTCGGCATATATGCCTCCGATCAGGCGGATTGCCGAGCATGGCTCGGCACTACGAGGTCGGAGGTGTGGCCATGGCTGAAGCAGCTTTGACGCCGTGGCTCACGCCATTCCTGCTGGCGTATTGAAAATAGTTCTTGCATCGCTATTGAGAATCATTATCATCAACTCCGTCCCCAGCACGGAATCACGATGATGTCCGCTCAGCCCATCCTGCTACGCCCGCGTACCCTCCACCTGCCGCAGCGCCCGGCCCAGTTGATGTCGGCTGACGGTGTAATCGACAGCAGCGCCCTGCTCAAGGGCCAGCGTGAAGTGCTGATCCAGCACGGCGACAAGGTCTATCGCCTGCGCCATACCAGCAATGACAAGCTGATCCTGACCAAGTAATTCCTGGCCGCGTTCGCCCGCCAGCTGGCGCGTGCGCGCCGTGCCCGCCTGAATCGCAAAGCTCTCTCCCCCCTTGGCCGCGACCGGTCTGCAGTGCAGGCCGGCCGTCCCGCCAAGGGTTTTGTTTCCCCAACGATTCCAGGCTCCCATGATCCGTCCAACTGCCTTGAGTGCCGCCCTGTGGGTGGTGCTTTTTCCTGCGCATGCCGAAAGCGCGGCCGCGCCCGATGTCCACGACTTTGACCGAGTGCAGGTCACCGCGACCCGCACTGAGCGGGCAATCAGCGATGTTGCCGCCACCGTTGACGTGATCGATCGCCAGCAGTTGGACAAGCAGCTGGCCAACGATATCGCTGACCTGGTGCGCTATGAGCCGGGGGTGTCGGTAACGCGCAGCGCCACCCGTTTTGGCCTGGGTGGGTTCCGCATCCGCGGGCTGGATGCGAACCGCGTGCTGATCCAGACCGACGGCATCGCCATGCCGAAGAGCTTCGAGATTGGCAGCTTTGCCAACAGCAACCGCAATTTCACCGATCTGGAAACGCTCAAGCGCGTTGAGATCGTGCGTGGCCCGGCCAGTGCGTTGTACGGTTCCGATGCCCTTGGCGGGGTGGTGGCCTTTGTCACCAAGGACCCGGCGGACTATCTGAAGGCGGGCAAGGACAGCTATGTCGGCCTGAAGTTTGGTTATGACGGTGAATGGAAGGGGCTGCTCGGCAGTGTGACCACCGCGTTTGGCGGCGAGCGTTGGAGCGGCATGGTCAACGTCAATCACCATCAAGGCCAGGAAACCGACAACAAGGGTGACGTGCGCAGCCAGGACTACACCCGCACTGCCGCCAATCCGCAGCAGCGCAATGGCCGCAGCCTGTTGTCCAAGCTGGTCTACGCGCCGGATGAAAGCCAGCGCTTCCGCTTGACCGTGGAAGGCAACGAGGACATCACCGATACCGATGTGTACTCCTCGGTCAACGCCAACCATCCCGTCATGGCCACGCGTACCACCACCGACATGCGTGCACACGACAAGCAGACCCGTGCGCGGATCTCTTTCGGCCACGAAATGGATGCGCTGGATGCCGCGTTCGCCGACAGTCTGCAATGGCAGTTGTACCGTCAGGACAGCGAGACCACCCAGGTCACCAACGAAGGCCGGGGCAACGGCAGCCGACGCCACCGGGAATTCAACTTCGACCAGCGCGTTTATGGCGCGCAGGCGCAGTTCAACAAGGCCTTGCACGGTGGCAGCATCGAGCACGCGCTGACCTGGGGCTTTGATGGCGCCTGGACCGAGATCCGGCAGAAGCGGGATGGTTTCCAGGTGCTTGCCAACGGCACGGTCAGCAACATGATCATGCCGGATGACTTCCCGGTGCGCGATTTCCCGATCAGCAAGACCACGGAATTGGGCCTGTACGTGCAGGATGAAATGCGCTTGGCGGATGGACGCCTGTCGTTGGTACCCGGGCTGCGCGTTGACCAGTACCGTCTGAGTCCGGAGCTGGACACCATCTTCAGCGAGGACAACCCCGGCATGGCCGTGGCCTCGCTCAACAAGACCAGTGTGTCGCCCAAATTCGGCATGGTCTGGCGCTTCGATGAGCAGTGGTCGCTGTTCGCCGGTTATGCGCATGGCTTCCGCTCGCCGCCGTACAACGACGTCAACCTGGGCTTCACCAACCTGAGCTTTGGTTACACCGCCATCCCCAACCCGGACCTCAAGCCGGAAACCAGCAACGGCCTGGAGTTGGGCATCCGCTATATCAGCCCGGTGGCCTACCTCAGCCTGAGTGGTTACTGGAACGACTACCGGGACTTCATCGAGTCCCAGCGCTACGTCGGTCGCAACGCGGAGGGCTTGATGGTGTTCCAGTCGCAGAACATCGCCGATGCGCGCATCTACGGCAGTGAGCTGAAGGCCGGCGTCGACTTTGGCGAACTGTCGCCCGCGCTGGCCGGCTGGGGGCTGCGTGGTGCGGTGGCCTGGTCGCATGGTCAGAACCGCACGGAAGACCTGCCGTTGGATTCGGTGGATCCGCTGCGCGCCACGCTGGGGCTTACTTATGACCGCGAGCAGTGGGGCGTGGAACTGGCCGGCAGTTTCGCCCGCCGCAAGGACCGCGTGGCGGCGGATGACGCCTTCCGCCCGGCCGGTTACGGGGTGCTCGACCTGATGGCGCATTGGGAATTTGCGCCGGGAGCGAAATTCAATGTGGGTGTGTTCAACCTCGGGGACCGCAATTACATCGACTGGTCCAGCATCGGTTCGACGCTGGCGGCGAACAGCACCGTGATCGACCGTTTCAGCAACCCAGGACGCAGCGTGTCGGCCAGCGTTTCGGTGTCCTGGTAAGTACCCGGTTCCTCCAGGGGCCAGGCGATGGATCGCCAACCGGCCAAGGACGGCCTTCTTCCATTCGTAAAAGGAAACTTCCATGAAGTTGCTTTCTGCCAGCCTGCTGCTGTTGGGTGCCACCAGCGTCAGCGCCAGCGCTGCCCCGGCTGATATCGCCCGCGACCACGACAGCATCCTGAAGATGCAGGGTGAATACACCGTTGATTTCGCCTTCGATGAGACCGTGCTGCTCAAACCCGGCTACGAACGTGCGCCCGCCATGCGCAGCGGCGGCAACGAGGTGGTGATCGTGGTCGAGGACAGCCCGCAGCGCATTGTCCTGCAGCACCTGCTGGTGGATGCCAAGAGTGGGCATGTGACCAAGCATTGGCGCCAGGATTGGGTGTACGAGGCGCCGACCCGGTTCGAGTTCAGTGCCGAGCAGACGTGGCGCGTGCGGCCCATCCCGGCGGCATTGAACCAGGGCGCGTGGACCCAGTGCGTCTACGAGGTCAGCGATGCGCCCCGTTATTGCGGGACCGGTCTTTGGCGCTATGACAACGACGTAGCCACCTGGACCAGTGACCTGAGCTGGCGCCCCTTGCCGCGTCGGGAATACACCAAGCGCAGCGACTACAACGCGCTGGCGGTCGTGAACCAGCACACGCTCACCCCCAATGGCTGGACGCACGAACAGTTCAACACCAAGGTGCAGCGCAATGCCGATGGCAGCCAGGTGCAGATCGCGCGCGAGTTCGGTTTCAACGACTACATCAAGACCAACGAGGTGGACTTCAGCCCCGCGCGCAATTACTGGGCGGCGACAGCACCGTTCTGGGCGCAGGTGCGGCAGCGTTGGGATGGCTTTCTCGGCAAGGCGCCCGGCGTGCACCTGAAGACCAAGCTCGATGGCATGGCGATGATCATTCCGTTGTTTGAACAGGCGCAGGCAATCCAGGACGGTGCGGCGCTTGAACCGGCCAGGATCGACGCCGTGTTTGCCCAGTACGTGGAAGCAGCGAACTGAGTAGGTCCCGGCAGGAGTGGCGCAAGCCGCGGAGCCCACAAAGCGTCCGCTGACCAGGTTGGCAGCGATGTGGGCATTGGGGTTCCGCGACCGACGTTGTTCCTGCCGGCTTGACTCATTCCTTGAACATCAACAGTGCAGCCACCAGGATCAGGGCGAACGCCGCCCAGTGATTCCATTTCAGCGGCTGTCCCAGGTAAGTGGCGGAGAACACCGCGAACACCACCAGGGTGATGACCTCCTGCATGCCCTTGAGCTGCGGCGCTGAATACACCGCGCTGCCCAGGCGATTGCCGGGCACCTGCAGGCAGTACTCGAAGAAGGCGATGCCCCAGCTCACCAGGATGACGGTCACCAGCGGGGCGGACTTGTATTTCAGATGCCCGTACCACGCCACGGTCATGAACACATTGCTGGCGATCAGCAGGAGCACGGGGTACAGGTAGGCGGTGAAGGGCGCGGCAGGCATGTGCAGATTCGTCAGATCGGGCCGATAGGATAGGCGGCTGGAGGTGCTCCGTGCGGGTGCCTGGAGGGCAGTTGGTTTCACTGGAAATCAATGCTGCACAACAGTCTTCACATGATTTCTACTCCCGGTGGGGCATCTTTCACAAAGCTGAAGACTAGGAGGCGCCATGCGACAGACAAAGGAATCGGCAGGACTCGTGTTGGTTGTCGAAGACAACCGCAACATCTCCGAGATGATTGGCGAGTACCTGGAAGGCAAGGGGTTTGAGGTGGATTACGCGGTCGATGGCCTGGACGGCTATCGCCTGGCTGCCGAGAACAGCTACGACGTGGTGGTGCTGGACCTGATGCTGCCGCGCCTGGATGGCATCGAGGTGTGCAGGCGCCTGCGCAACGAGGCCCGCAAGTCCACCCCGGTGTTGATGCTCACCGCCCGCGACACCCTGGACGACAAGCTCACGGGCCTGGGCTACGGTGCCGACGACTATCTGACCAAGCCCTTCGCCATCCAGGAACTGGAAGCGCGCCTGCGCGCCCTGATCCGGCGTGAACGCCGCCAGGTGGGGGCCGAGGTGCTGAAGGTGGCAGACCTGGTGCTCGACCCGGTGAGCATGCGTGCTACCCGTGCGGGCAGCGAACTGCAGCTCTCGCCCATCGGCCTGCGCCTGTTGACCATCCTGATGCGCGAATCGCCGCGCGTGGTCACCCGCCAGGAAATCGAGCGCGAGATCTGGGGCAATGGCCTGCCGGACTCGGACACGCTGCGCAGTCACCTGTACAACCTGCGCAAGATCATCGACAAGCCGTTTGACCGGCCCCTGCTGCACACCGTACAGAGCGCGGGCTACCGGATTGCCGACATCGGCCAGCCGATGGGCTGAGCCGTTACCTGCGCGCCGAGAGCTGTGAAATCCGCCGCTGCCGGCCAGGCGTGGCGGCTTTCCTCAGCTGTACCCCCGCAACGGATGGCCCTGAATCCCTATAATTGCGCCAGCTTCGGGGGGGAGCGGAATGCCTTACGGGTTGCCGCGCAAATTAAAACGGGCGTTTATCGTGCAGGCGCTGCTGGCAAGTCTGGCAGTGCTGGTGGGCGGCTATCTGGTCGCCTTGGTGATCAAACACGGCCTGGTCAAGGAAGTGCTGCGCGAGGAAGCGGAGCACTACTGGCGCGCACGCGCCGAGAATCCGCACACGCCTGCGCCCGACACGCTCAACCTGCAGGGCTACCTGCAACCGGCAGGTGCGACGACCGCGCCGTTGCCGGCGCCCTTGCGGCCCCTGGCCCCGGGCTTCCATGAGCTGAAGGACGCAGGTCTTCTGGTCCTGGTGGACGAGCGGCCGGCCGGCCGTCTGTACCTGGTGTTTCAGCGCGCCCAGGCGCAGCGTGCCGCCTTCTGGTTTGGCGTGGTACCGGTATTGCTGGTGCTGCTGGGTATCTACGGCGCCAGTTGGATCACCTACCGGGCCTCGTGGCGGCTGGTGTCGCCGGTGGATTGGCTGGCGCGGCGGGTGGCGCAGTGGGACCCGCGCCACCCCGATGTGCATGAGCTCTCGCCCGAACGCCTGCCCGCCGACGTGCAGGGCGAAAGCCGGCAGTTGGCGCTTGCGCTGCATGCCATGGCCGGCAAGGTCAGCGAGCATGTGGCCCGCGAACGCAACTTCACCCGCGATGCCAGTCATGAGCTGAGAACCCCGCTGACCGTGATCCGCATGGCCAGTGACATGGGCCTGGCCGATCCGGCGCTTACCCCGCGCCAGCAGCGCAGCCTGCAGCGCATCCAGCGCGCAGGGCGCGATATGGAGGCGGTGATTGATGCCTTCCTGTTGCTGGCCCGGGAAGTGGATGTGGAGCCACAGTCGGAGCTTTTCGACGTGGGCGACGTGGTGCGCTATGAGGCCGCCAATGCGGCTGAGTTGCTGCAGGACAAACCGGTGCGCCTTCTGGTTTCGATCGAAGGCAGCCACCCGTTGGTCGCCCCGCCGCGGGTGATGCACGTGGTAGTGGCCAATCTGCTGCGCAATGCCTGCCAGTTCACCGATGTCGGCCAGGTCGAGGTGCAGGTTGGCGGGGGTAGGGTGGTGATCAAGGACACCGGCATCGGCATGAGTGCAGAGGCCTTGAGTCGTATCTATGAGCCATTTTTCCGCGCCGACCGTAATCAGGACCAGGGCGTGGGCCTGGGGCTGCCGATTGTCCGTCGCCTGTGCGAACGCTGCGGCTGGCGTATCGAGCTGGAAAGCAGTGAAGGCCAGGGCACCACGGCCACGCTCGTTTACAACTGAGCGCCCGGCATACCGCTGTAGCCGGTAAGCCACGGACAGATGTGGCAAAATTGACGATTGTTTATCCCACCGCTGGTAGCTGCCCGATGACGGTTCTCCCGATTTGCCCCTCCTCGCTCTGCCACGACACGGCAGCTGGCATGGTGTACCGTGGCTGATCAGACCGGGCATATGCCACGCGGACCGGGGCGCATCTTCAAGGCGGCGAAGTGGTCCTGGCAGGGCTTGAAGGCGGCGTGGCTGCACGAGTCCTCGTTCAGGCTGGAAGTGTGGCTGTTCGTGGTGCTGGCACCGGTGGCGATATGGCTGGGACAGACGCCGGTCGAACAGGTGCTGCTGATCGGTTCCATGTTGCTGGTCCTGGCCATGGAGCTGGCCAATTCCGCCATCGAGGCGGTGATCGAACGCTATGGCCCCGAGTATCACGTGCTGGCCGGGCGCGCCAAGGACATGGGCTCGGCGGCGGTGTTCGTGCTGATGATGAATGTGCTGCTGTGCTGGGGACTGATCCTGGTGCCGCGCCTGCTCTGATTTCAAACCGACGCCGGGTGGCGTGGGTGTCTGGTTTTACTGAAGGATTTTTCACATGTCTTTAGAGTTTCTGGCCGACCCGAATGTATGGGTAACCCTGTTCATGCTCAGCGCACTGGAAATCGTGCTCGGCATCGACAACCTGGTGTTCATCTCCATCGCCGTCGGGCGCCTGCCCGAACACAAGCGCCCATTGGCGCGCCGTGTCGGCATCGCGGTGGCCTGTATCACCCGCATCATGCTGTTGATCTCGCTGGCCTATCTGGCGCACATGGAGAACAACCTGTTCACCGTGGCGGGCATGGGTATTTCCATCCGTGACCTGGTCCTGATCGTGGGTGGTCTGTTCCTGCTCTACAAGGGCATCAAGGAAATCCGCGAGCTGGTCAGCGGTGGCGAAGATGCAGACCCCACCACGACCAAGGCTTCGGCCGCATTCGGCATGGTCATCGCCCAGATCGCGGTGATCGATATCGTTTTCTCGCTGGACTCGGTGATCACTGCCGTCGGTATCGCCGATCACATTCCGGTCATGGTCTGTGCGGTGTTGCTGGCCGTGGCGGTGATGCTGCTGGCGGCCAACCCGCTGGGCCGCTTCATCGATGCCAACCCAACCGTGAAGCTGCTGGCGCTGGCCTTCATCCTGATGGTGGGTGCGGTGCTGGTGCTTGATGGCCTGGATGTGCATGTGCCCAAGCCGTACATCTACGCAGCGATGGGCTTCTCGGTGCTGGTGGAATGGCTGAACCTGCTGATGCGTCGCAACGCCAAGGCGCACCACATCCCGGGTTCGGACAACTGGTAAGCGTGCAGCGGGCCGGCATTGTCGGCCGCTGACAGGACGCGAAGGGCCGGCTCTGCCGGCCCTTTGTCTTTTGTAGCCCGGGTAAGCGCAGCGCACCCGGGAGGTGGAGTGCCTGTTGTTATTACTGGCTCGCGGCGGCGGCCCCGGGTGCGCCGTGGTTACCCGGGCTACGCAGTGCTCCGGCCGACGACCCGATCCGCAGGGGGGCGCTGGCGTCGTTGCGTCTTTGCAGACCTTGAACGGGCAACGTGGCATGCTCGGCACTCCTGCCACCTAGGGCCCGACCCATGCGCCAGTACCTTCGCCTGATGTTGCTTGTCATCGCGGTGATTTCCATTTCCGGCTGTGGCTACAACGCCATCCAGCAGAAGGACGAGGCGGTCAAGGCCGGTTGGTCCGAGGTGGTCAACCAATACAAGCGCCGTGCCGACCTGATCCCCAACCTGGTCAATACCGTGCAGGGCTATGCCCAGCAGGAACGCCAGGTGTTGACCGAGGTCACCAACGCCCGCGCCAAGGTGGGCCAGATCCAGGTCAATGCGGACGACGCCGATTCACTCAAGCAGTTCCAGCAGGCCCAGGGCGAGCTGGGCAGCGCGCTGTCGCGGTTGCTGGTGGTCAGCGAGAACTACCCGACGCTGAAGTCGGACCAGAACTTCCGTGACCTGCAGGCACAGCTGGAAGGCACCGAGAACCGCATCACCGTGGCCCGCGGCCGCTACATCCAGCTGGTGCAGGACTACAACACCTATATCCGCTCGTTCCCGCAGGTGATCACCGCCAAGATGTTCGGCTACGCGGCCAAGCCCAACTTCACCGTCGACAACGAGGCGCAGATCGCGCAGCCGCCGGCTGTGAATTTCGGCACCCAGCCGGCCGCGCCGCAGCAGACCCCGCCGCAGCCCGCACCGGCACAGTGAGCCCGCAGCGTTGAACGCGCTGCTGCCACGGCTATGGTTGTTGCTGGTCTTGCTGGGCCTGGGCTTGCCCGGGACCTTGCTGGCCCAGCAATTGGCGCCGATCCCGCCGCTGGATTCGCCGGTGGTCGATACCACCGGCACCCTCGATGCGGCGCAGAAGCAGGCGCTGGAGCAGCAGGCACTGGCTCTGCAGCAGCGCAAGGGTGCACAGCTGCAGGTGCTGATCGTGCCGACGACGCAGCCGGAGGACATCGCCCAGTACAGCACGCGGGTCTTCGACCAATGGGCGATTGGTCGCAAGGGCGTGGATGATGCCGTGCTGCTGCTGGTGGCCAAGGACGACCGGCGGGTGCGGATCGAGCCTGGCTATGGTTTGGAAGGCGCCATCCCCGATGCCATCGCCAACCGGGTGATCCAGGAATACCTGGTGCCGCATTTCCGCCAGAACGACTACGCCGGTGGCATTACTGCTGCCAGCGGGGTGCTGGTGAAGATCATCGATGGTGAGGCGTTGCCGGAGCCGGTGAGCAGCAACCGCGGAAGTGGCGGCAGCGGCAGCGGTGACTCGAACTTTTTCTTCGCTGTCATGCTGGGCGTGTTCGCGTCCGCCATCATGCGCGCGTTGCTGTCAAAGCTGCCCCGGCCGGTACGCGGCCTGGTCGCTGGCCTGATTGCCGGTGCTGCGGGCTGGCTGCTGCTGTCCATGCTTGGCGGCGGTATTGCTGCGCTGGTGGCGTTCTTCCTGTCACTGGGCAAGGCCTCGCCGGGCGGCTTTGCCCGTGGTGGCGGCTGGGGCGGTGGCGGCTTCGGCGGTGGTGGATTTGGTGGAGGCGGCGGCTTCGGCGGCGGTGGAGGCGGCTGGGGTGGAGGCGGTGGGCGTTCAGGAGGCGGTGGCGCCTCGGGGAGCTGGTGATGCGCTGGTTGCGCCATCTGTTTGCGCCGGCGGCGCAGTCTGCCTTTCCTCCCGCCAGCCTGGATCGCATTGCCCAGGCCATTGCCGAGGGTGAACGCCGGCACGGTGGGCAGGTGATGTTTGCGGTCGAGTCGGACCTCTCGCTGGGCATGCTGTGGCAGGGGGTTAGCTCCCGCCAGCGGGCCGAGCATGCCTTTGCCGTGCTGCGCACCTGGGATACACAGGCCAACAACGGCGTACTGATCTATCTGCTGCTGGCCGACCACGCCATCGAGATCGTGGCCGATCGTGGCCTGCGCGTGCTCGTGGATCAGACGCAGTGGCAGCAGGTGTGCGATCACCTGCGCCAGCAGCTGAACGAACGGGGGCGCGAAGCCGCGGTGTTGGCGGCGGTGGCCGAGGTCTCGCAATTGCTGGCGGACCACTTCCCGCCTGACCCTGCGGGGCGCAGCGCCAACGAGTTGCCTGATCGGCCGCAGCTGCTTGGCTGAACCGGCTTGAGTAGCCGGGGTGCTGCCCCGAGAATAGGAGTTCGTTCGCTTGGCAGTGTCTACATGATCTATCTCCACGACATCGACCCCATCGCCTTCTCGCTGGGGCCGATCAAGGTGCACTGGTACGGCATCATGTACCTGCTGGGTTTTGCCGCCGCCTGGTGGCTGGGACGCAGCCGCATCCTCGCCGGACGCCTGCCGGGCGTGGGCATGAATGGTTTTTCCGACCTGCTGTTCTACGCCATGCTGGGTGTGGTGCTGGGCGGGCGTATCGGCTACATGCTGTTCTATGCCACTGCCGAGTTCCTGCACAACCCGTTGATCCTGTTGCGGGTATGGGAAGGTGGCATGAGTTTCCACGGCGGCCTGCTGGGTGTGCTGATTGCCGGTGCCTGGTGGACGCGCAAGCACAAGCTGCATTTCTTCGACACGATCGATTTCGTCGCGCCGCTGGTGCCGTTGGGCCTGGGCCTGGGTCGGCTGGGCAACTTCGTGGGCGGGGAGCTGTTCGGCAAGTTCACCAACGCTGGCTGGGGCGTGATCTTCCCGCATGCACCCCTGAAGGACATTCCGGCGGGCCTGCCCAGCATGCAGCAACTGATGTCGGCCGCGCAGATCCAGCAGGATTACGCCGCAGGCCTGCTGACCCAGTACGCGCGCCATCCTTCGCAGCTTTATGAAGCATTGCTGGAAGGCCTGGTGATGTTCGTGGTGCTGTGGTTCTACTCGATGAAGCCGCGCCCGCGTTACGCCGTGTCCGGCCTGTTCGCGCTGATGTATGGCAGCTTCCGCTTCCTGGTTGAGTTCGTCCGCATGCCCGACAACGGCGTGTATGTCGCGTTTGACTGGTTGACTCGTGGCCAGATCCTGAGCTTGCCGTTGATCGTGCTGGGCTTGGTCTTGCTGGCAATGTCGCGCCGCGCGCCGGTGTTGCAGCCGGTGCTTCCACTGGATGAAAAGGCATGAAGCAATATCTGGATCTGCTGCAGCATGTGATGGAGCACGGTACCGAGAAGTCGGACCGCACCGGCACTGGCACGCGCAGCGTGTTTGGTTGGCAGATGCGCTTCGACCTCAACCAGGGCTTCCCGCTGGTCACCACCAAGAAGCTGCACCTGCGCTCGATCATCCATGAGCTGCTGTGGTTCCTGAAGGGCGATACCAATATCGGCTACCTGAAAGACAACAAGGTCAATATCTGGGACGAGTGGGCCGACGCCAATGGCGATCTCGGTCCGGTCTACGGCAAGCAGTGGCGCAGCTGGGCCACCGCCGATGGCCGCGAGATCGACCAGATGCAATGGCTGGTGGAAGAGATAAAGCGCAACCCGGATTCGCGGCGGCTGGTGGTGAGCGCGTGGAATGTGGGTGAGTTGTCGCAGATGGCCTTGATGCCCTGCCACAACCTGTTCCAGTTCTATGTGGTCGACGGCAAGCTCAGCTGCCAGTTGTACCAGCGCAGCGGTGACATCTTCCTCGGCGTGCCGTTCAACATCGCCAGCTATGCCTTGCTGACGCATATGGTGGCGCAGGCCACCGGCTTGGGCGTGGGTGATTTCGTGCACACGCTGGGCGATGCGCATATCTATTCCAACCACTACGAACAGGCGCGCGAACAGCTGTCACGCACGCCGCGCGCGCTGCCCAAATTGTGGTTGAACCCGGAGGTCACCGACCTGTTCGGCTTCCAGTTCGACGACATCCGCATCGATGGTTACGACCCGCATCCGGCCATCAAGGCGCCGGTGGCGGTATGAATTCGGGGACGGCGATCGGGATTGGGGACGAGCGGGATGTGCAGGAGAAAAATGCGGCAGCACCTGCATCCCCAATCTCCAATCCCCAATTCCGGCTGTCGATGATCGCTGCGTTGGATCGCAATCACGGCATCGGCCATGAAAACGCGATGCCGTGGCATCTGCCGGATGACTTCAAGCACTTCAAGGCGCTGACCCTGGGCAAGCCGATCCTGATGGGGCGCAAGACCGCACAGTCGCTGGGTCGCGCGTTGCCGGGGCGAACCAACCTGGTGCTGACCCGCAGCGGGCAGGTGCCGTTCGCCGGCATGCGGGCGGTGGCTTCGCTGGATGAGGCGCGCGCGATTGCAGTCGGCGAAGGTGCTGATGAGTTGTGCGTGATCGGCGGCGGCGAGATCTATCGCTTGCTGATGGATCAGGCCACCGATCTGTACCTGACCCTGGTGGATGCCGAGGTGGTGGCTGATACGCATTTTCCGGATGTTGATCCGGCGCTGTGGCGTGAGCTGGACAGCCAGGTGCATGCAGCCGATGAGCGGCATGCGTTTTCTTTCCGGTTTGTGCATTACGTGCGGCGCTAAGCCCGTTTCGCGCTGAAGTTCAAAGCTTACCCCTCCCCAGCCCGCCCGGCCCGAAGGCATAGCCTTCGGTCGTTCATCAGGCCGCGCGCCAGTGGCGCGCAAGCAGCCTTCTTCACCCCCTTGGCTACGCCAAAGGGAGGGGGCGGATCTCGACGGCTGCACCATCCCGCGCAGCCAAGGCGGTAACCCCCTCCCTTTGGCGTAGCCAAGGGGAGGGCTGGGGAGGGGTTGCTCTTCGCTCTCAGCTCTCAGCCCTTCGCTGCAACCCAATCCCAACCATCAGCCCGGCATCCGGTAATGCCCGATGATCGTGTGCCGGAACAGCAGGTCCTGCTCCTGCGTGCCCTGTGCGATGTTGTGCAGTACCAGCGGCGTGCCATCGGCCAGGCGCCGATCCGAAACGATCCCCACGTGCAGCAGACCGTTGCCATTGAGCTTCCAGGCCACGATGTCGCCTGCGGCGTAGTCATCTGCGCGTGTGCTGATCGGCAGTTCCCAGCCTTGGCGCTGGAACCAGCGCATCTGGTTGGGGACGCGGCGGTGGTCGATGTTCCTGTCGGGGCGCGACAGCCCCCACAACTGCGGATAGGCGGCGAAATTCCCACGCATGTCCTCGTGGATGCGCTGCTGCAGATCCAGCTGCTGCGTGCGCAGCGCGCGGATCACCACATCGGTGCAGACGCCGCGATCCGGCGGCGGATCACCGTTGGGATAGGACAGGGAAAAATACGCCGGGTCGTAGTGGGTGGTTATTCCGATCTGCGTGCGGGCGGCCGCAACCAGCGGCGGCGAAGCGCGCGACAGCGCTGCCGGTTCGGGCGAGGGGTGTGTTTGCGGGGCAGCGTGGTTGCCTTCGCTTTGTGGGCGGCAGGCAGCAAGCAATGCGGTGGCCATCAGCAGCAAGGCTGATGGCCAGCGACTCACGCGGCAGGTCCGTTGCTGTCGGGCGAGGGCGCGCCGTTGTTGCCGTTCCTGCCACGTGGGCGGTGGCGACGCGGTCGGCGGCGCTGCTCGCCGCTGCGCTCGGGGCGCGCTGCTTCCGGCTTGGCTTCGGGCTTGGCGTCCGTTTTCGCTTCCGTGCGTGGCTTGCGCGGCGGATGCTGGCCTGGCACCGGTGCCGGCACATCGCGGCCGGGGACCTGCACGATGCGCAGGTCGTCACTGTCCAGCTGCAAAGCCGTGAGCTTGCCGCCCCACACTGCGCCGGTGTCGATGGCGTGCACGCCCTGGGTGATGGTCAGGCCCAGCGCCGACCAATGGCCGCAGACCATCTTCAGTTCACGCTCGACCCGCCCCGGTACTTCGAACCACGGATACATGCCCTGCGGCTGGGTGCCGGGCGTGCCCTTGTCTTCCATGCCGATGCGCCCACTCGGGGTGCAGTAGCGCATGCGGGTGAAGATGTTGATGATGGCGCGCGAACGGTCGTAGCCACTCAGGCCCGGCGACCAGGCCGGCTTGTCGCCATACATGTTGCGGAACAGCTTGCGGTAGCCATTGCCATGCAGCTGCTGCTCGACTTCGCGGGCGTGCTTCTCGGCCAGCGCCACGGTCCACTTTGGTGCCAGCCCGGCATGGAACATCATCCAGCCGAGCTCGCGGTCCACGTGTACCAGCTTCTGCAGGCGCAGCCAGTCCAGCAACACATCGCGGTCCTCGGCCAACACGATGCGCTGCAGGTCAGGGTTGACCTTGCGTTGCTCCTCTTCACTGCGGGCGCCAACGGCCAGCAACGAGAGGTCATGGTTGCCGAGCACGGTGATGCTGTGCTCCCGCAATGAGTGCACCAGCCGCAGTGTCTCCAGCGACTGGCCGCCACGGTTGACCAGGTCGCCGGCAAACCACAGTTTGTCCGCGGCAGGGTCGAAGTTGATCTTCTCCAGCAAGCGCTGGGTGACGTCGTAGCAGCCCTGCAGGTCGCCGATTGCCCAGGTCGCCATCAGTGCAGCGTCCTGGGAATGGCGAGTACGAACGGCGCGATCGGCGCGGAAAACTCGGTACCGTCGTCGGCAAGCATGTCGTAGTGGCCCTGCATGGTGCCGTGCTCGGTGCCGAGCATCACCCCGGAGGTGTAACGGAACTCTTCGCCGGGGCGCAGCCTTGGCTGTTCGCCGACGACGCCGTCGCCGTCCACGTGCTCGACCCGGCCTGCGCCGTCGGTGATGCGCCAGTGGCGGCTGATCAGGCGGGCCGGGACAGTGCCGCGGTTTTGGATGCGGATCGTGTAGGCGAACGCAAAGCGCCCGTCTTCAGGGGCCGACTGGTCGTCGATGAAACGAGGCGAGACCTCGATCTCGATCGCGTAGTGGCGGGTGTCTTCCATGGGGGGAGTGTAAGCAAAAGCAGGTGATCGGGTTGCGTGGATGCCGCGTTCAGTCACGCGGCAGGTTGGCAAGCCTGATGAAATCGGCAACTTCCAGCTGTTCGGCGCGGGCATCGCTGCGTACGTCGGCCGCTTCGAACTGCGCTTGGTCGATGACGCCATTGAGTGCATTGCGCAGTGTCTTGCGACGCTGGCCGAAGGCGGCTCGCACCACGTCGGCAAAACGCTTGCGGTCGTTGATGCCTACCGTGGCCGGATCGCGCGGGATCAGCCGGACCACGGCCGAATCCACTTTCGGCGGCGGCCGGAAAGCGCCCGGCGGCACCACGAACAGCGACCTGACCTCGCAGAATGCCTGCAGCATCACGCTCAGGCGGCCATAAACCTTGCTGCCAGGGCCGGCGGCCATGCGGTCGACCACTTCCTTCTGCAGCATGAAGGTCATGTCCGAGATCGCGGCGGCGTGGTCCAGCGCATGGAACAGGATCGGCGAGGAGATGTTGTAGGGCAGGTTGCCGACCAGGCGGATCTTGCTGCCGGCTGCCAGTTCGGTGAAATCAACGCGCAGCACGTCACTGTGAACGATGGTCAGCTCGCCCAGCGGGGCGGCGGCCTCGGTCAGCGGCACGATCAGGTCGCGATCGAACTCGATCACGGTCAGCTTGGGGTGGCGGCGCAGCAGCGGGAAGGTGATGGCGCCCTGGCCCGGGCCGATCTCGACCAGGCGGTCACCATCCTTCGGATCGACCGCCATCACGATCTTCTCGACGTAGTACTTGTCGGCCAGGAAGTGCTGGCCAAGCTGCTTTTTCGCCGGGGCGGTGAAGCCGGTGCGCAGGGAGTGTTCAGAATTCATTGGCTCATTTTACGTTGTGCAGCCAGTTGGGCGCACAGTGCGGTTGCGGCAAACAGGCTGGAAGGGTCAGCCAGGCCCTTGCCGGCGAGGTCCAGGGCGGTGCCATGGTCCACGGCGACGCGCGGGTAGGGCAGGCCCAGGGTGATGTTGGTGGCCTGTTCGAAACCGCTGTACTTGAGTACCGGCAGGCCCTGGTCGTGGTACATCGCCAGCACCGCATCGAACCCGGCCAGCTTGGCTGGCAGGAAGGCGGTGTCCGCGGGCAACGGGCCGATCAGGTGCATCCCCTCGCCACGCAACTGCTCCAGCAGCGGAATGATCAGGTCGAGTTCTTCACGGCCCAGATGGCCATCTTCGCCGGCATGCGGGTTGAGCCCGAGTACGGCGATGCGGGGCGCGGCCAGGCCGAAGTCACGCTGCAGGGCGGTGTGGAGGGTGCCCAGGACCTTGCGCAGACCGCTCGTGGTGATGGCATCGGCAACCTCCCGCAAAGGCAGGTGGGTAGTGGCCAACGCCACGCGCACGATGTCATTGGCCAGCATCATCACCACTTCGACCCCGGCCTGGTTGGCCAACAACTCGGTGGTGCCGCTATAGGCGATGCCGCCCTGGTTGATCACGGCCTTGTGCACCGGGCCCGTGACCACGCCATCAAGGCCGCCATCCAGGCAGGCTTGGCCAGCGCCGAGCAACGCATCGATCACCGCCCGCGCATTGCGCGGATCTGCCTGGCCGAAGTGCGAGGGGACGGCATTGCGGATTTCGCGCAGCCGCAAGTCGCCGGGTTGGCGGGCGTCAACGTGTTCGGGTAGCAGGCGCAGTGGCAGGTTCAACGCAGCGGCGGCGGCCTGCAGCGTATCCGGGTCTGCAAACGCCAACAGCCGGCAGTCACTGCGCGGCTGTTGGGCAAGACGAATGCAAAGTTCCGGGCCGATCCCGGAGGGCTCGCCCGGGATCAGAGCGAGCTGGGGAATCATCGGTCAGGGCTTGGCCGGTTCGGCCGGCGTGGTCGCAGTCTCGGCGTTGCCCTCGGCACGGTCGCCGCTGCGGAAGCTGACGTAGGCTTCGCCGCGCAGCTCCTGCAGGAAACGGTTGTACTCGTCGTCCAGCTTGCGGCGGCCGATCTGTTCACGGATCTGGGCACGCTTGTTGTTGTCGCTGACGTCGGTCTGACGGGTGGCCACGCGCTGCACGATATGCCAGCCGGCATCGGTGCGGAACGGGGTGCCTACGCCGTCGTCGGCCAGGCCTTCGACCTGCTTGCCGAAGTCGGGACCAAACGCGTCGGCCGGGAACCAGCCCAGGTCGCCACCCTGGCCGCGGCTGTTGGCGTCGTCCGAGGACTCCTTGGCAACGGTCTGGAAATCGGCACCACCGGCAATGCGGGCACGCAGGGTGTCGATCTTGGCCTTGGCGGCGGCATCATCCACCTGGTCGGTGACCCGCACCAGGATGTGGCGGGCGTGGTATTCGGTGACCTTCTGGCCATCACCACCACCGGCGCCGGCATCACGCACTTCCACCAGCTTCAGCAGCTGGAAGCCGCTCGGCCCACGGATCGGGCCCAGTACGTCGCCGGCCTTCATGCTCTTGATCTGGTTGGCGAACGCGTTGGGGATTTCATCGGCACTGCGCCAGCCCAGGTCGCCGCCTTCCAGCGCGTTGGGGCTGTCCGAATAACGGACGGCAGCAGCGGAGAAATCCAGCTCGCCCTTGTCCAGCAAGCCCTTGACGCCATCGACCTTGCTCTGGCCGGTCGCGATCTGTTCGGCGCTGGCACCTTCGGGCAGTGCGATCAGGATGTGGGCCAGGTGGAACTGGGTGCCGCCGGCATTCTGCTGGGCCAGCGCGGCATCCACTTCACCTTCGCTGACGCTGATGCGGCTCTGCGCGAAGCTCTGGCGCAGGCGCTGGGTGACGATTTCCTCGCGCACCGAGTTGCGGAAATCGGAGAAACCGATGCCGTCCTGGGCCAGGCGCTGGCGCAGGCCATCGACCGTGGTGCCGTTCTGCTGGGCGATGCTGTTGATCGCCTGGTTCAGCTCTTCGTCGCTGACCCGGATGCCACTGCCATCGGCACGTGCCACCTGCAGCTTGACCAGGACAAGGCGTTCCAGCACCTGGCGCTCCAGCACCGCTTGCGGCGGCAGCTGGGCTTCGCGGCCGGCGTACTGGGTCTTGATGTTGTTGACCGCGCGCTCCAGCTCACTCTGCAGGATCACGTCCTCATCGACGATGGCGGCGATGCGGTCCAACGGCTGGCTCTGCTGGGCAAAGGCCGGGGGGGCAACACCAGAAAACGCCAGCAAGGTGGCGAGGACAGCGGGAAGGGTCTTGGTCATGGAATCAGGTTGGGATCGTAGTCGTCATCGCTCGCCTCGATGTTGCTCGGGGGAACGAGGTACAGGTCGTCGCGGTTGTAGCCGAGAATAGCACGGCGCAAGGTGCGGTCCGTGTCCTGGCCAAAGGAGCTCAGGCCCTTGAGCTCGAACTCAACCTGGAAGGAGTTGTTCAGGTCGCCATCGCGGTTGCGCACATAGCGGCGGGCCAGGGCGCGTACGGTCAGGCAGCAGCTGTCCCACTGCACGCCGCCGATGATTTCCAGTGGCTTGCTGTCCTTGATGGAGTAGTAGTACCGGCCCACCACGCTCCAGCGCGGATTGATCGGGTACAGGAAAGACAGGTCGGCCTGCTCAAGCTGGTCGTTACCGTTGTTGGGGTTGCGACGGTAACGGTAGGCAAGATTGACCACGCCATCCTGCGGCATCAGGTAGCGCGCGCGGATGCTGGCCAGGTCTTCCTTGCGGTACTTCGGGTTCCATTGGTAGGTAGAGCCCAGCGTCCAGCGATCAGTGATGGCCCAGTTGACGTCCGCCACCCAGGCGGATTTGCCCTGCTCGACCGGAGCCTCGCGGTTGTTCAGGGTGACCAGGGAGTCTTCGAAATAGGTGATCTGGCCGATGCTGGCCGACAGCTTCTCGCGGCCGTCTTCCTGGCGGATCAGGCGCGTGGTCAGTGCGGTGGTCAACTGATTGGCGTCATTCTGACGGTCAGCGCCCGAATAGCGCGAGTCGCGGAACAGCTGGCCCCAGCTGAAAGTGAAGGCGCGGGTGTCAAACAACGGGATTGCCGACTGGTCGCGATAGGGCGTGTTCAGATAGAACACCCGCGGTTCCAGTGTCTGCAGGAAGGATTTGCCCTTGATGCTGGTTTCGCGATCGAAGAACAGCCCGGCATCGATGGTGGTGATCGGCAGGCTGCGGGTGGGGGTGCGGTCGCCCCCCAGGGTGGCCGCAAGTTCGCGGTCCAACTGGTAGGCGGTGTAGCGCCAGGCCAAGGTCGGGGTGATGTACCAGGAGGCGCCGCCCAACGGCATGGAGATATAGGGCTTGATGTCCAGGCGCGACCCGCCCGGCCTCTCAGTCACCACGCCGTTGCGAACGTATTCGCCATCATCGTCGATGCGCTTGCCGTGGATGTCATCATGGGTGAAACGTACCGCTTCGGCATACACGCCTGCCTCGAACCAACGGCCGAAATCTTCTTCCCAGGTCGCGAACAGGCGGGGTTCGCGGTTGTAGGGCAGGGCGGCTTCGGTCAGCGTGTAATCGGTGAGCTGGGCGTGATCGGCCATCAGCCCCGCGGTCCAGCTGCGACCGGTGCCGTAGATGCCTGCCGTGCTCTTGATGTTGGAGGAGGTGATACCCAGAAGACGGCTGGAAAAGTCTTCGGTATAGCGTTCGTCGCTGACCCAGTTGATGTTGGCGCGCGCCTGCCAGTTCTTGTTCAGGTTGTGGTGGCCCCGATACATGACCTGGCCGCGGTCCTTGTCGCGCAGCGAATCGTTTGGAAGATAGCTGGTGGTGAGCTCACCGCGACCACTGCCGTACAGGTAGCGGAACTCGTTTTCCAGCATCAGCCCGCGTTTGCTCATGTAGCGCGGGGTCAGGGTGTCGTCGAAATTGGGCGCCAGATTGAAGTAAATCGGCTGCGCATAATCGAAGCCATTGCGCCCGGACATGCTGAGCTTGGGAAACAGCAGGCCGGTCTGGCGGCGGTCGTCGATCGGGAACTTGAAGTACGGGGCGTACAGCACCGGGACCTTGCCGATGCGCAGCACAGCATTGCGTGCAGTGCCGAAGCCTTCCTCGTTGTCCACGTCGATCTGCGGCGCGATCAGCTTCCACAGCGGCTGCGAAGGGTCACAAGTGGTGTAGGTGGACTGATGCATCTGGCCGACCGAGCCCTGCAGGTCGATCGATTCCGCGCCACCGTTGCCACGACGCGAGACCAGTTGGTACTTGATGTTGCTGATCTTGTGCGCGTCCGATTCCTGGTTGCCCTCGGCCCGCTCCGCAACCACGCGGATGGAGGAGTCCGAATAGCGGACATTGCCCTCGGCGATGTAGTTGCCGGTTTCGGTGTCGATGCGCAGGTTGTCGGTGCCCATGAACTGGTCACCGCGCTTCAGGATCACGTTGCCCTGGTACTGGGGCACGGTGCTGGTCCCGCTGAGCTCGTTGCCCTCGACCTCGGTCGGGAGCTGTTCGCGCGGGGTGGTTGCATTGGGATCGGGTGGCGGGGCCTCGTCAAAGGCCGGCAGCGAGTCGGTAACCGGGCACAAGCCCCAGTTCACCGGCTTGTCACCCGCCCACGCCGGCAGGCAGATGGCAATACCCAAGGGAAGAGGTAGCAGGCGGAAGGCTCGGCGCACGCGGTTCAGATTCAGGGAAAACGGTCGCTAGCTTGCCGCATCACCTGCATGGGGGCAATGAAGACGCGCCCCTGGAGCCGGGTTGGGTTCATCCGTCAGGCGGTTGCCAGCAGCGCCTGGACATGGGCGACACTGCATTCGCGCAGGGCCTGCAGGTCATAGCCGCCCTCCAGCATGGACACCACGCGGCCGCTGCAATGGCGCTGGGCCAGCTTGACCAGTTCGGTGGTGAGCCAGCCGAAATCCTCGGTTTCAACCATCAGGTCGGCTTGTGGATCGCGCATATGGGCGTCGAATCCGGCCGAGATGAACAACAGCTGCGGCCGGAAGGCCTCGATCTGCGGCAGCATCTCGTCGGCCCAGGTATTGCGGAAGCGGAACCCGCCGCTGCCCGGCGGCAGCAGGATGTTGCAGATATTGCCGACGCCGCGTTCGCGCATGCTGCCGGAAAACGGGAACAGCCCTGACTGGTGGCTGCTGTAGTAGGCCACGTGCGGGTCGGTTTCGAAGATGGCCTGGGTGCCGTTGCCATGGTGGACGTCGAAATCGACGATGGCCACCCGCTCCAGGCCGTACTTGTCGCGGGCATAGGCAGCGGCCACGGCGATGTTGTTGAACAGACAGAAGCCCATCGCGGTATCGGCGGTGGCGTGATGCCCTGGTGGGCGTACTGCACAGAACACGTGCTGGTTGCCGTCTTCCAGCATTACCGCATCCACCGCGGCTACACCGGCCCCGGCAGCGTGCAGGGCGGCGCTGGCCGAGCCGGGCGAGGTGAAGGTGTCCAGGTCGATGCGCCGCAGGGGTGCGGTCTGCGCCTGCAGCATGGCGTCGATCAGCTCGCGGGTATGTACCCGCGCCAGCTCGCCGAGCTTGGCAGGCGGGGCGTTGCGCCATTCCAACTGGTCCGGAAATTCGGCACGCAGGGCTGAAATGACGGCGTGCAGGCGCTCCGGCGACTCGGGGTGGTCGATACCGGGATCGTGTTCAAGGCAGGCGGGGTGGGTGAATACCAGCATGGCCGCACTGTAACCGGCGACGCCGCGCAATGCGCGGCGTCGTATTGGGAGGAAGGGATCAGCCGTGGCGGCGTTCGTGGTTCCACAGTACTTCGCCATGGCCATCGGCCCGGGCGAGTACGCGTGACAGCACGAACAGCAGGTCCGACAAGCGATTCAGATAGCGCACCGCTTCGGCGCGGATATCCTCGACCCGTGCCAGGGCCACGGTTTCGCGCTCGGCCCGGCGCACGATGGTGCGGGCCAGGTGGCAGCGCGCCGCGCCCTCACCGCCGGCTGGCAGGATGAAATCCTTCAGCGGCGGCAGGTCGTCGTTGTAACGGTCCAGGTGCTGCTCCAGCGCGTCGATGTCGGCGGCATGGATGGCCGCATGGCCGGGGATGCACAGCTCGCCGCCCAGGTCGAACAGCTGGTGCTGGATGGTGGTCAGCAGGTCGCGGACGTCCTGCGGCAGGTCCACCGCCAGCAGCACGCCGATGGCCGAGTTGGCCTCATCGACAGTGCCGTAGGCATTGACCCGCAGCGAATCCTTGCCGGTGCGGCTGCCATCACCCAGGCCGGTGCTGCCATCGTCGCCGGTGCGGGTGTAGATCTTGGAGAGGCGGTTACCCATTGCTCGGCGCGCCCTTAGTGGGCAATACGGCCAGCGGCCGACTGCTTGCTGCTGGCCTCAACGGCAACCTGTACCAGCGCGGCGGCACCGATGTAGATGGCGGCGGTCTGCATGTAGGGCAGCAGCCAGTCGCTGTAGTTCTTGGCCCAGCCGGCGAAGCTCGGCTCGGCGACCGAGGCGCTGATCCAGTAGAAGCTGCCCTGCGCGATCAGGTGGCACAGCGCGACCGAACCGATCACGGTGGCAGCCAGCAGGCCCAGCGACTTGAGGCTGGCGCTGCGGTAGTAGCGACGCAGCAGCATGCCGCCGGCCCACATGGCGAAATAGGCCGGGACCAGCATCCAGTAGGCGGCCGAGACGCAGTAGTGCTGCCAGAAGCTCATGCCCTGGCTGGAAATCACCGCCCAGTCGACCACCACGGCCAGGCCCATCAACAGCGGGAACGCCCAGCGGGTCCAGTTGCGCAGGTAGAAACCACCGATGAAGAACACCGCCCACGATGCATCCGGGACCGGCGCGAAGTGGTTGATGCGGGTGCCGGCCATCAGCAGCACGAGCAGGGACAGGATGAAGGCACGTTGGGCGTTGGCGGTCATGGGTGGCGGTTTCCGTTAATCAGGCCGCCATTCTAGCCGCAGTGGGGGTGAACCTGCGGTTGCGCTGCGGCATGGGCCGGCGCAACCGTAGGGGTGATCCCCCGTATCATTGGCCCATGAGCAAGAACCATGACGTAGTGATCGTGGGTGGCGGGCTGGTCGGTGCCAGTCTGGCCATCGCACTGGACCGGCTGGGGCTGGACGTGGGCCTGGTCGAGGCGACCCCGGGCGGGGTGATGCCGGCGGTTTTCGACCAGCGCAACCTCAGCTTTGCCGCGGCCACGGTCAATGCCCTGACCGCGCTGGGGGTGATGCAGAAACTGTCCAACCCGGCCGGACCGATCCGCCGCATCCATGTCAGCCGCGCCGGCGATTTTGGCCGGGTGGTGATGCAGGCCAGCGACTACGGCCGTGAGGCCTTCGGCCAGGTGGTGGTGGCGCGCGATTTTGGCGAGGCGCTGGAAGCCCGGCTGGCCGAGCTGCAACACCTGACCCGCTACCGCCCGGCCCGCTTTGTCGGCCTGGGCGCAAGCCGCGATGGCCGCCGGGAGCTGATCATTGCCGACGAAACCGGCGAACAACGCTTGCAGGCGCGGCTGGTGGTCGGCGCCGATGGCACCCGCAGTGCGGTACGCCAGGCGCTGGGCATCGACGTCAGCGAGCACGATTACCAACAGACCTTGTTTGTGGCGCGGGTGCGCGCGGCGAAGGCACCGGATGGCAGCGCCTATGAGCGCTTCACCGATACCGGGCCCACTGCGCTCCTTCCACGCGGCGATCGCCATTACGGCGTAGTGCACGGTGTTGCCCGCGACCAGGCCGATGCGGTGATGGCGCTGGACGATGCCGCCTGGCTAGCGCGGCTGCAGGAGGCAGTCGGCTGGCGCGCTGGGCGACTGCTGGAAAGCGGTCCACGCAGCGCCTACCCGCTGATCCAGGTGCTGGCGCAGAAGCTGGTGGGCGAGCGTGCGTTGCTGCTGGGCAATGCCGCGCAGACCATCCATCCGCTGGGCGCGCAGGGCTTCAACCTGGGCCTGCGTGACGCGTTGACCCTGGCTGAGCTGATTGAAGATGGCGCACAGGATGCGGGCAGCGATGCACTGCTGCAGGCCTATGTGGCACGGCGCGGGCCGGACCGCGAGCAGACCTTGGCGTTCTCCGACGGGCTTGCACGTCTCACCAGCAATGCCACGCCGCTGATACGGCCGCTGCGCAGCCTGGGTTTTGTTGCCGCGGCGCAGGCTCCGGCGCTGCAGTCCTTCCTGGTGGGGGGCGCGATGGGCTTCCGTGGCCAGGTGCCTGAACTGTGCAGGAGCGAAGCGCGATGAGCCGACGTGGGCAATGGGATGCGGTGATCGTGGGTGGTGGTGTCGTCGGTGCAGCCTGCGCGCTGGCCTTGGCCCAGGAGGGCCTGCAGGTAGCGATGGTGGAAGGCCGCGAGCCGTCACCGTGGTCGCCGCAGAAGCCGGACCTGCGGGTGTTCGCCTTTGCCGCAGACAATGCTGCGTTGCTGGATGCCTTGGGTGTCTGGAAACAGGTGGACCAGGCCCGCGCGCACGCCTATCGGCGCATGCGGGTGTGGGATGCCGCCGGTGGTGGCGAGTTGAGCTTCGATGCCGACACCTTGGGCCGCCGCGAGCTGGGTTGGATCGTCGAGAACGGCCTGCTGGTCGACCGTCTGTGGGCGGCATTGCCGGCGGCAGGCGTGCAGTTGTACTGCCCGGCGCGGGTGGAAGCGATGGAACAGGATGCGCAGGGCGTGCGCCTGCGCCTGGATGACGGACGCCGTGTCGACGCATCCATTGCGATTGCTGCTGACGGTGGCGAATCCACGCTGCGGACCCTGGCCGGTCTGGAGGTCAGTCGTCACGATTACGGCCAGCGCGGCGTGGTGGCGTATGTGGACAGCACCTTGCCGAACGAAGACACCGCCTGGCAGCGCTTCCTTGATACAGGCCCGCTGGCGGTGCTGCCCTTCGAGCGCAACCGCAGTTCCATCGTCTGGACCCTGCCGGAAGCAGAAGCCGAGCGCGTGCTGGCGCTGGATGAGGACAGCTTCAATCGTGAACTGACCAATGCCTTTGCCGGCCGTCTGGGGGAGATGCGGCTGGCGTCTGCGCGCGCTGCCTTCCCATTGCGTCGGCAGTTGGCCAAGGCCTATGTGGCGGGGCGCGTGCTGACCTTGGGCGACGCTGCGCATGTGGTGCATCCGCTGGCCGGGCAGGGCGTGAACCTCGGTTTGCGTGATGTGGCTGGGCTGCGTGATCTGGTGCGTGCGGCAAAGCAGCGGCGTCAGGATTGGAGTGCCCCGCATCGGCTGCAGCGCTGGGCACGCACGCGCCGTAGCGAGAATGCCGTGGCCGCTTACAGCTTCGATGCGATCAACAAGGTGTTCTCCAATGACGAGATGCACCTGACCCTGGCACGCGGTGCGCTGCTGGGTTTGGCAGGAAAGATGCCGCCGTTGATGTCGATGTTCTGGAAGCGCGCGTCTGGGTTGTAACCCAGACGCGTCCAGAGCAACGCGATCCTGTAGTGCCGAGCCATGCTCGGCAGGCTTTCCGAGCCATGCTCGGCTACGGGTAACGCCCTTGCCGAGCATGGCTCGGCACTACAGGTGATGCTTCAGCGCAACCAACCGGCCAACTGCTCGCGTGACAGCTTGCCGCGACGCGCGGTGTCCAATGCATTGAACTCATCTGCCAAGGCCGGGTTGGCCTGCGCTTCGTCGCGGCTGATAAAGCCGTCTCCATCCACATCCATTGCGTCGAAATCGATGCGGTAGTTGCCGATCACGCTGTCCGGCTGGATCGAGCGCACGGTGACCTGCGCCTGGTCGGTCGGCATCAGGATCTGGGTGGAATGGGTGACCTTGCCCGTGGACAGAGTTTGTTCGCGCACGTTCACAGGCGCGTCGCCCAGCGGCATGCTCTCCGCAGGTGCAGGGCGCTGCACGGTCTGCGCGATGGCAGCGACAGGCAGCAGGCAGGCAAAGGCCAAGGGCAGGGTGAAACGTAGCGTGGGCATGGCACGGCTCATCATTGACGGAAGCGGCCCCGCCGAGGTGGTGGGGTGCCTGCGATGGTAGTGCGGCATGCCTGAACAGGCGAGCGCTCACCCCGGAATGAAGGGGAACACCAGTTTGAGCAAGCCCTTCAGGCCGCCTTCGGCGGTGGAGCTGATGGCTTTGGCGCCCAGGCTGTTGAGCGCACGGCGCAGATCGTCCCAGCGCAACTGGGTGACATCCTTCTTCAACAGGTCGGCGACTTCCTCCGAGGCCGGTGCCAGCTTCTTCAAGGCGTCGAGCGTAGCCTGCGGATCGGGTTGCAGGTAGTTCCAGCGTTCGGCGATCTTGAGCAAGGTGTCGAAACGCACCGCCACCACTTCACGGTTGCGCTCGTATACCGGGATGGCGCCGACATCCAGGATGGCCTGCTCGAAGCGCTGGGCATCGTCCGGGTGTTCGATGCGGATAGCGAGGAAGCCTTCCTTGCGGCTGCGCTCGGTGACGTGCTTTGCCCCTGAACGCAGGTTGGCTTCGGTGAGTACCGCCGCGACGATGCGCTGCAGGGCTACGTCGCCTTCCTCCGGCACCAGGGCGCGCCAGCGCGCATAGCCATCACGGCGCAGGCCCTTGACCTTGGCGGGGGTGACCCGCAATTGCAGGGCCACTGCCGCATTGGAGTCGCTGCGGTTGACCGCACCATCGCGTTCGAGCAGCACGAAGATCAGCAGTTCCAGGTCACGCTTGGTCAGCGACTGGAAACCCTGCATCAGGGTCAGCCGCAGGAACTCGGTGCCGAAGCCGGCCGGATCCTTCAGTTCGATGGTGTGCATTGCCTTCCTCCCATGGTCTACAGCATGCCTGATATGGATTGCAGGAGCTGAGACGGCTTGCCTCAGGGTTTGGCCGATGGCTGCAACCCGTATTCACGCCCTGGCCGATCGGCTTGGAAGGTCTCCACCGCGCCCCGGTCCTGCAGGGTGACGAAGACCTGACGGCCATCGCTACCACCGAAGGCGACGTTGCTGGGCTTGCGGCCCTTGAGCGGAACTTCGCGCAGCAGCGCGCCTTCCGGCGACACCACCGCAATCAGCCCGGCGTCGTAGCGGGCGATGTAGAGATTGCCATCGGCATCGCAACGCATGCCGTCCATGCCGTGGTCATCGAAGCGGATCAGCAGGCGCTTGTTGGCAAGGCTTCCGTCGTCCGCGAGGTCGTAGGCCCAGACATTGCGTTGCACGCTTTCATTGACGTACAGGCGCTTGCCGTCGGGGCTGACCTCGATGCCGTTGGTGGTGCCCATGCCGGATTCGAGCCGTTGTACCTTGCCATCGCGGTCGATGCGCCACAGCTGGCCTTGGTCGGTCTTGGTCCAGTTCGGGTCGCTGGCATAGAGCGAACCGTCGGGAGCAAGCGCGATGTCGTTGGGCTGATGGGCATCGGGCAGGTGGGCGAACACGCTGGCGCTGGTGCCGCCGGGTGCTACGCGCAGGATGTTGTGGCGTGCATAGTCGGCGATATACATCGTGCCATCAGCACCAAAGCGGATGCCGTTGCCGATGCTGCCTTCAGGCAGGGTCAGGAAGAGCGTCGCCTTGCCGTCTGCGTCGACGCGGCCGATGGTGCCGTCCTTGCCGAAGTTGACGACATACAGTGCGCCGTCCGGGCCGCTGGCGGGGCCTTCGATGCCGGTGGTGAAGGTGCCATCGCTGACGTGGTCGCGGGCGATGAAGTCATCAGTGGCGATGGCGGCGCTGCTTACGGCGATGAGCGCAGAGGCGGCGATGCGGGCAAGGGTGATCTGGCGGGCGATGGCGGCGGCCTCCGTGTTGGTGGAAGCGGGAGTGTGCCAGAGGGTTGGGGCGGAGCGGAGGGTGGTTGCTTGGGCAACCTTGGGGCGACGCAGGTAGTGTTGAGCCATGCTCGGTAGAGGCTTTACCGGTAAGGCCCATGCCGAGCATGGCTCGGCACTACAGGGAGTCCCTTGGCTGGAAACGGTGGCAGAAGCTGCCGCCACCCCAACCCCTCTCCCGGGAACGGGAGAGGGGCTTTAGGCAACAGCCTTATCGCCGCGGGGTCACAAACACCGTGATTTCCTCACGGTCGTGATACAGCTGCTTGGCACGGATGGTCAGCGGCTTGCCAGCCTTGTCGGCAAACAGGTCCAGGCACAGGCGGGTTTCATCCCAGCGCTTCTTCATCGGCAATTTCAGGTTGAAGATGGCGTGCTTGCACCAGCCCTCGCGCAGCCAGGTGGCCATGCGTTCGGCAACGCGGCGCGGCTGTTCGACCATGTCGCAGACCATCCAATCCAACCCCGTCTCCGGCTGCCAATGGAAGCCGTCAGCGCGCAGGTGCTCAACCAACCCCGTATCCAATACATGCTGCCGCAGCGGGCCGTTGTCGATGCTGCTGACGTGCACATGCTGGCGGGTCAAAACCCAGGTCCAACCACCCGGCGCTGCCCCCAGATCGGCTGCGCGCATGCCAGGTACCACCAGCGCCTCGCGCTCTTCCGGCGTCAGCAACGTCATCAGCGCTTCTTCCAGCTTCAATGCCGAACGTGACGGCGCATCCGGCAACAGCTTCAAGCGCGGGATGCCGAGCAGCCAGGGAGCGCTGTCGCGGGTATCGGCCACGCAGACGAAGGCATGCGTGCCATCCACAAACACCACGTGCAGGCGCGGCAGCTTGCCGTTGGGCTTGTCGGTGAGCAAGCCGGCCTTGCGCAAGGCCGGGCGCAGCGCATTGCCGAAGGCACGGGCCAGCCCGGCCAGTGGCTTGCCGGCGTCCGAATCGGGGTGCTCAACCCACAGGTCACCAAAGCGCTGCTGGCCTTCCAGCGCGGCAATGATCGGGGTGATGCGGTCGCTGGCATCGAGCTGCGGCAGCTCAGCCAGTACCCGCAGTTTCTGGCGGGCGAATATCAGCTCGCGCCAGGGCAGGCGCTGGTCCAGTGCTTCGGCCTCGTCGGTGACAAACATCACGTAGCCATCGTTGCGCTGGGTGCGGGCATAGCCGGCAATACCGGCCAAACCTGCCCGTTCGTTGAGTTCGCCGGCCAGTTCCGGTTCAAAGCCTTGGCGGCAGTAGCAGAGCAGGCCGGTCATGGAATTCCTTGGTGTGGAGCGGATTGGGTTCCTTCTCCCTGTTGGAGAAGAGCTTGTCCCCGCGAAGGCGGGGATGCACCGCAGGGTCGGATGAGAGTAGGTCACGGCTCGGTGGCAGAGAGCTTGAGGCCTGCCGGATCCTCACCCCAAGCCCCGCTCCGCGCCCCGGCCCTTGCGCTGGCGCTGGCGCAAGTGCGTTCGATGGGCAGCGAACCAATGGTTCGCAAGCTGCCCCTCTCACCCCGGAGGGAGAGGGGCTTTCAGAATCAGTAGTGTGCGCCGTCGTTCTTGCCGTAGCTGTGCAGCACCGCGCGGGCGTCGTCGCGGTGGATGCCCTGTACGACCTCGATGCCGCGCTTGTTCAGTTCACCGGCCCAGTCTGCCGGCAGCGGGCCTTCATCGAACGGGGTGAGTTCTTCCACGTCGGCGGCGCTGGCGCCGATCAACAGGCGGTCGATACCGGCCCAGACGGTGGCGCCATAGCACTGGCAGCAGGGCTGCGAGGATGTGGCCAGGGTAATCGGCGACAGCAGCGCGTTCAGACGCGGGGTGTTGAGCTTCTGCTGGGCCAGCATATAGGCCATGTTCTCGGCGTGGGCCAAGGAGGTGGCATGCGGCACAACACGGTTGACGGCGGCAGCAATCACCTTGTGATCCGGGCCGAACACCACCGCGCCGAACGGGCCGCCGCTGGCGTGTTCAACGTTCAGGCGCGACAGCTCGATCGCCAGCGCTACCTTGTCCGCATCGCTGGTATAGGCGCGGTCGGCGTCGACGGCGTCGTGGATCCAGACGGGGAGGGTGAGGTGAACCTGGGCGTGCAGCATGATGATGACCGGCGTTGTGGCAAAAAACGGCGGTCAGTTTAGCGGACTGGGGCGCTGGGGCGGGGTTGCTGGCGGGGGTTGTTCAGGTGTGGGAATCAGCCGCGCGCGCGGAACTGGAGCGGAGCCATGCTTAGCTCCCTCCCTTTCGCGCAGCGAAGGGGAGGGTTGGGGAGGGGTTGGCTGTTGTTTGTGACTTTTTCGGTTGATGCGAAGAGCACCCCTCCCCAACCCTCCCCTTGGCCTTCGGCCAAAGGGAGGGGGCCAGAGGCTTAAAACTCCGCACCTATCGTCATGAAGATCTGCCGCGGCGCACTGGCGTGGATCGCGTAACGGGTGCCGGTGGGATCGGTCGGGGCGAACGAACTCAGCTGGCCGGCGTAGCGTTTGTTGGTCAGGTTGGTCACGTTCAAGGACACCTTGACGTTCTGCAGGCCCAGCCCGGGGCCGAAGCTGTAGCCGCCGCCGGCGTCGAAAGTGGTCACGCCCGGCACCGACTGGTCGTTGGTATAGGTGTAGTAGCGCTTGCCGGTGTACTTGCCGCGCAGGCTGGCAAACCAGCCATCGCGGTTCCAGCTCAGCTCGCTGGAGGCCATGCGTTGCGGCGTGTCGACGGTGATCTTTCCGGCGACCGGCACCACCGCGCCACCGGAGACATAGTCGTCCTCATAGGTGGTCTTGTTCCACGACAGCGCGTTGTACCACTGCAGGCCATCGACCGGCTTGAAGATGAAGGTCAGCTCAGCACCCTGGCTCTTCACCGAGCCGACGTTGATGAAGCGGGTGATGCATTCCGGGCGCGTGCCCACTTCAATGCTGGTGCAGGGATTGAGCGAGAGCAGGCGGTTGTCGAACATCACATGGTAGGCCGCCAACGAGGCCTGGTACTTGTCACCGAAGCTGCGGAAGCCGGCTTCGAAGGTCTTGGACTTCTCCGGCTCCAGGCCGGCGCTGGCGGCAAAGGATTCCGGTGACACCTGCAGCGGGCCGCCGCTGCCACCACCGACGAAGGCGGCAATGTTTTCGGCATAGGACGCAAACAGCTCGTTGTTGGCATTGAGCTTGAAGCCGACGCCGAGCTGCGGCAGCAGTGATTCCTTGGCGGTCAGCGTGCCCGAGGCGAGCTTCTGCTCGGTGCCGGGTTTGGCGGTGGCGCGCATGCGGGTGTTCGGGCTCTTGATGCCGACATCCACGGTCAGGCGCTGGTCAAGAAAACGCATGCGGTCCTGCACGTAGAACTGGCGGGTGCGGATATCGAAATCCTGGTCGAACAGGCGCCGGTCCGGATTCTTCAGGTAGGTGTCGTCGAGGAAGGGTCCGTCGATGTAATAGAAGTTGCGCTCGACGTTGTGGTCGTTGTGCTCGAACCACAGCCCGGCCTCCAGCTCATGGATGCCGACGCTCCATGCGAGCGCGGCGGTGACGCCTTGCCGGTCGATGGTGTAGTTGGTGCTGCGGATGGAGATCGGCAGCATGCGATCAGTGCCAGGATAGGACGGCTGGCCCGGCGCCCACCAGTGGCCTTGGCCGCGGTTGTCGTGATGGTAGGCCAGCAGCTTGAGGTCGAGCGTGTCGGCCAGGCGCAGGTCGGCATCGATCGAGTACAGGTTGTCATCGCGCAGGGCGCGGCTCTGGTAGTAGGCATCGTCGATGCTGTTGACGCCGCCTGAGAAAGCGCAGCGATCCGCATCGAAGGTGGCGGGGGCGCAATAGGCCGCCGCCACGGCGCGGTCCCAATCCGGTGCGTAGATGTTCCAGTCATAGCCAAGTCCACGTTGCAGCATGCTCTTGGACAGATAGGCGTAGTTGGCCTGGCTGGCGCGCGAGGTCGCCACGAAGGCGCCGAAGCGATGATCGCCTACGTTCCACACCGCCTTGGCGTTGAACTGGCGCGTGGTCTGGTTCTGGTAGGGCGCGGCCCACATGTCGGCATCCTGGTGCACGCCGGAGACATAGGCGGAGAAGCCGTTGTGGTCACCTGTATCCACCCGCAGGTAGCCACGACGCTGGTTGTCGTCGCCGACGGTGACGCTGGCGCGGCCACCGAACACGCTGGAGGGATCCTGCGAGAAATACTGGATGGCGCCGCCGAGGTTGCTGGTGGAGGCCACACCCAGCGAGCCGATGCCCTGCGATAGTTCGGCGCCGCCCAGGTTCTCGGCGATGATGGCGCGGGCGATGCTCAGGCCGTTGTAGTTGCCGTAGCTGTTGTCGCCCAGCGGGATGCCATCAAGCGTATAGCCCAGGCGGGTCTTGTCGAAGCCGCGCAGGCTGATGGTCTGTGATTCCTCGTTGGCGCCGAAGGCGTCATTGGACTGCACCGATACGCCGGGCAGGCGATCAAGAATCTTCTGGCCGCTGCTGCCCGGTGGCAGCACCTGCTTGTCGATCTCGCCGATACGCTGCACCTGACGGGTTTGGCCCTGGCCAATCACCGAGATGGTGTCCAGTGTCTGGGCAGAGGTGCTGTCGGCTGCATCAGCCTCGGCATAGACGTGGCTGCTGCACAGGGCAAGCGAAATGGCGAGGCAGAGGCGTTTGCAATTCATTGTTCACCGGATCCATGGAAAGCCGGCGTGCGCCGGTCATGGAAGGGTGTCGCTGGATTGTTAAAGCTCCTTTACGGTTTTCCGTATTGCATGAAAGCGGCAGAACATCGATGGCATGAATACGCAGAACGCCGCGACACGGCGCGGCGTTCTGCAAACGATGCGCAGATTGTGATCAACCCATGTACAAGCCGCCGTTGACCGGATAATCAGCGCCGGTCACATAGGCCGCATCGTCGCTGGCCAACCACGCACATAGCGATGCCACTTCCTCCGGTTTGCCGAGGCGGCGGATCGGCACCGATGCCGCGAGCCTGTCCAATACGTCTGGGGGAAAGCTGCTGATCGCCTGGCTGGCGATATAGCCCGGCGAGATGGTGTTGACAGTGACACCACGCGCTGCGACCTCTGCGGCCAAGGCACGGCTGAAGCCATGCATCGCAGCCTTGGCGGTGGCGTAGTTGACCTGGCCAATCTGGCCCTTCTGCGCGCTCACCGAGCCGATGTTGATGATGCGGCCCCAGTTCTGGTTGGTCATGCCATCCACCACCTGCTTGCTCAGGTTGAACAAGGTATTGAGGTTGGAGTTGATCACCGCGCTCCAATCCTCGCTGGTCATCTGCCGGAACAGCATGTCGCGGCTGCCACCGGAGTTGTTGACCAGTACGTCCACCTCGCCAACCTCCGCGCGCACCTTGGCAAACGCGGCAGCGGTGGAATGCCAGTCGGCGGCGTTGCCTTCGGAGGTGATGAAGTCGAAGCCAAGTTCGCGCTGTTCGCGGATCCAGTTGGCCTTGCGGGGGGAGTCCGGTGCGCAGCCGGCCACCACGGTGTGGCCGGCGCGTGCCAGGGTCTGGCAGATGGCAGTGCCGACACTGCCCATGCCACTGGTGACGTATGCGATACGTAGCGTCATGCTGCTCTCCAATGCGTCAGGTAGGTGCCGCTCAGGCGGCCAGGGGATACAGGGCGAACAGCAGGCTGCCGGCCATCAGGATCAGCGAGATCAGCACCGCCCACTTCAAGGTGAACTTCTGGTGGTCGGCGAAATCCACCTTGGCCAGACCGACGAGCAGATAGGTCGAAGGCACCAGCGGACTCAACAGATGCACCGGCTGCCCGGCCAACGAGGCACGCGCCATTTCCACCGGGGTGATGCCGTAGTGGCCTGCCGCTTCGGACAGGATGGGCAGCACGCCGAAATAGAAGGCGTCGTTGGACATGAAGAAAGTGAAGGGCATCGATGCCAAGGCGGTGATAACGGCCAGATACGGGCCCCAGGCTTCCGGAATCACCGCAAGGAAGCCGCGTGACATGGCTTCGACCATGCCGGTGTTGGACAGGATGCCGGTAAAGATGCCCGCGGCGAAGATCAGCGACACCACCGACAACACATTGCCGGCATGGTTGACCACGCGGCGGCGCTGCTCGGCCAGGTTCGGGTAGTTGATCACCAGCGCGATGGCGAAGCCGACCATGAACAGGATCGGCATCGGCAACAGGCCGATCACCAACGCCGCCATCAAGGCCAGGGTCAGTACCAGATTGACCCACAGCAGCTTGGGCCGCTTGGTGTCCTCGGCATCTTCCATCGTAGGCAGCGCGTCGCTGTCGTCGGAGACGCTGGCATCCATCCACGAGCCGCCCTGTGGCAGGGCAACCACACCCAGACGGCGGCGTTCCTTCATGCCCAGGTACCAGGCCAGCGCGAGGATGCCGGCACAGGCCAGCACCATCGCCGGAATCAGCGGCACGAATACATCGGCCGGGTCCACATGCAGGGCGGTGGCGGCACGCGCGGTTGGGCCGCCCCAGGGGGTGAGGTTCATCACGCCACCGGCAAGGATGGTCACGCAGGTCATGCTCAGCGCGTTCATGCCCAAGCGCCGATACAGCGGCAGCATCGCCGAAACGGTGATCATGTAGGTGGTTGAACCATCACCGTCGAGCGAGATCAGCATGGCCAGTACGGCGGTGCCCATCACGATTTTCAGCGGATCGCCCTTGACGATGCGCAGGATGATGCGCACCAGCGGATCGAAAAGACCGGCGTCGATCATCACCCCGAAGTAGAGGATGGCGAACATCAGCATCACGCCGGTGGGCGCGATCTTCTTGATGCCGTCCAGCATCATTTCGTCGAGGCCGGCACCGAAGCCGCCAATCAGTGCGAACACAATGGGTACGGTGATCAGGGCGACCAGCGGCGACAGTCGTTTGCTCATGATGAGATACATGAACGTCAGGACCATGCCGAAGCCGAGGATGGTCAGCATCATCTGCAGACTCCTTGAAGGGGCGGAGTGGGGGACACGGGTTTAGAAATCGAACTGCAGGCGGCCCGTCACCGCGCGGGTACGGTCCAGCGTGATATCGGCAAGGCGGTCGCGATTGCGGCTTTCGATCAGGTTGAGCATGAAACGCAGGTTGTCGCGCAGGTACCAGTTGCCGGCCAGGGTCCAGCCTTCGGTGCTGCCGTTGCGCAGGTCGGGCTGGCCGTTCAGGTGCTGGCTGCCACGCATCTGGTCATACCGCAGGGCGAGCTCGAAGGCGCCGGCCTTGTGACGGATGTCCTTGATGCGGGCGAAGCGGCCGGTCTTGCGGTCGTAGCTGCGCGACTCGCCAGTGACGAACCAGCTGAGCATGCCGTAGGCAGCCATCACGTCGCCGCGCTGTGCGCCGTCATCGAAGGTGGCGCCACTGAACTCGCCCTGCCATGACAGCGGGCCGCGCACCTGCGCATATTCCAGCGACCACTTGTTGACATCGGTGTCGCGGCCGGCCGAGAAATCGACCAGCGTCAGGCGGCTTTCGTCGGACAGATGCCCGGCCGGGCGTGGGCGGATGCGCAGGGCTGGCACGCCATTCACGCCGGGGTTGTCGTAGGCCTCGCGCGCCAACGACAGGCCAAGGTGCAGTACGTCGCCCGCCGCCGGGCTGGGCGCCCAGCTAACGCGGCCGCCAGCGGCGCGGCCTTTCACCTGCCAGGCATCAATGCTTTCCAGGCTGTAGATGCTGGCCGCCCAGGTCATGTCGCCCGGATTGGCCTGCCAGGAAGCGCCCAACCGGTACAGCGGTGCCAAGGTGGTGCCGGCATTGCCGCGTTCCAGGAAGCTGCCGTAGTTGGAGCCGGTGCGGTCATCCAGCGAGTAATACTGCTTGAACTGGCCCACCGTCAGGCGGCCGGCATCGCCGAAGCTGCGGCTGATGTAGACATCCTTGGCCTCGGGGCGGTCGCCGGAAAAATCGGCCTCCAGCTTGTAGTCAACGGCGAAGAACTTGCCGGATACATCAAGCCAGGCGCGACGGATCTCGGTGTCATCCTTGTTGGGCGTGCCGCGGCCGTCATTGTGGAAACTCGCGAAATCCAGGTGGATGCGGCCACCTATCGTCGCGGTGACAGGTCCCTCGGACGCGGCCAGCAGCGGTGAGCTCAGGCTCAATAGAACTACCGCAGCAGTGCTGCGCTGAAGTAATACGCGTGAATCCACAAACCCTCCCAGGTACGCGCCGGGCGCGTGGCAATCGTGGGCACCTGCTGGTGCGTGGCCGCAGTCTGCAACCGCGAAGCTGTCATCCACCTGTCAGCGGCTTGTGCGTTGCCGCGAACAAGGCATCACTGCGCAGGCGACACGCTTCGCGTTAGCATTCGCGCATCCTTTGCCTGACACCTGACCGATGCGCCTGCTGCTGGTTGAAGACAACGCAGACCTGGCCGACGCCATCATCCGGCGCATGCGCCGTAGCGGCCACGCGGTGGACTGGCAGTCCGACGGCATGGGCGCTGCCAGCGTGCTGCGCTATCAGAGTTTTGATCTTGTGGTCCTCGATATTGGTCTTCCCAAGCTTGATGGCCTGCGGGTACTGGCAGGCATGCGCGAGCGTGGCGACAGCACCCCGGTGCTGATGCTGACCGCGCGCGATGGCATCGAAGACCGCGTGCAGGCGCTGGATGTAGGCGCCGACGACTATCTGGGCAAGCCCTTCGATTTCCGCGAGTTCGAGGCGCGCTGCCGGGTGCTGCTGCGGCGCGGTCGCGGTCAGGCCAGCGAAGTGGTGCAAATCGGCGGCTTCCTGTTCGACAACGCCGCGCACCGGGTCAGCCTGGACGGCGAGGTGATTGAGCTGCCCAACCGGGAATTCCGTCTGCTGGAGATCCTGATGGGGCGCGTGGGGCAGGTGGTCGGCAAGGATGAGATCGGCAAGGGACTGTTTGGTTTCGACGATGAAGCCGGGCCCAACGCGATCGAGCTGTACATCGGCCGGTTGCGCAGGAAGCTTGCCGCCGCGCCACTGCGCATCAGCACGGTGCGTGGCGTCGGCTACATGCTGGAGGCCGGCGACGGCAGCGCTGATGGCGGCTGAGGTCCGCGCCTCCGGTTCCTTGCGGCGCACCTTGATGCTGTACCTGGGGGCGTTGCTGGTGGTGTTTGCGGTGGTCCTGTTGTTTGCCGCCCGCGACTACGGGCAACGTGCCGCAAACCGCTCCTATGACCATCTGCTGGTGTCCTCGGCGCTTTCCATCGCCGATTCGGTGGCATTGGTCGATGGCCAGTGGCAGGTGGATCTCCCGTATGCGGCGTTGGATCTGCTATCCATGGCCGAGGAGGACCGGGTGTTCTACCGCGTCGCCGATAGCCGTGGCCGCACCATCACCGGTTACGAGGATCTGCCGGTGGCACCGCGCAAAGCGGGCAGGCAGCCACAGTTGTTCGACGCGGCCTATAGCGGCGAGACCGTGCGCTTTGTGGTGGTACGCCGCAGTTTTGCCGCGGCCTCGGCACAGGGAGAAGTGCAGGTGCAGGTAGGGCAGACGCGCCGCGCCCGTGCTGCCTTGGCGCAGGAAATGGTCAATCGCGCGTTGATCGCCATCGGCGTGTTGTCAGCCTTGCTGTTGGCCTTGGTGGCGTTTGGCGTCCACCGTGCGTTCCGGCCGCTGGTGCGGCTGGAGCGTGAGCTGTCGCGGCGCGAGCCCTCTGATCTGAAGCCGCTGGACACGCGCGTACCGCGTGAGATGGACCAGATGGTCGCGGCCTTGAACCGCTTCATGGCGCGCCTGTCGAGCAGCAATGAAACCCTGCGCGCGTTCATGGCCGAGGCGGCGCACCAGATGCGCACGCCCTTGGCTGCGTTGCGCGCCCAGGCACAGCTTGCGCTGGATGAAGAGGAGCCGGAGGACATGCAGCGCAGCCTGCGCGCGATCGAGCGCAATGCCAGCCATATGAGCCGTCTGCTCAACCAGCTGCTGAGTGACGCCAGCGTCATCCACCGGTCCAACCTGCAGCGCTTCGTGCCGCTTGACCTTGCTGAAACCGTACATCAGGCCTTGCATGAAGCGCTGCCGCAGGCAGGCCCGTTACCGCGCGTGCAGCTGGCAATCACCACCGGTGCGGTGCAGGTCAAGGGGGACGCGCTGTTGTTGCGCGAGGCAATCAAGAACCTGATCGACAACGCGTTGAAGTATGGCGGTGATGGCCCCCTGCAGATTGCCTTGACCGTGCAGCAGGCGCTGGCCGTGCTGACCATCGCCGACCACGGCCCGGGTATCAGCGCGGGCGATGCCGAGCGTGTGTTCGAGCGCTTTGGTCGTGGCGAAGACGCGCCAGCCGGTGGCGCCGGGTTGGGCCTGGCCATCGTCAAGCGCGTGGTCGAAAGCCATGGCGGCCGCATCGACTTGAGCAATCGTCCACAAGGTGGCCTGGTCGCCACCATCTACCTGCCGAGGCATGCCGCATGAGCCGCTGCTTGATCCTGTTGTGCGGGCTTCTGCTGGCGGCTTCGGTGAGCGCTGCGCCAGGCGATGTACAGCGCTTCCCGGCCAAGGGCGAGGCGACTGCGCAGCTGCGCATCCACGGCACCACCGATATCGAAGTGTTCGCCGTGGTGATCGCCGACTATCAGCGCCTGCATCCGGGTACGGAAGTGGTTTATGAGGACATCATCACTCAGGACCTGTACGCGCGCTTCCTGCGCGACCGCAACACCGCGGCGGCGCCGGACCTGCTCATTTCCAGTGGCATGGACCTGCAGACAAAGCTGGTCAACGACGGCAATGCGCTGGCGCATCGCTCGCCGCAGACCGAAGCGGTACCCGCATGGGCAAAGTGGCGCAATGAGGCGTTCGGCATCAGCTACGAGCCGGTGGTGATGGTCTACAACACCCGCGCCCTGCCGCAGACCAAGGTGCCGCATACGCGACGCCAGTTGCTGGATCTGCTGCGCGCCGACGACGCACCGCTGCGTGACAAGGTGGGCACTTACGATATCGAGCGCAGCAGTGTGGGGTACCTGCTGGCAACCCAGGACGCGCAACGTGGCAGCATTGCCGGCGCCTTGCTGGGCGCGTTGGGTGACAACGGCGTGGTACGCGAAGAACGCACCGGTGTGCTGCTGGACCAGGTGGGTAGCGGCAGGTTGTCGCTGGTGTACAACGTGCTCGGTTCCTATGCGCAGGCGCGTATCGATGCGGGAGCGCCATTGGGCGTCATCGAGCCGGAAGACTACACGCTGGTGGTGTTGCGCACGGCCATGATTCCGCGCACCAGTCCGCATCCGAACGAAGCCAAGCAGTTCCTCGACTACCTGCTATCGGCGCGTGGCCAGCAGGTGCTGTCGCGTGAGGCGAGGCTGATGCCGATCGTCCGCACCGGCGGTGATGGTGATCCCGGACAGAACCGGCGGCCGATCCAACTCGGGCCAGGTTTGCTGGTGTACCTGGATGCACTCAAGCGCCGTCAGTTTCTCGATGCCTGGCGCAGCAGCGTCGAGGCCAAGCAGCGCTGAGCCGGCTCAGCGCACCGGTGCCGGATTTTCGGACATTGGCTGGCGCAGTGGATTGGACGTGCCGGCCGCGGCGCATTTGCCCTGCACGCAGTACCGTAGCCCGGGTAAGCGTAGCGCACCCGGGAAAAGGATCTAGTTGTGATCTCTCAGGCGGTCTGCAGCCGGCCCCGGGTGCGCTGCGCTTACCCGGGCTACGCGACTGCACTTGCTGCGCAACGCCCTGCATTTCCAGCTGAAGCAGGGTGCTGATCAGCCGCCGCGCCAAGCGTGTTCAGCGCACTGGCGCAGGATTCTCCGTCATGGGTTGGCGCAGTGGATTACTGCTGCCCGCGGCGGCGCACTTGCCCTGCACGCAGCTGCAGCCCTGGATCTCCGGGAAGCCACAGACGCTCATCATGCCCTTGGCCTGGCAGCTGGCCTGCACGCCAGCCGGGTCGGTGGCGCTGTTGACGTTGACGCAGGACGGGTAATAACCGCAGCAGTTGCCAACGTTCTTCACCGTGCAATCGGCGTCAACCTTGCAGCTGGTATCGACCACGACGGGCGGGGTGGCAGGTTTGGCGGGGGATGTCTGCTCGGTGACCGCAGCAGGGGGAGTCGATTGCGCGCTGACTGGCGCGGTCGCGGCGGGAGCCGTACAGGCGGTCAGGGCGAACAGCAGGCTGAGCAGCAGTGACAGACGGAGCATGGGTCAATCCTGATCTGGGCACGCGGCCATGGTAGCCGCGTTGCCCGTGAGCAGGGGGTTATCGCGCTGTCAGCCGATAACCCCGACCGTCCTGATCAGGCCGACCAGGTATCGCGCAGCGTCACGCTGCGGTTGAACACCGGCTTGGCCGGGGTGTGGTCGCGGCGGTCGGCGACGAAGTAGCCGGTGCGCTCGAACTGGTAGCTCTGCTCCGGTGCGGCGGCAGCGGCAGCCGGTTCGACATAGCCGGTGACGACCTTGCGCGATTCCGGGTTCAGGTAATCGCGGTAGGTCTTGCCTTCGGACTCGTCGTCCGGGTCGGCCACCGAGAACAGGCGGTCGTACAGGCGCACTTCGGCTTCCACCGCGTGCTGGGCGCTGACCCAATGGATGGTGCCCTTGATCTTGCGGTTGGCGCCTTCCATGCCCGGGCGCGATTCCGGGTCCAGCCAGCCACGCAGCTCGACCACTTCGCCGGCGTCGTTCTTGACCACTTCATCGACGCGGGCAATGCCGGCACCGCGCAGGCGCACTTCGCCGCCCGGCACCAGGCGCTTCCAGCCCTTGGGCGGTACTTCGGCGAAGTCTTCGCGCTCGATCCACAGCTCACGTGCGAACGGCACTTCGCGGGTGCCGAAGCTCTCATCCTTCGGGTGATTGCTGAAGGTGAGGGTTTCTTCGTGGCCCTCCGGCAGGTTGGTCAGCACCAGCTTGATCGGGTCGATCACCGCCATGCGGCGGGCAGCGGCACTGTCCAGGTCTTCGCGCAGGGCGCCTTCCAGCACGCTGAAATCGATCTGCGAGTTCTGCTTGGAAATACCCACGCGCTCGGCGAACAGGCGCATGGCGGCCGGCGTGTAACCACGGCGACGCAGGCCCTGCAGGGTCGGCATGCGCGGGTCTTCCCAGCCATCGACCAGGTTTTCGGTGACCAGCGCCATCAACTTGCGCTTGCTCATCACCGTGTAGTTGATGTTCAAGCGCGAGAACTCGATCTGGCGCGGCTTGGCGGCTTCACGCGGCAGGCCGCGATCGACCAGCGGCTGGGTCAGCGCGTTGTCGTGGGCGAAATCGACGTTGTCCACGCACCAGTCGTACAGCGGGCGGTGGTCTTCGAATTCCAGCGTGCACAGCGAGTGGGTGATGCCTTCCAGCGAATCGCCCAACGCATGCGCGAAGTCGTACATCGGGTAGATCGGCCAGGCGTTGCCGGTGTTCTGGTGCTCGACGTGCTTGATGCGGTACAGCGCCGGATCGCGCAGGTTGATGTTGCCGCTGGCCATGTCGATCTTGGCGCGCAAGGTGCGGGCACCGTCGGCGAACTCGCCGGCGCGCATGCGTGCGAACAGGTCCAGGTTTTCCTCGACGCTGCGGTCGCGGTACGGCGACGGGCGGCCCGGCTCGGTCAGGCTGCCGCGGTAGGCGCGCACTTCTTCGGCCGACAGGTCGCAGACATAGGCCTTGCCGTCGCGGATCAGCTTCTGTGCGGCCAGGTAATAGGCATCGAAGTAGTCCGAGGCGTGGCGCAGCTCGTTCCACTCGAAGCCCAGCCAGCGCACGTCGTCCTGGATGGCATTGACGTACTCGGGGTCTTCCTTGGCCGGGTTGGTGTCATCGAAGCGCAGGTTGCAGACGCCGCTGAATTCCCCGGCGATGCCGAAGTTCAGGCAGATCGACTTGGCGTGGCCAATGTGCAGGTAGCCGTTGGGCTCGGGCGGGAAGCGGGTCTTGATGGCCGTGTGCTTGCCGCTGGCCAGGTCCTCACGGACGATCTGGCGGATGAAGTCGCGCTTTTCAGGAGCGGTATCCGGCGTGGCAGCGGCGGCAGGCGTGTTCTCGGACATGGGGGACGCAGCGTATTGAAGTAAACCGCAAGTTTAGCCGAGCCGGGCCGAGGCTGCCCGGAGGGGGCTATGCTGGGGTTCTTCCGCCCCGTGGATCGTGCCGATGGACCGTCCCGTCCTGGTGATAGGCAACAAGAACTACTCCTCCTGGTCGCTGCGCCCGTGGCTGCTGCTGCGCCATTTCGGGGTGGCGTTCGACGAAGTGCGGCTGGCCCTGGACACGGCGGACTTTGCCAGCCAGGTGCGGCAGCATTCGCCCACCGGCAAGGTCCCGGCCCTGCGCGACGGGGCCCTGCAACTGTGGGATTCGCTGGCGATCTGCGAATACGCCAACGAGCGCTGGCTGGACGGACATGGCTGGCCGGCCGATCTGGCGCAGCGGGCGCGGGCCCGGGCTGCGGCGGCGGAGATGCATTCAGGTTTCACCGCGCTGCGCACTCAGCTGCCGATGAACAGCCGGCGCCAGCCCGGTGGCTACCGCTGGGATGCGGCCGCGCAGGCCGATATCGATCGGGTCTGTGCCTTGTGGGGCACGTTGCGCGGCGACCATGGCGCGGGCGGGGACTTCCTGTTCGGGCAATTCGGCATTGTTGATGCGATGTATGCGCCGGTAGCGATACGTTTTGATGGCTATGGCGTGATGTTGGAGGGCGAAGCCGGGCGCTATCTGCAGGCGCTGTTGGCGCTGCCTGCTGTGCGTGAGTGGCGCCAGGCCGGGGCCGGGGAAAGCGAACAGCTTGCCGCCACCGACGCGCTGCGCAAGCCGCTGTGAACGGAGAATACTGATGCAGCTGATCTACCAGACCAACAACCTGTTCGACGCACACCTGGTCAAGCATGCGCTGGAGGCGGCCGACATACCGGCCTTCGTGTTCGGCGAATCCCTGCTGGGCGCGGGCGGCGAACTGCCGCTGTTCGGCCTGCTGCGGGTCTGCGTGCCGGATTCGGCCAAGGCCGAGGCCGAAGACATCGTGGCCGCGTTGGGCTTGGACGAGGGCGGCGATGCCCCCATCTTGGATGACGATGAAGCGCCGGGATTCCTCCCGGCCTGAGGAACTGACCATGTTGGGAATCGGCCAAGGTATTTTGGGTATCGGTGCATTCAAGCAGCGCCTGCCGCGCCCGGAAGAAGCATTGCCGGGGCGGGACACGCCGCTGCCGCTGCACAACGTGCATTTCGTCAACGGCCAGCCCTTGCAGGGCGACTTCGCCGGGCTGCAGGTGCTGGATGTGGGCCTGGGCTGTTTCTGGGGCGCCGAGCGCAAGTTCTGGCAGCTGCCGGGCGTGGTGACCACGGCGGTCGGCTACCAGGGCGGTGTCACCCCGAACCCGACCTACGAAGAGGCCTGTTCCGGGCTGACCGGCCATGCCGAAGTGGTGCGGGTGGTGTTTGATCCGACACAGGTAACACTGGACACCGTGCTGCGCACCTTCTGGGAAAACCACGACCCCACCCAGGGCATGCGCCAGGGCAACGACACCGGCACCCAGTACCGCTCCGCGCTCTATTGCCATACGCAGGAACAGTACGACGCGGCCATCGCCAGTCGAGATGCTTACCAGCAGCAGCTGTCAGCGGCGGGCTACGGCGAGATCACCACCGAGATCATGTTCCCGGCGCCGCCGTTCTACTACGCCGAGGATTACCACCAGCAATACCTGGCCAAGAATCCGAATGGCTATTGCGGCATCGGCGGTACCGGCGTGAGCTGCCCGATTGGCCTGGATGTCTGAGCCGTGAGTGCCACATCGCGCCGTCTGCTGGTGGTGTGGCACAGCATTACCGGCGCTACCGAAGCGATGGTGGGCGCCTTGCTGCAGGGCGCGCATGCGGCAGCCGGTGATGCCGTGCAGGTGAGCGCAGTGCGCGCTGCCGATGCAGTTGCCGACGATGTGTTGATGGCCGATGCGGTGGTGTTTGCCACCCCGGAAACGCTGGCCTCGATGAGCGGTGCGATGAAGGATTTCTTTGATCGCAGCTACTACCCCTTGCTGGGGCGCTGCGAGGGCAAGCCGTATGCGCTGCTGGTGTGTGCCGGCTCGGACGGTCATCCGACCATCGCGCAGTTGCGGCGGGTAGCCTTGGGTCTGCGATTGAAAGAAGTGGCCGAGCCGCTGCTGGTGTGTACGCAGGCGCAGACGGCGGAGGCGATTCTGGCGGCGAAAACAGTGCCGGAGGCAGAGTTGGCAAGAGGCCGCGAGCTGGGTGCGCTGCTGGCAGCAGGGCTGGAACTCGGGGTGTACTAGCTTTTGCTTCAGCTTAAGCCCCTCTCCCGCATGCGGGAGAGGGGTTGGGGTGAGGGCGCTCTTAAAGCACGTGGAGCAAAAGCTTTTGAAGCTCCCCTCATCCGCCCCTTCGGGGCACCTGCATTCGGCACATCCATGTGCCTCACCCTTCGGGCGGCTTCGCCGTGCAACCCGGCAATCCTGCCGGGTTGTCGTCCCGCAGGCGGGAGAAGGGAGACATCAGGCATCAGCTTTTGCTGTCAGCCGCCCAGCTCATCCGCAATCCGCTGACGCAAGGTCTGCAGATCCTTGGCAAACGCTTCGATACCGGTAGCCAGCTTTTCCGTGGCCATCGGATCCGCTGCCATATCCGCATCAAACTTGGCTTCATCAATCGCAGCCACGTTCACCGCTTCGGCGGCACCGGCTACCAGCTTGCGCGGCAGCTCGCCGAAATCAGCGTCCAGCTTCTCCAGCAGGTCCGGCGAAATCGTCAGACGATCACAACCGGCCAGCGCTTCGATCTGCGCGGTCGAACGGAACGAGGCGCCCATCACCACGGTGTTGGAACCCCGGCGCTTGAACTCGGCAAAAACGCCGCGCACGAATTGCACGCCCGGGTCTTCGTCGATGCTTGCCGGGGTCTGGCCGTTGGCCACGTACCAGTCCAGGATGCGGCCGACGAACGGCGAGATCAGGAAGGCACCGGCTTCGGAGCAGGCCAGGGCCTGGGTCGGGTTGAAGATCAGGGTCAGGTTGCAGTCGATGCCCTCGGCCTGCAGCACGCGGGCGGCTTCCACGCCGGCCCAGGTGGCGGCGATCTTGATCAGCACCTTGTCGCGCGGCACGCCGGCCGCTTCGTACATGGCGATGAATTCGCGCGCCTTGGCAATCGTCGCCTCGGTGTTGTGGGCCTGGTCGGCATCCACTTCGGTGGACACGCGGCCCGGCACCAGCTCGGCCAGCATCGTGCCGACGCCAACGGTCAGGCGATCAACCACGGCGTTGGCAACCGCCTGCCTGTCACCGGACTGGGCCCGGCCCCACTGCAGCTCGCGCTCGATCAGGCCGGCATAGACCGGCAGGTCGAGGGCTTTCTTCACCAGGGTCGGGTTGGTGGTGCAGTCGACCGGGCGCAGGCGCTTAATGGCGTCGTAATCACCGGTATCGGCGACGACGACGGACAGTTCACGCAGCTGGGCGAGCTTGGAGTGGGCCTGGGTCATTACGGTTTCCTGTGGCAGGGGCAGCGCGGGGCGCGCTCAGCGGTGGAAGTCACCAGCCGCTTCAGGCTGGTAGTGGACGGCGGTGACGCGCAGGCGCAGCTGGCGGCCGCCGGGTGCGGTCCAATCGATGGTCTGGCCAACCGACAAGCCCAACAGGGCACTGCCAACCGGCGCCAGGATCGACACGCGGCCCTTGTCGAAATCCGCTTCGTGCGGATAGACCAGGGTCAGGGAATGTTTTTCGTTGTGCAGTTCGTCTTCGCAGTCCACACGGGAATGCATGGTGACGATGCCAGCGGGGATTTCTTCCGGCGGCAGCACCTGCGCGCGCTCAAGCTCCTGCGCAAGGGCAACGGCGGCCGGGTGGCGGCTCAGCGCCGGGGAGTCCAGCAGGGCCTCAAGGCGGGCCATGTCGCGGGTGGAAACAATGATGGATGGCGGCAGACCGCTGTGGCTGGTCATGGGAATTCCTTATCTGATTGAAGAACAAGCAAAAGGCGACGCTTGTTCGGCGCCGCCCGGGTTTCTATTGTGCTGGTGAAGCGGGCCGTAGGCGACCCTGTGAAGATCATGGGGCCGGTGCGGCCCGGATGCAATGTGGGGCAGGGGAATGTTCAGGTTTTGGGCTGCTGCGCGCGTAGCGGTCGGCAAGCTGCTTTTCCCTTCTCCCCTTGCGGGACTGCAGCCCCCTTCTTGGGGGAAGGTGCCCCGAAAGGGGCGGAAGAGGGGAGCGCAAGGCGTGCTTTTGGAGCTTTTCCAGTCCAAGTGGAGGTTCCAAGCCTCTGACTTGGTTTGCCCGCTCCCCAACCCCCGCTCCGCGCCCCGGCCCTTGCGCTGGCGCAAGGGCGCTCGACAAGCCGCGAACCGTTGCTTCGCAATGCCTCGTCCCTCCACAGGGAGAGGGGCTTAGTCCGCTCGCGCCTCAGCTTGACGGGGTTGAGCCGCATCCGCCGTCAACAAACCCACCGGCAGCTGTTTGAACAACTGCGCGAACTGTTCCAGGAAACTGCCCATCGCCGAGCTGCGGCGCCAGACCATGGCAATGCGGCGATTGGGATGCGGGTCACCTTCGAACGGGATCAGCCTGACGTTCTCCGAACGCGCCACCGGCGGCTTCACCGCCAGCATCGGCAGCAGGGTGACGCCGACATTGGCGGCTACCATCTGCCGCAGGGTCTCCAGGCTGGTGGCCTGGAACTCGGATTTCTCCAGCGCGCCGGCCATATGGCAGACGTCCAACGCCTGGTCGCGCAGGCAATGCCCGTCCTGCAACAGCAGCAGGCGCTGGTCGGACAGGTCGTCCAGGGTCAAGGAGGATCGCGCGGTCAGCGGGTGGCCCTCGGGTGCAGCCAGCACGAAGGGTTCCTCGAACAGGAACTCGGTATGCAGCTGATCATCGGCCACTGGCAGTGCCAGCAGCGCAGCGTCGAGCTGGCCATTGCGCAGCTGCGCCAGCAGCACGTCGCTCTTTTCTTCGACCAGCAGCATTTCCAGCTGCGGAAAGCGCTGGCGGATCGCAGGCACCACATGCGGCAACAGATACGGGCCGAGGGTGGGGAAGATGCCCAGCCGCACGGTGCCGGCTTCCGGGTCACGCGCGCGGCGCGCGGCTTCCTTCATCTGGTCCACTTCGGCCACGATATTGCGCGCGCGCGCGGCTGCCTCGCGTCCTGCCGGGGTCAGCATCACCTTGCGTGGGGCGCGTTCGACCAGCGGTACGCCCAGCTCTTCTTCCAGCTTCTTGATCTGGGTGGACAGAGTGGGCTGGCTGACAAAGCTCGCCGCTGCGGCACGGCCAAAGTGTTTGTGCTCGGCCAGCGCTACCAGGTATTTCAGATCGCGAAGATTCATGTCGGGCCTTTGAAGCTGGGAACGTAGAGGTCAGGAACCAGGAACGTAGCGGTGAGTTGACCAACATCTGCGTTGGCCCTTACTGGTTTCTGGTTCCTCACCACTGGTTTCTACGGCGGTAAGTGCGGTCAAATCAAAGCCCCGCAATGCGGGGCTTTGAGGGCTTCAGGCGGTTTCTTCCACTGCCGCCTCAGGCTGCAGCACCGGTGTGCGGATCAGGTGATCAAACGCGCTCAGTGCGGCGGTCGAACCGGCGCCCATGGCGATGATGATCTGCTTGTACGGCACCGTGGTGCAGTCACCGGCAGCAAACACGCCCGGTACATTGGTCTGGCCGCGATCATCGATGATGATTTCGCCGCGACCGCTGAGGTCCACCGTGCCACGTAGCCATTCGGTGTTCGGCAGCAGGCCGATCTGCACGAAGATGCCTTCCAGCTCGACCCGGTGCGAATCGCCACCGACGCGGTCGGTGTAGACGATGCCGTTGACCTTCTGGCCGTCGCCCAGCACTTCGGTGGTCTGTGCGTTGAGCACCACCTTCACGTTGGGCAGGCTGTTGAGCTTGGCCTGCAGCACCTGGTCGGCACGCAGCTTGCTGTCGAACTCGAACACGGTGACGTGGCTGACGATGCCGGCCAGGTCGATCGCCGCTTCCACGCCGGAGTTGCCGCCGCCGATCACCGCCACGCGCTTGCCCTTGAACAGCGGGCCGTCGCAGTGCGGGCAATACGCCACGCCCTTGTTGCGGTACTCGTTCTCGCCCGGCACGTTCATCTGCCGCCAGCGTGCGCCGGTGGACAGGATCACCGTCCTGGACTTCAGCGAGGCGCCGTTCTCCAGCTGCACTTCGACCAGGCCATCGGCACCGGCCGGCACCAGCTTGGTGGCGCGCTGCAGGTTCATGATGTCGACCTCGTACTCACGGACGTGGGCTTCCAGTGCGGCGGCCAGCTTCGGGCCTTCGGTATGCTGCACCGAGATGAAGTTCTCGATCGCCATGGTGTCCAGCACCTGACCGCCGAAACGCTCTGCGGCCACGCCGGTGCGGATGCCCTTGCGTGCGGCATAGATCGCCGCCGCCGAACCGGCCGGGCCACCGCCCACCACCAGCACGTCGAAGGCATCCTTGGCCTTGATCTTCTCGGCCTCACGCGCGGCGGCACCGGTGTCCAGCTTGGCCACGATCTGCTCCAGGCTCATGCGGCCCTGGTCGAACACTTCGCCATTGAGGTAGACGGTCGGCACCGACATCACCTGGCGCTGCTCGACCTCATCCTGGAACAGGGCGCCGTCGATGGCCACATGGGTGATGTTGGGGTTCAGCACCGCGGCCAGGTTCAGCGCCTGCACCACATCCGGGCAGTTCTGGCAGGACAGCGAGAAATAGGTTTCAAAGCGGTACTCGCCCTTCAGGTCACGGATCTGCTCCAGCAGCTCGGCCGATTCCTTGGACGGATGGCCACCAACCTGCAGCAGGGCCAGCACGAAGGAGGTGAACTCGTGGCCCATCGGCAGGCCGGCGAAGCTCAGGCCGATGTTCTGGCCCGGGCTGTCCAGGTCGAAGGACGGCACGCGGCCCTGGCCATCCCGCTTCACGTCCAGGGTGATCTTGTCCGACAAGGTCACCAGCGTGTTCAGCAGCTCCATCATCTCCTGCGACTTTTCGCCGCCATCGGCGTGCGCGGTGATGTGGATCGGGCGGGTTACCCGTTCCAGGTAGGCCTTGAGCTGGGTCTGCAGGTTGGCATCCAACATGGACAATCTCCTAAGTGGCGATACGTCGTGGTCGACGTTGAGGCAATACGGGGGAGTGACGTCGCTGCGCGGGGCAGGTCGCCTTGGAAAGTAGGGGTGAACCGCAGCCTGCTTGCTCGGCTTGCTGGCGCCGTGCTGGCTGGCGTCAAACACGCTGCGGTTCACCCCCACACCCGCCGCGAGGCGGGGTGGGGAGTGAGGCCAATCACTTATCAACAGTCGCTGGAACCCAGCAGTTTTTCACTGGTTCCGGTGTTGCTGATGACGGGCTGTTGGCAATTAGATCTTGCCGACCAGGTCCAGCGACGGAGCCAGGGTCTTTTCGCCTTCCTTCCACTTGGCCGGGCACACTTCGCCCGGGTGGCTGGAGACGTACTGGGCAGCCTTGACCTTGCGCAGGGTGTCGGCGGCTTCGCGGCCGATGCCTTCAGCGGTGATTTCCACCGACTGGATCACGCCCTGCGGGTCGATGATGAAGGTGCCGCGGTCAGCCAGACCGGCCGGACGCAGGACTTCGAAGTTCTTCGAGATCTGGTGGGTCGGGTCGCCGATCATGGTGTACTTGATCTTGCCGATGGCAGCCGAGGTGTCGTGCCACGCCTTGTGCGAGAAGTGGGTGTCGGTGGAAACCGAGTACACCTCAACGCCCAGCTTCTGGAACTGCTCGTAATGCTCGGCCAGGTCTTCCAGCTCGGTCGGGCAGACGAAGGTGAAGTCAGCCGGGTAGAACACAACGACGGACCACTTGCCCTTCAGGTCGGCGTCGCTGACCTTGACGAACTGGCCGTTCTTATAAGCATCGGCCTCGAACGGCAGGATTTCGGTATTGATGACGGACATCGTTTTTCCTCTAGTGGAAGGGGTGGGTGGAAAGTGATGGAGCGACATTAATAGGCGCTGCCTAATAAAACAAATGAATTGGATGCATCGTATCAATAGGCTTTGCCTATCAATCGCCCCTCGGAAGGGGTTGCAAGGCTTGATATCGGGTGTTTTGGAGGTTTTCCAAGCGAGCCGTGTCTAACCTGAACGGTTTTAAATAGATGGGATTAATCCCAGGCAAAGGCGTGGCGGTAGGCAGGGACGGGCGCGGTGACTATCCTCGCCGTCCTGGAAATACGCCGCGATGAGGTAGTGAAGTGTCCATGCTGAAGGTTGCCGAGCTGTTGCGGGAGGCCGCTGCACGCCTGCCGGGCGACGATGCCCGCCATGAGGCCGAGCAGTTGCTGCTGCACGTGCTGGGGGTGGAGCGGGCGTGGCTGTTCGCCCACGCCACCGACGCCGTGGACGCCGAGGCCCGGGAACGCTTCGAGGTACTGCTGGCCCGTCGCATCGAAGGCCACCCGTTGGCCTACCTGGTCGGCCGGCGCGGATTCTGGACCCTGGACCTGCAGGTCAACACCGCCACCCTGATCCCGCGCCCGGAGACTGAGCTGCTGGTGGAGTTGGCTTTGGCGCGTCTGCCCGACGACGACATGCTGCGGGTAGCGGACATGGGGACAGGCAGCGGTGCGATCGCCCTGTCGATTGCCAGCGAGCGTCCCTTGGCCACGGTGATGGCCACCGACGTGCTGGGTCCTGCGCTGGCGGTGGCGGTCAAGAACGCACAGGCGCATGGATTGGAAAACGTCTGGTTCCGTCGCGGGCACTGGTATGCCGCGTTGGGTGCGGACCGCTTCGACATGATCGTCAGCAATCCGCCGTATATCGCTGCGGGTGACCCACATCTGGCGCAGGGCGATCTGCGCTTCGAGCCGCCGCCGGCATTGGCCTCGGGCGCGGATGGACTGGACGCGATCCGAGAGATCGTCGCGGGGGCGCACGAGCATCTGGTACCAGGCGGCTGGCTGCTGATGGAGCATGGCTGGGACCAGGGCGTGGCGATCCGCGCGTTGTTGCAGCAGGCCGGGTTTGCCGAAGCGCAGACGGTTCAGGATCTTGAGCAGCGGGATCGGGTGACCCTGGGACGTTGGTTGGGCTGAAGGGCGTTTGCTTGGCTGCTTGTCTGTTTGGCTTTGTTGTAGTTGTAGCTGTTGCTGTTGCTGTTGCTGTTGCTGTTGCTGGTGCTGGTGCTGGTGCTGTTGCTGTTGCTGGTGCTGGTGCTGGTGCTGGTGCTGTTGCTTTTGCTGTTGTCGTTGTCGTTGCCGTTGCCGTTGCTTTTGGCTTTGTTGTTGGCCGTCATTCCCGCGAAGGCGGGAATCGCTCTGGCTCTGACTTTGCTTCTACTCTTTGCCGTCATTCCCGCGAAGGCGGGAATCGCTTTGGCTTTGTTTTTGCGTCCACAGTGGACTCATCCGGCAATGTGGCAGTGGCAGCAAGACTGAGAGCCAAAGCAAGAGCAAGAGCGATTCCCGCCTTCGCGGGAATGACGGCTTAAAAAGCCACGGCAACAAGCAAGAAGCAACAGCCCAAATCCCCAATCCCTAATCCCCAATCCCCAATCCCCAATCCCCAATCCCTCACCCCCCCACGCCCCAGCACAAACAAGATCAAAACACCGCTGCGCTAAACTAACCGGCCTGTTACCACCGAGGCAGCCATGCGCACGCTCTACCCCGCCATCGAGCCCTACGACACCGGCACGCTTGCCGTCGATGATCGTCACACGCTGTACTTCGAACAATGCGGCAACCCCGATGGCAAGCCGGTGGTGATGTTGCATGGTGGCCCGGGCGGCGGGTGCACGCCGAAGATGCGTCAGTTCCACGACCCGGCCAAGTACCGCATCATCCTGTTCGACCAGCGTGGCTCCGGCCGTTCCACCCCGCATGCCGATCTGGTCGACAACACCACCTGGGATCTGGTCGCCGACATCGAAAAGCTGCGCGAAAAGCTTGGCGTCGAGAAGTGGCAGGTGTTCGGCGGCAGCTGGGGTTCGACCCTGGCGCTGGCCTATGCCGAAACCCATCCGCAGCGTGTCACCGAGCTGGTCCTGCGCGGCATCTTCATGCTGCGCCGCTGGGAACTGGAATGGTTCTACCAGGAAGGCGCCAACCGCCTGTTCCCGGATGCCTGGGAGCATTACCTCAAGCCGATCCCGCAGGTGGAACGGCATGACCTGATCTCGGCCTTCCACCGCCGCCTGACCAGCAACGACGAGGCCACCCGCCTGGCCGCCGCCAAGGCGTGGAGCGTTTGGGAAGGCGCCACCAGCTTCCTGCACGTGGATGACGACTTCATCAACAGCCACGAAGACCCGCAGTTCGCACTGGCCTTCGCCCGCATCGAGAACCACTACTTCGTCAACGGCGGCTTCTTTGAAGTGGAAGACCAGTTGCTGCGTGACGCACACAAGATCGCCGACATCCCAGGCGTGATCGTGCATGGCCGTTACGACGTGGTGTGCCCGCTGGCCAATGCCTGGGACCTGCACAAGGCGTGGCCGAAGGCACAGCTGCAGATCAGCCCGGCCTCGGGCCATTCGGCATTCGAGGCCGAGAACGTGGACGCACTGGTGCGCGCCACCGACAGCTTCGCCTGAAAGCTGCAGCGGTAGCAGCAGCGTAAGCCGCCAAACCGGCTGATTGTGAGCCCCGGTCGTTGCAAGAACGGCTGGGGCTTGCTTGTTTCTGGGCAGGTGCCGGGGATGTTGCCGAGCATGCTGCGGCGCCGCCTTGTCCGGGTTTGTGTCAGGGCCGACAAGCACCATCGCGTTGAAGCGCGCAGCATCTGTTCGGATTACCGATCAGGGCTTTGGCATGTCATTACGCCGCTATCACTACTGTCTCGGCTTGTCGTGGCTGCTTCTGGCTGCGCCCTTGGCCGCTCAATCCCAGGCCGGAGACGCGCCGGTTGCATGGCGTGCCGATGCCTCCACCAACAAACAGGCACAGAAGGCGGCGGAAAAGGCCGCCGAGAACGCCATGCCGCCACCCGCCAAGGGCGCGCCGCCGGACCGTGCCGGTGCGCCCCCGCGAGGTGGCGGTCCGGGCGGGCAGGGCGGGCAGGGCGGTCCACCATCGGGAGGCATGGGCGGCGGACCGGATGGCGGTGGTCCTGGCGGCAAGGGGGGGCCGGGAAGCCCTGGGGGGCCATCCGGGGAACGCTTCGAACGCGCCTCGCCAGCCTCCATGCTGCGTCCCGAGATGGCGTTCGCCGCGCCGTTGGAGAACACCTTGGTGTTGTACCGCAGCCGCGAGTCGGTGTTGTTCGGCAGCAAGGACAGCTCGGCAGTCACGATCCTGCCCCTGTCCGGTGCCGCAGTGGCCGTAGCGCCAGGCGTTGAAGCATCCGTGCATGAGGATGCCGGCGGCTTACGGGTAGAGGTAGTGACCTCCAACGCGATCAAGGTGACGTATCGGTATCACGACGATGCGGTTGGCGTGTTGCGTGTGGATGTTGTGGCGGAAGGCCCGGTACCCCATCCGGGCAGCCGGTTCGAGGTGACGCGCCGCTACACGGCCGAAGCCGCACACTGAGCGGCGTCCAGGGAAGAACGAGGGAAGCCGCGGAGCACGCTCCGCCAGATGGCAGGCTGAGCGAGGTTGGCCTCGCTACCTTGGGGCCAGTCCTGCCGCCACGGGGCGGGCCTCGGTCCGATCGCCGTAGCAGGATGGTCAAAAAATGGCCATCGTCCGGAAAGCCGCACTACGCAACGGTTGTGCGCGCTTATCCACAGCTTGTCTAACTGGCAGGTCACAGCCTGTGTGGACAACCGATCAAGCAGATCAACGCGGGCGCCGAGCGATGCTCCCGCAGGCACTTTTTGCAACGCGCCGGCTGGATCATTGCTTGATGAGCGCCCCCAGGCCCCGCCTATCTGCGTCTGCTGGGTTGGGTCTTTCACCACTCGCCGGCCAACAGGGCATCGGCCAGCACCTTCAACTTGGGCGATACCTGCCGCGAGGGCGGATAGACCAGTGACAGCGCGCGGTTGCGCCCTTCATGGGCCTGCAGCACGCGCTGCAGCTGCCCGGCAGCCAGCGCATCAGCGACGGCGAAGTCCATCACCTGGACGATGCCTGCCCCGGCCAGTGCCGCTTCCACCAGGGGATCGCCGCTGTCGAAGACCATCCGCGCCGGCGGCGTGAAATCGCGCATGCGTCCGTCCAACTCACGGAACTGCCAATCCACCAGGCGTCCGCTGCGCAGATTGCGCACCGCCATGCATGCATGGCGGTGCAATGCGTCCACCGATTCGGGTTCGCCGTGGCGGGCAAGGTAGTCCGGTGCGGCAACCGTCACCCAGCGCAGCGGCCGCAAGGGCCGCGCGACCATCCGTACATCGCTGATCGGGCCGGTGCGCAGGGCGGCGTCAAAGCCTTCTTCGACCAGATCGACCAAGCGATCATTGAGCACCAGCTCGAACTGCAGCTGCGGGTGATCGGCAATCAGCCGTGACGCCAAGGGAACCAGGACCTTGCGTCCGAACATCGAGGGGGCAGTCAGCTTGAGTACGCCCGATGGCACGCAGGGACGGTCTCCCAACTGGCGCTGTGCGTCCTCCAATCCACACAGCAGCGGCTGGCAATGGTCGACGAACTGGCGCCCGTCGGGGGTCAGGCTGACGTTGCGGGTATTGCGATGGAGCAGGCGCACGCCCAGTTCCTGCTCCAGGCGGCTGATCGCCCGCGACAGGCCTGACTGGCTCAGTCCCAGCTGTCCGGCCGCCAGCGTGAAGCTGCGGGCCTCGGCTACCTGTACCAACATGCGCACTGCGTTGAGATCCATAGTGTCCATTGATGCAGATCCGCATTACAGATATGCGTCTATCCTGATTTATCTGCAGACCGTCATCAATAAGACTGTGCCCCCCGGTACCAGGATCTTCCGATGGCGATTTCCCTTTCCCCCGCGCAGGCCACACCTCGCCTTGCCTTGGCGCTGCTGGCGATGTCCCAGCTGATCATCGCGATGGACGCCACCATCATCTTCGTTGCCCTGCATGAGATGGGCGTGCAGCTGCACATCAATGCCCAACAGCTGCAATGGGTGGTGAGCGGCTACACCGTGGCATTTGGCGGCTGTCTGCTGTTGGGCGGCCGGGCAGCCGACCTGCTGGGCCGGCGCCGGATGTACAGGCTGGGAATGCTGGTGTTCGCGCTGGCGTCGCTGATCGGCGGCTTCAGTACCAATGCCGGTCTGTTGGTTGCTGCGCGGGCGGCACAGGGCCTGGGGGCGGCTGTGCTGTTCCCGGCAACGCTGGCGCTGATCAACACGCTCTACGCCGAGGGCGCACAGCGCAACCGTGCACTCGCGATATGGAGCATGGCCAGCGCGGGCGGCCTGGCCTTGGGGACGTTGCTGGGCGGGGTGCTGACCCAGCTGCTGGGATGGGCTTGGGTGCTATGGGTGCTGGTGCCGCTGGCGGCGGGATGTGCATGGCTTTCCGGCTATTGGTTGCCACGTGACGGTGCCCGGCCTGCGGCACGTTCGTTTGATCTTTGGGGCTGCCTGAGCGTGACATTGGGTGGCAGCCTGCTGGTGACGACCTTGGTGCAGGGGCCAGAGTGGGGGTGGATCGCGCCCGCCACCCTGGCGTGTCTGGGTTTGTCGTTGGTGCTGCTGGCGGCGTTCGTGGTGATTGAAAAGCGCAGCGCCGACCCGCTGATGCACTTTGCATTGCTGCAGGTGCCAGGGCTGCGTGCATCGATAGGCCTGACGATGTTGTTCATGAGCAGCTTTGGCGTGCAGTACTACTTCCTGGCCCTGTATTACCAGGATGGCTACGGTTGGAGTCCGCTGCAGGCGGGCCTGGCGTTCCTGCCCCCCACCCTGGTCTGCACGTTCGGCATCCGCATCGCTGAGCGCATGTTGATGACGCGGCCACCTCGGCAAGTGCTGACCTGGGGATTGGCCGGCGGCGCGCTTGGCATCGCCGCGGTGGCGGTGGCATTGCCGCATGGGGCTGCGTACTGGCCCTTGTTGCCGGGGATCGTGCTGCTCAGCCTCGGCCAGGGCATGACCTGGACGGCGATGTGGATTGTGGCCGGGCAAGGTGTTCCTGCCGCTCAGCAAGGCGTTGCTTCGGGCATGGCGGCAACCGCCCAGCAGATTGGCGGGGCGTTGGGGCTGGCGGTGTTGGTGATGGTGGCCAATGCGGCGCGCGGCACGACGGCAGCTGACAGTGCGCAGGCCCTGCAGGGGCTGGTCAATGCCCAGTACGGCGCAGCCCTGTTCGCACTGTTGGGTGTGGTCGTCGCGCTGCGCCTACGGCAGGCGCCGCTAGACTGCGACTCCCCGCACTGCCTGCCCAGCGACGCATGATCGAATTGATGGATCTCCGCCAGACCTTGGACAGCATTGCCAGCTGCAACGATGACGGCGAGGTGTGGGAGCGTTACGGATGGGTGCACGCCACCGATGGCGGTGCGTTGACGGCCCATTTCTGGCTGCCGGCGAGCGAGGAGGAGGCATTCGACGAGGATGCGCTGCCCGCGGCGGCTCGCGCCCTGGGGCTGTCCAGCTTTCTGGAGCCGGCTAGCTTCGCTGACGTGCTGGAGGTGCAGAAGCGTCAGCGCCCCCTGTCCAGTCTGCAGGACTATGCGCAGGCCCTGGATTACTACGCCGAGTACGATGCGTTCCTGCAGGTGCCCGGGATTGATGAAGCACTGGGCGAGGCGCCGGCAGCGGCGCAGGCCGCTGCGCGTGAGGCCGGCGTTGGCCCCGGCATCTTCAATAGTTTTGATGTCGTGCTGGCGGCATGCCCGCCGCCGCAGCTCAAGGATGCAGCGCGGCAGGTGGCGCTGCACCTGTCCTTGTCGATTGCCGAGGCGCATGCACGTTGCCAACGCCTGCCGCTGTGCTTGGGCGAGCAGGTGGACGGCAGGCGTGCTGCTGCATTGGTAGCGGCATTTGCCGCAGTGGGGATACCGCTGCAGGTGCGGGGCTTCGGCCCGTTCCCGTGGTCAGCCGAGCCAAGCGTGCAGTGATGATCCCAGCCAGCGTGCTGCAGCGGCTGGAAGTCGTGTCTGGTGCGCAGCCTACGTCGCTGCAGCCGCTTCCAGCAGCTTGGGTTGCAGGCTGCGGAACACACGCTCCAGGCGCTCGGCCCAGGCGTGTTGGCCGGCCGCATCGGCAATCAGGTCCTGGCGGATTTCCAGCTCCACATGCACCAGGCCACGCCCTTCGCCATGTACTGGCACGGCGTAGTCGCTGCTGCTGTTGACCGAATAGGGCTGGTTGTCGCCGACCACCAGGTCGCCTTCGGCATGCAAGGCCTGCAGCAGAGCGTGGGCGAAGCGGGTGTCCTGGTGGTAGAGCACGCCGGCATGCCAAGGGCGCTCTACGCCGGCCATCGCCGGGGTGAAGCTGTGCATCATCACCAGCAAGGTGGGCTGGCCGGCATCACGGCGCCGGTCAAGCTCGGCATCGATACGCGCGTGGTAGGGCGCGTGGATCGCGTCGATGCGCTGCTGGCGCTGCACCGGGTCCAGCGCGAAATTGGCGGGAACCGGCGTGCCATCGCTGATCTCGGGAATGAGCGTGGGCGAAACCAGGGGGCGGTTGCAGTCGATCAACAGGCGCGAATAGGTTTGCTCGATCGCCCACGCGTCCAGGCGTTGGGCCAGCGCGCGGGTGGTGCCGGCGATGCCGATATCCCAGCCGATATGCCGGTCCAGTTCGTGCTGCGGCAAGCCCAGCGAGTGCAGCGCGGTGGGTATCTGCTGGCCTGCATGGTCGGCCAGCAACAGGAACGGCGAGCGCCCGTGTTGGTTGTGCAGGCTGAAGACCGCAGGGTCATCGGCGCCGAGCAGCGGCGGCAGCGGGTGGCTACCCGAATCAGCCACGGCGGCGCCCGTCCAGATGGTGTTCGATCATCCACAGGCCGGCCCACAGCTTGGCATCCAGCGCATAGCCTTCGCCCATCTTTTCCACCAGCCAGGCAGCGGCGCGCTCGCGCGGGATGCTGTGCACGGTGATGTCCTCGCTGTCGTCACCGCCGCCATTGCCGACCTTGCGCAGGCCGGTGGCGCGCACAAAGGCGATCTTCTCGCTGCTGGCGCCGGAGGAGGTGGGGCCGATCATCAGCACTTCGGCGTGATCGGCGGTCCAGCCGGTTTCTTCTTCCAGCTCACGGATGGCGGAGTTCTCGATGGATTCGCCGGCATCGATGTCGCCGACCAGCCCGGCCGGCATCTCGATGGTGCGTGCCTGCAGCGGAACGCGGAACTGTTCGACAAACAACACCTCGTCCTGCGGGGTGACGGCAATGATGATCGCCGCCAGGCCGCCGGCATGGGTGCGCTCGCTATATTCCCAGGTGCCGCGCACCACCATGCGCTGGTACTTGCCTTCGTAGACGACGCGGGGTTCGGCGGTGTTCTGGCTCATGCAAACTCGCTGGCAGGAGGGGTGGGGGATTGCAGACCCGCGGCGGTCAACAACCGGCGCCGGGTCATCGGGCCGAAGCGCAGCGCCTCGCACAGCCCGCCGAGCATGTCGCCGTCACCGTTGCCGCGGACAAAGCCGGCGTCGGCATTGTGCAGCGGCGCGTTCAAGGCCACGGTCGTCAGCTGGCGGAACAACAGCGCCTGCTCGCGCTGCTCACGCAGGCGGCTGGCGATGGTGGCGGCACCGCGCAGGCGCAGGAAGGGTACTTCGTCGATGCGTTCGAGCAGGGCATCAAGCGTGCCGAAATGGGCAAGCAGGACTGCGGCAGACTTGGCGCCGATGCCCGAGACACCGGGGATGTTGTCCACCGCGTCGCCGCTGAGGGCCAGATAGTCGGCAACCTGGTGCGCGTGCACGCCTTGCCGGGCTTTCACCCCGCTTGCGCCCCAACGCTGGTTACGGGCGTAGTCCCATTGCTCGTCATGTTCCAGCAGCAGCTGGGACAGGTCCTTGTCTGCGGAGACGATGACGCCACGCAGGCGGCCACGGCTGGCGTGCAGGGCGCTGCCGATCAGGTCGTCGGCTTCGTATTCGCGGTCGGCCAGTACTTCCAAACCCAGCGCGGCGCACAAGGCCTTGCAGTGGGCGAATTGGCGGCGCAGTTCTTCCGGTGCCGGGTCGCGGTTGGCCTTGTACGACGGATACAGCGCGTGGCGGAAGCAGCTGTCCAGCGCCTCGTCGAATGCAACCGCGATATGGCGGGGGCGTTCGCGTTCCAGCAGGTCCAGCAGGAAACGGGCAAAACCGTGAACTGCGTTGACCGGCCAGCCCTGGTTGTCCTTGAACTCGTCCGGCATCGAGTGCCAGGCGCGGAATACGTAAAGGCTGGCGTCGATCAGGTAGAGCGGCTGCAGCGGTGCGCTGGTTGCGCTCACGGCTGCCAGTCCTGCAACAGCGTCGCCGGGTCCGGGCGGTCACGGTCCGGGACGGCGATCTTCGGCGTGCCGATATGGATGAAGCCGACGATGCGCTCATTGGCGGCCAGGCCCAGGTGGGTGGCCACGGCCGGGTCTTCGCTCATCCAGGCGGTCAACCATTGCGCGCCGAAACCGAAGCCCTGCGCGGCCTGCAACAGCGCGAAGCAGACGCAGCCGGCGGTGAGCAACTGTTCCTGTGCGGGCACCTTGGGGTTGTCACGCAGGTGGGCGATGACGGCGATCACCAAGGGCGCATGGGAGAAGCGCTGGCGGTCCTTCTCGACCGCCGCCTCGGCCGCGTGCGGGTCGCGTTCGCGACTGCGCTGGGCCAGGAACTCGCCCAGGGCGTGGCGTGCATCGCCCTGCAGGCGCAGAAAACGGAACGGCACCATCTTGCCGTGGTCAGGCACGCGTACGGCCGACTGCAGCATGCGCAGCAAGGTGGCGTCGTCAGGGGCGGGGGCGCCCAGTTGCAGGGAGGGGACCGAGCGGCGCTGGTCCAGCGCCTGCAGGAAGCAGTTGTCCGACATGGGTCACGGGCAGGGAAAGCGGCTATTGATTATAGACGCCGGGGGGTGACGGCCCGCTTGCAGGATGGCAGGAGGCGATTTGTGCGCTCGGTCCGGGGGCCTGAATAGCGTTACGGTCGCCAAAAAGCCCCCGCGCGCTTAGCATGTCGGCCACGCCGGGCGGTTGCATGTGAGGTATGAAGTGCGCACTGCATCACTTACCCTGTTCAGCTTCTCGGCCTACCATGCAGGGGCGGAAACAGGGGCCGCGCCTGCATCAAACCATCCTTTCATTAGAAGTCCAGCGCCTAACAGGGTGCGGAGCCTTTGCGCATGATGTCCAATCCGCATCCCGCCGGTCCCGGTCGCAACCAAAGCCTGTTGTCGATGGCGCGCGAATCCGCGTTGCCGTCCCTCTCCAAGGCCTTCGACAAGGTGTTGGGGGGCTTTGATGACGTGCTGTTCGACCGTGCAGAGTCGGCGGGGGCATCGCAGCTGGTGTTCCTGGATGGCATGCGCGAGCTACGCCGTCGCCGTGAAGAAATCTCGCGTCGCTTCGCCAGCCACCTGCAACAGGCATGGGCGGCATTGGAATCAGGCACCCCGTTGTCGGCAGAAAGCGCGCTGGCCGGGCAGAGCGAGGGCGGGCTGAGCCTGGTGCCCGAGCACGTGCTGGAATCGCGGCTGGCGGTACGCAACTTCGCCACCGTGCTGTTGCGTGACTGGAAACAGGTATTGCAGCGCATCGACCACCGCCTGGCATGGATCGCAGGCGTGCCGGCGCTGGACGCCGATACCAACCCGATCGGGCCCGAGCACATCGCCGTAGCGGTGCACGAGGCCTTCTATACCTGCGAGCTGGCCGTGGAAGTGCGGCTGGTGTTGTTCAAGCTGTGTGAGCGTGAATTTGCCGCCGGCATCGGCAAATTGTACGAATCGGTGGATGCGCGCCTGGCCGAGGCTGGCGCTGCGCCCGAAATCGCCGCACCGCGCCGTGCCACGCCGCAGCGGCCGGCAACCCAGGCCCCTGCCGATTCAGACGAAGGTGATGGCGATCCTGGCCACGCGCCGATGTGGGCACAGCGCTTTTCCGAGCGCTGGAGCCAGCGGCGCAGCAGCATGGCAGGCGGTGCCGGTATGGACGGCCCTGCGGGCGGCGGCTTTGACGGTGGCGCGGCCGCCTACGGTGGTGATTCGCAGAACATGGTGCTCGAGGCCCTGCACGAACTGCTGTCGCAGTCCCGGCAGGCGCGGGAGGGCGCGGCTGCCGCTTCGCCGCAATCGGCCACGGCCGGCGGGCAGCACCGCGCGCTGAACCAGCGCGAGATGATGTCGGTGCTGTCGTTGCTGCAGGCCACCCCCAGCGCCACCCTGCGCGCGGCGGTGGGCGAGGAAGGGGAGTCACTGGCGCAGCGGCTGAAGAGCGAAGTGCTGTCCGGTGCCACCCGCCTGGGCGTGGACCCGGCCGAGGCACGGCTCGACCCGCAGGACGAGGACGCCATCGACCTGGTCAGCATGCTGTTCGACGTGATGCTGGACGAGCGAGAGCTGGAAGGACGCTCGCGCGAGCTGATCGGGCGTCTGGTGGTGCCGTTCGTCAAGGTTGCGATGCTCGACCGCCGCATGTTCGTGCAGAAGACCCATCCGGCGCGCAAGCTGCTCAACTCGCTGGCCGAGGCCTGCGAAGGCAATGCCGGTGAAAGCCAGGCCGAGCGCGCGCTGATGGGCAAGGTCGAGGAGATCATCGAGCGCCTGACCGCCGAGTTCAATGAGAACCTGGCCATCTTTCTGACCCTGGAAGAAGAGTTCCGCGAGTTCCTGGCCCAGCACCGTCGCCGTATCGAGATCGCCGAGCGTCGCGCAGCCGAAACCCAGCGCGGCCAGGAAAAACTGGAAGTGGCGCGTGCCCGCGCCGCGACCGAGCTGGACAGCCGTATCAACGGGGTCGCCTTGCCCAAGGCGATCGAGGATTTCCTGGGTCAGCCCTGGAACCACCACCTGACCTTGACCCTGCTGCGCGAAGGCGACGAAGGCGAAGGCGTGGTCGAAACCTTGAAGCTGGCCGATGCGATGCTGGAAGAAGTGGCCGAAGCACGCCGTCACATCGTCGGCAAGCCATGGCTGCAGGCCTGCCAGCCGGCGCTTCGAAAGGTGTTCGGCAGCGTGGGCCTGCACGGCGATGGTGGCAGTGCGGCCATCGATGCCTTGCATGACACCTTGCAGTCCATTGCCGAGGCCCGTCCGGAACTTGAGCGCGCGCTACCGGAATTGCCGCAGGTCGCCTTGCCGATGCCGCCGGTGCAGGAAGCGCCTGCCATCGAGTTCGGCAGCGCCACCAAGGCCGAGGACTTCGATGACAGCGATGCCGAACGCTTCCGCAAGATGGAGATCGGCACCTGGCTGGACTTCATCGACAAGGAAGGCAAGCTACAGGCGGGCAAGCTGTCCTGGATCAGCCCGATTTCCTCGCGCCTGCTGTTCGTCAACCGCCGCGGTATCCGCTTCTGCGTGGCCTCGCCGGAGGAACTGGCGGTGATGGTGCGCCTGGGCAGGCTGCGCGCGCATGTCGATGACGGTGCGTTCGACAGTGCCATGCAGGGCGTGCTGGACCGGCTGGAGCCGCAGTTCTCCCCGGTCTGATCACTGCGCGCGGGCTGCCGCGCCGTTTTGGTCCATGGCTTTGCTACGATCCGGTCGTTGATCCATCGTGCATCGAGGACTGGAATGGCCGTTGATGTCTGCGTAGTAAAGGAAGCCGCTGAGGGTGAGCGGCGTGTTGCCGCCACGCCGGAAACAGTGAAGAAGCTGGTGTCCGCTGGTGCGCAGGTACATCTGCAGCCGGGCGCGGGAACTGCCGCTGGATTCCCCGACCAGGCCTATGTGGATGCCGGGGCCAAACTCGGTGACGGCTTGGAACAGGCGGATCTGGTGCTGTGTGTACAGGCACCGCCGCCAACCACGCTTGCCCGCCTCAAGGCCGGCGCGGTGCTGGTTGGCAGTCTGCACCCGCAGGCTGACGCCGAACGCGCCGCCACCATCCAGGCGCGCCAGCTGCAGACCTTTCCGCTGGAGCGCCTGCCGCGTACCACCCGCGCCCAGGCCATGGACGTGCTGAGCTCACAGGCAGGCATGGCCGGTTACAAGGCCACCTTGATCGCTGCACAGTTGGCGCCGCGTTTCTTTCCAATGCTGACCACAGCCGCCGGCACCATCCGCCCCTCGCGGGTGCTGGTGGTGGGTGCTGGTGTGGCGGGCCTGCAGGCCGTTGCCACCGCCAAGCGCTTGGGCGCTGCGGTGGAGGGTTTCGACGTTCGGCCGGAGACGCGCGAGCAGATCGAGTCGCTGGGCGGCAAGTTCCTGGACCTGGGCGTCAGTGCTGCAGGCGAGGGCGGTTATGCCCGGCAGCTGACCGAAGAAGAGCGTGCCGAACAGCAGCGGCGCCTGGGCGAGCACCTGAAGAACGTGGATGTGGTGATCTGCACTGCCGCGGTGCCGGGCCGGCCTGCGCCCAAAATCGTGACGGCGACGATGGTGTCGGGCATGCGCCCGGGCAGTGTGATCGTCGACCTGGCCGCCGAGACCGGCGGCAATTGCGAGGCCACCCAGCCCGGACAGACCATCGACGTCGGCGGCGTCACCGTGGCCGGGCCGCTGAATCTGGCCAGCATGGGCGCGGTACACGCCAGCGAGATGTTCGCGCGCAACGTGTACAACTTCGTCGCGCTGTTCCTCAAGGACGGCAAACTGTCATTCGACTGGAATGACGAGCTGTTGGCCAAGACGGTGTGGCCACCGCGTCCAGCCGGCGGCGAGATCCCGCCGGTCTAGTGCTGCTACCCCGCGCAGAGCGGAGCGATGCTCTGCTGCTGGGGCCTCGGCGCGGGTGAATGCTCTCCAGCGTCGGGGCAACTCGCAGCACAGGCCTGGTGGGCAGGTCGGTAATGCGCCTGCCCCTGGATCAAGGTGACGGACGCGCCGCCGGTGGATTGGCATCCACCCACTGGCGGCGCTGTTCCGGGCTCATCTTGTTCCATTGGTCCCGCAGCTGCTGGCGCTGGTCCTTGTCCATGCCGCGCATCTTGTCGAACAGCGCCTGTGCGTCGCGGCGCTGGCTGGGTGACATGTTCTCGAAGCGATGCATGCCACGGCGGGCTTGTTCGCGTTGCTCCGGGGTCATCTGCTGCCAACCGCGTGCGTGCTCATACATGCGCTGGCGGCGCTCGGGCGATGCATTCCAACGGTCACGCATCGGCGCGATCAGGGTTTCGCGTTGGGCCGGTGTGAGCTGGTCCCAATCGGGCAGGGGGGGCGCTTGCTGCGCCAGGGCAGGGGCGCAGGCCAGCAGCAGTGGCAGCAGCAGGGACAAGGATCGGGTGTGCATGGTCATCATTCCATCGCCAGAGTGTCCGAGCCCAGCCACAGGTACAGCTCCGGGCTTTCGTCGAACAGCAAGGTGTCGTCGTCCTGCGCGAGGTCGGCGACCGTTGGGGTGGGTGCCGGCGGCACGCTGTTGTTGTTGAACTGCAGGCCCAGCGCCACGGCCAGGACAGCCGAGCAGGCCGTGGCCAGCATCCAGCCACCACGCCGCCAGGGCGATGTACGCGGGGCAGGCGCGCTGGCCTGCTGACGGGCTTGGCGCAGGCGCGCCAGCGTGGCCGGGGGCAGGGCGGCATCGGCATGCTGCTGCAGTTGCCGCAGCGCGTTGTCGAAACCTTCGGGGTTGTTGGGTAGGCGGCTCACCGCACATCCTCCAGTTGCTGCATCAGGGCGTCGCGCGCGCGCGACAAATGGGTTTTTACCGAGCCTTCCGAGCAGCCCATCGCCTTGGCGGTGGTGGCCACGTCCAGCTCCTGCAGCACGCGCAGGCTGAAGGCCTCGCGTTGCCGGGCGGGCAAACGGCGCAGTGCTTCCACCAGCCGTGTGTATTGCGTCTGCTGCTGGTGGCGCTCGGCCGGGCCGGGGGTTTCGTCGGCCCAGTCGATGGCGCTGTCCTGGTCCTGGTCTTGCTGCGGTGCCCAGAATTTCAGGCGGAAGTTGCCGCGCCGCTGCAGGTCGATGATGCGCCGGCGCAGGATGCTCCAGAACAGCGGTGTCCACTCGGCGGGCGGGTGGTTGCGGTAACCCAGCATGCGCTCCATCGCATCCTGAACCGCGTCCAGGGCGTCCTCGCGCTGCCGCAGCCCGGCTTCGGCAAAACGGTAGGCGCGCGGCCCAATACCCGCCAGGAAGGCATCCAGCGAGGCGGGTACAGGATCAGCTGTGGTCGACAGGGGCGGGCTGGTCACCAGCACAGGGTAACGGTTCCAGGGGATCTCACCGGTGATAACGCACCAGTGCGTGATCGGTTGACAACGCAACCGTCGCATCCGCTTTGCCGGCATGGTTATGATGCCGGGCAGGCGTTTGCAGCCTTCGGAGAGAACAGCAATGGGCGACGGGTTCGTAGCGTTATACATCTTCATGCTGGCAGCCATTGCCGGCCATGTGATCATTTCGCGGGTGCCGGTGATCCTGCACACCCCGCTCATGTCCGGTTCCAACTTCATCCACGGCATCGTGCTGATCGGTGCGATGGTGGTATTGGGTCACGCCGACACCACGCTGGAGAAGGTCATCGGCTTCATCGCGGTGGCGCTTGGCGCAGGCAACGCCGCCGGCGGCTACGTGGTGACCGAGCGCATGCTGGACATGTTCAAGAGCTCCAAGAAGCCCGAAGGGAAGGACAAGTGAGCAAGCCCGCCGATCCCGCGCCGCTTGGCGCAAGGCAGTTGTTCCAGTGGCTCAGCTACCTGCAGTACCCGGCATTGCTGGTGGCTTTCGCCTATGCGGCGCGGCCCTTGTTCAACGGCATGGAGGGCATGCTTGATGCCTACAACAGTGCATTGCTGTACGCCGGCGTGGGTGTCGGCATGTCCTCGCTGCAGGATCCGTCCAAAACCCAGAACAAGGTGTCCAAACGGGTATGGCAGGACCCACGTAAAGGTCGCTTGATGCTGTGGCTGATCAGCGCGCAGGCGCTGTTGCCCATCGTGCTGGGGTTGGTGGGCGCCGCACTGGCCACGACCACGGCGCTGTCGCAGTTGGCGCTGGGTTTGGTGGCCTTCGGCCTGGGCATGATCGGCCTGTTGAAGACCGCCATTGAAATGCGTGAACACCATCGGCTCGACAAGGACGCCAACCGTGGCACCGATCCGGCTCTGGAGGCCGCTGCATGAGCATATCGATACTGGTCAATACGAGTTATCTGGTTGCAGCCACGCTATTCCTGCTGGGCTTGCAGCGCATGGCCTCGCCCAAGACCGCGCGCAGCGGCATCCAGTGGGCGGGCGCGGGCATGTTGATCGCGACGGCGGCGACGTTCTTCCTGCCGGGCCTGCACAACATCGCGCTGATCCTGGTGGCCTTGGTGCTTGGTACTGGCCTGGCCTGGGTATCGGCCAAGAAGGTGGCCATCACCGATATGCCGCAGATGGTTGCGCTGTACAACGGCATGGGCGGTGGTTCGGCCGCGGCCATCGGTGCGGTTGAGCTGCTGCGCTTTTCCGAGCTGGCACAGCGCGATACCAGCCATTGGAGCGCGCAGGCGATTGCCGACCTCGCCGCACGGCAGCCGTCCACGACGGTACTGGCCTTGGCGGTAATCGGGTCGGCCATCGGCGCGGTGTCGCTGTCGGGTTCGATCATTGCCTGGGCCAAGCTGGACGGTCGCCTGGACAAGCGGGTTACCTTCCCGGGGCAACAGGTCTTCAATCTGCTGGTGGCCGTGGCGATGGTGGCGTTGGGCATCTGGGCGGCGATCAGCCTGCAGCCAGTGGCCATCATCAGCTTCTTTGTCGTGGCGTTGGCTTTGGGTGTGCTGATGACGTTGCCCATTGGTGGCGCCGACATGCCGGTGGTGATCTCGCTGTACAACGCGTTCACCGGCTTGGCGGTGGCGTTCGAGGGCTATGTGCTGGGCAACGAGGCGCTGATCATCGCCGGCATGATGGTGGGCGCGGCCGGCATTCTGTTGACCCGCTTGATGGCCAAGGCGATGAACCGGCCGATCAGCGGCGTGCTGTTTTCCAATTTTGGCGGCGGCGGGCAAAGCGCCGAGATATCCGGCAGCCAGAAGCCCATCGAGGCCGCCGACGTGGCCGCGATGATGGCGTTTGCCGAGCGCGTGGTGATCGTGCCCGGCTATGGCTTGGCGGTGGCGCAGGCCCAACACAAGATATGGGAACTGGCGCAGCGTCTGATCGAGCGCGGGGTAAAGGTGAAGTTCGCCATCCACCCGGTGGCTGGGCGTATGCCCGGGCACATGAACGTGTTGTTGGCCGAGGCCGGCGTGCCGTATGACCTGATCGCCGACATGGATGACATCAATCCGGAGTTCGCCAACACCGATGTGTCGCTGGTGATTGGCGCCAACGACGTGGTCAATCCGGTTGCCAAGACCGACCCCGGCAGTCCGATCTACGGCATGCCTATCCTGGATGTGGTCAATTCAAAGAACACCATCGTGATCAAGCGTGGCAAGGGTACCGGTTTTGCCGGTATCGAGAACGCGCTTTTCTACGCTGACAACACGCGCATGCTGTACGGCGATGGTGCCGAAGCGGCCAGCACCCTGGTCAGTGAGCTCAAGGCGCTGGACGGCGGGCATTGATTCGCGCGGCTGTCAGCAGGCAGCCGCTGCGTATTCGTGTTGCACCCGCGGCTGCTTCACCAAGGGCCTGCGGAGTTCGGAGACTGTTGCCTTCTGCTTGCGGCGAGCAACGGTCGTGGTGCAGCCAAAGTTGTGCTTGAACGCGCGGCAGAACGCGCTTTCGCTCTCGAACCCGAGCTGTTCGGAAATCTCGCAGATCGGCGCGTTGGTGTCACACACCAGCTCCCAGGCGCGTTGATTGCGCAAGCGCGCGGCGTATTCGCTTGGGGTTTCGCCAAAGACTTCACGATAGACGCGGATCAGGTGGGTCGGTGAGTAGTTGGCAGCTGCGGCCAGACTGGTCATTCCCAGCCGGTTGTCCACGTTGCATCGGATCAGGTGTTGCACGCGTAGCAGGCGCAACAGCGTCTGATGGCGGCGCAGCGCAGTACGCCCACTGCAGCGCTCCAGTTGGCTGTACAGGGGGCGCTGACGTTCGATCAATGCCTCACGCAGCCCGCCCAGCATGTCGCTGGCATGGTGGCTGCCAGCGCCCTTGAACCAACGCGGACGGCACAGCTGTACCATGATGCGCGCCAGTTCGACGTCGCACTTCAGTTCGCGCGGGATCAGATTGCTGATGATCGATGCCATGCTGCGCAATGGACGCTGCCACAACGCGGCGGGTGCGGCCACGCACAGCCACCAGCACGGCTGCGGACTGAACTGCCGCAGGCTGCCATCGGTCCAGAGTTGGATGTGGCGTGTGGACAGCTTCCAGGGTGTTGTCCCGTTGATCATGTCCACAGTGCCATCCAGTACCAGGGTCACGCTGACCCAGCCTGCGGGGATGGACAGGCGGCCGCCCCGACCGCGACCGCTGATGGCGTGAATGCGGTCGCCGAGATGTGTCGATAGGTCCAGGCTCTGCGAACCTTGGATGACGTGGTGTTGAATGCTTGCTTGCACAGGCAGGCTCCTGACAATCTGAGGAACAGGACGGCACTGGGAGCGCCGGCCCGCAGCGGTTCGGGGGGTCTGTTGATCTAGACGCAGGGACAGCCGAACACCTCACCTGTACTTCGTGATCCAGAAGGACGCGCCCGGTCAGCGCTCGCCGAGACCTTGGCGCGCCACTCTGCGGGCCCCACCGGTAGTCATGCCGAAGGCCTGTTTGAACGCGCGGCAGAAGGCGCTTTCGCTTTCGAAGCCGAGGGTGGAGGAGATCTCGCCGATCGACATGGATGTGTCGCGGACCATCTCCCACGCGCGTTGCTGGCGCAGCCGAGCGGCGAACTCGCTGGGCGTTTCCCCAAAGACATCGCGGTATACGCGGATCAGGTGGGTCGGCGAGTAGTTCGCGCTGGCCGCCAACTGCTGAAGGTCCAGCCGCTGCCCTGTGCCATGGCGGATGAGATGCTGCACCCGGAGCAGGCGTAGCAGGGTGTGGTGGCGTCGGGCGGGGGTGCGGCCGGCGCAACGCTGCAGGTTCTCCCGCAGCAGATGCTGCTGCGCGAGAAGGGCAACGCGCAGTTGCCCGAGCTGCGCGATCTTCTGCGGTGATTTGTGGTTACTCGGCGCCAGCGGGCGAACGGTTTGTACGAACTGCCGGATCAGTCGTGGCGAAGCACGGAACTCACTGGGCAGCAGGACGTTCGGGGTGAGGTGGACGGGCACAGGAATGCGCTGCCACAAGGCGCTTGGAGCGGTGATGCACAGCCAGCATCCACTGGTACGTAGGGACGCTCGCAATCGACCATCGACCCACACCTGGCAGTGTCGGTTGGCAAGCGTCCAGGCGGTTTGTGTGCTCTCCATGACCAGCTGTCCGGATAGCACCAGCACGATGCTGTGCCAGCCGGCGGGCATCAATGCACTGCTGTGGCGGCCCTCGCAGATTGAGAAGTGGAAGCTGTCCCCTGCCAATGTGCCAACGTCGAGTGTCTGGCTGGCATGGAGGAAGTGTTGCCTGAATTTCACCGTGACTCCTTGCGGTGGACCCATTTCTAGGTCTGACACGCAACGCGCGGCCGTGAGACGGGCGCGCTGACCGTTGCGATCTCCTTCAGGTAGAGACGCAGGATGGGAGCATCAGCTCAGCTGCAGCAGGTGAGCGGCAACACTGGGTTCGGCGGGGTGCGCACCATCGTGAAGTGACAACGCTGGTGTGTGGCTCGTTGGAATCAGGCGTGACTCAATATCGGGGGAGTCAGTCGAGTGCCCCACAGATTCCGCAGGGACGCTTGGAATCAGGCGTGACTCAATATCGGGGGAGTCAGTCGAGTGCCCCACAGATTCCGCAGGGACGCGGCGCCCGGGCCGAGCGCCCTGCGTAACTCAGCAGACGACGGTCAATAGTTGACCATCGGCGGTGGTTGAACCCTTGGACGTCGGGCAGGATGCCACTTTACTGTCGAGATTCTGGCGGCGGGCTTGGCTGGCGGTACATCCGAATGACTGTTTGAAGGCTCGGCAGAATGCACTCTCCGTCTCAAACCCGAGCGCATCGGCAATCTCGCATATCGACAGCCTTGTAGTGCAGGCCATGTTCCAGGCCCGCTGCAGTCGGAGACGTGAGGCAAACTCGAACGGCGTCTCGTCAAAAACGTCGCGATACACCCGGATCAGGTGGGGTGGCGAGTAATTGGCCACCGCGGCGAGGTGGTTGAGATCCAGTCTGGCGTCCACATTGCAGCGGATTAGATGTTGAACCCGTAGCAGTCGCAGCATGGTTTGATGGCGGCGCTGCGCGGTACGGCCACTGCAGCGCTCAAGGTAGTCGCGCATGGTTTGCTGGCGCTCGACCAGCGTGTCGCGTAGGACCATCATGCCGTCCTGGATGGCAGCGTTGTTGGCGGTATTCCGAAAATTGCATCGACGTGCAATGTGCAGAATGGTGCTGGCGAGCTCGCGATCGCAACGAACCTCATGTGGGATCAAAAGGTTCGTGACCGAAGGCGATCTGGGGATTTGATCCCAAACCGAGGCGGGAGCTGCAATGCAGAGCCACCAGGCAGGTGCGCGATTGGTATGACGTAGCCCGCCGTCCAGCCAGACCTGCAGATGGTGGCTGAAAATCTGCCAGGGTGCATCGCCACTGTTTAGTTCCAAAACACCGCTCAATACCAGCGTCACGCTTATCCAGCCAAGAGGAACGAGCAGGCGGGCACCGCGGCCACATCCCATGGCAACGTGCACGTCTGTGGCCGGCAGGCTGGCGAGGTCCAACGCCTGGGAGCCATGGATTGAGTGGTGCTGAATTCCCATTTCGTCTCCAACCCCGACCTTGGTCGAGGTGCTCTGAAGTGTCGGAAAGCACTGCATGGGGACGCGTCTGGGGGAAAATCGCACGCCAATCCAATTCCCGCAACGAGAATGAAAATTTCATATTTCGCTCAGGAAAAAAGAAACCCGGCAGTTGCCGGGTAGATTCGGGCTGACCCGCTTGCCCAGTGATTTTGGGCTGAGTAAGGTCGGACTTGCAGAGAGAGAGAATGGGTTTTACCAAGCCCCCGAATGGCACCATCCTGCGCTCATTCCCAGGAGTGGCCAGTGCCGTACTTTGCAGTTGAATTGTCGAAAATTGCGATTCTGCTCGATGTTCTGTGGATTCATTTGAAACTATCTGGAGCGGTGATGCGAGCAGAGTTGCAGCAGGCATTGACGGAGATGGCCCATGGGCGCCAGCAACGTGCAGAGACGATGATGCGCGCGTGTTTGGCTCGGGAGCCAGGCTTTGTGGCGGGCATGGAAGTACTGGCCATGGCGTTGGCACAACAGGGGGCCGCATCGGAAGCGAGGATCTGGTTTGAACGAGCAGCACACTTGCAGCCGCAGATATCGGCAGCGTGGATGAACCTGGGCAATGTCTGTCTTGAGTGCGAGGACGCCGATGCAGCCGCAGTCGCCTTCCAGCGCGCCCGCGCCCTGGGTACCCACGATGTCGCATGGCTGCTGGGATATGGGTTGGCGCTGCTTGGTAAAGCCTGCTTTGTCGAAGCGCATCGCCACCTTGAGGCCGCCTTCTTGCTCGAGCCGGAGGCGGTGGATGTGCGTTTGGCGTATGCCCAGAGCCTGGCCGAGCTCGAATACTTCGATGTGCTATCGGCATGCCTGGATGGACTGCCGGAGCCGCCGTGCATCACTACCCAGCGCAGGGCACTCGCGTGGCTTTTGGCGCAGGCGGGAAAAGACCGGGAGGCGGTGCGGCTCTACGCGCAGCTGCTGAGTGAGGTCCCGCATGAGGTTGAACTCCGCGCTCAGTATGCGTTGTTGCTTGAGAGGCTCAACCGGGTAGAGGATGCGGCCGAGGTGCTGGATGGCATGATGACCGAAAACGCCGGGAAAGCAGCGGGACTGGTGGCATTGGCGGCGGCACGGGTAGCTCGGCGTCAGCGGCGGCCCGCGGAAGCGATCACATGGGTGCAGCGTGGTCTGCAGACATTGCAACCCGCGGCGATGTTGGCGCAACTGCAGTTCGAACTGGCCCGCAACTACGATCTTCTGGCTAACCAGGATTCAGTAATGACTGCTCTGGAACAGGCCCATCTGGCGGCAGGAAGAGCCTTTGGACAGCGGTCCAGAACGGAGGCGAGCGGGGTGCTTGCCTGGTTGGATCAGCGGCTCATGCGGCCGTTGACTGCGCCACTGGCAAAAGCATCTGACCGTGTTGATATGCCTGAGGACCCTGTCTTTCTGGTCGGGTTCCCGCGTTCAGGCACTACCTTGCTGGAACGCATGCTGGATGCGCATCCACAATTGGCAGCGCTGGACGAACGCCCCGCGCTGGAGGCGGTGATAGACAGATTGCGATCAGCACCTGGCTGGCGCGACGATGATCTCGATGCGTCGCTGGCCTCAATGGGGATGGCTGAGGTCGTGGCGGCAAAGCAGCACTATTGGGATGAGGTTGGCCGATACGTCGCGGTCGAAGGGCGATTGGTGGACAAGTACCCGTTGACGATGACTCGGCTGCCCTATGTTGCGCAGTTGTTTCCCGCTGCCCATTGGCTGCTGCTGCTGCGACATCCTTGCGATTGCGTACTCAGTTGCTACATGCAGGCATTTGGTTCGAACGGAGGTGCATTGGCGTTTGGTTCGCTTGAATCTACTGCGCGTACCTATGCAACCATCATGGCGTGGTGGCAGGAGCAGAGCGTGCAGGTCTCGGCAAACGTCCACATCCTGCGTTATGAAGACTTGGTCAGCGATCCGGACAGGGAGTTGAATGAGGTGATGAGTTTCCTGTCGCTGTCCATGGAGCAGCAGCAGCGTTCTTTCGACGAAGAGGCCAGGCGGCGCGAAGTCAGAATCAATACACCAAGCTATGCACAGGTGGCTCAGCCCCTCAATTGCAATGCGGTGGGTCGCTGGCGCAACTATCGAAAGTACTTCACCCAGGATGTGCTCGATGTTCTGGCGCCTTGGGTCCATCGCTACGGCTACACGCTGGACTGACGTTGGGGAAAGCGCAGGTAGGTGGAAAGGATGTACTTGTCCTGCTCTGGTGACGCTTCGCCCTGATGTGCGTACATCCAGTACGGTGGGAACATCAGCAGCCTGCCGCAGCGTGGCGCAACGCCTGTGTTCAGGCCGGGAAACCAGGTGCGGCCGCCAGTTTCGACATCGTTGAGATACCAGAGAAACACCAGATAGCGATCACAGACGTCATTGATCGAGTCAAAATGTGTCTGGAACTTTTCCTGGCTTTCTGCCAGGTAGCGCTTGAGGATGAGCGGGCTCAACAAGGGGCTGTCAGGAATGGCGATAGGCAGGCCGACATCCGCGTTGTAGCGCTGCAACGACTGACTGATGAGTTGGCGGAAGAAGCCCAGGAAGTTTCCGTCTGCCAAGCGACTGACATCCAGCTCGGTCCAGGCACTTTCGTCGAGGCCGGCGCGGATGCCACGGCCATTGCGTTGCTGGAACCGGGATAGCGTATTGAATGAATCTATGAGTTTTCCGCACATCTCTGGCGGCAAACTTTCGTCGTAGCTGCGGATGTAGTGGCGCAGGTCGCTGCCCGTCGCATCCGCTGCGGCGTTGGCCGCAGCGGATGCATCAGCGGTATCAGAAGCGGGCAGTCCAGCGCATCCAGTAGAAACGGCCGATTGCATCGTAGGTCCGCATATCCGTAGAGGCGTTGAAACCAGAATAGATCAATGGCGGTTGGCGGTCAGTAAGATTGCGCACGCCAATCTGGATGGAGCTGTTGTTCAGATCCTCGAAGCGATAGCCAATCTGCAGGTCGGTCTGGGTGAAGGAGGGGACCTTGCGTTTGGCGACGTAACCCGGGTCGCTTACGTCGGCCACATCCGGCGCTTCGTAGACATGGTGCACATAGCGGGTGGTGAGGCTGGCACTCAGGTTGCCTCGTGACCAGCTGATGTCATTGAGGGCGCGCCAGCGGGCCATGTTGCCGAAGCCGGATGAGGCGTTGTCGACGAATGTCCCGGCCAGTCCGCTGCTTTGGGGAATGCCGGGGAACGCGCCGACGTTGCTGCTCGGGTCACCCGAAAGCAGTTGAACGTCGTACTGGGCCAGGTAGGTGGTGTCCAGGTTCCAGCTGAATTTTCCCCACGCGCCTTCCGGGAACAGGTAGCGGAAGCCAAGGTCCATGCCAGCGGTCTTCAAGGTACCGAAGTTGCCGGTGACGTTGGTCATCTGGGCGACATCACCTGCATCATCGCGGACGAACGTGTCGCAGAACCGGCCAAAGTTGTAGCACTGGTTCAACAAGACGTTTTCCGGCAGGTTGGTGATGAACTTATCCAGCTTCACCCGCCAATAGTCGGCCGTGACACTGAAGCCCTCCAGCCAGCCGGGGCTGTAAACGAAGCCGTAGGTGAGGACGTCGCCTTCCTCAGGCAGCAGGTCGGGATTGGCGACCTGGAACGATGTCACCTGATTGTTGCTTTGGCGGAATGACCCATCTGTAGGTACCCCCGAGCAGGCATTGGGGTTGCCACCGGTGTAACCGTTGCATGGGTCGGTATAGGTACTTGCGCTCGGCACCGTCGGGGCATACAGGTCACCAATGGTCGGTGCGCGGAAGACATCGGCATAGGTGGCGCGGACCAGAAGATCGGAGAACGGCTTCCATTCGAGACCGATCTTGGAGTTGGTGGTACCGCCGAAGTTGGAGTAGTCCGAATAGCGCGTTCCCAGGGAGACGTTGAGCTTTTCGGCGAAGGGCATATCTGCGAGCAGCGGAATCAATGCCTCGGCATAGATTTCGTTGACATCGAACTTTCCTGATATGTCACCAAACGTACAAGCTTCCTGGGTGATCAGACAGACCGTTTCGCCTGGCGGGATGATGGTAAGGAAGTCGCTGCTAGACGTTGCAGACTCTTCGCGGCGCTCCACACCGACTGCGAGCGATACGGCCCCGGCGGGCAGCTGGAACAGATCGCCCGTCACGTTGGCGTTGAAGACCTTCAGGTCGTTTTCGCTGCTGCTGTGGATGGTGGGGTTGATCAGCTCCAGAGCAGCCAGCTGAGCCTGGCCGGCAGGCGTATTCGGATCCGGTGGCGGGCCCAGGAAATTGACTGGCAGGCAGCCGGCGATGGCGGTGGCCGGATCGCCGGGCGTGCGTACGCAGATGGGATTGCCGGAGGCCGGGTCGATCATGGATGGGCCCAATGCATCTGTCAGGCCAGGGCTGTAAAGGTAACCCCGCACGGCCGTCGTCTGAGGGGTCCGGCCATAGCCATAGGATGCGTCCCACGACCAACTGCTGTCGCCAAATGCGCCACGCAGCCCGGCAGTGATCTGGTAGGTCTCTGTTTCAAAGCGTGTCGTGCGTGTAGGGATGAAGTCCCGTAGGCGCAGGCGAGCATCTGTAATGTCCACGCCAAATGGGTTGTACATGCTGTCGGCGCTGATCGGCACATTGTCTACTGCCGCACGTCCGTCAAACGGCAGCGGTGCAATGAAGAACGAGGATTCGGTGCGTAACCACGACCCCAGCAAGAATCCTTCAATATTGTCGGTGAGCTGATAGTTGCCGCTCATGAACAGTGAGGTACGTTCCTGAGGGGTGAGATTCAAGTTGCCATCGGCCTGGAAGTTATAGACGTCGGTAGCGGGGTTGAAGCAGCGGAAGTCTGACTGCGACGTCCCGGGGCGGCCATCAATCCGGGTGAGCGTGACGTTGTCGCCGCTGCCGCAATTAGGGTCGGTCAGGTCAACGCCACCTGCTGAGGCACGCGGTACCACGTAACGCCCGGTCAGGATGCGGCTGGTCCCGCCGATACCTTTCTCGCCCGCATACAGTTGATAGGGCTGGCTGGAGTAGCTGCGATCCGCGGCGCTGACCTGATCCTCCTTGTCATAGCTCGCCCCCAGCATCAGCCGACCCTTGTCATTGGCGATGCCGAAGGTTGCGTCGAAACGTTGGGTGTCCGCATCACCCCGGGAAGAGGTGCCGTAAAAGGCGCTGGCTTCCAGACCTTCGAAATCCTTGCGCAGGATGAAGTTGACCACGCCGCCGATAGCATCGGAACCATAGATGGCGGAGGCGCCATCCTTCAGCACTTCAACCCGCTCGATGAGGGCCATCGGGATGGAGTTGACGTCCACCGCGCCGTTGGCGTTGGAGATGGTGCCGATCCAGCGCTTGCCGTCCACCAGTACCAGGGAGCGGTTTACGCCCAGCCCGCGCAGGTCGACGGTGGCTGCGCCTGCACCGCCGCCATTGTTGACCTGGGGATTGGTCGCGGCACCCGCAATGGCCGGGGTGCGCTGGAGGAATTCGCCCACCGTCGCAGCACCGGAACTTTCGATGTTCTGTCGATCAATGGTGAATACGGGACTGGATGTTTCCAGGTCGGCACGCTTGATGCGCGATCCGGTGACCTGGATTCGGTCCAGATTGGTGGCGTCCTCCTTGGGAGGTGCATCCTGCGCGAGAACGGTGCCGGCTGCCCCAAACGCCAAGGCAGCGGTGGAAACAGGTAGCAGGGCAAGGCGAACTGCGTGACTGAGGGGTTGGATACTCACGGGTGGCTCCGCAATGTGGTGCAGGGGAGCCTTGAAATTACGAATTATTAACCCGCGTGAATGTGCGGATAACATCCGTGAGGATGTGCAAAAACTTGCATTTGGGTGCTTCCGGGGGGCTGAGTTGGATTCAGCGCGCCGCGTACCAGCCCACCACCAGCGCAATCCCCAGCCAAACCGCCTCGGCCACGCCATTGGCCAATGAAAGCAGGGTCCAGGCCAGGTGTGGGCCCATGCGCAGGGCCGACTCCCAGGGAGCCAAGCCCATCGGGCCGCCGATATAGGTGGCTGCGATCGCCCAGTTGGCGGCCACGGCGATGATGAGGGTGGCAAGCAGGGTGAGGATCACCCGGCCGCTACCGGCACGGAAGGCGCCAAGACGCAGCATCCACGCCGCTTCCAATGCCGCGACCACGGCCATCCAGCCCGCCTGGGTGCCAGTGGCAAGGGCGGCGAGCAGCCACGCAACGGTGATGGTGATGCTTCCCAGCAGCAACAACACGAGCCAAAGCCAAGGGGCGGGGCGCTTGGCGGGTGAAGAAACTGGCGACATGGGTATTCCCGAACAGATTCCGCAGCATAGCGTTTCAGCGGCGAGTGCGCTCAGTCGGATAAAATGTCCGTATTGCGGGTAGCCACCGCGTCCCCATATCGATCCACATGTACTCGCGTAGCAGTGAACCAGTTCATTTTGAGCGTGATTGCCCGGCCGTGATGGTGCCGCAGGGCGACAGCGTGACCCTGCCTGCCGGCAGTTACGGCTATATCACCCAGGCCCTGGGTGGCAGCTATACCGTGTTTGTCGAGGGCAACCTGTTCCGCATCGCCGGCAAGGATGGCGATGCAATCGGCAAAGAGGCGCCGGCGGGGCTGGAACTGCCTGAGAACGCTGGCGACGAGGACGTCGAAAAGCTGGTCTGGGAGCAGTTACGCACTTGTTTTGACCCCGAAATTCCGTTCAACATCGTTGATCTTGGGCTTATCTACGAAGTTGACATCAAGCACCTGGACGACGGCCAGCGCGAGATCGACGTCAAGATGACCCTCACTGCGCCGGGTTGCGGCATGGGTGAGATCCTGGTGGACGACGTGCGCAGCAAGCTGGAGATGATCCCGACAGTGGCCCAGGCCGATGTCGAGCTGGTGTTCGACCCGCCGTGGGGGCGTCACATGATGTCCGAGGCGGCCCGGTTGGAAACTGGCATGCTGTAAGGCCACGCCGGCCAGGCCGGTGCTGGTTTGTGTTGCACCCCGATGCCGCGGTGGTATCGGGGCTGTCCCATCCCGCAATCTGGAAGGAATTATCCGGTGTCCCAGTCTTCCCTGAGCTTCGATGTCACCCGTTCGGACCACCCGCGCAGCGCCGAGGAGCGCGCCAAGATCCTGCAGAAGCCGGGTTTTGGTGTGTATTTCACCGACCACATGGTGGCCGTACGTTGGGACAAGGACGCTGGCTGGCACGATGCGGCGGTAATGCCGTACGGCCCGATTTCGCTGGACCCGGCGGCTGCGGTGCTGCATTACGGTCAGGAAATCTTTGAAGGCATCAAGGCCTATCGGCATGCCGATGGCTCGGTGTGGACCTTCCGTCCGGAAGCCAATGCCGCGCGCCTGCAGCGTTCGGCGCGGCGCCTGGTGCTGCCGGAGCTGCCGGCCGAGATCTTTGTCGAGTCGCTCAAGCAGTTGGTGGCGCTTGACAAGGACTGGGTGTCCGACGCTGACGAGGCCAGCCTGTACTTCCGTCCGTTCATGATCGGCGATGAGGCATTCCTGGGTGTGCGCGGCGCACACAAGGCCACCTACTACGTGATCGCCAGCCCGGCTGGCCCGTACTTCGCCAAGGGCGTGGCACCGGTGGCGATCTGGTTGTCCACCGACTTCGCACGTGCGGCCAAGGGCGGCACCGGTGCAGCCAAGTGCGGTGGCAACTACGCTGCCTCGTTGCTCCCGCAGCAGCAGGCGCAGGCGCAGGGTTGCTCGCAGGTGCTGTTCCTGGATCCCATCGAGGGCAAGTACCTGGAAGAGCTGGGCGGCATGAACGTGTTCCTGGTCTATGGCAAGGAAAACAAGCTGGTTACCCCGGCGCTGTCGGGCAGCATCCTGGAAGGCATCACCCGCGAATCGCTGCTGCAGCTGGCCCGCGATCGTGGCATGACCGTGGAAGAGCGCAAGGTCACCATCGACGAGTGGAAGCAGGGCGTGAGCTCGGGGGAGATTACCGAAGTGTTCGCTTGCGGTACCGCTGCGGTGATCACCCCGATTGGTCAGCTCAAGGGTGAAGACTTCTCGGTAGGCGACCTCAATGCGCCGGCCGGCGAAGTGACCATGTCGCTGCGCAAGGAACTGACCGATATCCAATACGGCCGTCAGCCCGACCGCCATGGTTGGTTGGTGCGCCTGGACGCCTGAGCTGCCCAGGTACGTGTTTGAGCAAACCCGTTGCGGCGCCTGCCGCAACGGGTTTTTCTTTGTCCGAACAAGCCATGTCCGGGACATGCGCAACCGTACGGTTTGACGCCCAAACGTCAAGGAATAAGCTAATTCCCTTTACGAATCACTCACTTATGTAAACGTGACTTGCGCGACAGTTTCGACTGCAACCTGCTTGTCATGGGTTCAGTTGCCGTTTACTGTCCGCCAACGGATCGGTAACAGGGGACTGGTTCGGGTAGTTCTACCCGGGCAGCAACCTCTTCAATCTGGCAGGGCCCCGGGTAGGACTGGCGCCGCGCAAGCGGCTTCCTCTCAATGTAGAAGGGCTCATCAATGTCTTCCAAATCGCGCCGTACGTTCGTTCGTGGGTTGGTTGTTGTTGGCACTGCTTCGTTGTCCTCCCTGCTCTTGTGCGCGCCCGCCTGGGCGGGTGATGTTCATCTGGCGGGCCTGGATTCGGCCCCCACCAACCAGCGTTTCATCATCAAGTACCGTCAGGACACCCGCCAGGCCGCGGGCGAGACGGCCCTGAAGCAGACCCTTTCCTCCGCCGCGCGCGCGTTGCCGGCGCGCGCCGGCAAAAGTGTCGGCGTACAGCACATGCGCCGCTTGGCGGTAGGGGCGGACGTGGTCCGTGCCGATGCCAGGCTGGACCGCGCCGACGCTGAAACGCTGATGCGCAAGCTCGCCGCCGACCCCAACGTCGAGTACGTGGAAGTCGATCGTCTCAACACCATCAGCCTGACACCCAATGACACCCGCTACAGCGAACAGTGGGGATACTCGGGCACCTACGGCATCAAGGCGCCGCAGGCGTGGGACAGCGCCACCGGCACCGGCGTGGTGGTGGCGGTGTTGGATACCGGCATCACCAGCCATAGCGACCTCAATGCCAATGTGCTGCCAGGCTACGACTTCATCGCCGACACTTCGGTGTCCAACGATGGCAACGGCCGCGATGCTGACGCCAGCGACCCGGGTGACTGGGTGGCGGCCAACCAGTGCGGTGGCACCCATGCCGCGCAGAACTCCAGCTGGCATGGCACCCATGTGGCCGGCACCATCGCCGCGGTAACCAACAATGCCAAGGGCGTGGCCGGTACCGCCTTCAACGCCAAGATCCTGCCGGTGCGCGTGCTCGGCACCTGTGGCGGTTACGACTCCGATATCGCCGACGCCATCATCTGGGCCTCTGGTGGCACGGTCAGCGGTGTACCGGCCAACGCCAACCCGGCTGAAGTGATCAATCTCAGCCTGGGTGGTTCGGGCAGTTGCGGTACCACCACCCAGAACGCCATCAATGCGGCAGTGGGTCGCGGCACGACCCTGGTGATCGCCGCTGGCAACAGCAATGTCAACGTGTCCACCGCATCACCGGCCAACTGCAACAATGTCATTGCCGTGGGTGCCAACGACAGCGCCGGCAAGCGCTCCATCTGGAGCACCAGCCAGCAGTCCAACTTCGGCACTCTGGTGGACGTCTCCGGGCCGGGCAGCAACATCCTGTCCACGCTCAACAGCGGCACCAAGGGCCCGTCTGCCGAAAGCTACGCGTCGTATGGCGGCACCTCCATGGCCACCCCGCATGTAGCTGGCGTGGTGGCGTTGGTGCAATCGGTGTCCAATCCCATCAAGACCCCGGCGCAGGTTGAGGCCCTGCTCAAGAGCACGGTGACGCCGTTCCCGGCAACGCCGGACAAGGCGATTGGTGCCGGTATCGTCAACGCCCAGGCAGCAGTGGCAGCGGCGCTTGGTGGCACCAATCCACCGGATCCGGGTACCGGTGGCACGGTGTTGACCAATGGTGTGCCGCTGACCGGCCTCACCGGCGCAACCGGTGCCAGCACCTTCTACACCGTGCAGGTACCGGCCGGCGCCACCAACCTGGTCATCGCCAGCTCCGGCGGCACGGGTGATGCGGACTTGTACGTGCGCGCGGGCAGCCAGCCCACCACCTCCACCTACGATTGCCGTCCGTACAAGAGCGGCAATGCGGAAAGCTGCAGCTTCGCCACCCCGGTGGCCGGCACGTACCACGTCATGTTGTCTGCATACGCCGCCTATTCGGGCGTGAGCCTGCAGGCCAGCTGGAGCACCGGCAGCAGCGGTGGCGGCAGCCAGACCTATAGCAGTAGCGGCGCGGTGAACATTGTCGACAATGCAACCGTGGAAAGCGCAGTCAGCGTTTCCGGTCGCAGCGGCAATGCCCCGGCGTCCACGCCGGTGGCGGTGGACATCAGCCACACCTGGAAAGGTGACCTGAAGGTGGACCTGGTTGCGCCGGATGGCAGCGTCTATGTGCTGAGCAATTACGCCGGTGGCAGCGCAGACAACATCAAGCAGACCTTCACCGTGAACCTGTCCAGCGAGGCCCTCAACGGCAACTGGAAACTGCGCGTCAACGACAAGGCCAGTGGTGACACGGGCACCCTCAACAGCTGGTCGATCACGTTCTAAGCCGCGGGTAACCGCGTAGCAGACATGCAACGTCCCAATGGGCCCCTGGCGGTATTGCCAGGGGCCCATTGTCTTGTGCCCGGTGGGAGCGACGTAAGCCGGGATGCTGCGACTGCATCCGCGACAACTACTCCGGCCGCGGATAAAACGACGATGTCACGGCAGGCGACTTCCTGGAACGAACCTGGCACGCAGGGGCCATCTTCAGCGAGTTCCATACAGCGCAAGGTGCGGACGTAGGCGACATTGGAGAGCGTCGTATCACGGTGCTTCTTCTCCGACAGATAGCCGCGCAGTAATCGCCGCGAATTGGCGCCCCGATAGAGCCCGACTCTGATGGGCTGGGTTGCAGGAGCGGCTTACTGTCCAGCAACGGATCGGCGATGGGGGCCGGTCCAGACAGCTGGGTCCGGCGACGGCGTCAAACGGATGGGCACCGGATGCAGCACCGGCCGCGTAGGCGGCATTCTCATCGAAGAGGGTGCATCAATGTCATCAATATTGCACTGTGCGCGTGGCTGCCGGCGGTTTGCGGCCGGCGCGATATCGCTTTGTCTGCTGCTTCCCTTGCAACAGGCAGGTGCTGCCGAGGTAATACTGGATGGGCTGTCATCGGAGCGAACCCATCAGCGTTTCATCATCAGATATCGCGAGGATGGCAGTTCGCCCCGGGATCGGCTTTTGCTGCACACGCGCCTTGCCAAAGCGGCGGCCGCATTGCCGGCACGCAGCGGTAGAGCCGTCACCGCAAAACCGCTTCGTCATCTGGCGGCAGGGGCAGAGTTGGTGCAGGTGGACGTACCGCTGGATCGGAGGGACGCCGAGACCTTGATGCGGCGGCTGGCCGCGGAGCCCGATATCGCGTCCGTCGAAGTCGACCGACGTTTCACGATTGCTGCGACGCCCAATGATCCGCGATTCGCCGATCAATGGGCGTATACCGGCACGTATGGCATTCGCGCCGCACAGGCGTGGGATCAGGCCGCTGGCGCAGGTGTGGTGGTTGCCGTGTTGGACACCGGCATCGCTGCGCACAGCGATCTGGATGCCAACGTACTGCCCGGCTACGACTTCATCACCGATCTGGCGATGGCCAACGACGGTGACGGCAGGGACGCGGATGCGCGTGATCCTGGCGACTGGGTGGAAGCCAATCAGTGCGGCGGCAGCCATGCGCCGGAGGCATCGAGTTGGCACGGCACGCATGTCGCCGGCACGGTGGCAGCGGTAAGCAACAATGGTCGGGGTGTGGCAGGCACCGCGCCGGCGGCACGTATTCTGCCGGTGCGTGTGCTGGGGACCTGCGGCGGCTATATGTCCGATATCGCGGACGCGCTGGTGTGGGCCGCAGGTGGTTCGGTCGCAGGTGTCCCGGACAATGCGCATCCGGCCGAGGTGATCAACCTCAGCCTTGGCGGGAAGGGGACGTGCAGCAGCCTCTTGCAGGGGGCCATCGATACTGCGGTTGCCCGTGGTGCCACCATCGTCGTCGCGGCAGGCAACAGCAATGCCAACGCGAGCAATGCATCGCCAGCCAACTGCCAGCAGGTGATCGCTGTCGGCGCCAACGACAGCGCCGGAAAGCGTTCGATCTGGAGCGCGGTTCAGCAGTCCAACTACGGCGCGGTGGTGGATCTGGCTGCGCCGGGCAGTGACATCCTGTCCACGCTGAACACCGGCAGCAAAGAGCCTTCGGCGGAGAGCTACGCCTATTACGGCGGCACATCGATGGCGGCGCCGCATGTTGCGGGCGTGGTGGCCATGGTGCAGGAAGTCTCCGAGCCGACGCGCACGCCCGCGCAGGTGGAAGCATTGCTGAAAGCAACGGTGACGCCGTTCCCCAAGGAGCCGGATCGGGCGATTGGGGCAGGTATCGTCAACGCGCAGGCGGCAGTAGATGCTGCAATCAACGGTACGCTGCCACCCGCACCTGAGCCCGAACCAGACACCGAGCTGCTCAACGGGGTGGTGCTTGGTGGGGTGGCGGGGGCCAAGGGCAGCAACCGCTACTACCACCTCCAGGTACCGGAAGGCGCCTCCAACCTGCTGATCAGCATCGCTGGGGGCTCGGGAGACGCAGACCTGTACGTGCGGGCAGACGCCAGGCCAACAGCGAGCGCCTATGATTGCCGGCCGTTTCGCGGTGGCAATGGCGAGAGTTGCAGCTTTCCGAAGCCACGCGCCACCCGCTATCACGTGATGCTGAGCGGCTATAAGACATATGCCGGGATCAATCTGAAAGCCAGTTGGAGCAACCAGCCATCGCAAATCTACGCCAATGGTCAGCGCATCGATATCGCCGACTACGCGACGGTTGAAAGCACCATCCATGTCGCTGCGCGCGATGGCAATGCGCCTGACGCCACGGCGGTAAGCGTGGACATTGCTCACCCGTGGCGTGGTGACCTGAAGCTGGAACTACTGACGCCTAGCGGGCGCGCCCATCTGTTGAGCAACTACGAGGGCGGAAGTGCCGACGACATCCGGCAGACGTTTGAGGTGGATCTGTCCGCTGAACAGCTGCAGGGCGACTGGACCTTGCGCATCCATGACAAGGCCAGTGGCGATACCGGCTGGTTGAATGGATGGACGATCACCTTCTGACGGCGCGTCGCCTGTTGTGCACGGGCCAGCACGGAGTACAGGTGCGGAACCAGGCTGCCATGACACGGTGGTGGACGGGGACCTGCTGCGGGGCACCGTCAAATTTCTGAAGCAACAAGGCCTTTGACATACGCTGCCATGCCAACAATGGGCAGCGTGCCACGGCATCGACGGGAGACAGGTTGTCCGCAGGCAGCGGCACGGCAGGAAGATTGCGGCAGCGATGCCGCGATCAGCTCACGCTTCGCAGATGTCAGTGTGGTCGGCCTGCAGGACCTGCAGTGCCATGGCTGGGGCGATGTCCAGCAAGAGCCCGCGCTGGCCGGCATTGATGTACAGCGTTTCATGCTGCTCGGCGCTAGTGGCGAAGACCACCCTGGCCGGGCGCTGCTGGGCAAAAGGGGTGATCCCGCCAACTTTGTAGCCGCTGCGTTTCTCAGCCTCGGCCACATCCATCATCTGTGCGTGCTTGCCGCCGCAATGGGCGGCAAGCTTTTTCAGAGAAAGCCGCTGGTCGGAAGGAATGACCGCGATCACGGGTTGTTTGTCGACCCAGGCCATCAAGGTCTTGAACATCCGCGCCGGGACAATGCCCAAGGCCTGCGCCGCTGCCAATCCCTTGCTATCCACATCTGCCGAATAGTCGTAGGCATGCAGGCCGTAGCGGATGCCAGCCTTGTCCAGGGCGGCGGTGGCGCGGGTGCTTTTGGCCATTACGCCGATTCGAAGCGATTGGCGTCCACGTTCTTGCGGACTTTTTCCGGATTCCAGATCCGGCCGTTCATGGCGATGTAGACGCCTTCCGGCAGCGATTGCACGGCGCCGATGGCGCAGCCGATATTGAACTCGGCATCGGAGCCACGGAAGCGGGCTGGGCTCAGCGCGCCGGTCATCACGATGGTCTTGCCAGGGATGGTGCTCAGCACCTTGCCGGTGGCGACCATCGAGTCGGTGCCATGGGTGACCAGTACATGGCGGGTAGGTTGCGCGGCGATGGTGGCGCGGATCAGCTCGCGATCATCGTCGGTGATATGCAGGGAGTCCTTGCGCAGGATCGGAATCACATTGAAACGGAAGGTGACGCCGAGCTCGCGCAGGATCATGCCGATCTGCGGGTCGCCGATCTGGTAATCGGATTTGTCGTCGAAATAGATCTTGTCGATCGTGCCACCGGTGGTGACGATCAGGAGTTCTTCCATCATTGCGGTAAATCCTTGCGGTGACTGCCAGCGGCCAGGGCCACGATGCTGCGAATGATAATGCCCCCGCAGGAGCGGCGTAAGTCGCTAGCGCTGTAGCCGGTCGGCTCGAAACTGTAGCAGCGCCGGGGCCTGCCAGTTCCGCCACTCACGCAGCCCCAGCCGGTGCAGACGCTGGCTCCGCAGCGTGCAAGGGGAATGTCGCGGCGATTGGATCCCTTCCTTTGCGGTCGCCAGGGGGCAGGGGATGCAAGGCTTCCGCAGCACAGCCGGCTGCGTCGGCTCGCACCACTCCTAGCGTGAAGTCTTCCCGCGCGCGAAACGCGCCCGCATGCCGGGCACACTGACCAGCGCCACGATCAGCAGGGCCAGTGCGATTTCGGCCCAGGCGTACAGGGCGGTGTCGCGGTGGCTCCAGGCGCTCATCACGCCATGGCTGAACCAGAACAGCGCCAGCACGCCCGCCCAGAACCGGGCAGACGCGCGCTGCGCCAGCACCCCCAGCAACAGCAACACTGGCGGCGCAACGAAGACCAGCAGCACCGCGACCAGATGACGATCAGCCCGGAACCACCAGCCGTACAAGCCGGCCAGCAGCGCCAAGGCAAGAGCCAGCAGCAGATCCCTGGCGCGCAGGCTCATTGGTCCAGGCGCCTGGCGATGTCGGCAACGCGTCGGCCCAGCACACGCGCCAGATGGGCTTCGTCATCCGTGGGTTGCGGATCACCCTCGGTGCCGGAGACATGGCTGGCGCCGTAGGGGGTGCCGCCGCTGCGGGTGTGGCTCAGAGCAGGTTCGGTGAACGGGATGCCGACGATCAGGCAGCCGTGGTGCAACAGCGGCAGATGCATCGACAGCAAGGTCGATTCCTGCCCGCCGTGCATCGAGGCGGTGGATGTAAATACCGCCGCCGGCTTGCCGGCCAGCGTGCCATTGACCCATTCAGCGCCCAGGCCATCCAGGAAGTGCTTTATCGGCGCGGCCATGTTGCCGAAGCGGGTAGGGCTGCCCAATATAATGCCGCTGCATTCGGCCAGGTCGTTGATCTCGACGTAGGGCGCGCCTTCTTCCGGCACCGGCGGCGCACTGGTCTGGGTGACCGCCGCGACCGGCGGCACGCTGCGCAGGCGGGCGCTCATGCCCGGCACTTCGCCGATACCGCGGGCGATCTGCCGCGCCAGCCGGGCCACCGAGCCGCCACGGCTGTAATAGAGCACCAGAATTTCCGCCATCGCACTGTCCACTCGTCCACCAGGAACCGGCAGTATCGACGATGCGGGGTACGCTTTGCATCGGGTACCCTTGGCCCATGGAGCCATTGGATTCGCTCAACCTATGGATGGAACGCCTGCGTGACCGCGCGCGCGTGACCACCTTTGCTCGCTTCCTGTGGAAGCGCTTCATCGATGACCGCCTGTTCCAGGCAGCCGGTTCACTGGCCTACACCACGGTATTTGCGCTGGTGCCGCTGGCGATCGTGGTATTCGGGGTGCTGTCGGCGTTCCCGATGTTCGACCGCTGGAGCGAAGCGCTCAGCGATTACGTGTTCTCCAATTTCGTGCCCTCCGCAGCGCGCGCGGCCGAAGGCTATCTGAAGCAGTTCTCGGCCAGCGCCGGGCAGCTGACCGCCGCAGGCTTCATTGCGTTGGTGGTGTCCCTGCTGATCACCCTCAACAGCGTCGAGCAGACCTTCAACCGTATCTGGCGCGTGGCCTCGGCGCGGCCCAAGCTCACCCGCTTCCTGGTGTACTGGACGGTGCTGACGCTGGGGGCACTGCTGGCCGCTGCATCGCTGGCGGTATCGGCCAAAGTGCTGTCGCTGCCGCTGTTCGGCACCACCGAGGGCCGCTGGCTGGCCGACATCGGCCTGCGGCTTACGCCGGTACTGATCGAGTTCGTCTGCGTCATGCTGATCTTCCGGGTGGTGCCCCACCACGTGGTGAAGTGGCGTCATGCGGTGCCTGGCGCCTTGCTGTCGGTTGTGCTGCTGGAGCTGGTGAAATGGGGCATGGGCCTGTACCTGGGCAGCTTCCAGTCGTACCAGAAGCTTTATGGCACGGTGGCCTTCGTGCCCATCCTGCTGCTGTGGATCTACCTGAGCTGGGTCGCGGTGTTGCTGGGGGCCTCGCTGGCATCGTCGATAGCCGCGTTCCGCTACCAGCCTGCGGCGTTGCGCCTGCCACCGGGCTGCGAGTTGTATGGCCTGCTACGCCTGATCGGTCGATTCCGGGAAGCGCGGGCGCTGGGCCAGAGCCTGGACGAAGAACAGATCCTGCAACTGGAGCCGATGCTTACCGATTCGCTGCTCCAGCAGTTGCTGGAAGTGATGGAGCGGATCAATCTGCTGCGCCGTGACGAACTCGGCCAATGGCTGCTGTCGCGTGACCTGGACAGCATCAGCCTGGACGAGATCTATGTCGGCTCGCAGCTGCGCATTCCGGTGGGCGAGCAGTACCTGCCGCTGCGCGATGACAGCCTGGGCAGGGCGGCCTGCCGAGCACTGGATGAACTGCGCGTGCCGCTGCGCGAGCTGCTCAAACGTCGCGTCGAAGATATTTACGCTACAAACGGAGAGACCTGATGAATTCCAAGTTGCTTCCGCTGGCGTTGCTGGCCTTGTCCCTGGCCGCCTGCAAGGCGCAGGCGCCAACCCCGGCACCGGCCGCGCCTGCCCCTGCAGCGGCGCCGACCACGGCGGCAGCCCCCGCCGATGATGGCCAGGCCACGGTTGTGCAGCAGACCGCAGAGCTGCCGCAGCTGCAGGTGCCAACGGTGGACGGCAAGACCTATGACCTGGCCAGCCACCGTGGGCAATGGGTAGTGGTCAATTTCTGGGCGACCTGGTGCGCGCCGTGCCTGCAGGAAATGCCGGAACTGTCGGCCTTGCACGTCATGCGCAGCAACGTGGAAGTGGTTGGCCTGGCCTACGAGGACATCGAGCTTGACGAGATGCAGACGTTTCTCAAGGAGCATCCCGTGGCCTACCCGATCGCCATCATCGATACGTACAACCCACCCAAGGATTTCGCCACCCCGCGTGGGCTGCCGATGACCTATCTGATTGCCCCGGATGGCAAGGTGGCCAAGCAGTTCCTGGGCCCGGTGAATGCCCAGGAGATCGAGCAGGCCATCGTGGCTGCAGGCGGCAAGGTGGCTTGAGGTCGCTGTTGTGGGTCAGCTATGGCTGTCGTCGCCGCCTCGTTGCTTGTTCAGACCACGTCCACAGGATCGCCGCAAGGCCGCATAGGGTGAGCGAAGCCAAGGGGCGGATAGGGGAGAGGTGAGCCTGGGTCTTCCGGCACTGCCAGTGTCGCAGTTGATGGCGCTCCCGCCGTAGCCCTTGCCGCGCATGGCTCGGCACTGCCGCAGCTCGTTCAACATGGCCGGTGGCTTCTGCCGAGCATGGCTCGGCACTACCTCAGCTCTTTCAACATGGCCGGTGGCCTCTGCCGCGCATGGCTCGGTACTACCTCACCTCTTTCAGTATGGCCGGTGGCTTCTGCCGAGCATGGCTCGGCACTACAGCCAGGAACGGGGTTATGGCTTGGCTGTATCCTCATCCAGCGCAAACGCCGGGATCGGATTCACGACACCGTACTTCTCCTTCTTCGGCTTGCCCGGCAATGGCGGCAGCTCGATCAGTGGCTCGTCGATGTGGGTATCGGGCAGCCGATCCAGCAGATCACGGATCAGCGTCAGGCGGCCCAGCTTCTGGTCGTTGAAGTCCACCAGTGTCCACGGTGCATGCGTGCTGTGGGTAGCCTCCAGCATGGCTTCGCGGGCCTTGCCGTAGTCGGCATAGGCCTGGCGTGACTTGAGATCCACTGGTGACAGCTTCCAGCCCTTGAGCGGATCTTCGCGACGTTCGGCAAAGCGCTTTTCCTGCTGGTCCTGATCCACGCACAACCAGTACTTGAACAGCAGGATGCCATCGTCCACCAACAGCTTCTCGAATATCGGGGCCTGTTTCAGGAAGGCCTTGTACTGCGCATCGGTGCAGTAGCCCATCACCTTCTCGACGCCGGCGCGGTTGTACCAGCTGCGGTCCATCAACACGATCTCACCGGCGGCAGGCAGGTGCGCGACATGGCGCTGGAAGTACCACTGGCTGTCCTCGCGTTCGCTTGGCTTGGGCAGGGCGACCACCCGGCACTGGCGCGGGTTGAGGTGTTTGGCAATGTCCTGGATCACGCCGCCCTTGCCGGCGGTATCGCGGCCTTCGAACAACGCCAGTACGCGTTGCCCACTGTGCTGGGCCCAGCGTGCCATGTTGGCCAGTTCCAGCTGCATGGGTTCCAGCAGTTGTTCGTATTCCTTGCGTTTGAGCTTGCCCATGGTCACTCCCGGTAGGAGCGTCGAGCGTAACGCAGCCGTGTGTCAGCCCGCGTCTACATCACCATCCTGCCAGCCGTGGCGGTGGGCGAGCTGCTGCAACAGATGGCTGAAGTCACCGGCGAATCCCTCCATGTCGAACAGCCCGCTCTGGTCCCGGGCGTGTTGCACGCGTACGCGCAGCGCTTGCAACGCGGCAGGGTCGTTGCCCAGGGCAATGGCGCGGGCGACAAAGGCAGCGTCGTCGGCCATGTTCATGTCTTGCAGGCCCAGGTGGTGGTTGAGGCTGCCGGCCACGCGAGCGGCAAAGGTTGCACCGGGCACGGTCAGCACCGGGCAGCCTGCCCACAGGGCATCGGAAGCCGTCGTGTGGGCGTTGTACGGGTTCGTGTCCAGGAACAGGTCGGCGTGCCCATAGCGGGACAGGTAGTGCGGATGCGGCAACTTGTCCATGAAGACCAGGCGGGCGGGGTCTACCTGTTGCTGGCGGGCCGCCTGGCGCAGGCGCTGGTCGGCGTTGCCTGGCCCTGCGAGCAACCACAGTACGCTGCCGGGCACGCCTTGCAGCACCTGCAACAGGCGCCGGACGCTGCGCGGGTTGAGTTTGTAGCTGTTGTTGAAACAGCAGAACACCACGCCGGTCCCGGGCAGGCCGCAGGCCTCACGCGGTGGCGGCGGTTCGATCTGGCGGGTGTTGTCCGAGGGCTGAAAGGCGCGCGGCAGGCGCAGTACCTTCTCGCTGAAAGCGGTCTCCAGTGCCGCCGGCAGCACGAAGTCATCGGCAAGCACATAGTCCATCCACGGCGCGCCCGAAGTGCCGGGGTAGGCCAGCCAGTTCAGCTGCAGCGGCGCCGGACGCATCGCCAGTACCTCCGGGGTGCCGCCACCGCCCCAGCCGCGCAGGTCGAACAGGATGTCGATACCCGCAGCACGGATGCGCTGCGCGATCTGCGCATGGGTTTGTTCGCTGACATCATGCACGCGCGCCGCCACCTGCAAGCGTTGGCGGATAGCGCTGCCGTCGTCGGCGTTGAGGGCGAACAACTGCACCTGCAAGCGTGGATGCGCGCGCAGCTGTTCGAACAGGGCCGCGGTCAACAGGCCGGTGGGGTGGGCCCCAAATCCGTTGGATAGAAAGCCGATCTGCAACGGCCCCTGGGTGCGGATACTGGTGGCAGGTAGCCGCCGAATCGATTGCGCAAGCACCCTGGCGCGCTGCCGCGCACAGGCCAGTTGCTCGCCCGCACTGGCGTCCTCGCTGAGAAACGCGAAAGGCTCGACCGCCGGATTGCCTTGTGCCACCGCACGCCGTACCTGCGCCGACAAGGCATCAAGGTCGCGCCAATCACACAGGCGGCGTTGCCAGTTCAGGCGCTGCGCGGCCATGTAGGCCTCATCCGGCGCCAGCGCATGGGCGCGTCGATAGGCATCGGCTGCCGCTTCGGGTTGCCGTGCATCTTCCAGTACATGGCCCAGCCACAGCGCCATGCCCGGATGCTGCGGCGCCAACTGGCAGGCACGCTGCAGCAATGCAGCGGCGTCGTCATGACGACCTTGCATCCAGCGGGCGCGGCCGAGCCTGGCCAGCGCTTCGGGGTGCTGTGGGCGCAGCTGCAATGCGTGGTTGGCCGCGCTTTCACCGGCGGCGATGTCACCGGCTCCGAGTTCGGCATCGGCCAGCATCACCCAGGCAATGAAGTCACCGGGCTGGCGGCTGACGGCAAGGCGGAGTTGGTCGCGTTCGCTGAGGGCGTGGGTCATGGTCTGGCTTTGCTCCCTCCCTTGTACGCAGCTCGGGGGCCGGCTGGGCAGGGATAGATGTTGATTCTGCTCTGGGCTGGCGACCAAGGCCAAATCCAAAGGCAGCAGCGAAGTCCAACGCCAGCCGTCTCCGATCCGTCCGGCACGAAGGCCTGCGGTCGGTCATCAGGCGGCGCGTCGGTGGCGTGCAAGCAGACCATCTTCACCTGCTGCGCTGTGCGCAAGGGAGGGAGCGAAGCCTGCGCCCTCCGCAAGGTTGGGCGAAGTGAGCCTTCAGGTCCCTTCAGCCAACCGTGCCAGCTCATCCACCTGGTGCTCGTGCTGCAGGCGCGCAACCAGATCGTCCATCGCGCCTTCGATGATGTTGGGCAGGTCGTACAGGGTAAGGCCCTCGACGCGGTGGTCGGTGATGCGGCCCTGCGGGAAGTTGTAGGTGCGGATACGCTGGCTGCGGTCGCCGCTGCCTACCTGCAGGCGGCGCGACTCGGCCTGCGCCGCGGCCTGCTTGCTGCGTTCGGCATCCAGCAACTGCGCCTTGAGGCGCTTCATCGCCTTGTCGCGGTTGGCGTGCTGGCTGCGCTCGGTCTGGCATTCCACCACCACGCCGCTGGGGACGTGGGTGATGCGGATGGCCGATTCGGTCTTGTTGACATGCTGGCCACCGGCGCCGGAAGAACGGTAGGTGTCCACCTTCAGATCCGCCGGGTTGATCGTCACGTCCTCGACATCATCGGCTTCGGGGATGATCGCCACGGTCGCCGCCGAGGTATGGATGCGGCCCTGGGATTCAGTGGCCGGTACGCGCTGCACGCGATGCGTGCCCGATTCGAATTTCAGCCGCGAATACGCACCACGCCCCACCACGCGCGCCACGACTTCCTTGTAGCCGCCATGCTCACCGGGGTTGTCCGATTCGATCTCCACCTTCCAACCCTGGCGCTCGGCGTAGCGGGCGTACATGCGGAACAGGTCGCCGGCAAAAATCGCCGCCTCATCGCCGCCGGTGCCCGCGCGTACCTCCAGGAACAGATTGCCTTCGTCGCGTGGATCGCGTGGCACCAGCAGCAGGGCCAGTTCCTCGTCCAGGAGCTGCAGGCGCGCTTGGGCAGCGCTGATTTCCTCTTCGGCCAGCTCGCGCAGCTCCGGGTCGGCGCGCATGGCCTCGGCCGAGGCAAGGTCGGCCTTGGCGCGGGCCTCGTCAGCCAGCGCGGTGGCGATGGGTTCCAGTTGTGCGAACTCGCGGGAGAAGTTGCGGAAGCGCTCGTTGTCGGCGACCACGTCGGGGTCGGAAAGCAGGCGTTCCAGTTCTTCACGGCGCTCGGCCAGTGCCAGCAGCTTACGGCGCAGGGTCGGCGTCATCGGTCCTCGCAACAGGGTGGTGATACCCGGGGATAGCCGGGAACAGGCGCTCGGCGGCGCGGGTTGTCTCAGTATCGCCTTCCAGCGCGGCCTGGCGAAGGGCTGCGGTAGGCGGATGCAGCAGGCGGTTGGTCAGGCCATGGGCCAGTTGCTCCAGCACTTCCTCGGCGGGCTTGCCATGGGCCAGTTGCTGGCGCGCCTTGGTCAGCAGTTCGGCACGGGTGGCCTCGCCGAACGCGCGCAGCTGCCGCATCGGTGCCTGCAGCTGGGTAGCGCGCAGGTTTTCCAGGTAGCGGGTGACCTGCAGATTGATGATGGCTTCCGCTTCGGCGGCGGCTTCGCGGCGGCCACGGCGGTTCTCTTCCACCGCCCGTTCCATGTCGTCCACCGTGTACAGGTAGGCATCGCCCAGGGTGGCTACGCTGGCTTCGATATCGCGCGGCACCGCCAGGTCGAACAGCAGCATCGGCTTGTGCCTGCGGTTGCGCAGGGCGGCGGCGACTTGCTGCCGCGGGATCACCGGCTCGCGTGCGGCCGTGGCGGAAAACACCACGTCGGCTTCGCCCAGGTGACGCTCCAGCTCGGCCAGGGGCAGCGCCACGCCACCGTGGCGGGAGGCCAGGTCCTGGGCATGGGCGAGGGTGCGGTTGGCGATCAGCAGGCGCTTCACCCGCGCATCGCTCAGATGTTTGGCGACCAGCTCGATGGTCTCGCCGGCACCTACCAGCAGAACGGTGGAGTCTTCCAGGCGGGCAAACGAGTCCTGGGCAACCCGCACCGCCGTAGAGGCGACCGAGATCGGGTTGGCGCCCACGCGGGTATCGGTTCGCGCCCGCTTGGCGACCGAGAAGGTCTGCTGGAACAGGCGGTCGAGCTGCTGGCCGATAACCCCACGGTCATGCGCCAGCGCCCAGGCATCCTTCACCTGGCCCAGGATCTGCGGTTCGCCCAGCACCATTGAATCCAGCCCGGTGGCTACCCGGAACAAATGCCGGACAGCCTCACCGTCGGCATGCTGGTACAGGTAGCCATCAAGCGTGCCGGCGTGGTCTTCCAGCCAGCGGGTCAATGCCGCGCCATCCTCGGCGACCGCGTACAGCTCGGTGCGGTTGCAGGTGGACAACAGCACGGCTTCAGCCAGTTGCGGTGACTGCCGCAACGATTCCATCGCGCGCGGCAAAGCGTCACCGCCGAAGGCAGCGCGCTCGCGCAGGTCTACCGGCGCGGTCTGGTGGTTGAGTCCAAGCACCCAAAGGGTCATCTGTTCAGTTGCTTGCGATAAGCTGCTGGCTGTTGAAGGCCGCCATTTTACGGCCCGGTTGCGCCAGATGCCCGTATTCCATCGCATATGCACCGTTCTGTTGCTTTCCCTGCCGGTTTTGCCGGTGCTGGCGGCGCCGTCCAGGCCCGTCGAAGCGCCGTTGGCAGCCCCTCCTGCGCCGCCGCTCGAGCCCATGCTGGCGGGGGAATTTTCCTTGCAGGCCGGTAAGTTGGCCGAGGCTGCGCGTTGGTACCTGCAGGCCGCCCAGCAGGCGCAGGGAGATGTAGGCCTGGCTGAACGGGCAACCCGCATTGCGATGATTGCCGGTGACGATGCCCGTGCCAACGAAGCCTTGGCGCTGTGGGCGCAGCGCGACCCGGGCGCGGTGGCGGTGCGCGCCACCCGCGCATCGCTGGCCATGCGCAAGGGCGATGCAAAGCAGGCGCGCAAGGAACTGCTGGCGGTGCTGCAAGCGCCGGAGCCCCTGGCCTGGCGCTATGCGGTGCTGGCCTTGGCCACCGGTGGCCGTGATCCGGCGGTGCCGGCGCAGGTGCTGGGCGAACTTGTGGATGCCAACGCCATCCCCGAAACCCTTGATGCCTGGCAGGAATTTGGCCGTCTGGCGCTGCGCATGGACCGGCCGGAGCTGGCCCAGCGCATGGTTGCCGAGGTGGTCCGGCGCTTCCCGGAGGAGCCGCGGGTCGTGTTGCTGCATGCCACCCAGCTCAACCAGGCGGGCAAGAAGGATGAAGCGCTGGCGCTGCTCAAGGGCATCGAGTCCAAAGCGGCCGCCGATGAGGAGCTGCGCAACGCGCTGGCCTTCGCCTATGACGCCCTGGGTGCGACCGAGCCGGCCGAACGGGTGATGGCGCAGGGCCCGCAGAACCTGCAGAGCTGGGGCATGCGCGCCTCGTTGCTGGCCAAGCAGAAGGACGACGCGGCATTGCTGGCGCTGTACCAGGACATCTCCGCCAAGGCCAGCAAGCCCGACCCCGAGCAGCGCCTGTTGCTGGGCAAGATTGCCGAGTACCTCAAGCGCTACCAGGAGGCCGTGGAGTGGTATCACGGCGTGCCCGGTGGCGAGCAGCGTGGCGAGGCCAGGCTGCGTGCGGTCAATGCCTTGCACCTGATGGGTGACAAGCAACGTGCCAACACCGAAGTGCATGCCGTCCAGGCCGATGCCGCCCTGGACGACGACGTGCGCCGCGATGCCTACCTGCTCGAAGCCGAGCTGCAGCAGCGCGATGGCAGCAGGGCCGAAATGGATGTGTTGACCCGTGGCCTGGCCGCTTTCCCGGATGACGGGGCGCTGCTCTATGCGCGCGCGCTGGCCTGGGAGCGCAATGACGACGTGCCGCGCGCCGAGGCCGACCTGCGCAAGATCCTGGTCGCCGAGCCCGAGAACGTGGCTGCACTCAATGCCCTGGGTTATACGCTGGCCGACCGTACCCATCGCTACCAGGAAGCACTGGAGCTGATTGATCGCGCGCGCGTCGCCGAGCCGGACAACGCCGCCATCGTCGACAGCTACGGCTGGGTGCTGTATCGCCTGGGTCGCAATCCGGAAGCGCTGGAGTACCTGCGTCGCGCCTGGGGGCTGAACAAGGACCCGGAGATCGCCGCGCACGTGGGCGAGGTTCTGTGGGTGCTGGGGCAGAAGGATGAAGCGCGTCGTTTCTTCGACGAGGCGCGCAAGCTGGATCCGGACAATCGTGCCTTGCAGCGGGCGATCGAAAAGTTGGGTGTATGAACAAGACGCGGATGTGGCAGGCGCCGGTGGCGCTGTTGATGGTGGGTGCGCTTGCGGCCTGTGGTTCGGTGCCCAAGCGCCAACAAGCGCCGGTGGCAGCTGAAGTTGCCGAGGTTTCCGCGCAGGCCCAGGCGGCCGAACAGGCGCGTCAGGCGGCATTGCGCAGTGAGCGCAACTGGTCTTTCCAGGGCCGGGCGGCGATCAGCAAGGGGCGTAACGGTGGCAATGGCCGCATCGACTGGGCACAGCAGGGTGAGGCGTTTGAAGTCAGCCTGGCTGCGCCCGTCACCCGTCAGAGCTGGCAGCTGACCGGCGGGGCAGGGCAGCCGGTGCGACTGGACGGGCTGGAAGGCGGGCCGCGCACCGGTGACGATGCGGGGCAGGTGTTGCTACAGGCCACCGGTTGGGAAATACCGGTGGAGCAACTGGCACAGTGGGTGCGGGGGCTGCCTGCCAACGCCGGTGCGCCGGACCATCTTGGCTTCGATGCCGATGGCCGGCCGCGTGTGTTGCGCCAGCAGGGCTGGCAGATCGATTACCTGGACTGGTACCCGGCGGAAGAGGGGAAACCCTCGTTGCCGCGACGGATCGAGGCGGTCAATGGCGATGCCAAGGTGCGACTGATCGTCGATGCCTGGGGTGCGGCAGAGCAATGAGCAATCCGGTTGTGAACGATGGTTGGTCGTATTGGCCAGCCCCGGCCAAGCTGAACCTGTTCCTGCATATCACCGGGCGCCGTGCCGACGGCTATCACCAGTTGCAGACGGTATTCCGCCTGCTGGATTGGGGTGACCGCATCGGCCTGCGCCTGCGGACAGACGGCCAGGTGCGCCGCGACGGGCCTTCGGTGCCGGGCGTCGCCGAGGCCGATGATCTTGTGGTTCGAGCGGCCATTGCCCTGAAAGAGGCGGCCAACTGCGCTCAAGGTGCTGATATCCGCGTTGAAAAGCGCATTCCGGCCGGTGGTGGCTTTGGCGGGGGTTCTTCCGACGCGGCGACCGTGCTGGTGGCGCTCAATGCCTTGTGGGGCACGGGCCTGGACGAGGATGCGCTGGCGGCGCTGGGTGTGAAGCTCGGGGCGGACGTGCCGGTCTTCGTGCGCGGGCGCAGCGCCTGGGCCGAAGGCGTGGGCGAAGTATTGACCCCGATCCGCCTGCCGCCGGCCTTTTACCTGCTGGTCGACCCGGGCGTGCATGTGCCCACCGCTGAACTTTTCCGTTCGCCGGATTTGACTCGGGATGCCAAGCCCGTGAAAATAGCGGACTTCGCTTCCGGGACCGTCCTCGGGAATGCGTTCGAGCCGGTGCTGCGGCGTCGGGAACCTGCCATCGAGGCGGTGTTCCAGGCATTGGAAGGCACCGGTCGGGCACGGCTCACGGGGTCGGGAAGCGGTTGTTTCGTTGAGTTCGCCACGCGCGTTGCCGCAGAGCAAGCCCTGGCGGGGTTGCCGGAAGAACTGCGGGCATGGGTAGCTGCGGGCGTTGATCGCTCGCCACTGCTTGATGCGCTGGAGACGACGGGAAGTGTTTGATGCAGGGGCGTCGCCAAGAGGCCCAAGGCACCAGGTTTTGATCCTGGCATTCGTAGGTTCGAATCCTACCGCCCCTGCCACATCCTTCTCCACGCAATAAGCGCAACGGATGTGCGCAACCTGAAATGCGCCGTCTCTGCAGTAATCACATTCCTTCGCTACTCGCCCCCCGCCCGAGAGAGCTGTCATGCAAGATTCCCCGAACCTGCTGGTCTTTTCCGGCAATGCCAACAAACGCCTTGCGCAGAGCATCTGCAAGGAACTTGGGGTGAGGCCGGGCAAGGCGCTGGTTTCCAAGTTCTCCGACGGCGAAGTACAGGTCGAGATCCAGGAAAACGTGCGCAAGCAGGACGTGTTCGTGGTGCAGCCGACCAGCGCCCCGAGTGCGGAAAACCTGATGGAGCTGCTGGTGATCATCGACGCGCTCAAGCGCGCGAGTGCCGCCTCCGTCACCGCGGTGGTGCCGTACTTCGGTTACGCCCGCCAGGATCGCCGCATGCGCTCCTCGCGCGTGCCGATCACCGCCAAGGTTGCGGCCAAGATGTTCTCGGCCGTGCACACCGACCAGATCCTCACGGTCGACCTGCACGCCGATCAGATCCAGGGCTTTTTCGACATGCCCGTGGACAATGTTTACGCGTCACCGCTGCTGCTGGCCGACATCTGGCGCGCCTACGGCACCGATAACCTGATCGTGGTCAGCCCGGACGTCGGCGGCGTGGTACGCGCCCGCGCCGTGGCAAAGCGTTTGGATGATGCCGACCTGGCCATCATCGACAAGCGTCGCCCGCGTGCCAACGTCGCCACGGTGATGAACATCATCGGTGACGTGGAAGGCAAGACCTGCGTGATGGTCGACGATATCGTCGACACCGCCGGCACCCTGTGTGCTGCCGCTGCTGCCCTCAAGGCGCGTGGCGCGCTGAAGGTGGCCGCGTACTGCACCCACGCCGTGCTCTCGGGCCCGGCGGTGGACAACTTGAACAATTCCCAGCTCGACGAGCTGGTGGTGACCGACACGATCCCGCTTTCCGAAGTGGCCCGCGTCTGTCCCAAGATCCGCCAGATCAGCGTGGCCGAGATGCTGGCCGAGACGATGCGCCGCATCGCCTTCGGCGAGTCGGTCAGCTCGATGTACGTGGATTGAGTTTCCGGTCCCCGGCTTGCCGGGGATCACAGCGGGCTCTTCTGGTCGCGGAAGAGTCTTTACGCAGCGCCGCGAGGCGGTGCATCAACCTAGAGTAGTCAACAATGGCAAAGTCTCACGAAATCAAAGTCGTCCGTCGTGACGTGCAAGGTCAGGGTGCGAGCCGCCGCCTGCGTCATGCCGGCGTGGTGCCGGGCATCGTTTACGGTGGTGATCGCGAACCGGCAATGGTTCAGTTCAACCACAACGAAATCTGGCTGGCCCAGTTCAACGATTGGTTCTACTCGTCGATCATCGACCTGAACCTCGACGGCACCATCCACAAGGTGCTGCTGCGTGACATGCAGCGCCACCCGTTCAAGCAGCTGGTCATGCACCTGGACTTCCAGCGCGTGAGCGAGAACGAAGTGCTGCACGCTTCGGTGCCGCTGACCTTCATCAACGAAGACACCTCGCCGGCTGGCAAGGCTGCCGACGTGCTGGTCACCCACGAACTGAAGGAAGTGGCGATTGCCTGCTTGCCGAAGGACCTGCCGCAGTCGATCGAAGTCGACCTGGCTGACCTGAAGGCTGGCGACATCATCTACCTGTCGGGCCTGAAGCTGCCGGCTGGCGTGGAAATCCCGGCGCTGAAGCTGGGCAAGGGCCATGACGACGCCGTTGTCATCGCCAAGACCGCCGCTGCTGACGAAGAAGCAGCTGCCGAGTAATCGGTAATGTCGCGCCCGCCTTTCGGGGCGGGTGCGGCAGATGTATCTGACTGATGACTGGCTTGCGATTGATCGTTGGTCTGGGCAACCCCGGACCCGAACACGCCCGAACCCGGCATAACGCTGGGTTTCATTTCGTTGAGGCCCTTGCACAGCGGCAGGGCGCGCGCTGGGCGCTGGAAAGCAAATTGTTTGGCGAAGTCGCCAAGGTCGACATTGCCGGGCAACCGGTATGGCTGTTGAAGCCGGCCACCTTCATGAACCTCTCTGGTAAATCGGTCACCGCCGCACAGCGGTTCTGGAAGATCGAGCCGGAGCAGACCCTGATCGCGCACGACGAGCTGGACATGCCCCCTGGCGTGGCACGGCTCAAGTTCGACGGTGGTCATGGCGGCCAGAACGGCCTGCGTGACACCATCCGCCTGCTCGGTCATGGCAAGTTTCACCGTCTGCGTCTTGGTATCGGCCATCCCGGTCACAAGGACCGTGTGGTGGGTTGGGTGCTGGGGCGACCCTCGCCGGATGATGCGGTGCTGATGGAGCGCGCCATCGACGCGGCCATCGACGTGCTGCCGTTGGCAGTGGCAGGGGATTACAACGAAGCCATGAAGCGGCTGCATACCGGCAAGGCGTGATTGGGGATTGGGGATTGGGAATTCGCAGGAACGGCATGGCCGCGACCGAATTTCCAGTCCCGAATCCCAAATTGCCGGGGTCCGGAGCTGACGGTTGAGTGGTGCATTTCCTTGCACTTGCGAATCCCGAATCCCGAACCCCGATATCTCCCTCACCGAATCATCAATTTCCGGATTTAGACCATGGGTATCAAATGCGGCATCGTCGGTCTGCCCAATGTCGGCAAGTCGACCCTGTTCAATGCGCTGACCAAGGCGGGTATCGCTGCGGCCAACTTCCCGTTCTGCACGATCGAGCCGAACACCGGCGTCGTGCCGGTGCCGGATCCGCGCCTTGATGCGCTGGCGGCAATCGTCAAGCCGGAGCGGGTGATCCCGACCACGATGGAGTTCGTCGACATCGCTGGCCTGGTTGCCGGCGCGTCCAAGGGTGAAGGCCTGGGCAACAAGTTCCTGGCCCACATCCGCGAGACCGATGCCATCGCCCACGTCGTGCGCTGCTTCGAAGACAGCAACGTCATCCACGTTGCCAACAAGGTTGATCCCATCGCCGATATCGAGACCATCGATACCGAGCTGGCGCTGGCTGACCTGGAGTCGGTATTGAAGGCGCTGGACCGTGCCACCCGCGCGGCCAAGGCCAACGACAAGGACGCGCTGGCTCGCAAGCCGGTGCTGGAGAAGCTGTCGGCTGCGCTGGATCAGGGTCGTTCGGCACGTTCGGCCGGCCTGGACGCTGACGAAAAGGCGTTGATCCGTGACATGTTCCTGATCACCCTCAAGCCGCTGATGTACATCGCCAACGTGGCCGAGGATGGCTTCGAGAACAACCCGCTGCTGGACGTCGTGCGCGCCCGGGCTGAAGCCGAGGGTGCCGAAGTGGTGCCGGTATGTGCAGCGATCGAAGAAGAAATGGCGCAGCTGGACGATGCCGACCGCGATGAATTCCTGAAGGATCTCGGCCTGGAAGAGCCGGGCCTGAATCGCGTGATCCGTGCCGGCTACAAGCTGCTGGGCCTACAGACCTACTTCACCGCTGGCGTGAAGGAAGTGCGCGCATGGCAGCTGCGCGCCGGCTCCACTGCGCCGCAGGCAGCGGGCGTGATCCACACCGACTTCGAGCGCGGCTTCATCCGTGCCGAAACCATCGCCTATGACGACTTCATCAATCTCAAGGGTGAGCAGGGCGCCAAGGAAGCCGGCCGCCTGCGCCTGGAAGGCAAGGATTACATCGTCAAGGAAGGCGACGTGCTGCATTTCCGCTTCAACGTCTGATTCCTGCGACGTTGCTGCAGCCACAAGGCCCCGCGTTGCGGGGCCTTGTCGTATCTGCGGTTCGCGGCTTGGTCAAATTTTCACCACATTTTTGAAACCCTTGTCGTGCAAGGGTTGTGCAGGCTTGTCCACAGCCTTCTCCATCGATTGCGCACAGTCGTTGTGGAAAAGGTGGCCGGTCGTGGGAGTGGCGTCAGCCACGATGCTGGCATTCCTGAAGCCCAAGGCACTTATGCAACCTGGAGATGCTCCAGCTTCGCGGCTGACGCCGCTCCTGCAAAAATTCGCCTGCTTGTATTTTGGTGCATTGGTGAAAAATTCACCACCTATTTGAAAGCATTGCAGCCCAAGGCGTGCACGCACTTGTCCACAGCCTTCTCCATCCATTGCACACAGCGGTTGTGGAGAAATACCGCAACAACGTAGCCCGGGTAAGCGCAGCGCACCCGGGGGATGATCGATGCGAACAAGTGCGGGTGCCAGCCGAAACCCCCGGGTGCGCTGCGCTTACCCGGGCTACGCCCGTTGTGGAGAAGCGTTGCCACCGTGCGTGACCGGCGGCGCTGCGCTCCAGCTTCTGCCGGCATGCGCAATCCACACAAACAACAGCGTCCGCCATTGGCGGGCCTTGTGTGAATCCAAACAAGCAACGTAGCCCGGGTAAGCACAGCGCACCCGGGGTTCAATCGAAACGGACAGATATCCGAACGAAGAACGGCGGGGTGATCACTTCCTCGCTACAGAAGCCGCGCAGTGGTTGAGGAAAAGGGCACAAACGACAAGGCCCGCCATTGGCGGGCCTTGTCGGTGCTTCAAGGGCAGGCGATTACAGTGCCTTGCCGCCCAGTTTCCAGGTGACCTGTACGAAGTAGCTGCGCCCGATGGCGTCAAACCAGGACGTGTTGTAGTACGGATACGCCGCCCAGGTTGAGTCTTTCGGCGGCATCTTGTCGAACAGGTTGTTGACGGTCAGCGATACACGCAGGTGGTCGGTGATGTCATAGCGTGCACCTGCATTGAAGCGCCAGGTGGCTTCGGTCCAGGCATCGTTGTCGTAGTTGGCAACGCGGCCCAGGTAGGTGCCGAACAGGCTGGCACCCCACGCGCCCTTGTCCCAGCTCACGCCCAGGTTGGACTTCACACGCGGCAGGGTGGTGTCGCTGAAGCTCACGTCCAGCATGTCTTCGGTCGGGTCACCCGGATACAGCTGGCGGGTATGGCGGTGGGCCCAGGTGTAGGTGCCGGTGAAGTTGAAGTTGCCAGCCGCGGCAGTTTCCAGCCGGTAGTTGCCGGTGACGTCGATGCCGGAGGTTTCCTCGCGAGCGATGTTGATCGGTGCGAAGTGCACACTGGTGATCGTGCCATCGGCATCGCGGATCACGCGGGCCAGGGCATCCACGCAGGTCGGCGAGTTCACGTCCACCGCTTGGCCGGTGTCGGTGACGCCGAGCCGGCAGTTGGCCTCGGTGATGCGCAGCAGTTCGCGGTCCTGCGACTGCACCTGGTTCATCACCTTGATCTTGTAATAATCCACGGCGAGGTCGAAGCCGGCCACCGGCGACCAGACGAAGCCGGCAGTGAACGACTTGCTCGTTTCCACATCCAGCTGCTTGTTGCCGGCATAGATGTCCAGGGTGTTGGTGTCCCAATCGCCCTCATCCCAGCATTCGCCATTGCTGAAGCCCGGCTCGTCCTGGCGGCACTGGTAGTAGTCCGTGGAGACCTTGCGGTAGTAGTCGTCACCGGCAAACAGGTAGTGCATGTCGGGAGCACGGAAGCCGGTGCCATAGGAGCCACGCACCAACAGCGTATCGAGCGGGCGCCACTCCAGGCCGGCGCTGTAGGTGAACTTGCCCGGGTGGCGGTTACCGAAACTGTAGCGGTCATAGCGACCGGCCAGGCTGGCCTGCAGGTTGCTGGCCAGTGGCAGGCGCAGTTCGCCTGCGGCGCTCCAACGATTGCGGCTGCCACTGCCATCGCCGTATTGCGGGCCGTAGTAGGCTGCAGCGGTGGTGGCCAACGGATCGGGGTTGATGTCGTAGGACTGGCGGCCAAACTCCAGCACACCTGCAAAACCGGCATCGCCGGCAGGCATCGAGAACAGTGCCGGTGTGTCGGCGGTGAAGCTGATATTGTCGTTCTTCGCTTCCGGGTGGAAGGTCGACATGGCCAGGAACGAGGCGGTTTCCGCCGGCGTCAACACCGAGAACAGGCGGGTCGGGTCGGCGTTGTAGATGGCATAGCCGTCATCGTCGTAGCCAAGCCGCTCGCCCAGGAAGAAGCGGTTGGCCGCAACGGCATCGATGCGTGGCATTGCCACGTCCGCCTTGTACTGGGAGTGGTTGTAGGCTGCTTCCCAGTTCCAGTTCTCGCCGAAGGCGCCCTTGAAGCCGGTGGTCAAGGCCAGCGTCTTCTGGGTGGTGGTGTTCATGCGGTTACGCAGGCCGCCCACTTCCTCGGGGCTGAACTGCCGCTGCCAGATCTCATAGCGGCCGCTGGCTTCGTTGTAGAAGATCTTGTCGACGTTATCGGTCGATGCGGGGTCATGGAATTCCCAGCCCATGTTGTCGCTCGGGAACGAGTTGCCACCGTTGCCAGTCATCAACTTGACCTTCTGGTGTCCCAGCTGAGCGTCCGCGAACCAGGACAGGTTGTCGTTGAAGCGGTACTCGAACGAGCCGTAGGCAGTCGCGCCTTTGCGTTCGTTCTGAATCGTGCGATAGGCGGCGATACGGTCACTGCCGCAATAAGGCTCGCCGTAACGATCCTCGGCAAGCACCGTGGTGCCATCGTTGAGGCCTGCCAGGCCCGCGCAATCGCCGACCGGCGCTACCGCTACGTCCTCATCCCAGTCGTACAGGCGTGCCACCAGGAAGGGCAGGCGGCTACGCGAGGTCGGGGCGTCGAGCGTGGAATCCTGCACGCCGCGGCGGGTGCCCCAAAGTGGCCGCTGGTTCTGCAGTTCCACGCCGACGATGCCGCTGAAATTGCCCTGTTCAAAACCTGTGGTCAGCGTCAGGTCATGAGATTCACCACCGCCGCGGCTGGTGTCGCCGTAGCGGTAGTCGACGGTGGTGCCGTCGGTCGACTTTTTCAGGATGAAGTTGATCACGCCAGCCATGGCGTCGGAGCCATACACGGCCGAAGCACTACCGGTGAGCACCTCGATGCGGTCGATCATGCCCAGCGGGATGTTGCCGACGTCGGTGAAGTTGCTCTTGCCGTTGAGTGGCAGGGGGAAATCCGCGGTACGGCGGCCATTGATCAACACCAGGGTGTGATTCGGGCCAAGGCCGCGCAGGTCGACGGCCTGTGCGCCGGGTGTGGATTGCGCGCCCGTGGTGTTCTGCTGGCCTTGGGTATAGCCGTTGTTCTGGCTCAGGCCGCGCAGCACATCGGGCACGCTGGTGAAGCCTGCGGACTTGATGTCTTCGGCTGTCACCACCGTCACCGGTGCCGGACCCTCCACCTGCGCGCGCGGAATGCGCGAGCCGGTGACCTGCACCGTATCCAGTTGTTGGGGTTGATCCTGGGCAGACTGCGCCAGGGCGGGGGCGGCCATCGACAACAGGGCCAGTTGGATTGAACACACCATTGCGTGTTTACGCATGAATCAGCTCTCTGATGAAAAGTGGTTCTGGAGTTGTCCCTCCGGCATGTGGGGAAATGCCGGCCGCCCCTGTCTGAAATGTGCAGGGGTTCACTGCATCTAACACCTTTTTTACACGGTTGACCACTGTGGGAAAGTCTGGCATTACGGCCATGAGCCATTGACCGGAGTGGGCATTAACGTGCTGAAACGTAAGAGTTCCTGGCAGCGACGACTGTTGCTTGCTTTCACCCTGCTGGTGGTTGCAGGTGTTACCAATGCAGCACAGCCGGCGGGCGCTACCGGCGCCGGGTACGAGTACTACGAAATCGGCGACCTCAAGGCTGCCCGTCCGGGCAGTACCCAGGCCGCGATGTTGCTGATGGGCGGCGGTGATTGGGTGCCCGAGGCCTTCCATTGGTGGGTGGAGCGTGCCGGCCATGGCCGCGTCGTGATCCTGCGTGCCTCCGGCGATGACAACATGCAGAAGGAGCTCTACAACGACATCGGCGGGGTCACCGCCGTGCAGACGTTGGTGTTCCATGACCGCAAGGCGGCGGACGATCCGCAGGTGCTGCAGATGGTGCGTGATGCGGATGCCATTTTCCTGGCGGGCGGCGACCAAGCGCGTTATGTGCGCTTCTGGAAGGGCACGGAGTTGAACAAGCTGCTGGACGCCCATGTGCGCGCTGGCAAGCCGATTGGGGGGACCAGTGCTGGCCTGGCTGTTCTGGGTCAACATGCCTACGGCGCGTTGGACGGCGGAAGTGTCGACTCCGAAACCGCGCTGGCCGATCCGATGGGTAGCGAAGTCACCATGGATCACGGCTTTCTGACCATGCCATTCCTGTCCAATGTTGTAACCGACACGCATTTCGCCCGGCGTAATCGGCTCGGGCGGCTGATCGTGTTCGTCGCGCGTGCGGCGCAGACCGCGGGCAGCAACGACATCATTGGCCTTGGTGTGGACGAAGATGCCGCCCTGTGCGTCGAGGCAGATGGGCGCGGAAGGGTCTACGCGCTGGGTGACGGATATGCCTGGCTGGTGCAGCCGCGTCATTCCCCGCACCGCCTGATTGCGGGCCAGGCACTGGACTTCAAGGCCGTGCCGGTGACGGCGGTGGGCAAGGGCAGTGTGCTGCACCTGGATAGTTTCAAAGTCGACAACCCCGCGTTCACGGCCGTAGCCAACGTGGTCGATGGCCATCTGCAACTGCTGCCGAACTAACGGCCCCGTGCCTTGCAGGCGGAGGCGTGTTGTCTGAGCGCCCTGGCCAGGTAGGGCGCTGTGCTGTTCAGTCAGCCACGGCCATGCCTAGAATCAAGAATCCATTCGGAGTGATAAAACATGAAGCTGACTTCTGCGGTATTGCTGGGCCTGGCGTCGATGTCTGCCGGGAGTGCGATGGCCACCACGGTGTCCCCGTTGCTGGTGATCCACGGCGGTGCCGGTGTCGAGCGCAAGGACTTCAGTGCCGAGGAAGAGCGCGCCGCGCGCGCGGCGATGACCGAGGCGCTGCGCAAGGGGCATGAGGCGCTGTTGGCTGGCAAGCCAGCGTTGGATGCAGTCACTGCCGCCATCACTGTGCTGGAGAACGATCCCACCTTCAATGCCGGCCGCGGCGCGGTATTCACCCACGATGGCAAGAATGAGCTGGATGCCTCGCTGATGGATGGCGCTACCCTGCGCGCAGGCGCGGTCGCCGGTGTGCACACGGTGAAGAACCCGATCCTGCTGGCGCAGGCGGTGATGGAGCATTCCCCGCACGTGATGATGGTGGGGCAGGGCGCCGAAATGTTTGCCGCCGAACAGAAGATCGAATTGGTCGATCCTTCCTATTTCCGTACCGAAAAGCGCTGGCAGCAGTTGCAGCGGGCATTGAAGGAAGAGGCTGCGGGCCAGGCGCATGTGGACCTGGAAACGGCCAAGCATTTCGGTACGGTCGGTGCAGTAGCGCTGGATAGCCAGGGCAAGTTGGCTGCGGGTACTTCGACCGGTGGCATGACCAACAAGCGGTATGGGCGCGTGGGCGATTCGCCGATCATCGGTGCCGGCACCTATGCCAGCGACCAGTGCGCGGTATCGGGTACAGGTTGGGGGGAGTTCTACATCCGCCTGGCCGCTGCGCACGAAATCTGTTCGCGCATGAAGTACCTGCAGGAAACGCCTGCGCAGGCCGGCGAAGAGGTCATCGTCAAGCGCGTCCCCGAGCTGGGTGGCGATGGCGGCGCCATCGTCTTGTCGGCAGACGGCAAGGCGGCGACGCCGTTCAACACGGAAGGCATGTATCGCGGCTGGATTGGTGCCGACGGCGTGCCGCACGTTGCCATTTTTGCCGACGAAAAGCTTAAAATGCCGGGCGAGTGATGCGCTGTTGATGGGTATCGCCGGCGCTGAAAAAAAATTTTCATCGAAATGAAGATTTCTGTTGACAGCATCGGCACTCATCACCAAAATAGCGGGCTCACCCACCCCTGACCGGCAAGGCCGCGGTCCTCGACAAGGGAGTGGAATGGAGGGATACCCAAGCGGCCAACGGGGGCAGACTGTAAATCTGCTGGCTTACGCC
>NZ_DAMBEF010000011.1:113428-126707 GCF_032061965.1 Stenotrophomonas sp. | reverse complement strand
GTCTATGCCGCTACATTAACCGCGTGACCTGAGCAGAAAGCGGTGGGTCATTACAGCGCTACGCACCAACATTTTTGAAAAAAAAGAAAGGGCGGCCAATGGCCGCCCCAACTTTCAAACATGCTATTCGATCAAACCCCAACAGGATTAGCCTTCTCCGGATCAATCCCATACTGCTTGATAGCCCGGGCAACATCCTTAGCCGTCATCTTCCCATCCTTGGCAAGCGCCGCAATGGCCGCATGCGCGATGTAATAACGGTCAACCTCGAAGAAGCGACGCAGGTTGGCGCGGGTATCCGAGCGACCGAAGCCGTCCGTGCCCAATACCGAGTACGTTGCCGGCACGAAGGCGCGGATCTGGTCGGTGTAGGCGCGCACGTAGTCGGTTGCGGCGATGACCGGGCCCTGGCGGCCTTCCAGCAGCTGGGTGACGTAGGGCTTGCGGGCTTCGGCTTCCGGGTGCAGGCGGTTCCAGCGCTCGGCGTCGAAACCATCGCGACGCAGTTCGTTGAAGCTCGGGCAGCTCCAGATGTCGGCGGTGACGCCGAAATCCTTGTCCAGCAGTTCGGCCGCTGCAATGGCCTCGCGCAGGATGGTGCCGCTGCCCAGCAGCTGCACGCGCAGCTCGCCCTTCTTCGGCTTGCCGGCGTCGGTGAGCAGGTACATGCCCTTGATGATGCCTTCGGCTGCGCCTTCCGGCATGGCCGGGTGGGCGTAGTTCTCGTTCATCAGAGTGATGTAGTAGTACTCGTCGATCTGGTCTTCCATCATGGCCTTGGTGCCGTGCTGGAGGATGACGGTTACTTCGAAACCGAAGGTCGGGTCGTAGCTGCGCACGTTCGGAATGCCGCCAGCAACGATGTGGCTGAAGCCATCTTCGTGCTGCAGGCCTTCACCGTTCAGCGTGGTGCGGCCGGCGGTGCCGCCGAGCAGGAAGCCGCGGGTACGCATGTCCGCTGCCTGCCAGGCAATGTCGCCAATGCGCTGGAAGCCGAACATCGAGTAGTAAATGTAGAACGGCAGCATCGGCACGTTGCTGACCGAGTAGCTGGTACCGGCCGCCATCCACGAGGACATGGCACCCGGCTCGCTGATGCCCTGCTGCAGCACCTGGCCGCTCTGGTCTTCGCGGTAGTACATGAGCTGGTCGGCGTCGACCGGCTTGTACTTCTGGCCGTACGGGGCGTAGATGCCGATCTGGCGGAACAGGCCTTCCATACCAAAGGTGCGCGCTTCGTCGGCGACGATCGGCACCAGGCGCGGGCCCAGCTCCTTGTCACGCAGGCTGATGTTCAGCGTCTGCACGAAGGCCATGGTGGTGGAATAGGTGCGCTCGCCGGATTCCTTGAGCAGGCGCTCGTAGGTTTCCAGCTTCGGTGCGACGAAGGACTTGTCGGCCTTCTGGCGACGCTGCGGCAGGTAGCCACCCAGCGAAGCGCGACGCTCCTGCAGGTACTTCACTTCCGGCGAATCCGGGCCCGGGTGGTAGAACGGCACCTGGCCGTCCTTGAGCTGCTCGTCGGTAACCGGAATGTTGAAGCGGTCGCGGAAGTGCTTGACCGATTCGTCGTCCAGCTTCTTGGTCTGGTGGGTGGGGTTGAGCGCTTCGCCAGCGCTGCCCATGCCGTAGCCCTTGACCGTCTTGGCCAGGATCACGGTCGGCATGCCCTTGGTGTTCACGGCCTGGTGGTAGGCGGCGTACACCTTGTGCGGGTCGTGGCCGCCACGGTTCAGGCGCCAGATGTCGTCGTCGGACAAGCCGGCGACCATCGCTGCGGTCTCCGGGTACTTGCCGAAGAAATGCTCACGCGTATACGCGCCGCCGAAGGCCTTGCAGTTCTGGTATTCGCCGTCGACGGTTTCCATCATCAGCTTCTTCAGGACGCCGTTGGTGTCCTTGGCCAGCAGGGCATCCCAGTAACCGCCCCACAGCAGCTTGATCACGTTCCAGCCGCCGCCACGGAACACGCCTTCCAGTTCCTGGATGATCTTGCCGTTGCCGCGCACCGGGCCATCAAGGCGCTGCAGGTTGCAGTTGACCACGAAGATCAGGTTGTCCAGGCCTTCGCGGCCGGCCAGGGCGATGGCGCCCAGGGTTTCCGGCTCGTCCGACTCGCCGTCGCCAATGAAGCACCACACCTTGCGGTCGCTCTTCTCGATCAGGCCGCGGTTTTCCAGGTAACGCAGGAACTGCGCCTGGTAGATGGCGGCCAGCGGGCCCAGGCCCATCGACACGGTCGGGGTCTGCCAGTAATCGGGCATCAGCCACGGGTGCGGGTAGGACGACAGACCGCCGCCGTCTACTTCCATGCGGAACTTGTCCAACTGCTGCTCGCTGATGCGGCCTTCCAGGAAGGAACGCGCATAGATACCCGGGGCGCTGTGGCCCTGGATGAACAGCAGGTCGCCCGGATGGTTGTCGCTGGGCGCGCGCCAGAAGTGGTTGAAGCCCACGTCATAGAGCGTTGCGCCCGATGCGAACGAGGCGATGTGGCCGCCCAGGTCGCCCGGCTTGCGGTTGGCGCGCACCACGGTGGCCATCGCGTTCCAACGGATGATGGAGCGGATGCGCCATTCCAGTTCCGCATTGCCGGGGCTCTTGGCTTCCAGCTGCGGCTCGATGGTGTTGACGTATTCGGTAGTAGGCGAGAACGGCAGGAATGCACCCGAGCGACGGGTCAGTTCAACCATGCCTTCCAGCAACTGATGCGCGCGCTCGGGGCCCTCGACATCGATAACGGCCTTCAACGACTCGATCCACTCCTGGGTTTCCAGGGGGTTCGTGTCGTTGTTAAGCATCTCGTTCAACCAGTTCATTAGCGCTCCCAGTTACTGCACGCACGCGCGCGCTTGTCGTTGTTTTGAATCCCTGAAGTGTAACGCACCCGGCCCCCTCCCAAGCCGGCTACGCATACGTATGGAGGCTTAAAAGCCAGTGTCCGCAAGACATGTGCGACAGGCTTTTCAGGGCGATGCAGACATGACGGGACACACCGTGTCAGCAGCCGAGTGACAGGGTGGCGCATGCGCATGACTGGGTGACGACGGAAGGCTTGGCGGCTACCCATGCCCGGCTCGTTGCCGAAACTGAACGGTCGGCATCATGGCGGGGGCTGGCGTTGGCAATTCGCGAGTTTTAGATATATCTTTTCGTCACCACAAATCGATATATCTAAAACGACATGAAGAACTTCTACTCTCTCCCGCAGCATCTCCCTCCCTCAGAGCGCCCGCACGGCCATCGCCCCCACCACGGTGGCGCCGAGCCGGCAGCCGAGGGCCACGCCCCGCACCGCCGTGGGCATCACCACCATCACGGCCGCATCCGTGGCAGCGCCGAAGGCCACGAAGGCCGTCCCGGCCGCCATGGCCATCCGCTGGAAGGCGGGCGCGGTGAACGCGGCGCCCACGGTCGCGGCGGTCACCCCGGGCATCGTGGCGGCGGTGGTCGGGGCGGACGCGGTGGCGACGGCGGCTCGCGCCGGCCGCTGGGCCGCGGCGACCTGCGCCTGTTGCTGCTGGCGCTGATCGAGCAGCAGCCGCGCCATGGTTACGAGCTGATCCAGTTGATCGGTGAATTGTTTGACGGCGCTTACGTGCCCAGCCCCGGCGTGGTCTACCCCACCTTGTCCCTGCTGGAAGACATGGAGCTGATCGCCGCCGACCAGGAGAACGGCCGCAAGCGTTACGCCATCACCGATGCCGGCCGCGCCCAGGCCGATGCCGACCGCGAGGCCATCGACGATGCCCAGCAGCGCACCCGCGACAGCGCACGCCGCATCCGCAAGGCCGCCATCCCCGCGCAGGTACGCGAGACGATGGAACAAGTGCGCGACGCCATCCTCAGCCGCCAGGAAAGCTGGACCGAGGAGGAAATCGTCCGCGTCACCCAGATCCTCGCCGACACGGTTGCGCGGCTCGACCCGCAGCAGGACCCCGCCTGACAGGCGCGATCACTTCCATTGATACGGCCCGGGGCGCGCATCGCCCCGGACAAACCATTTCCCGCAGCCCAGGATTGCCGATGCCTACGCATGAAACCCAACTGATCCGTCTCACCCCGCGCTTCCGCCAGCTGCAGGTACGGCGCGTTGAACGCCTCACCCCCAACATGCAGCGCGTGGTGGTGGGCGGCGATGCCCTGGAAGGCTTTGACAGCCGTTCCGCGGACGACCACGTCAAGCTGTTTTTCCCCAATGGTGAGGGCGCTTTCGTGCTGCCCGAACTGACCGAGCAGGGCCCGCGCTACCCGGAAGGCAAGCAGCCCTCGCCCGCACGTGACTACACCCCGCGTCATTACGATGCCGACGCTGGCGAGCTGGTGCTGGATTTCGTATTGCACGGCGATGGCCCGGCAACGAGTTGGGCGGCCAATGCCAAGGAAGGTGATGAACTGGTGGTGGCCGGCCCGCGCGGTTCGAAAGTCATTGCCGATGATTTCGACGCCTATGTGCTGATTGGCGATGAAACGGCGCTGCCGGCGATTGCCCGGCGCTTGGAAGAATTGTCGGAGCATGCGGTGGCCGAGGTCTTCATCGAGATTCCGGAGGAAGGCGATCGGCAGCCGCTGGAAAGTGCGGCGCAGGTGACGGTGTCGTGGTTCGAGCGCAATGGTTTTGATGCGGCCAGCAGCACCTTGTTGGAAGACGCGCTGGTGGACTTCGAGCAGCCCGATGGCGATACGCACTACTGGATTGCCACCGAGTCCAAGCGTGCGCGGATGATGCGCAAGTTTGTCGAAGGGCATCTGCAGGTGCCGAAGGATTGGATACGCGCCACCGGGTATTGGAAGGCGGATCCGAACGAGGTGGAGTGATTCGCTTTGCCCCTCCCCTGTGGCGTAAGCAAAGGGGAGGTTGGGAGGGGATTGGTTTTGCTTCGAGTAGTGCCGAGCCATGCTCGGCAGACGCTTTCCCGGTAAGGCCCCAGCCGAGCATGGCTCGGCTCTACCCGGTCAAAAGCTACCCCTCCCCAGCCCTCCCCTTCGCTGCGCGAAAGGGAGGGGGCGACGCAACTGCGCCGCGTGCGATAGCGGAGCCAGGCTTTGCCCCTCCCCTTTGGTGTCGCCAAGGGGAGGTTGGGAGGGGGTTGGTTTTGAGTAGTGCCGAGCCATGCTCGGCAGACGCTTTCCCGGCAAGGCCCCAGCCGAGCATGGCTCGGCTCTACCGGGTCAAAAGCTACCCCTCCCCAGCCCTCCCCTTCGCTACGCGAAAGGGAGGGGGCTAAGCGACTGCGCTGCGTGCGACGGCGGGGGCGAGCCTTTGCCCCTCCCCTTTGGCGAAGCCAAGGGGGAGGCTGGGAGGGGGTTGGTTTTGCTTCGAGCAGTGCCGAGCCATGCTCGGCAGACGCTTTCCCGGTAAGGCCCCAGCCGAGCATGGCTCGGCTCTACACGGTCAGAAGCTAGCCCTCCTGGGCCTGGGCCTTGCCCTCACCCCTCTCCCGGAGGAAGAGGGGCGTTCAGATTTTGGGCGTTAGCGCGTTGCGCCGAACTGATAGGTCACACCCAGCATCGGGCCGGACAGGGATACATCCAGGCGCTTGCCGTTGTCGCGGTAATCCAGGCTCTGGTGGCGGTAGCCCATCGATACGAACAATTTGTCGGTCGCCCGATAGTTGGCCAACGCCAACAGCTGCCAGGTAGCGTCCGAGCCCACACCAAAACCACCTGCATCTACATAGACAATGCTGGTCCACTGCGGCGTCAGGGCCTGCCGCCAGCGCACAGCGGCAATCGGGTCCACGAACGAAGAGTCCGAACGCGCCGATACCAGACCCGGCACATCCAGCGCGGCGCGGATGTCCCAATAACGGACACCGGCCAACAGATCGACGCCAGTGCGCTCGGTGGCCATCCAGGCGTAACCCGCCGTCGCGGTCACCGAGGTCTGTCGCACTTTCACGCTGGCGGCCAGGCCCATCGGCAGCGGGGTCGAATCCGACGTCGATGCATGGGTGACATCGGCCTGCAGTACAAAGTCGCCGCGACGCGCGGTGCCAGTGATGAACGCGGCCGCGTCAAGGCTGTCCATCAGCTCGGAAAACGACTTGTCCACATCGACCATGGGGGCAGCGCGGAACGGGCGCACCTGCCCTTCCATCCCGCTCATCCACACATATGGCGTGGCCTGGAAGCGCCAGCTGTCGTCGAGGTCGTTGCCCTGCGCATGGGCAAGCGGAAAGCCGCCCATTGCAAGCAGCAGCGGCAAGCACTGCCGCTTGAAGTGGGATCGGGTATTCATTGCAGCTCCAGAGGATGCGTGCCGGCAAGCCGGACACGCAGGTTATGCATCACACGCCGAGGAAACGGAACGGCTTGGTTTCCTTGAACTGGGCGTTGGCTTCACCCGAATAGATGGTGCGCTGCTGCGCACCCAGGTCCAGGCGCTTGACCTTGCCGCCGTTCTCGCTGAAGTCGATCTTCTTCAAGTCCACCCAGAACACGTTGGTCGCCAACGCTGATTCGAAGTAGTAGCGCAGGCGCGATTGGTCGGACACCGTGCGCCAGCGGGTGGACGAGATGTTGGGCTGGTCCGGGGTGGTGATGCCGTACGGCACCGACACGTTGCGGATCACGCCGAATACGCTGGCGGTAGATTCCACCGGGTCGGTCGACTTGGGAATGGCGTCGATATAGAACGCTGCGCGGGCAAAGCGGTCCGCCGCGCGGTTGGTTCCGGGCAACATCACCGTGCCGCCAATCTCGCGCCAGTAACTTTCAAGAGCCAGCTGCTCTTCGAAGATCGGCGAGTTGGTCATCACCTTGTAGTGGCGGCTGTGATGGATGACCTGCTTGCCCTTGATGTATTCGATGATGGCACTGTCGCCGCTGGCATCTGACAGGGACAGGTGCAACGTGGCCAGGCGCTGCTCGCCCGGCGGGGCGTCGCTGACCAGGGTAAATGGCTCATCGGCCAAGGCTTTGACCGCTTCGTCCACGCTGGCGAAGTTGTCCAGCATGTACTGCGTCCACGCGGAGATGCTCAGGCCGGGCTTGCCGCTGTTGCGTTCGGGGTATTCGGACTCGGCCAGCCACAGCAGGTTTGCAACCAGGCCGGCTTCGTTCATGCCGTCGGTGGTGGCAATATCGTAGGCGCTGGCGATGACACTGCCATAACGCGAGGTCCACTCCAGCGTATCGGCACCGGTCTCGCCATTGCGCTGCATGCCACGCGGGAACATCCACAGGTGGGTACCGGTATCGATCTTGTAGTCCATCGAGCGGCCGGTGAACACTTCGTTGCCCGCGCCGTGGTAGACGAAGCGGGTGCAGGCATCTGCGTCCTGCGGTGCGCCAAACATGCCAATGAGAACGGTGGCGCAGGCTGCGATAAGGGATCGCTGGGCTGACTTCATCGTAAGAGCCTCCTTGGCTCTATCAATTCAGTTGATGCAATCGGATTGATCCTAGCAGCCATTCATTTTTTGATCTGGACGCAGTTGGCAGTCCCGGCAAGAGCAGGATGCCTGCGCACGCGCTGCTATGCTGATTGCAGCCATGTCCGGCCGCACACGTGATGATCACCATGCCTGCTATTCCCTCTCATCTGCGCGCACTGCGCCTGCCTGCCTGTTCGCTGTTGGCACTTGCATTGGGCGGGTGCCTGACCGCGCCAGGGCCGGTGGTATCCGGCGATGGCCGTTGCACCGATGCTGATCTGCAGTGGGCGGTTGGCAAGGCCGGTGATGAGGCGACGATGCGCAAGCTGGCCAAGGACAGCGGCGCTGGACTGGTCAATCCGATCACTCCGACCACGATTGTCTCGCGCGATATCCGCCAGGATCGTCTGCGCGTGTATCTGGATGCGGGGAATGTGATTACCGCCGTACGGTGTGAGTGATTGCTGAGGGTTGGGGCTTGGAAGCCTGCCCTCACCCCTCCCCCTCTCCCGCATGCAGGAGAGGGGACGTGGCCGTTGATGTTGCCCATGACGGATGCATTGCGGCTTGGGACCGCTATGCCCTGCCTCGCATTGCGTTGCCCTGCCTTGCTTTCCCCTCTCCCCTTGCGGGAGAGGGGCAGGGGAGAGGGGTAGCTTTAGCTTTAGCTTCAACGTATACCCAAAGCCCAACCCAAAAACAAAGGCCCGCCAATGGCGGGCCTTTGTCGTTCTCAGCAACACCAAGCGGCGAATTACTGCGCCTTGGCGTCCTCAGCCTTCGGCACCGAAGCTTCGGTGGTGATGCGGATCTTGACGTCGTCGCTCACGGCCGGGGCATAAGCACCCACGCCGAAATCGCTGCGCTTGATGGTGGTGGTGGCATCAAAGCCCACCGACGGCACCTTCATCATCGGGTGCTCGCCAGCGCCGTTCACGGTCACATCCAGCACCACCGGCTTGGTCACGCCCTTGACGGTCAGGTCGCCGGTCACGGTCAGCTTGTTGGTGCCGGCTGCTTCCACCTTGGTGCTCTTGAAGGTGGCGGTCGGGAACTTGGCGGCGTCGAAGAAATCGGCGCTGCGCAGGTGCTCGTCGAACTTGGCGGTGAAGCTGTTCAGGCCCGACAGCGGCAGGGTCACTTCAACGGTCGACTTGCTCACGTCGGCGGCGTCATACACCAGGGTGCCGTCGGCGTTGCCGAAGTGCGCGGTCGGGTTGGAAAAACCCATGTGGTTCCACTGCACCAGCACGTCGGTGTGGCTCGGGTCGAGCTTGTAGGTGCCAGCGGCAACCTGGATGGCAGCCGCTTCCGGGGCAGCCGGGGCGGCGGCAGCAGCATCGGCCGGCGCAGCAGCGGTTTCAGCCGGGGCAGCAGCCGGTGCGGCGTTGTCGGCCGGCTTGGAGCAGGCGGTGATGGCAGCGGCAAGGGCCAGCGGGAGCAGCAGCTTGGAAAGATTGGACATGGGAAAACTCCTGAAAGTGGAAAAGCTGGATGGAGGCAGTTTCAACAGGCAAGGCTTCAGTCGCTGTGACAGAAGCCGCCGGTGCAACGGTCAGACAATGCGTGCTGCTTCGTCAAAGGACAGGCGCGGCAGGCGCGGGAACACGCCAGACGGGTCGCCGTAGCCGAGGTTGACCAGGAAATTGGTCTTGATGGCAGTGCCGGCAAAGAAGGCTTCGTCCACCTTGGCCGCATCGAAACCTGACATCGGGCCGGCATCCAGGCCCAGCGCGCGCGCGGCCAGGATCAAGTAGGCGCCCTGCAGGGTGCCGTTGCGGAATGCGGCTTCGTGGCGGCCTTCACGCGGGCCATCAAACCAGGACTTGGCGTCGGTATGCGGGAACAGGTACGGCAGCTTTTCGTGGAAATCCTGGTCAAAACCAATAATCGCGGTAACCGGCGCCGCCATCGTCTTGGCCAGGTTGCCCTCGGACAGGGCCGGGGCAAGCTTCTGCTTGGCGTCGGCCGATTTGACGAAGACAAACCGCGCCGGGCTGGCATTGGCGGCGGTGGGTGCCCACTTCAGCAGGTCGTACAACGCACGCAGCTGGCTGTCCTCGACCGGGCGGTCCTGGAAGGCATTCTGCGTACGGGCGGTGCGGAACAGCTGGTCAAGCGCGGCATCGTTGAAGATGTCGGACATGGAAACTCCGTGGTGAATTGGCTACGGTCTGAATGGCATTACTCCGGAATCCCCCGGACAATGGCATGGCCGATCTGAGCCCGCAGTGTAGAGCGCCCCGACTGTTGCAACACCACGCCTTATTGAAACGAATTAATGCCATACGCGAAACGATCGATGCTTCCCTGGACGATCACTGACGGCCGCGCCGGCAATGTGCGCCAGGCCGTGGCCTTGGCGTCGGCACTGCGTCTGGGCGGCCAACAGCGCCTGCAACTGCAGCCTCAGGCGCCGTGGCGCTGGCTCTCGCCGCGCCTGTTGCCGGGTGCAGCGGGCGGTTTTGGCGAGGTTTTCCAGCGTCTGGCCGGCAATGCGCCAGAGCTGGCGATCGGCTGTGGCCGCCAAGCGGCAACGGCCTTGCGGGTATTGGGCCAGCGCGGCACCCGCACGGTGCAGGTCCTGGATCCGCGCATCAATCCCCGCCATTGGGACCTGCTGGTGGTGCCCGAACACGACCGTTTGCGCGGCGGCAATGTACTGACCCTGCTGGGCAGCCTGAACCCGGTCAGTGATGACTGGCTGGCCTGGGGGCGCGCGGCGTTCTCCAGTTTCGAGCAGTTGCCGGGCCCACGCACCGCGCTGCTGGTCGGCGGCCCTACAGAACATGCCCCGTGGCAGGAGGCCGACATCCAGCCGCTGTTCCAGCAACTGGCTGCGCGCATCCGCAGCGAGGGCGGCAGCGTCCTGGCTACCACCTCGCGGCGAACCCCCAAAGCAGTAACCCAGGCCCTGCTGGCGGCGTTTGACGACGTGCCGGGGGTGATCTGGAGCGATGGCGGCGATGGCTCCAATCCCTATGCCGGCCTGTTGGGTTGGGCCGACCGCATCGTCTGCACCCCCGATTCGGTGAACCTGCTTTCCGAGGCCTGCGCCACCCGCGTGCCAGTGGGCGTATTGCTGGGCGCGCGTGCACAGGGACGGATGGCGCAGTTCCAGCGGGCCTTGCGCGAGCGCGGGCGTTTGTCGGCGGGGCTGCAGGCGCTGGATACCGATGCGGCAACGCTGGTAGAGCCACTGCGGGAGACCGTGCGGATTGCCGATGAGGTCAGGGCCCGGTTGGGGTTGTAGGTCGGGAGGGAGACCGAAGGGCTTTGGCTTTGGCTTTGGCTTTGGCTTTGGCTTTGGCTCCGCCCTTGAGCCGTCATTCCCGCGCAGGCGGGAATCGCTCTTGGCTCTTGGCTCCTGGCTCCAACCCCACATCTGCATACCCTGATGAAGGCGAAAGCACAATCAACGGCAGGAGCGATTCCCGCCTGCGCGGGAATGACGGCAACCATCAACAGCAAGAGCGACTCCTGCCTGCGCGGGGGTGACGGCGACAATCAACGGCAAGAGCGACTCCCGCCTGCGCGGGAATGACGGCGACAATCAACGGCAGGTGCGATTCCCGCCTGCGCGGGAATGACGGCATGCAAAGCGGAACCACTCTCGTCGTCCCGCACCTCTCCTCCGCCCTCCTCCGCTCCCGACCCCGCCCTAACAAATATTTTGCAATCACCATGCAAGGATGCGCGCCGATGAAACCCCGCACATTATTTTCGCTGGCCACCGCCCTGGCACTGGTCACGCTCACCGCACCGGCGTTCGCGCAAGAGGCCTGCAGCCCGCGTTATCCGCCGCCCACCACCATTGCCGCCATGTTCGACATGGCTGCCGTCACCGCCGATACGCTCAATGCCCTGCCTGATGTGGATGTGGCCATTGCCGCGCGTGGTGGCCAGGACCTGAGCAAGTACGGTCTGCGCCATAGCCATCTGGCCTTCCTGGTCCGCAATGACAGCGGCAGCTGGGATGTGGTGCACCTGCTCAACCGCTGCAAGACCGACAACTCGGACCTGTTCCGCGAAGGGCTGGTGAATCTGGTCGGCGAAAGCTCGATCACCACCGATCTGCGCGTGGGCATCCCCACCCCCGCGGTGCGCGCCGCTTTGAAGACGTTGCTCAGTGGCGATGCCCCCAGCGCGCGTGCCCTGCATGAGCCGCGCTACAGCATGCTGGCCTACCCCGGCAGCACCGAGTACCAGAACTCCAACCAGTGGATCCTGGAAGTCACCGCCGCGGCGATGGCACAGGCCGCCGGTGAGCCGGCCCTGGCTGACCGCAGCAGCGCGCTGGCCTGGCTGAAGCAGAAAAGCTATGCGCCCACGCGCATGCATATCGGCATCGGCAAGCGCTTGGGCGCACGTTTCTTTGCCGACAACGTGGCGGTTACCGACCACCCGGCCAGTGAGCGCATCTCCGGCAACTACTCGGTGGTGACGGTGGAATCGGTCTTCGATTTCCTGCACCGCAGCGGCGCGCTGGAGCGCGAATTGTCGGTAGCACATCAAACGCCGGTGCCGGCCATGACCGGCACGCCTTCCCCCGTACAGCGACAGGAGTCCACCCCATGAAACATCTGATCAAGAGCAGCGCCCTCGCCTTTGCCATCGTCGCCACCCTGGGCCTGGCACCCAGCCAAGCACGCGCTGATGGCTTCAATGTCAACGGTTCGCAGGCGTCGGTGCTGATCACCGGCTCCAGCGTGGTGATGGTCGTGTCGGGGCCGATCTTCCTGTCCGCCGCCGGCGTACGCGGCGCAGCGGACATGTCCAAGGAATCCAAGGAACGCCGCGAAGAAAAGCGCCGCATCAGCGCCGGTCCGCTGCCGGACCTGGAGGTCAAGTCCGTCGGCACCGCAGAAGACGGCGGCCGCCGCGTGGTCCTGGAAGACCCGACCAACCCGGAAAACCACGCCACCCTGCAGTGGCCCAAGCGCGAGGATGATCCGGCGGCCGGCTTCAGCGTGGGCAGCAAGATCGCCTTCCAGGCCAGCCCGCAGGGCGCCGGTTGGATGCTGCGCAACCCCGAGGGCGCGGCGCTGGCGTTCGTGCCAACCATCGAAGCGGTGGATGAAAGCAGGACACGCACGCTGTGATTGCGAAGGCATCCACGCGGGTGACCGTCGTTGCGCGGCCATTGCCGCTATTGGCCTGCGCCGCGGCCCTCGGCTGTCTGCTGATGATTTCGCCCGTACATGCCCAGGACCCGTTCAACGGGACCGAGCCCAGCACCTTGGTTGTATCCGATACGGCGACGATGCGCGTCTCCGCTGCTTTGTTCGGTGCTGCCGGCGGTGCCACCGCCGCGGCGGATGTGTCGTCCCCTTCCAGCAAGCAAGACCAAGCCCTTCGCATCAGCACCGGCATCTTGCCGGACATGCAGGTCGAATCGATCACCCATGACGCCGATGGCGGTCGCAGCGTGTTGCTGGCTGATACGCAGAACGCAGCCAATACCGCCACGCTGCATTGGCCGCAGCGTGAGGACAACCCGGCATCGAATTTCGTGCAGGGCCAGACCGTGGCGTTCACCCCCAGCCCGCAAGGCAAGGGCTGGATGCTGCGGGCTGAGGATGGCGCGGTGCTGACCTTCGTGCCGGTGATTGAGGCGGCGCAGGTGGAGCAAAGCGGGAAGCGTTGAGAGTGCGCGCTACTTGGCGCTTTCGACTTGTAGAAATGGCTGGAGCCTTCCTTCTGCCGTGGGCACGAGAAGGTGCCCGAGGAGCCTGCCCCCGTGGAGACGGGGGCGGATGAGGGGGCTTTGGCTTCTCGAAGCTGAAACGCCAGCAAGGTCAACGGCACAAGCAAAAAGCTGCCCTCACCCCAACCCCTCTCCCGTAAACGGGAGAGGGGCCAGGTCTGCCAGATCGCAAGCCGACTGCAGTGCACGCAAT